>JAFGJO010000038.1 GCA_016929065.1 Spirochaetales bacterium | reverse complement strand
CTTCTCCGCGCCTTCGCGGTCTTTGCGAGAGATTCCCCTTCTCCTTCTCCGCGCCTTCGCGGTCTTTGCGAGAGATTCCCCTTCTCCCTTTTCGGCAGTCGAGGGCCTCCCGCACCCAACACTGCGTGTTGCATGCGGGACAGGTTTACGGTTAACTCTTCCTCCTGTTTCTGCCGTATATTGAAACTGAATAGCTACCGACCGTCCACGGTCAGGACAAGAGCGCAGCACCTCTTCTTCTTCCTTAGGCAGGAGCCACTCTCTTTTCGTGTATTTTCGCGAATTTCGTGGTTACTCTTTCTATTGCGGCCAACTTTCAACAGAACATGCAGTGAGTCTACCGGGCCGGGACAGAAATCTTTCCTGTCCTCTTCGCGTCACGTTCGATATTGACAACATGTGCCGCAAAATTTACTTTCATATAGATGAAATTGAAGATACCTGCCTCCCTGAGAAAAACAGCCCACACCCTCCTGGGGCACGGATATGCCGCCTTTCTTGTCGGAGGTGCGGTGCGGGATCAGCTTTTGGACAGAACAGTACAGGATTTTGATATCGCAACAGACGCACGGCCCGAAACCATCATGAAACTGTTCAAACGGGTTGTTCCCACAGGACTCAAGCACGGGACAGTTACCGTGCTCTGCCGCGATCATCAGTATGAAATTACCACCTTCAGGACCGAAAGCACGTACACTGATTTCAGGCATCCCGATGAAGTCCAGTGGTCCGGTTCAATTGATGAAGATCTGCGCCGCCGGGATTTCACCATAAACGCGATAGCGTGTAACCTTGACACCGGTCAATTGTATGATCCTTTTGACGGGCAATCGGATATCAAATGCAAGATAATACGTGCGATCGGAAATCCGCTTGAACGGTTTCAGGAAGATCCGCTGCGAACCATCCGGGCATGCCGCTTTTCCGCGCAGCTTGATTTTTCGATTGAACAGGCAACCCAAAACGCCATGAAAAAAACCGCACCGCTCATTCAGCACATCTCTGAAGAACGCATTCGTGATGAATTTGTCAAAATAATGGGTTCTCCCCTGCCTTCGTCTGGAATAAAAAAGCTGGAGGAAAGCGGGCTTTTAACGTTTATTCTCCCGGAACTGGATGCATGCAGGGGGATCGGCCAGGGGGAAATGCATTCTTTTGATGTTTATACCCATTCGCTGTATTCATCCGATTTCCCGCCAAAAGATGCTGTCGGTGTCCGTATTGCCGCCCTGTTTCATGATATCGGCAAGGCAGATACCATGGTCGTCGGCGAACATGAAGAAATCCGCTTTTATGGACATGAAAAAAAAAGCAGGGAATATACCAATAATATTCTCTCCAGGCTGAAATTCCCCAATAAAGAAATTCACCATATTACCCATCTTGTGCTCAATCATATGTTTCATTATGAACCGAGCTGGTCTGATGCGGCCGTCCGCCGTTTTATCCACCGTGTTGGACAGGAAAATATTCAGGACCTGATCCTTCTTCGGCGCGCCGACCAGTATGGCATGAACAGACAGTCAATGGACTCTCCATTATTGAACGAATTTCAGATGCGGATTGATTCCCTCCTGGAGCAGCAGCATGTCCTTTCACTCAAAGATCTTGCCGTTGACGGTTCGGATATCATGGAATATCTGAATATACCCGCATCACCCCAAATCGGGCTGATTTTACATGAGTTAATGGAAACAGTACTGGATGATCCTTCGCTGAATACAAGGCAGAAATTACTGGGTATTGCAAAAGAATTCTATAAAAACCGTTTGTCGGTCAGCTGATCGCAGGATTGCCGGAAAAAGGCTTTTTTCGGGGTTTCTTTTCTTTTTTCTCTGTCAAAGCGATATAGGCAACGCCTGCTGCCTGCTGCTCGGCTTCCTTTTTGTTTTTGCCTTTTCCCTTTCCGTAGTTTTTATTGTTGATACTCACCTCAATAACAAAGGTGCGATCATGATCCGGGCCCATTTTCGAGACAATGGTATAGCGCGGATAGGTACGAAACTTTTTTTGCACAAGTTCCTGTAACAGGCTTTTATAGTCTTTCTGGTGCTTGTCCTGAATGACTTTGTCAATTTCAGGAATGAGATTTTCGAGAACGAATGCCTTCACCGGGATATATCCTGAATCAATATAATACGCGCCGATGATCGCTTCCAGCGCATCTGCCAGAAGGGTTTTTTTGCTTCTGCCGCCGGAATATTCCTCACCTTTTCCAATCAGAATATAATTGTCAACCCGAAGCCGTTTTGCAATTGACGCAAGGATTTCTTCGCTGACAACATGTGATTTTATCTTTGCCAGATCGCCTTCCGGTTTGTCTTCGAGTATATGATAGAGGTATTCACTGACAATCAGCCCCAATACAGAGTCGCCAAGAAATTCAAGACGTTCGTTATTATCAATGTCTCCCGGTGTTTCATTTGCATAGGACCGGTGTGAAAAAGACAGGTTCAAGAGCTTGATGCTCTTGAACCTGATTTTGGATAATTGTTGAAAAAGTTTTAATTCTTTTTTTCGTTCATTATCAAAGGGAGGTTCATTGAAATTGCTATTATATTTAAGCATTCCAATAAATCTTATTTTTTATCAAGCTCTGCACTGATAAAATTAATTGCGTCTCCAACAGTGTTAAACTCATTTGCTTTTTCATCCGGAATGGTGATTCCGAGTTCTTCTTCGATCGCATACACGAGTTCATATGTGTCGAGGCTGTCTGCGCCCAGGTCTTCACGGAACGATGCAGATTCGGTGATCTTGGCTTCATCAATTTCCAAACGACCGGCAATAAGTTTTTTCATTTTTTCGAAAAGTTCTTTCTTGTCCATGGACTTCTCCTTTTAGGAATATATTAGATTAAGCCAACTCTTCAGGCTTTAAAATTTGTTTTCCGCGATAAAATCCGCATTTTGGGCACACGCGGTGAAGAAGCACACGATTTCCGCAGTTGCCGCACTCAACAAGTGTCGGTGCCGACAATTTCATGTTGATGCTTCTCCGCTGGCGTGTCCGTGCTTTTGACGTCTTATACTTGGGTACTGCCATGTTTGTTATCCTTTTAGTTTGCTTTAATCAGTAAGTCCCACAAATTAGCACAATTCTACAGAAATTGTCAAGAACTTTGCATTTTTCTCTTCAGGGCCTTTTCCACTGCCGGAGGGACCATTTTTGAAATATCTCCGTCATATTTCGCCAGTTCTTTAATCGCTGATGACCGTAAAACAAAGTATTTTTGATCTGTGGGAAGCAGAATTGTCTCGATGTCATTGCTTAATGCACGGTTCATCATGGAGAGCTCGAATTCATAATTGAAATCCGACAATGCCCGCACTCCCCTCAAGATCATCCGTGCGCCCACCTTTTTGGCGTAATCCACAATGAGGCCCTCCCAGATGTTTACCGAAACATTCGAAAACTCCTGTACAATCTCTTTCATGATGGAAAACCGTTCCGGGGCGTCAAAAAAGCATTTTTTTTCCGAATTGACAGCGATAACAACATCCACTTTTTCAAATATCTTTGAGGCGCGTGAAATCACATTCAAATGACCGTTTGTCGGCGGGTCGAACGTCCCGGGGTAAATTATATGCTGCATGATACTCCATAGTATCCAAAATGCAATGGGTGGTCAAGAATTTTATCCCTGTTCAATGCATAATCCCTTGAGACAAACATTCTGCTCCCCAAAGAGGATTGAAGTAAAAAAAATGTTTTTGACAAATCATCGTTTCCCCGCTATCATATATTTAAATGAAATATCCCGTTCGTACAGCAATTTTGTTATTGATGTTACTTCTTTACTGGAACTGTCCGTCAGCTCCTGATTCGGCTGATGATCCCGGTCCAGCACTTGTGGTAAGCAAGGAAGTATATGACCAGACATTTGCCGAAGTCAATTTTTTTCTGAAAAAGATCCATTCAATTATCCTGAAAAAGGATTTTGATACATGGAAAACAATTTGTACCGAAGAGTATCTTAAAAAGTACAGTACCGGGCAGACATTACAGGAATTATCGGAAAAACCCCAATTAAAAGAACAGAATATCGTTTTGAAAAATATAAAGGATTATTTTGTCGAGGTGTTCATTCCAAGCAGGGCAAATACAAAACTGGATAAAATAGAATTTGTCACAAAATTCCGGGTAAAGGCCTTGTCGATAATCGCAGACAAGGCATATGTCGTGTATTTACTGGAAAAAGATGAAAATAATGAGTGGAAAATTGGTATCTGGTAATATATAATACATAGTGCCGGTTTCAAATATTTTTTGCCGGCTCTATACAGAAATAGAAACACTATTTATAATGGTGCATAAGTAGTGTCAATACCAGGTGAATGGTTGTTCACCTGCATCAGGATGTCTGATGATACCATGCTGATCCATATGGTTCAGAGAATACTCTTTTAACGGGAGCTCGCTATGAGAATAAAAAAGGTCATTGCAATTTTGGTAATTTTATTGTTATCAACAGGAATTGTTTTTGCACAGGACACGAAAAAGGAAGAATCGATTGAAGAACTGTATTTAAGCAATCCGAATGTCCGCTATGCCTATGAAATATCCATGGCGGAAGACCGTGATGACAAGCTGCTGGCTATTGATGAAATCGGCAGACTCATTGATGAAGGGGTGAGCGCCCAGGATGAACAGCAGATTGCCATGATTCTCGAGGATCTCGCATCACAGGGGACCACAGTGATTATCCGTGAAAACGGACGTGTCACCAACTATTATCCCGATGTTCGATGGGAAGCCTGCAGGATTCTTGCGAAGGTACAGTCCGATGAAGGAAAAAAACGTGCAGTCAAAGCACTGGTAAATGTTCTCCGCCAGGATGATGATCCAATCGTCAAGGCAAAAGCAGTCCTCGCGCTGGGTGAAATCGGTACCAACCAGGACAATACCGCCGCCCGTGCAATCGCCACCGCGGTAACCGAACAGGACTATATGGCACCAAACAACAATTTTGCCATGTCGTCAATTATCGCTCTGGAAAAACTGTCAGACTCTGACGATGGAATAACTGATGCATCTGTATTGAGTGCGCTCGTAAAAATCATGCAGGGCAACTACAGCCGCACAGTGAAAAACAAGGCACGTGAAGTACTGGATACATTACGGCGGAAGCAAAGCGAAAATAAATAAGTATTTTTTTTACAACGAGTACAGGCCGGAACTTTTTTAAAGCAACAAGAACAGGATGTTTCAACAATTGCTGCTTTAAAAACAATCCGGTCTTTTTTTATTCGGTGCTTTCGGCTTCTTTGGCCTTGTAAAGCGGATGGGCAGCCCGATATTTGTTGAGCTCTTTTCGCCATTCCGGCGTATCTTCAAATTCTTCATACTGAATTCTTTTTCGAATGACAAAAGGGATTATCCCCCCCATCCGCTGGAACCGGACTATTCCAAAACTTCCCTTTCCCAGATAACAGACTCTTTCGTGGGATGAAATGGTTTCGGTTTCAGAAATATTTTTTATGATGCAGTCAAAATGAATCGGCTGGCCGGTCCCTTTTTGACAGATTGCACTCGATAAATCCCGAATCTCCCGGTCACATACAGCACATTTCAACAGCGGCAGGTTGCTGTTATTGCTGCTGCCTTCCACCCGTTTTCTGCGGCTCCGGTCTCCTCTGCGGCGGTCCCGGAATCTGTTGCGTCTGTTATTCCTGTTATTTCGTTGTTCAGGATTTTTTGAATCGTTTTCGGGCATTATTTCCTCTTAATCTTTATCAACCATGTTTTCAACAAGTGTCTGTGCGATCTTGTTGATCGCATGACTCAGGTATTCTTCACTTTTTATTTTTTTCTTGAGTTCTTCGAGCTTTTTTTTATCGGTATTTTTAGGCGTTCTCAATGCTCACCCTTCTTCCCTAAAATGCATTTTCAACATGCAATATCTCTTCCCGATTGTGTATTGCAATCACATCAAAGCGCAACGACATTTCAATTGTTCCATATTGTTGCTTTAAATACAATAAGGCACAATTTCTTATCCGCTCCTGCTTCTTTTCGGAAACAATCTGTTCCAGCTCTCCGGCTCCATATGCCGTAATTACCTTCACCTCGACAAATACCGTTGTATCGGTATCCCGGGCTATTATATCAATCTCTCCGGCCGCCGACCAGAGATTCCTATCCAGTATAATATACCCTTTTTTTTCCAAAAAATCGAGCGCAATCTGTTCCCCCCATGCCCCTCTACTCTTTTTATTCATTATGCAATCTGATTGAACGGGGGTCAATCGCTTTTATAATAAACAGATCGTTGTGGTCATGTAAATTTACGATCGTCTCCACTCCGATTTTTTCTCCCTGCTGGTCCAGTATGATTTCTATTTTAGGCCTGAGTGGAGCGGTATTATGCGTTGACACGACACGTCCGATTGAAGAATCATTGAGCAAAACCAGGCTTCCAATCGGGTATATTCCCATCCCCTTCAAAAAGCCCTTCACCACTCCTGGATCAAAACGTTTGAAATTGTCGCTGATGATGTTCTTGATCGCATCATAGCCGATCATTTGTTCACGGTACGGCCGTTCACCGATCATCGCGACATAGGAATCCGCAACAGAGACAATGCGGGCGAAAAGCGGAATATTTTCCCCGCTTACATTTTTTGGATATCCTTTCCCGTCCCACCGTTCATGATGGTACAGGGCAATTTGCCCAATTTCTTCGGGGTACCGCAATTCCTTTACAATGATGCTGTATGAATGAATCGTATGCGTCCGTATCGTGGAAAGTTCCTGAACTGTCAAATCATCTTTTTTATTCCAGACACTTTCAGGAATTCTGGTCATGCCGACATCGTGCAGCAAAGCTCCGGTGGAAAGCAGGAGTATTTTATGACCGATCATTTTCAGATGAATACCGATTATTGCCGCAATAATCATACAATTCACTGCTGTCGCGGCCATATCATCGCGGGCCTTTTCGGCGTGCAGAATGAGCTGTACAATTTCACCGCGTTCATCCTTGACCGCATTATAAATATCACTGACTATAGTATCGATAAATTCTTTCTGTGTGCGTTTTTTTCGGCGAATATCATCAAGAACAACTGAAAATCGCGCAATTGCCGATTCATACAGTGCGCTGATTTCGGCATTTTCAGAGTTTCCATCGAAGAGGTCTTCAAGGAGTGACTTCTCCAGGGCATTGCCTTCCGGAGAATCAGCAATGATATTTCCGTCTGTAGTGACAAACACGATTTCCCACCGCTTCAGCCTTTCAATATCTTTATCGCGGACAGGAATGCCGGGAGGAACCAGGATGTTTTTATCGTCGATATAAACAGGAGCATCAAATTTCATTCCCGGAATCAAATTTTCAACTAGCACTTCTTTCATTACTGCCCCACTCTCCCAAGGAAAATCAGTATTTCTGCGATAATCTGATAATACTCTTCGGGAATGAATGTCCCAATGTCGATCATTTCAAGATTATCTGCCAGATCCGTGTCATACACAATACCCACATTATTATTTTCGGCAATTTCTTTGATTTTTAGAGCAAGTTCTCCTCTTCCTTTTGCAACAATAAATGGCGCCGGAAGAGATTTTTCATAACGTATTGCAACAGCCTTTTTCATGCATTATCCATCCGTATCTATTCCAAAAAGATGTTTTTCACCGTCTAAAAAATCAAATCCGTTAAACATATCATCCCCATATATACTATCGTCAAGTTTTATCCCGATTGTATCCAAATTTGCCTGAAATTCCCGGAAAATATTTTTTGGTATGCTTTTTATCATATCACGCTGCGCGATCAATTTCATTATTTTCCTTCCCGCAGCCGGCATCAATTCAAAATGAATTTGTCTGTTGTCCGGCAAATTCACCGAAACAACTGATTTACGGAAAGTTTTCAAAAACGGGTCATAAAGCAGTTTCAGGATACCGTTTGTCAATAGATTATTTACCGGTCCCCGGAACGGGATAATGACCCAGTTTTCATTTTTTGCGCGCAGATGGTTGAGAACCGCAAAATGTTCAGGAATGTTTTTACATGCTTCCATTATTTCATGCTGAATTATTTCACCAGTTGGCGCCTCCGGCTCTTTTTGTGACAGACTTTTTTTCTGCAGGAATTTGCTTTTTTTTTGATGCCCTGATTCATTTTTCTCACGGAAAAGTGTATCATACAGCGATTCGAGATCAGAGTTTTCAACAGAAATTCCCTTATCGATCAAAATCGAAAGCAATTTTACAATCTTTTGCGGATCGCCCTTCAATCTACGCAGCAGCACATTAATTTTCCGGATCATTCCCGGATCGAGGGGTAATTTTTGTGCCATCAGAGTCGTGATGATCAGGATGTTTTCAGGAGTGTGCTGAATACCGAGTTTGGCAAGAATACCGGACAGGGGAGAATCCTCAGTTTGGCCGAGCCGGAGAAAAAGACTGCTCCCAGAAATATCCGCCTTTGCACGGATCGTACTGCCGGGTTCAAGATCCATGGTTGTGGTTGCAGGAAATACATTTCCTTTGATCGCAACAGCATATTTCCCGGGGGCAAGCTGCTTCAATACCTTTACCCAAATAAAATCGCCAGACGAGATTTCAAGTTTCTGTCTGGCGCTATTTGATATATTAATTCCGTGATGTACCGGATCAAGCGGCATAACCAGCTAATTTTTAGCTGTTTTTACCGGCCGTTTTTCCTTGACCTTCGCGCCCTTGCCGATTTTATCCCGCAAATAGAACAGTTTTGCGCGGCGGACTTTCCCCTGCCGGACAACTTCTATCATTGCAATTTTCGGTGAATGAAAAGGAAAAGTTCTCTCGACGCCGACATTATAGGATATTTTCCTGACGGTAAATGTCTTTCTCACACCGGTATTTTTCATCGCGATACAGGTTCCCTCAAATACCTGGACACGTTCTGTTTTTCCCTCGATGATCTTGTAGTGCACCTTCACACTGTCTCCGATATTAAACTCTTCCACATTTTCACGAATACTTGATGCTTCAGCTTTTTTTAGAAGTTCCATTATCCTCTACTCCCTTCTCAAATAATATTTTTCGTATTTCATCACTGGTTATCGGTTTTTCCAGAAGGTCCGGACGATTTTGCATCGTTTTTTCGATACTTCTGGCAAGCCGCCATTTTCTTATTTCCTCATGATGCCCGGATAATAAAATATCCGGAACGATTTCACCCCGGAATTCCCTGGGCCGTGTATACTGCGGATACTCCAGCAATCCGTTGGAGAAGCTTTCACAGTCATGGGAATCATCACTGATTACCCCGTCCAGAAGCCTGCTCACCGCATCAATAACCACCATCGCCGCTGTTTCACCCGATGTCAGGATATAATCCCCTATCGAGATTTCATCGGTGACATACAAGTCAATGATGCGCTGGTCGATCCCCTCATAATGCCCGCAGACAAGAATAAGCTCTTCGTCCAGAGAAAGTTTCCGCGCATATTCCTGGTCAAACACTCTCCCCCCCGGGGAGACATAAATAACCCGCTTTCCCTTGCCCTGCAATGAATCCAGGGCGGCAGCAACAGGTTCCGGTTTCAAAACCATGCCCGGTCCCCCGCCAAACGGATAATCATCACATTGCCGGTGTTTGTCAACTGCAAAATCCCGTGGATTGACCAGCTGTACAAACAATTTCTTATCTTCAACCGCCCGGCCGATTATGGAACATGTCAAGAAATCGGAAAACATCTCCGGGAACAGCGTCACAACCGACCATTTCATGAAAGTATAAAACCTTCAAGCAATTCAATTTTTTTTTTCTTTATATCCACTTTTCCAATAAATTCTTTTATAAACGGAACCAACACTGTTCTGTTATCCTTTGTCTTCACCTCGATCAGGCACTGCGCACCGGTTTCAATAAATCCAGTTATCCTGCCGACAAGCTCATTATCAAGGATGACGTCGCATCCGTGCAAATCCTGAAAATAATATTCATTCTTTTCAAGTTCTTGCGCATATTTCCGTGAAACAACTATTTCTGCATTCTGCAGCTTTCTGGCGCTGTCAATATCATCACAGCCCCTGAATTTCAAAAAAACTAGTTTGTTTCCGGCTCTGACCTCATCCACCATGAGATGTACTGTTTGCTGCTGACTGCGCGCCTCAATCTCTTTCAGCTTCTCAAAATGACTTGACTCTCCCGAGAAACTTTTTACCTTGCACCATCCTTCTTTCCCGAACGGCGAGAGGATCACACCAATAGCAATTTTTTCCATCAGTCAAGAATTTCTAACACAACCCTTTTATCTTTTTTTGTTGCGGCCGCGCTCAAAATTGTCCGGATCGCTTTGGCAATTCTGCCATGCTTTCCAATCACTTTTCCGATATCGTCGTCCGAAACCTTCAATTCAAGGATTGTCGATTTTTCCCCTTCGATAACATTTACCGCAACCCCATTGGGATCGTCCACAAGAGCTTTCGCGATGAACTCAACAAGATCTTTTTCCACAGTGAGCTCCTTTCATTGTGAATTATTTTTCTTTAGCAATGTTATTTTTTTTCAATAACATCCGAACTGTATCACTCGGCTGCGCTCCTTTTGAGAGCCAGTCTTTTATCCGGTCTTCTTTCAATGTAACCTGTTTTTCTTCAATCTCGACAGGATGATAAAAACCAACTTCCTCTATGGCTCTTCCATCCCGGGGAGTTCGTGAATCCATCACAACAATACGATAATATGGCCGTTTCTTTGAACCAAATCTTTTTAATCTAATCCGGACACTCAATTACAATACCTCCTTACTGATATTTCTATTGTCCAAAACTGTTCATTAACTGCTGCTGATAGTCCTTGTTCCTGGACATCTTTCGCATCATGTTTTTTGTTTTATCAAATTTCTTCAACAATTTATTTACATCGAATACAGCCGTACCGCTGCCATTTGCAATACGCTTTCTTCGGGTCGGGCCGATAATCCGGGGATTTTTCCGTTCCATCCGGGTCATCGAAAGAATTATGGCCTCTTCCCGTGTCATTTCTTTCACATCAATTTTGTCCTCGTCAATATTTCCCTTTAATCCCGGAATCATCTCGACAAGCGACTGTAAATTCCCCATTTTTTTAACCCGCCGAAACTGGTCAAGGTAATCTTCAAGGTCAAATGTTTTGTCATCGATCTTTTTCTGCAGCTCGAGCGCTTCATCCTGCTGTATTGTCTGCTCGGCTTTTTCAACCAGAGAAACCACATCGCCCATACCAAGGATCCGTGATGCAATCCGTTCCGGATAAAAAGGATCAAGATCATCCAGTTTTTCCCCGACACCAATAAACTTTATGGGCGTCTGGGTGATGCTTTTTATTGATAACGCAGCCCCGCCGCGTGTATCGGAATCAAATTTGCTTAACATAACACCGGTGAGTCCAACCCGTTCATTGAACGTTTTGGCAATCTCGACCGCATGCTGGCCGGTCATTGCATCTGCAACCAGGAGCACTTCATCGGGTGAAGAAACTTTCTTTATTTCTTCTATTTCCTTCATCATCGGTTCGTCAATTTCAAGACGGCCCGATGTATCGATAATGACTGTATTAAAAAGCTCTTTTTTCGCCTTTCTGAGGGCATTTTTTACCACTTCAAGCGGCTTACTGGATTCCTCCCGGTATACCGCTATTCCTGCCTGTTGCCCCAGCAAAGCAAGCTGTTCTGCCGCTGCAGGCCTCACCAGGTCGGCGGCAACGAGCAGAACGTTTCTTCCCTGTTTTTTCAGGGTACTGCCAAGTTTGGCAGCACTCGTTGTTTTTCCAGACCCCTGCATACCCAAAAGAAGAATCACGGAATGGGTATCCGGCCCCTTCAGGTTCAAATCAGCCTTTTTTTCACCAAGAAGCCCGATAATCCGGTCGTGAACGAGCTTGATAAACTGCTGCCCGGGATTGACTCCACGGACAACTTCGGCACCGAGTGCTTCTTCAATTATTCCGTTAACAAAGCGCCTGACAACCCGAAGATTAACATCTGCTTCAAGCAGGGCGAGTTTTATTTCTTCAACTGCATCCTGTATATTTTTTTCACTTATTGCTGCTTTTCCTGAAATGTGACGAACTACATCAATAAGCTTGTTACTTAATCGCTCCAGCATATTCCTTTTACCATCTCAATAATCCTGAATGACTCTTTTCAGGGGCGTTTCAGTGAAAACGCACAGAATTCCAACATCTATTCCCGAATGTATGCACTATAAATATATACAGAGATATATGTATCTCATACTAAGAATAACTTATGATTATATACCGGTAAAACGCTGTTGTGTCAACACTGTTTGAAAAGGAGAATCTCTCGCACAATTCATTTGCGCTTTCATACAGAAGATACTCTTCTTCTCCTCTGCGCCTCTTTGTGTGAAATTCTTCTTTTTTTTTATTCTTTTTGCTGTAAAGAAAGAATAAGCTCAACCTCCCCAACCGATGTTCCCACCTTGTGCGCTATCACCGACAGGGAAAAACCCGCATTATACAGTTCAAGAATATGTTCTTTTTTGTCTTTTTCGCCCGAGACAACAGGATTTGACGGAGCTTTGGGAATATCCCGTTTTGGCTGCTCAATAATGGAATTGTATAAATTTTTCCCCTTGTCATTTTTTTCCAATTCTTTTCTAAGCATAAGAATCCGCTTGTCAATTTCTGATGCCACTTCCTTAACCTTTGCAATTCTTTCCTCAATTAAATCAATATTGTTGCTCGTCGTATGGTTGAGGTCGACAAGCATGCGTTCAATTTCCGACTGTATCCGCTCCAGCTGCCCTGTTTTGGCAAACCATCGCAAAAAAAAACGTTTCAATACAAGGTAGAGAATTACCCCGCAGAGTACCTGGAGGCCGATAAAAACCAATATAATTTCCATAATATATTTTAGCTCACAATATCTATATGATTGCCGCAATCCGGATCTTTAAAATATTTCCGCTGTTTTTCCTTTTCCTTTTCACGTTCTTCTTTTTGTTTTTGTTCATTATATTCCTGCTTTTTGTTTTCATCTTTTATTTTATCAATGCCGTCGCCGATATCCTGACTCTGGTTGACAGAACTGTCTTTCAGTTCAACATTGTGAACTTCAGCCATCCCCTGCATCGACTGATGAACCTCAACTCCCTCTTTTAAAACAGCCTGTTCCTTTCCAACCTGATTCATTTGCGTGAAGAGTGTTTGAAGATCGATAGGCAGAATAGGCATTACCGCCTCCTCTGATAGTCACCTTCTGCAGGTTCATATTTTGTCATCCTGATCCGTTTGCCCTCAAGCAGATAGGTAACTGACTTTTGCTCGACCCTTACCTTGTCAGTCACATCACGAAGACAAATTTTTACACCCGGGAAAACCCGTTCCGACGCGGAAATTTTTCCTTTTATCTTCAGTGATGACAAATATGTTTTTATTTCCTCTATTTCCTTCTGTACAATATTTATCTGTGTTAATGCCTTTATTTTTTTTTCGTTTAATTCATCGTAATATTTCTGTTTTTCTTCCGGAAGCTGTTTTTGAACCTTTTTCAGATTTTCAATCGTGGTAATATTTCTGTCAAGTTCTTCCATTTCCTTGCTGAGTTCATCATGTTTTTGTTGTAAAAAAACGAGTTTCTGTTTTCTTTGAGGATCATATCCCACTTCGAGGATCGTTTCTGCACCGGCGACTGATCCAAGATTTTTCGCGTTGATCTCCTCTGCTGCACGCAGCTGCCCGCCGACAATAGAGGCCCTTCGTCCCTGACAGATGATTTTTTTGTTGGAATCAACCATTGAATGGAGAATCCCGTCCGACACAATGACGTTTTCCTCCGCTTCGACATGCGCATGTTCAATAAATTTCGCATAGAGGTTCCTGCCGCATTTCACTTTTCCTTCATTCTTCCCTAAAATACCCTGGTGAACGATAATATCGCCTTCTGCATCAAGAATAGCCTTCCCGACATTTCCTGACACTTCAATATTTCCAGCTGCCTTGACAGAAAAACCGTCTTCGACATTTCCCTTTATAATAACCGTTCCCAGGAACAGAATGTTTCCCGTGTGCAGATTTACATCACTGGCCACCGTATAGACCGGTTCAACATTTATTTTTCCGCTTATGACAATCACCTGCCCGTTTATCTCGGAAATGGCGGTGGTTCCGTCTTCTGACAGTTTCACATTTTTTCCAACCGGGATATTGATGTCCTTTCCCGATTTGGCAGGAAGTGTTTTTCCGGTCACCGTGTGACCCATTTGCCCCTGCTCTGCCGGTACTTTTTTTGCCAATTGCTGGCCTGCAACGACATTTTCGATGAGATTCAATTCCTTAAAATCAACTTTTCCGTTCTTTTCCTTGAAATCAATAACACTATGATCGGTTTTAAAATTATACACCACCGAGGCATCATTACCGTTTCGGGGCTTTACACCGGAGGCAACAAGAACATCCTCGTTGTATACGGGATTGTCTTCGAGATCCTGAAGCGTCTCTTCATTGATACCGAACACAACCCTGTTGTTGTTCAGGAAGGCTTTGATCGTTTCTGCATCGATATCCGAACCGCCCTGTCCCGGCTGCTGAATCATAAGGTAGGCTTTCATTTCAATATCCACAACAGAAACAGACATAACCGGGTCATTTGCAGGATTATAATTGTATGATGCGATTTTAACGTAATTTCCATCCGCCCGTTTCACAATTCGGTCAACAAGGCCATCGTCGTAGCCATCTACCCGTTTTTGTGAGAGCACCAGTACAGCCTGTTCTTTTGTTGCACGCTTGCCAATACCTTTGGGTGGATCCGTTTTCATGTAGATGCCGTCTGATTGCCGGCGTACACATACCCTTCCGTCCCGATTCTTGCTGGCAGAGGGCAGTCCGAGCTCAAAATCCCCGTCCAAACCAAGATCTTCTTCAAAAATATCAACACCCTTGCCTTTTTCTGCCTGGGTATAAGCAATAATTTTCCATTGAGTTCCCGATCCTTTGAATAACCCCTCTTTGCCTTTTTGAATAACTTCATAAATGATTTTTTTTACCGGTATTCCCAGCTGGATTGAAGCATCATGAAGTGCTTCTTCCAGTGTTGCACCGGATGCAGAGATGCTCTTCCCCTGTTTGTCAGCATCCAGTTGAAGCTTCATGAATCTTCTGACTTGGGCCAGGGTAACTGCCATTTATGCTATTCCCTTCTTCACATTTAAAAGCCGTGCCCGGAGGCGCATGATCGCTTTTGTATGAAGTTGTGAAACACGGGATTCTGTCACTGACAATACCTGCCCGATTTCCTTTAACGTCAAATCTTCATAGTAATACAGCACGAGAACCTTTTTTTCTTTTTCAGGGAGGTCATTGATCGCCTGAATAATGATCTTTTTAATTTCATCTTTCTCAACGATCATTTCCGGGTTCAAACTGGACGGTGCTTCGATATTGTCAATAATTGAAACCTTGTCATTTTCTTCGCTTCCGTGCCAGACATCATTGATAGACATGATTGAGGTTCCGCTTATTTTGAACATCAATTCCTGAAAATCATCGACAGTGATATGCATCGCTCTGGCAATCTCGTCATCATTTGCTGCACGTCCAAGCTGTGCCTCAAGATTGGATATCGTTTCCTCAACTTCTCTGGATTTCTGCCGGACAGACCGCGGTACCCAGTCGATAGACCGCAGTTCGTCGAAAATGGACCCGCGGATGCGCGTGACTGCATAAGTTTTGAATTTGACATGTTTTTCCGGGTCAAATTTTTCAATCGCATCGAACAAGCCGAAAACACCATATCCGACGAGGTCATCAAATTCTACATTCTGCGGTTTTCCGACCGCAACTTTTCCCGCTACGTATTTTACCAAAGGAGCGTATTTTTTGACAAAATAGTCGCGGATGGAAGGGTCTTTTTTATTTCTGTACTTCTTCCAAAGTTCCTCTTCTGTACTACTGGCCATTACCTGTTCATTCATAGCGTCAACCTTTCTCTTCCCTTTTTATAATGGTTCGTACCGCTTTCGCAAACGTCGCCGGATCCTGATCCATGTGTTTGTTGTCAAATGTTTTTGGTGAAAAACTGTCAAAAGTCACTCCCCCATCGTTTCCCTTTGCACCGGGAAAAGGTGTAAAGGAACTTTCAAAGTTCCCCATGTCAGGCAGCACATCAAGCTGGCCGTCGGTCTCAGGGTCTTCTTCTTTAGTTCCGATTCCGGAATCGGAATAATATCCGTTTCCTTCCGGTTTTTCTTCCATTGGGGAGGCGAATTTACTTTCCTGAGCTACCTCATCCTCCAGGTCGATATCATCTGCATTCTCACCGGCATCTTCAGAAAATCCGCGGGGAGAAACTGATTCAGTATCCTGTTGCCTGAAAGCCGAATTGTCTTCGTCTTCATCGGATAAATCGTATGAATCACCGCTTTCACCGGCCCCTTCAAGCTCTTCGTTTTCTTCTTCGCTGTACTCATCGTCGTGAATCGCGTTGTACCGTGACGGTTCGTGCATATGAGGCGGGGCTTCATCCATGATATTCGCGCCATCTGTATACACGGCATTTTCAATCTCATTATCTTCCGTATCAATTGATTCGGTCGCTGTTGATATTTCTTCTACGGTATCCGAATTCATCGGGTTTTCTTCCGGAAGGGTAATGTCAACTCTTTCTCTGCCCCGATACGGTGTCTCGTTTCCCGTTTGCAGCAATTCTGGTATAAATTTATCAATAAGGAACAATCCGCCCGCGGCAATTCCGGCAAAAACACCGCCGAATATTACAGCGCGCAGCAGTACAATCCCAAATACACTTCCGCTCAGCAAACCGAGAATAAATGATAATACAAAAGCCCCAGCTCCTGCTATGGCGACCGCATTCCACCGAATCATAGGTTACGGGTACACTCCCCTCTCATTAAGATTATGTAAAAACACATGAATCGTCAAGCGATCCGTATGTTACACTCGCTCGGAACTTCCGAATAATTTCTTCAAAAACCGTGAAATTCCGCTTCCTTCCCGGTATTCTATATTTTCCAGCCGGCTGACCAGATGTTTTATACAGATCGACGCCTTGCTGTTCGAGTCCAGAACGAAAAAAGGTTTCTGGCTGCTCACCGCGTGCTGAACAATTTTATCGTTGTACACAAATCCAAGATAGTCGACCTTGAGATTCAGGAAATGACCTGCAATACTGATCACTCTGTTTGCAACCCGTTTTCCCTCTGCAACCGAACTCACCCGGTTGACAATCAGTTTCAGGCCCAGATCAAGGTTATCGACTTCTGTGGCAATAATTTTAATGATACCATAGGCATCGGTGATTGCAGTCGGTTCAGGTGTTGTCACGATCAAAACATCATCCGCCGCAGCGACAAACGAGATGACGTTATTGGAAACGCCCGCACCGGTATCAATAATGACCACATCTGCACTCGAGAGTTCATGGAGTTCACTGATAAAAATATTGCGCTCATCCTCTGAAAGATTTGCTATTTTTGAGAACCCCGATGCACCGGCCACAATCTGTATTCCAAGATTCGTATCCATTATTATATCGCGCATCTTTTTCTGCCGGCGGATCAAATGATACAGGTTGAATTTCGGAATAACCCCCAATACCACGTTCACATTCGCCAGTCCCAGATCAGCATCCATGACGATCACTTTCTTGCCGATTTCTGCATAGGCCAACGCAAGATTAATCGCGATGTTTGTCTTTCCGACACCGCCCTTGCCGCTCGAGACGGCGATGATCCTCGTATTATGTTTTGGTTTTTGTGCTGTCGTCTGCATCATTTCTCTTAATTTTTCTGCCTGATCCGTCATTTCCTTTTCACCTCTTACCCTACAGATACTTTCGATGAATCACTATACCGCTGTTCGAATAGTGCACGATTGTAGCGGATGCCTTCCAATTGACGCATAAGCCGAACCACACCCGCTTCCTCGATATCCTGAGGAACTTTTTGTCCATCTGTTATATATGAAATTGGTTTGTTTTTTTTCGCAAGAACACTAATGATATTACCAATCTGCGATGTCTCGTCGAGCTTGGTGACAATAACCCTGGTATAACCGAACGATTCAAACTGCTGGAATATTTCTTCCAGATCTTTGGTCTTTGTTGTCGCGCTGATCGCAAGGTGTATTTCAGGTTCCGGAAATGCACCTTGAAGAATTTCCTTCATTTCGGCCAGTTTTGTATAATCCCGCTGACTCTTTCCGATTGTATCAACCAGGATAAGGTCCGCATCCTGATATAACGCAAACAACTTTTTCAAATCGCCCTGTGTCTCTGCAGCGGCAACCGGAATCTGCATAATTTCGCCATAAATTTCAATCTGTTTTTTGGCACCAATCCGGTAATTGTCGATGGTTACTATTTTGACGCTCAGGGGTTTTTTTCCATTATTTTCAACACCGTAAAAGGCTGCCAGCTTTGCGATCGTAGTGGTTTTTCCCACTCCGGTCGGACCGACAACAATGATCACTCTCGGCTTTTTCTCTGAAACAGTATTTTTCACGATTTTGATTTTTTCTGCAATCCAATGTGCCACCGTATTTTCCACCCGTTCAAACTGCTCGAGTTCAAACAAAGAAAAATCATTTTTTATCCTTTCTGATATTTCCTGTATCAGTTCAGATGAAAAATCATTATTCTTCATCATCTCCCGTATTTTCGAAATGGATTCATGATTTCCTGTCTCATTTCCATTTGGCGCAGTGCCATTTCCCTGTTTCAGCTCTTTCAGTTCACGAAGAATGTAGTTGAGCGTCTGTTCCTTTTTCGCTGTCTCGAGCACCTTTATTTTTCGTTCTTCGAGTGTCGCTTTGGGCTGTTCCTCGTTTGAGATATATCCGGTTATTTCCACACCTTCCTTTCCGAAAAATCCGAACAATCCGCCGATACGGATATTCCGGTAGGTCAGTATTTTTGACTGTTCACCATATTGCAGTTTCATTCTGTCAATAGCTTCCCTGTGGGTTCTTGCCTGAATCGTAAAATATTGCATTCTCTCCCTCTCACATCTCGATTTTTATTTCACCGAGTGATTCAATTTTCATGTCATTGGCAACTTCGGGCACAGAGAGCACAACAAGCATCGGGAGATCCCGTTTTGTACTCGATTTTACCAATGGACGGGCTGCCTCTGAACAAAGAATAATCGGCGTATGCCCGTGTTTTCTTGCAGCTTCAACGCTGTTTATGCAGGCGGTGATCCATTTACGCTGAATGACCGGCTCCAGCGCAGCTGCAACGCCCTTTCCGGTTTCCACACTTGAATCAATCAGCTTTCGTTCGAGGTCCGGATGAAGCGTCATCACCCGGATGGATTTGTTTTCATCTGCAAACTGCAGACATATCTGACGACCGAGACTCTGCCGGCATTTTTCAATAAGAAATGTAAGATCTTTTGCGATAGAGGAATAATCCGCAAGGGTTTCAAGAATGACGACGATATTGCGTATCGATACACGCTCATCCAGGAGCCCCTGTAAAACCTTCTGGATTTCGCCGGTGGAAAGCTGTTTGGTCACTTCATCAACAACCGCAGGATAATCCTGTTTCAGCGTCGTGATCATCGACTGCACTTCCTGCCGTCCAAGTATTTCAGATGAGTGCTGCCGGATAATTTCGGTTAAATGAGTGGCAACAATCGACGGAGGATCCACAACCGTGTATCCGATCTGTTCAGCCCGTTCACGGGTTTCCTCCGAAATCCATTTTGCAGGGAGCCCGAATGTCGGGTCCAGGGTGTCTTCACCCGGGATTTCCTCCTCGATTCCGCTTGGGTTTATCGCAAGAAAACTTCCCATGCGAATCCTTCCCTTTCCGACTTCTACCCCTTTGATTTTAAAACAGTATTCAGGCGGTTCAAGCCTCATATTGTCGATAATCCTGATTCTTGGAACAACAAGTCCAAGGTCGAGCGCCGCCTCACGGCGAATCCGCGTAATACGGTCAAGAAGTTCAGCTCCGTGTTCCTTGTCAACCAGTGGAATAAGCCCGTATCCGAGTTCCAGCGAAATCGGATCAAGCGGAACAACAGGCGATATTTCTGCCGGCGCCTCCCTGCCCTTTGCGGCGGCCTCTTTTGTTTTTATCTTTTCGTCTTCTGCAATGAGTTTTCTTGAAAGGACAAATGCCAGAAATCCTGCACCGCCGGCCAAAAACCATAATGTCAGAGTGGGAAAACCTGGCACAAAGCCGAGTAAAAAGAGAAAAGCAGCAGCAATTAAATACGGTTTCGACTGGGCGGAAAACTGCTTTGTAATGTCTTTCCCGAATGTCGCATCTGAAACCGATCGGGTAACAATAATACCGGTTGCCGTTGAAATAAGCAGCGCAGGCAGCTGCGTCACCAGCCCGTCGCCGATGGTCAGTCCGATGTAGGTGTGAATCGCATTATTAAACGACTCACCGTGAATACTCATTCCCACGATAAAGCCGCCGATCATGTTGATGAGTGTAATGAATATACCAACCTTGACGTTCCCGGAGACAAACTTCGATGCACCGTCCATGGCACCGTAAAAATCAACTTCACGCTGAAGGTCATTTTTTCTCCTGGTCGCTTCCTCTTCAGTGATGAGGCCGGAATTATATTCAGCTTCAATCGCCATCTGTTTCCCGGGCAGCGCATCAAGGGTGAACCGTGCTGCCACTTCAGCAACACGAGTCGCACCCTTGGTGATGACAACAAACTGAACGGCGATGATAACGATAAAAATAATCAACCCGATGACATACCCGGTCATGTCCTGCGGGTCGTCACTTGATCCGGTGACCACTTGGGCAAAGGCCCTGATCATTTGGCCGTCAAACAACTGCCCTTTTGAAAGGATCAACCGCGTTGACGAGACATTCAGTGACAGGCTGAAGACAGTAACAATCAACAGCAGCGTCGGAAAAACACTGAAATCCAGGGCCCGTCTGGTAAACAGCACGATGAGAATAATCATCAGGCTCAGCACCAGATTCACCGCCATGAAAGCATCGAGCATGAACGCGGGCAGGGGAATCAAAAGCATCATGACGATGACAATGACAAATATTGCAATGATGATATCGCTTCGTGTTTTGGTTAAAAATCCAAAAACACGCTGTGCATCAGCCATGAAAGACCCCTTCCACATGATTGGTCACCCTGTTCATATAGCCTCCCGCGACCCGGATTGACGGAAACCCTGCTGGCGCATTTTGTAGATTTCCGCCAGTATCGTCGCCAATACCTCATAGAATTTTTCCGGAATCACCTGGCCGATATCCACTTCATCATAAAGGGCCCGGGCCAATGGTTTGTTTTCAATAACCGGAATATCATGTTCTGCTGCAAGTTCACGTATTTTTTGGGCGATCATATCAGCACCTTTCGCCGAGACCATGGGTGCTGCCATGGAAATCCTGTCCCACTCCAGTGCAATTGCGAAATGTGTCGGGTTGGTAATGACCACGTCCGCCTTCGGCACTGCCTGAAGCATATTCCGGTTCATAATTTCACGCATCCGTTCCCGAAGGCGGCTTTTCACCAGAGGGTCCCCCTCATACATCTTGCGTTCTTCTTTTAGTTCCTGTTTTGACATTTTCAGCTGCTGGCGGTGCTGATAGCGCTGAAATACGTAATCGATAATTGCCAGGGCCAGCATGACCACGCCAGCTTCAAGAATAATCCTGAAGGCGAGAGCAGCAATAAAGGTAAAGGCCTGAAAAAAATGTACATGCAGCAGGTTGATTATTTTATTGAACTCGGCCTGAACATTCAAAAATCCGAGTACTCCAATAATTACCACCTTCAGCATGGTCTTTAAAAAATTGAATCCCGCTTCCTGCGAGAACAGCGCCCGTTTGAAAAACTTTCCAAACCGCGGCGCAATTTTTGTAAAATCAGGGGTTATGGGTTTCACGGTAAACAAAAACCCGACCTGAATAAGGTTTATGATAATTGCGATAATAAATGCCACAGCAAGGATGGGAAATGCCATCCGTATAAAAAAAGAAACCCCGGCCTCAAAAAGGCCACCGTTGATTTCAATGGACGGATCGACAATTTTATCGAAAAAGAATTTCATCATTTCCAGAATCCGCTCAAGGACATAAGAGGCGAGCACTCCCACTGCACCGGTGCCGATTATCAATATTACCGCAGAGTTCAGGTCCTGGGACTTGGCGACCCGGCCTTCTTCACGCGCTTTCCGTATCTTGTGTTCAGTCGGTTCCTCGGTACGCCCTTCTTCTTCTGCGGCAAACCATTGAAGGTGAATAGAGCGGAAAGGAGACTGCAAAGAACCGAGAATATATTTTTTATACAGCCAGACATTCATATCTGTCATACCCCGCCCCCCCCAATATTCTGGTATATCGATTCCACCTGACGAAACCCTGCCTCTATGATTCTGCTTGCCGAATCGACAACAAAAGGAATGACAAGAAACAGAACAAGAAATGCTACCCCGATTGATATGGGGAAACCGAGCATGAGAAGGTTCATCTGGGGCGCCGCTTTTGCCAACAGCCCCATACACACCGACACAATAAAAAGTGTTCCGACAATTGGAAAAGCGATGGTCAAGGCAGTTTCAAAGAGTTTTCCCATTGTTCCGCTGAACAGCTTCATGAGAAACTCTCTTCCGTCTATGAGATCGGCGGCACGAATAAGTTTGAATGACTGATAGACACCGGAAATAAAAATTTTCTTGAATCCGCCGACACTCACAAACACGAGCATTGCCAGGAGGTTCAAAAATTGTCCCATCAGCGGTACTTCGACCTGCGCCAGGGGATCAAAAACCGAGGACGCACCAAATCCCATCTGAAATGCGAAAAACTGGCCGCTTAACTGGAAAACACTGTATACCAGGGCAAGGAAAAATCCGATAATAATACCGATAAGCGCTTCGCCGGTGACAAGCAGAAAAAAATCCACGATGCTTTTCGGAAGTTCATATCCTGTTTCGAATACCCAGGGAAAAATAATAAACGAGATAAACAGTGCAAATCCCCCCTTTGCAACGGGCGGAATGGCCTCGGATGAAAGTAATGGCGCAGTAAGCATCAATGCCATGATACGAACAAAAATGAGAAGAAAAACCTGAAACTGGCCGGTATAAATTTCTATTGTCCGCCCCCTTTACGGAATCCGCGATATTTGTTCAAACAGCCTCACGGTAAACTCGGTCAATGATGTAATAATAAACGGTCCGAAAAGCATCAACGCCCCCAGGATGGCTGCAATTTTCGGTACAAACGTAAGTGTCTGCTCCTGTATCGATGTCGTTGCCTGTATGATCGATATAATGAGTCCGACAACAAGCCCGACAAGCAGAATAGGTGATGATATGACAAGCACCTCAAGAATAGCGCCGCGCAGCAGACCAACAGCTGAACCTACATCCACACTCGCCTCCCTGAAGCTGTTTTCTGTTCATTGAACACTTGCTTCATTATCCGAATCCCCTTACCAGTTGCATGGTGATAAGTCCCCACCCGTCGACCAGAAGAAACAATATCAGCTTGAAAGGCATTGAAATCATGACAGGAGGGAGCATAATCATCCCCATGGATAACAGAGTCGAGGCGACAACCATATCAATGATAATAAACGGAATAAAAAGAAGGATTCCGATATAAAAGGCAACAGTGAGCTCATGCAGCACAAAGGCGGGAATCAATACGTGTATGGGAACATCCCCTTTTGTTTCCGGCTTTTCATAATTCCCCATCTGCAGAAACAGTTCCACGTTGTTGTAGTCATTTCCCATCTGCCGCCACATAAAAACTTTCAGGGGCTTTTCCGCTTCCTGGTACATTTGCTCAAAGCTGATTTTTTCTTCGGCAAAAGGCTGAAAACTGTTTATATAAATCTGGTCAAGGGTCGGCCACATGATAAACAGGGTAAGAAATAGTGCGATCCCCATCAAAACCTGGTTTGGCGGTACCTGCTGAAGGGAGAGTGCCCGTTTAATAAAATCAAATACTATTGCGATACGTAAAAATGACGTGCAGAGGATAATTATTGAGGGGGCAAGAGAGATAACCGACAAAAGAAGGAGCAGCTGGAGTGATAATGCGACTTCCTGGTTGTTTTCTGCGCTGCGCACACCAAAATCCACGAAAGGTATCCCGAGCGGACCGCCGGCATCCTGGGCAAAGCAAAGAGAACTCAATAAAAAAAGAAAGCCAATAAGCAGAATAATTTTTTTCACAATCCCCCCCCAAGTTGTTACCGTTTACATGGCTACTCTTCCTTCATCCGTTTTAAACGTTCTCTTTGTTTTTTCATAAAATCAACACTTTCCTGTATTTCAACCTGCTTTTTCGGCTGGCTTTTGAATATTTTTCCAATAATGTCCTGGAATCGTATTGGAGCCTGCTGGGCCTGCTCTGCGGCAGCCAACTGGATCCAGTCAACTGTTTCTTTCTCACTTATCTCAGAAATAAGGTTGAGTGATTCATTTGAAGAGCCGATGAGATATATCTTTTTTCCGACTTCGATAATATGGATAGCCTTGTTCCCATGAATAATTTTTGAACCCATAATTTTTATCATGTTGTTTTCTGCGATTTTTTTCCCCAGTCCCTTTTTCATGAGAAAATAAATCCCGTAGATGATTGCGATAACAAACACAAGTGATAAAAACATGACAAATATATCGCCAAAATTTACAGCACCAACATTATCCAGATTACTTTGCCGGGCCGGCTGCTGACCGTTCCCGCCTGCCTGTGCATCGTCGGTGCCACTTGTCACCAGCGGCTGTTCCAGAAATATGTCATTGTCATCTGCATACAGGGCTGTTGTGAGAAAAAATGAAATGATAATTATAGATATGACTATATTTTTCAGCTTCCCCCCCCTTTTAGCGTGAAAAATACTATAAAGAATTATCTCATGGAAGGGGATTTCTGTCAACTATTAATAGTAGAGAAACAAATATTATTTCAAATCAGCCATTCGGTCCATCGGCGACACGATTTCTGTGACGCGAACACCAAAGTTTTCATCGATAACCACAACTTCGCCCTTGGCGATGAGTTTATGATTGACCAGAATATCGACCGGTTCACCGGCAAGCTTGTCCAGCTCGATAATGGTTCCTTCACCGATTCCCAATATTTCCTTGATCAGTTTTTTTGTCCGCCCAAGTTCTACGGTCATTTCCATGAATACGTCCATCAGCAGACCAATGTTTCCCTGTTCATGAGCCGGTGCACCGCCCTGAAGATTCGGAAACTGTACTGATTGTACGCTCGGAGTGGAAACAAGATTATTCATGGGATCACCCCCTTGCTGGCCGCCAAACATTCCGCCCATATTCATTTGTGATAAATCCTGTAAATTCGGCATCTGGGATTCATGTGCACCTCCTTGCTTACTCGCAGAGACTGTCGCCATACCGTCTCCGGCCTGATTCGACGTCATTTGCTTCACCATTGATAACTGGAACATTTCTATGAGGGTTGACGGTTTTTCTCCTTCAATAGAAATGGGATACTCGACTTTAACAAAATTTTCTCCCTCGGGGAAGCGGATTTTGCTTTTTAATATTTTTTTGCAATCAGCCGGAGTAATCATGACTGTTGCCCCGATCTGGTTGCCGAAAGATGTCGCAGTAGCTCCGGCAATATTTGACAGGGCTTCCGCAAGTCCGGACAGTGCTGCCTCATTCAGTTCAATTTTCTCCTGTCCCATGATAAAGCTGGCAAGCCGGGTGGAAAAATCCGTGTTCAGTAAAAAAATGTGTTCACCCTTTGCTCCATCGGTAAAATCAACTTTTGTCTCGACAATTTCGTTGGGGAGTTCCCCGACAAATTGCTGTTTTGAGCGCACTTCAACAGTGGGTGCACCAAGGATGACTGATTTTCCGGTAATCATGGACAAATTCGAGCTTTGCGATTCAACCGTTGCCTGAATCATTGATTTAAACGTATTTTTTTCATTCTCGGACAATGGTTCACTTGCACTGAAAAACGAAGAATCCGACATGGAGTCGCTCCCCTGTAACAAGGCATCTATTTCATCTTGAGAAAGATATCCTTCACTCATATTATTCTTCCCCCTCCAATTTTAATTCTTCAAATTCTTCCTTCCTCGTCTCCTCCAGTTTCTGGATGACCTGGACCGCCATTTTATTCCCGAGCATTCCCGGCCGGCTGAGGTATTTTCTTCTGTTCCCGATTTTCAGCGCCATGGGATCGTTCACGCGGACGTTTGAAAGCCGGATAACGTCGCCGCGTCTCAAGGCAAGAACGTCGCGTACCTTGATCATAATACTCCCGATTTCGGCAACAAGGGAAACGCTCGCTGATTCAAGGCGTTCCCGCAGGATATTCAGATTTTCGGTGGTTGTTCCGCGACGTACCGATGAATACCAGTACTGTGCCGAAAGCTTTGAAATGATCGGCTCAATGGTAAGATACGGAATACAGAAGTTCATGAGACCATCGACGTCTCCCACTTTTGTTTCCAGCGTTACCAGTACCACCATTTCAGTCGGCGGAACAATCTGGGCAAACTGCGGATTTGTATCGATTTGGCCAAGACGCGGCCGAAGATCGATCACCGTACTCCACGCTTCCCGCATATTCCCGAGAATTCTGACTATAATTCCTTCCATGACGGATGATTCAATATCGGTAAGATCGCGGGAGAGTTTTGTCTCTTCGCCTTTTCCGCCAAACAACCGGTCAATGATGGAAAAAGTCACCGAAGGGTCAATTTCCAGTATTGCTGATCCTTTCAGCGGATCCATGTTGATAATTGCAAGCGTGGTCGGATTCGGAATGGACCGGATAAATTCTTCATAGGTAAGCTGGTCAACCGATGCGACATGGACATGCACCAGACTGCGAAGATTTGCAGACAGGGATGTCGTGGTCAAGCGCGCGAACGTTTCATGCATGATCGAGACGGTTCGTATCTGGTCTTTTGAAAATTTATCAGGACGTTTAAAGTCATATATCTTGATATTCCGTTGTGCGGGCATTGCCTGCGCTTCGGGAGTCTCTACTTCGCCGGATGATATCGCCGAGAGCAGCTGATCAATTTCGTCCTGTGACAGTACTTCTGTCATACCCTCCCTCTCTTTTTACCGTAATTCAGGACATATCATAGAACAACTGTCAATCTCATGCCCTGCAGCCTCTATATATAGTATTCGGCAAAAACCTCATACTCCCTTAGGAGAATCGGTCAGCTCTGGAACGTCTGCAATTCCTTGAACAAGATCAATTTTATTTTGCCGCTGCGCATGATCCGGTTGACTTCCCGCGTCAATTCCTGCTGCAGTTTTTCCGCGTCCTTCAAGTGAAGGTCATTCGCACTTTTCTTGCTCAAGTATATCAGAATTGTATTATGTATTCGAGAGGAACGTTCATTTATCTCGGTGGTTAACGCGTTATTATTTTTCTCGTAACCGATATCAACCTGGGCAGTAAACAGATACGGAGGTTTGTCAATCGTCAATCCGCGGATAGGGTCGAGATTTTTGTAATATTGCAGTGTTTCCGGCGGCGGTGCGACTTCCATGCCGACCGTGATGTCCCCGGTATACACCCCTGCCTGGTTTTCCATCAGATAATTAAACAACACCACAACAGTAATAATAACAAGCAGTAACATGCCTGTAATAATCGCAACCCATTTGAGAATGCGAAGAATAAATGACGGTAAAAAGCCTACTTTTTTACCGACTTCTATTTCCTCACCCTGGCTGCCGCCTTCTTCATCATCCAAAAATCTTTCCTGGTCTGCCATGTTCTCACCTCATACACCAAATTTATTATATCCTGCCGAAAAGGGCAAGCCAATACGCTTTTACAAATGGCCCTCGGAGAGAACCACAATATCTACACGCCGGTTATTCGCCCTGCCCTCATCGGTCTCATTCGAGGAGACCGGCTGGTTGTCGGCATACCCGCTCATGCTCAACAGTTTTTCATCGACCCCGATATCTGCCAGAGCCTTGAGCACATTCAATGCCCGGCCGGCTGAAAGATCCCAATTGGTCTCATCTGGCTCACCGAGCGGGACATCATCGGTATGCCCTTCTATTCTTATTTTCTTGTCCTTCAGCTCAGGCTCGGCCAAAAGCAGCATAACCTTGCGCAACACAGGATTGGCCACTTCCGGATTCACATCCGCACTGCCCGGAGCGAAAAACAGTTCTGCCGACAGGGATATGATTAACCCCCGTTCTTCAACGCGTAACGCAAGTTTTTTGGTTTTAATCTCCGGTTCAAAAATTGATTGTGCAAGTTTTCTGGCTTTATCGAGCGCCCTCCCCCGTTCGGTTGACGGGAGGGTCATGATATTGTTGCCGAGTTCGGCGAGTTTCCCGGACTGCAGGGTGTTTCCGCCCTGCATGACCCCCAGGCCCTGAAAGGCGGCAAGGATCATTCGCAGTTCACTGCCGTCGATCGTTGCAGTACTGAACATTGCGACAAAAAAGACAAGGACAAGAGTTGTCATGTCTCCATAAGTAAGAAGCCACTGTGGAGCGCCTTCATCAACTTTCTTTTGTTTTTTCTTCTTTTGTGCGTACACGCATTACTCCCGGAATTAATCCCGTGCCGATTCCTGTTTGATCGCCTCACGGCGGGCAGGCGGCAGAAATGCAATCAGTTTTTCTTCAAGGATTCTGGGGTTGTCTCCCTGCTGGATCGAAATAATTCCCTCGATCATGATTTCCTTCACCAGTGTTTCAGATGCGTCCCTGTCCTCGAGTTTGCTTTTTATGGGGATAAAAATAAGGTTCGCCATCACCGCGCCATAGAGCGTGGTGATAAGAGCGGTTGCCATACCGGGACCAATCGCAGATTTGTCTTCAATATTCTGCATGATAAAGATAAGACCAATCAGCGTCCCGATCATCCCGAATGCCGGTGCAAGTTTTCCCCAGTCGTCAAAAATCTTGATTCCCACACCGTGGCGTTCCTGTATTTTTTCAAGTTCATTAAACAGCACATTCTTGATGATTTCCGGATCAGTGCCGTCAACAACCAGTTGAATGCCTTTTCGTAAAAATTCATCCTCTACTTCATCAAGATCGTCTTCTAAAGCCAAAAGTCCGTCACGCCGGGCCTTTTCTGAAAACGCCACAAGCCGGGAGATTATTTTTTCCTCTTCCCAGTTGGGGACCCGAAGTGTATGGCGGATATAGCGAAATATTCCCAGAGATCTCCACAGGGGGTTGGAGATAAGAAGCGCACAAAACGATCCTCCCACAGTAATCAAAATACTGGAGGGGTCCAGGTAAAGACTCAAGTCCGCACCCATAACCAGAATTCCAAAGCCGATAACAACAATACCGACGGCAAGTCCTATAATCGTCGCGAGATCCATCCGCTACTCCTCGTTTTTAAAGGCTCCAATGAGCCTTCGATAATCTACAATTCTTCTAAACAGAGTGTCGAAGTCTTCCTTTACGACAAGGTGTTTTCCGGACAGCATGATAATTGTCGTGTCCGGATTATTCTCGATATACTCAATCTGGTGGGGATTGAGATAATATATTCTGCCGTCAAGTCTTGTTACTTCGACCATTTATTACTCCGTAGTATACTTGATTACCGCTTCAATGATAAGACCTCTTGCAGCATTTGGTCAGAGGTCGTAATTGAACGCGAGTTTGCCTGAAATCCACGCTGTGTGACAATCATGTCCACAAAGGTCTCGGTAAGGTCTACATTACTCATTTCAAGCGAGCCAGAATGTATCGTTCCCTTGCCTTCTGTATTGGATGCACCGACTATCGCCGCACCCGAGTTGTTCGACACAACAAAATTGGTTTCACCGGCTTTTTCGAGCCCGCTCGGATTGGTAAAGGTCGCAAGGGCCAACTGGCCAAGGTCACGGCGCTGTCCGTTAGAATATACCCCGGTAATGATTCCATTCTGGTCGATTTCAAAGTCTTCCAGATACCCAAGTGAATACCCGTCCTGCTCACGCGCTTTAGTCGTCGTTGTCTTTGCTTCCTGGGTTATCCCGTCAAACATGCCGGAGTTTCCAAGCCGAAGGTCAAAGTTCAGCTGGTTTGCGCCAGGAATATCCAGGAGAAGATTCATGTTCAGCATGCCGGCATCAACAGTCTGACCGTTTGCATCGATTGCTGAAATAATTCTCCCCTGCGTATCAAACTGGATTCTGAAGGTATCCAGTTCATCTTCTTCAGTTCCCGCTCTCGCAACCGCTGCACCTTCTTCTTCTGGCCGCACACGGGCAAGCGGGGAAAGGTTGTCGATATATGTCTGCACTTGCCATTCGTTGGTGGTCTCCGGTATCTTTGTAAACTCAAGTCTCAGCTGATGTGTATTGCCCAACGAGTCGAAGACATCGATGGTCGTTGTATGAGCCTGGCCCTGCGGCGGGGGAAGCGTTCTCTGGTCCAGGTTACATTTATAGGTAACAAACTCGGTGGCCTTTGGAATTTCCTTGCCGTATATGGGAATCTGCAGGTCACCAATCTGGTTTGACTTGTTGATTCTTGTTTCACCATTAATGGTTTCCGGTGACCATCCCTGTACTCTCATCCCGTTTGCGGGGTTAACCAGCGTCCCGTCCTTATCGATCTCAAAGGCACCTGCACGTGTGTACAGGGTATTGTCACCTGCTTTCAGAATAAAAAAGCCGTCGCCATTTACCGCACAGTCTGTCTTTTTCGCAGTCACCTGCAGACTCCCCTGTGTATGGATTGTATCAATTGTTGCAACAAGCATCCCAAGCCCGACCTGTTTTGGATTGACACCGCCGACTTCTTCGTTCGGTTTTGCCGCACCCGATATCATCTGACTCACCAGATCCTGAAAGTTTACCCGGCCCTTTTTGAAACCGATCGTGTTCACATTGGAAACATTGTTTCCCACCACATCCATGCGGATCTGGTGATTGATCATTCCGGAAACACCGGAGTATAATGACCGCATCATACGCTATTCCCCCTTACCGTTCAGTCCCACACTTGAGACATTCGTCATATCATAATATCTTCCATCAATCATTACCTGCGGTACTTCACCGCCGATTACTTTTTCGACAAGTCCTTCCACCATGCTGCTGCCGTCCGCAACTTCAACATGTTTTCCAAGCATGGAATATGCCTGGCCGGCCATGACCAGTCTGGAAACACCCGCAATTTCCTCGCTCATGTTTCGTGTCTGCTCAAGCGAAGAAAACTGTGCCATTTGCGCAATAAACTCGCGATCCTGCATTGGCTGTGTGGGATCCTGATGCCGTAATTCCTGGATAAGCAAGGTCAGGAAATCATCTTTATCAAGCACCTGCTTCAGCCGCTTCCCGTCGAGAGTGATTTTTGCATTCGCCAGATTCACCTCAGAATCGAGTTTCAGTTTTTCATTTGGTGCAAGAACCATCTTTTCCTTTGAAAAAATTGTCTGTCCGCCTGATACACCGTCAATTGCCATGGTCATTCCTCCTTGATGAATGATTTCCCAGTATTCTCAAATTATAAAACAATATTAACATATGAAGATTCCGGCGCTGCCTGTTCATACAGGAAAACGTCCGGCTCCATTTCTTCTGTTTCGTATTCCGGGGAAGAGGCTGTTCCATACGGTTCTTCACCTGTTTCAGCCTGTTCGCTTCCCTCTCCCTGGACAAATACATCGATCATTGCATTGTGGTATCCCTTTTCGGAAAATGAATTCTGCAGATGATCCATGTTTGATTCCACAATCTGCTTCACAGTATTATTGTCGACAAATATCTTGCCAACTATATTATTATCCTCGATACTCAGCTTTATTCTCACATTTCCAAGCGATTCCGGCTTTAATACGAGGTTTATTTCACCCGCGCCCCCGTTTTTTATGACGATACCGGTCTGTTTGACCATTTCATTGCGGATGGTCTCATTCAGCCTCGGCATGGGAACCGCTTCCCGGACCGGAGAAGATTCCCGGATTTCGGAATTCCGCGCCTGCAGGGCATCAACCATACCTGGATTTTTTACAAAGAGTTTCACCTCATTCTGTTCCCGGGCATTCCCCTGCTTGAATGAATCGGTATATATTTTTGTGTCCTGTGTTTTTGGACTTGTCTTTTGTTTCGCAGTAAATGCTGCTTTAAATGAAATGTTTTTATCAGCTGCTGCCATTTCTTTTTTTGGCATCACCTTGTCACGAAGATCTATTACCACAGTCCTGATATTTTTTCCAGATAGATTTTTCATCCCCGATACTGACTGCTCTTTTCCATTGCTCCTGTTTTTTTCATTTTTAACCATGGTGTGTTTTGAAGCAATAATGCTGTTCTGTTTTACCTCGGCAAAAAGTGTTTTCAGAATATTGATATTCGGCTTTTGCCCGTTGTCAGATTTTTGCGGTTTTGCTTTTTCAAGCAGTTTTTTCATTTTATCCTTCAGCTCATTGACACTGTTGTTCAGTTCACTGCTTTTTGTGACAAGCACTTTGACATTTTTATGAAGAGAATCCTTTTTTTTATCATCAGGTGTATCTTCGACCGGCGGTTTCGCGGTCTGTGTATACGCGGCCTTTTTTTCAACCGGGGCAGGAACGTCCGGTTTTTCCGGCACCTTGTCTTTTATTTCAAAATTGCGCTGTTTTTCTTCCAGTATTTTGTTGAATGTATTGTGCTGTTCTTCATCATACGGTTTCTGAAATGAAACAAGTTTGTCGTTCAGAGTTGAACGGGTTACATCCTGTCCCTGAAATGATAGAAACGCTGCAAGTAATTGTGCCACTCTCGGCCTCCGATACTGTCGGGAAAAAACGGTCTTCCCGAAATTCAGACGGCCGGAAATCATATCCGTAGACAATTAAAAACTGCAGTTTTTAATTGTCTTCCAAATATCTGGATGTCCGATCACTTACAAAGTTAGTGGTCGGACTCCAAGGAATGAATAATAATCCCATTTTGGTTTATTATTCATTCCCTATCGCCATTTGCGCTGAATATCCGCTGCCCGCTCGGGGGGCATCAAAGATATCCAGTACGGAACAATTGACAGTTCGTTATTCTGCACGGCGAGTTCCTCGGTCACCCGAAGCACTTCAATGACCTCCATGTCATCCATTGCAAGCATAATCTTTACCGCATTCTCCGGCGGCATGCTCAGTAGCTGTTCCGACTTTTGTTCCAGCCGTCTTCTTCTATCATCGAAATCTTTTGTCCCTTCCTTGATTGTTTTTTCTGCTTCTTGCAATGCTTTTTCTTCCTCGGTCAGACGCTCCTCGGTTTGTTTTATATCCGATTCACGCTCTGAAATCTCTTTTTCCTTAAGGGCCAGTTCCTCTTCCCATAAAAGGAGTGCATCAGTGTTCTTTTTCTCCCGCTGGTGAACCAGAAGAAGCGGGTCATCAACATCGATTTCTGTCTGCGTGGAAATCCCGACAAGACGGTAAAACGGCGCAAGAAGCCCGCGGGTGTCAATAATCCCCAGACTTGACAATACAATAAACCCAAGAATGATAAGTAAAAATATGATGAGCAAAAGAACAAATATTCTCAAGCTGACTGGTATGGTACTGTACTCCGGCACGGCTCCCCCCCTATTCCCACAATAAATGTTTTCTTGTCAAAGACGACGTGTTGATTTCATCGAGTGTTTTAAACTCTTCCTTACGCTGCATGGCATAATATTCAGCCTCACGCCGTTCTTTCAATTTTTCAAGAACTTTCCTTTTTTTGGAAAATTCTATGTATATTTCCTTTACCTTCTCCCGCTCCTGGTTGCGGACTTCAAGTTCTTTCGAATATTCAAGTATCGACTGTTTCATTTTTGCAACAAACAGCTCATGTTCAATAAAAAAAACCATATCGATGAAACCGGGTGCAACACTGCGGTCACCAAGACTGTCATAAATATTTTTCCGGCACAGCACAATCTGGTTTTCAAGCAGAATGCATTTTCCGGTAATCTCGGCGAGTTTTAATTCCCACTCCCGTTCATGGTAGCGACGAATTTCCAAAATGCGTTCAAGACGAAACTGGAACTTCCTCATGGGCCCCCTCTGTGCTGATCTCTATTCCCGCAACATTCCCCAGGGCAGAGAACGTATTATTCAAATCTGATTTTTCAGTTATTTCCTGCTGAAGAAAATTATTGATCACAGGCATCTTGTCAATGGCTTCATCAATCTCGGGATTTGACCCTTTGACGTAGGCTCCGACATTAATAAGGTCCTCTGCGTCCTTATACACTGCAAGCATTTTTTTAACGAAACTTGCAGATTTTGTCACTGCGGGGGGGGCAACGGTAATGGCAAGCCGCGATATTGACTGAAGGACATCCACAGCCGGATAATGCGCTTTTTCCGCGAGCCGCCTTGCCAGAACTACGTGACCGTCGAGAATCCCACGTACCGTATCTGCGATGGGTTCATCCATATCATCACCCTCGACAAGAATTGTATAAAATCCGGTAATCGTTCCCTTTTCTCCGGTTCCGCACCGTTCAAGCAGTTTCGGGAGCAAAGAAAAAACACTCGGGGTATAGCCCCGGTTTGCAGGCGGTTCCCCGACGGCAAGGCCTATTTCGCGCTGGGCTCTTGCGAAGCGTGTCACCGAATCAAACATCAGCATGACATCTTTTCCCTGATCACGGAAATATTCTGCGACAGCGGTTGCCACATAGGCACCTCGGATTCTGGATAATGGAGGGCTGTTTGATGAGGCAACGATCACCACAGAACGTTTAAGCCCTTCCTCCCCCAGATCATTCTCGAGGAATTCTCTTACTTCCCTGCCCCGCTCTCCGATCAGTGCAATAACGTTGACATCTGCGGAAGTATTGCGGGCGATCATTCCCAGAAGAGTTGATTTTCCGACGCCGCTTCCCGAGAAGATACCAAGCCGCTGTCCTTTTCCGACCGTCAAGAGGCCGTCTATTGAACGGATTCCGGTTGAAATGGGTTCTGTAATCCGTTTTCGTCTCAGAACATTTGAGGGATCGTTAAAAATAGAATAAAAATCAGATGACCCGATATCGCCTTTCTGGTCAATAGGTTTTCCCATGGGATTGAGAACACGTCCGAGCAGTTTGTCAGAGACCGGAACAGAAAGAGTCTCTCCCATGGCGATGACAACATTTCCCACTTCAATGCCTTCCATTTCATCGAACGGCATAAGCTGAACATGCTTCCCGCTCAGTCCAACCACCTCGGCCCAGACAACGCCTTTCCCCTTTGGGATAAGGATTTGACACAATTCACCGACAACCGCTGAAGGGCCATAACTTTCAACCAGCAGTCCCTGTATGCGTTCAATAACACCGGTCCATTTAATTGGATCGATCTTATCGAGCACAGTTGTGTATTTGTCAAACATTCCTGTCATTCATATCCCCCTTCCCCCGGGTTTGGCGGATTTTCAAAAAATCCTTTATAAAATAATGGTTATGGAGTTTGAAAGATTCAACTCCTCTTATAATAAATCTTTCAAACTCCGGACGATAAAAACGAAGTTTTTTTCGTCATCCCTCCCCTAAACAGGTATTGCAGTTTTTTCATAAAATATAATCCCGTGGAGAACGGATATTTTCCTTGACTGCTTAAATGGAAAATATCCGTTTCTCCCAGGTGAATAAGATAAGAAACAATCGTTTCTTATCTTATTCACCCTTGACCCTGATCGGCATCATCTCAATAATTTTTTCCTCAATCTCATGAAGCTGCGAGGATATCCGCGCGTCGATCTGGCCAAAATCCGTTTCTATAATACAGCCGCCCTTGTCGACTGATGAATCTTCCAGCACTGTGATCGATTTGACATTCTCCACCATCTTCATAAAATCCTTGATATGCTCCGTAGTAAGATCCAGATCGCTCAAATTGACACGAATCACCACATCACCCCGGCTTTTAAGTTTCCGCAGGGCCTGGATGACATTGTTGATCACCACATTTTTCTGATTCTCTGAAATGACCTTGATCACTTTTTTCGAAATCAGCAGAACCAGATTTATCAGCTGTGTTTCAGAAACCTCAATAATTTCATTCCGCTTTTCTATCGCTTTGTTCAATATCAGGTGCAGCCGCTCAATAAGCCGATCCACTTCCTCTTTGCCACCCTTGAATCCCTGTTCGTGGCCTTCCCGGTATCCCCGTTCAAATGCCTCGTTTTCAATCTGCTGTGTTTTCTGCGTGGCAGCCTGTTTCAGTTCATCTGCTTCCCGCTGTGTGCCCTCGATTATTTTTTTTGCTTCTGCTTCCGCATCCTGTTTTATTTTCTGTGCCTGGTTGTTTTTTTTACGGACTTCCTCAAAGGCAACCTTTTCCGCTTCCTTGATAATCCGGTCTGCCTCTGTTTTTGCATCCGCAATCATCTGGTTTTTTTCCTGGTCCCAATTTGTTTTGAAATCTTCTGCTTCACGCATATATTCCTGCAGGGCAGCAGGAGGCATGGAAATATCTTCTACCTCTTCGATGACCTGAACCGGTTCTTCCTTCTTGAATTGGGGAGGCTCGATAAAAACCTTTTTTGTAAGATTTGTTACCTCTGTCGGTCTAAATACATTTTTAGCCACACCAGGCCTCCTTGTTCCCGTCTGTCCCGTTGTTATACAACAAGTTCATCTTCACCGGCACGTGCCACGACAATTTCACCCTGTTCCTCAAGTTTTCTGATAATTGCCACAATTTTCTGCTGTGATTCTTCAACATCCTTCAGCCTGATCGGCCCCATATATTCCATGTCTTCTTTCAGGAGTGTTGAAGCGCGCCGGCTCATATTCCTGAATATTTTATCCTGCACTTCCGAATCAACTGCCTTGAGTGCTTTTGCAAGCTCTGTTGTATCAACTTCACGAAGCACCTTCTGAATGGCACGGTCATCCAGCAGCACAATATCTTCAAATACGAACATGCGTTTTTTGATCTCTTCTGCAAGCTCCGGATCATCTTCTTCGAGTGATTCAATGATTGTTTTTTCTGTTGAACGGTCGACAAGGTTCAAAATTTCAACGATGCTTTCGACACCGCCCGCAGAGGTGTAGTCTTCGGACGACAGGGTCGACAGTTTTTTTTCAAGAACCCGTTCCACCTCGCGCAACACTTCAGGTGAAGTACGGTCCATGGTGGCAATACGCTTTGCAACATCTGACTGTATTTCATGCGGAAGGCTTCCAAGAATAATGGAAGCTTTTTGCGGTTCCAGATAGGCAAGAATAAGCGCAATTGTCTGCGGATGTTCCTGCTGGATAAAGTTCAGCAAATGTGCGGGATCGGTACGCCGTATAAAATCAAAGGGCCGGACCTGCAGGCTGGAGGTCAGTCTGTTGATAATATCAACAGCTTTCTGGGTACCGAGGGATTTTTCGAGCAGTTCACGGGCATAATCAATACCGCCGGTCGAGATAAAATCCTGGGCCATCATGAGTTCCTGGAACTCCATGAGCACCCGGTCCCGGTCTTCCGGTTCAATCGTCTCCAGACGGGCAATTTCAAATGTTAATTGCTCAATTTCATCTTCACGAAGATGTTTGAAAATTTCAGAACTGATCTCGGAGCCGAGCGTGACAAGGAATATTGCTGCCTTCTGGCGTCCGGTCAGCTGTTTTTTATGCGAACCCCCATGGGATGAATGTTTTTTTGTTGTCACCTGAGATGAACCCGCAGCTGTTGTTGTTGTAGTTGTTGGTGCGATTTTTTTCGCCATACCTTATTCCTCCAATAGCCAGGTTCTGATGAGCTGAGCGACATCTTCCGGATGTTCACGGGCCATATTGATTGCATTTTCCTGCATCTCAAGACGCGCCCGCTCCTCTACTGAAAGCTCAACATCAACACCCTTCTCTTCTGCGCTCCGAAGCGCTGCTTCACGCATTGCCTGGTGCTGCCGCGCAAGTTCCTCTTCTTTGAGGCGCCTTCTTCTCTCAAAATACCTCGAAAGAAGCCGGAATGCAATAATCGCGACAATCACCATGCCGATTCCTATTATGATCCACATAATAATCACTTGCAACTGCTTTTGTGACCGATACCGGTCATTCTCTGCTTCAAACTCGGCGGTGCGGTCAAACTGGTAATGAATGACCTTCACCTGATCACTTCGTACCGGATTATAGCCAACGGCCCCTTCAACAAGTGACTGCGCACGGCGGAGTTCCTCATCTCCGACAGGAATGTATTTTCTCTGGATTCTTCCCTGTTCGTCGATCATAACGTCAGTCGAGCTGTTCGGGTCATACTCTTTTTCCCATTTTCCGTCTACCGCGACACTTATGGAAAGCCGCTTGATGTTCCATGGCCGGTCTTCCTGCTTGATGATTTTCTTGTTCACGACATTCACGATGTTTTCCAGGTTTTTCTTGTACCGGCCGACAAGATTGGAAAGGTCTTTATATGCAGGGGGTGTTTGGCCCTCGGAACCGGGAGGACCCTGGGGGGTAAATCCTGTTCCTTCAAACTCCTGCATTTCGATGAGTTTTTTCTGTGTGATATATTCCACCACTTTTGTTTCATCGTAGGGAGTTCGGGGATTGTCGGGGATAAGTGTAATGGGAGTATATTCCTCTGCATCGGTCGTGCGCTTGAATATATCCAGATCCATATCGATATTAAGTACTTCAACACGGTCAGGGGTATACAGTTTGCTTAATCCTGCATAGATATCTTTTCGAAGCTTCACTTCAATTTCTTTTTTCAAAGCGAGCTGCTTTTTGACAATATCGATTTCGTTGATTTTCTGCAGCATCGGATCATCAAAATCATTGATTTGTGTTCCGGTCATTTTGTCAATGATTGCGATATTTTCGCGGGTAAGGCCCCCGACGCCGTAAGAAATGAGCTTTTCGATGCCCTCAACCTTTTTGTGGTTCTGCAGGATATCGCTCCCCGGTTTGGCGGTAATCGCAACCGAAACCTTTGTGGGTTCTTCATCCTCCCGGAATGTCGTCGGTTTTGAAACAACCAGGCTGACATTCGCAGAATCGATGTCGTCAATTGCGAGAATATGCTGCCGTAGTTTTTCTTCGATTGCACGCTGCAGATTAATATCGTCCTTGAATTGGGTACTCGTCCAGCGCTCCACATCGAAAATGGCCCAGGGATCAATATTTTTTGGGACCAGGTCCTCACGGACAAGAAGGCTGCGCATACGCATCGCCGTTTTGTCATCATTGACAAAGATCATGCCTTCCTGTATTGAATAGGGAACATTTTCCTGATCCAGCCTCTGGCCAATACGAAACAACTGGGCTTCGTCTGCGATTGCAGTCTGAAAAATCGCCGGGCGCGTCGGTGATGCGCTGAATACAAAGAGCAGGATGACAGCAATAATCACCACACCTGCTATTGAAAAGATAAGTATCCGTTGTGTTACATTGATTCTTTTCCAGACCGCCTGGATCTGTTCCAGAATTCTCTTAAGCCATTCGTTCATGTCCCCTCCCGTTGATGAACGTCCGTGTTGTCATGCACCTTCCATGGTGTAATTACCGTACGTTAATAATCTCCTTGTAGGCCCGTATTCCCCGTTCCAGGAGCTCTTTTGTCATTGACAGCGAAAGGTTGGCCTTCGCACTCGCAATCGTCAAATCATGAATATTTATTGAATCCGGATCTGTCCTCAGCTGTTCGGTGAGCGCGTACATGTTTGTCTGTTCGGCGTTCACATCTCCAAGCGCCTTCATGAGGAGCTGGCCGAAACTGGATTCCGGTTTTGGTGTTTCTTCACTGTAATCCTTTTCCATCAATCGCTTCAATGTATTGACACTGTCCTGTGTCAATGTAAAGGATTCACGCGAGATACGGTCAAATGTGTAAAAATCCGGCATCATACTCTATTACCTCCCGATTTCCAGAGCTTTCAAAAACATGGACTTTGATCCATTAATCATGCTGACATTTGCCTCATAGGATCTCGACGCGGAAATCATGTCAGTCATTTCTGTCACCACATTCACATTCGGATATTCGACATAGCCTTTTTTTGGGCCGGAGACAATCGCATCAGGATGTGACGGATCCCACACAAGACGTGTCTGGGTATCAGTATCTTTCTGAATACTGTCCACCCGCACACCGCGGCCGATTTCCGAATCGAGCGCTTCCGGCAGAAACGGACTCCGCCAGTACGGCTGGGATACCCGTGGTTTAAAGATCACACGGCTCCGGTGAAATACTCCGCCCTCCGGGGTCCTGGTTGCATCGGCATTTGCTATGTTGTCCGAAATAACATCAAGCCGCATCCGCTGCGCGGTCAGGCCTGAGGCACCGGTATTAATCGCAGTAAACATTCCCATCTTTTATCTCCTTTATGCCCGCATCGACAGGGCAATATTCATCCGCTGGAACTCGCTGTTTGTCGCATACAGCATCGCCTGGTATTTCAGCTGGGTATTCATGGCTGTCATGGTTTCTTCCTCAAGATCAACGTTGTTTCCATTATTGTCGGATGTGGTGAGGTAATCCAGGGTGACATTCGGTTCGACCTCATAGATGTTCCGGGCATCTATAAAAGAAAGATCCCTTGATTCATCGGTGAGAGCCCCTTCGAACGGCAACTGAACTTTCTCCAGATCCTGTACCCGTTTCAATTCCGATTCAAAACTCACCACTTTACGCTTGAAATTCGGCGTATCCGCATTGGTGATGTTGTCCGCGGTCACATTATAGCGAAGGATAGAGGCATCCATGGATTTTTGTAACAAGTAAAGATTTCTGTCAAACGTCTTATTAAAAAACATTGTTTCCCCCCTCCCTCTTATTGTCGACACAATGCCTTTTTTTTTAAGCGGAAAGTTACCGCTTCTCCTGGACAGTTAAAAACTTCATTTTTTAGCTGTCCCCCATTTTCTGTGGTCAGCAATAATCCTGATTTGGATAATTGCTGATTCACTATAAAATAAATCTGGTCACATCCCTGTCCTCGATGATCGCATTCAGCCGATCATCAACATACTGTCTTGTAATTTCAATGGTCTGCCCTTTCATATCAGGTGCATGAAACGAAACATCCTCAAGCAGGGACTCCATAATTGTATGAAGTCTTCTGGCTCCGATATTTTCTGTTTTTGTGTTCACATCGGTTGCGATTTCTGATAACCGCGTAATCGCTTCATCCTTGAAATCCAGGGTTACTTCTTCGGTTTTCAACAGCTCAATATACTGTCGGATGAGCGCATTTTTCGGCTGGGTGAGTATCTGCTGAAAATCCTTGCTCGTCAGCGCCTGCAGTTCTACACGGAGCGGAAACCGTCCCTGAAGTTCAGGGATAAGGTCAGACGGTTTCGACATATGAAATGCGCCGGCTGCAATGAACAGAATATGAGCAGTGTCAATCATGCCATGGCGGGTATTTACTTTCGACCCCTCGACAATCGGCAGAATATCACGCTGCACACCCTCCCGGGATACATCAGCCCCCATTCTGTTGTTCGACGAGGCAATTTTGTCGATTTCATCGATAAAAATTATTCCCATCTCCTCAACGCGCTCTTTCGCAATTTCAGCGACACGGTCCATGTCAATCAGCTTGTTGCGTTCATCATTAAACAGCACTTCTTTCGCCTGCTTTACCGTAACATTTTTTTTCTTCTTTTTTCCGCCGAATATGTTTCCAAGGCTGTTTCCAAGGTTGATATCGAGATCCTCAAGATTCATCCCGCCCGAGAATATTTCGATCTGCGGCATGGAATTTTTGGTAATATTGATTTCGACCATTTTTTCATCGAGTTCGCCTTTTCTCAGTTTTTCACGGAAACGTTCCCGTGTTGAACCTGTATCTTCGGTGGTTGCTATCTCCTGCACAATCGGTTCGGTGTCACCGGGCCGTACCGACCGCACCGGTTTTTTTATACCCGGGAGCAAAAGATCCAGCAGGGCCTCTTCGGCGCGCTTTTCTGCCTCCTGCTGTACTGTCTCGAAAAACTCCTGCCTCACAAGAGAAATGCCGACCGACATAAGATCGCGGACCATTGATTCCACATCACGTCCCACGTATCCGACTTCGGTATATTTCGTGGCCTCAACCTTGATAAATGGAGCACCGGTCAGCCGCGCCAGTCTTTTGGCGATTTCTGTTTTTCCGACACCGGTCGGTCCGATCATGATAATGTTTTTCGGCGCAACTTCATCACGCAGCTCTTCGGGAAGACGTGTCCGACGATATCTGTTTCGAAGAGCAATTGCCACCGACCGTTTGGCCTTATTCTGGCCAATTATATATTTGTCCAGCTCAGCCACGATTTCTTTTGGCGTGAGCTTGTCCATTTCAATTTTCATTCAATTTCCTCCACGATAATTTCGCTGTTTGTAAAAATACAAATGCGTGCAGCGATCTGCAAAGACTTCATGACAATTTCTTTCGCACTCAGTTTTGAGGTGTCGTTCAGTGCCAGCGCCGCTGAAAAGGCATAGTTTCCGCCTGATCCGATGGCGATAATCCCCTCTTCTGGTTCAACAACATCACCGGTTCCGGAGATCAGCAGTATTTTCTCGTTATTTCCCGCCAGAAGCATGGCCTCAAGCCGCCGGAGCATTCTGTCGGTCCGCCAGTCTTTTGCCAGTTCCACTGCCGCACGGGTCATATCCCCGCTGAACTCCTTGATTTTTGCTTCAAAACGTTCAAATAAAGTAAACGCGTCCGCAGTTGCACCTGCAAATCCCACAACGATTGATCCGTCCGCAATTTTCCGCACCTTGCGTGCATTGCCTTTGAGCACTGTATTGTTGAAGGTCACCTGGCCGTCACCGCCCATTGCCAGTTTTCCGTTTTTAAGAACGGCAAGAATTGTTGTACCTCTAAATTGCTGTATATTTTCCTGTTTCATTTGTTTTCCTGTTCATTGATTTTTGCATGCGGATGTGCAGTTAAATAAATATTTTTCAGCCGCTCAATTCCCACATGTGTATATATTTGAGTTGTCGAAAGGCTTGCATGCCCCAGAAGTTCCTGGACAACCCGGATATCCGCTCCATTGTTTAAAATATGTGTCGCAAAAGAATGCCGCAGGGTATGCGGGGTAATTTTTTTTGCCACACGAAGTTTCTGTATATATTTGAAAAAAATTGTCCTGACGCCCCTTGTGGTGATCCGTGTTCCATTTTTATTGATGAACAAAGCCTGGGTTGCAGTCTCTTCCCCTGCATGATCGCGGATATACTGTTTGCGGTGCATAAGATATTCCTTGCATACAGCCCGCGCCTGCTCACCCATAAATACGATCCGCTCCTTGCGGCCTTTGCCGAAGACCTTGACACTTCCATCACGAAGGTTGAGATCGGTAACATTCAGGGCCACCGCCTCACTGATACGCGCCCCCGTCGAATAGAGAAATTCAAAAATAAAACGGTCCCGCGATTCAAGCGCACCTGCTTCCGGCAGGGCAAGCAGTTCGGCTGTTTCCTCCTCGAATAGAAACGAAGGCAGCCATTTGTTGACTTTCAGCGACCGGATACCATGAAACGGGTTTGCCATTGCATATCCATACCGCTGCTTGAACCGGTAGTAACCGCGGATACATGAAAGTACGCGATTGATTGATTTAGGAGAAAGCTGTTTCTTTGACAGCCATGCGACAAATTCACGCACCTGCTTAATTTCCATTTCATCTTCTGTGTATCCGGAAACAGCCAAAAACGCATCGAAGAGTGCAATATCCTTTTCATACGACGAAATGGTATTAACAGAGAGATTCCGTACGCTTCGCAAATATTCCAGATATTTATTCCGCACCGTTCTCCTGGACCTCCTCAACCGCATTTTCCCGCAGCGCCTCTTCATCGACATGCAGATAGGTGCACTCGGGAGTAATACATGATTTATATGAACCGCGTTTTTTGTCTTCTTTCTCAACAAGCGACTGGCCGCATTTGGGACATTTCTGGTTGATCGGTTTGTATTGGGTGAAAAATTCGCATTCCGGATAATTGGTACACCCGTAAAACTCCCTGCCCTTTCCGCCGGCGCGTCTTCGCGCAATAATTTTGCCATTACAGCTCTCACGGGGACAGTCGCCGAGCGGGACTGGTTTTGTGCTTTTGCATTCCGGAAACCCGGAGCATGCCAGGAAAAAACCGAATCTGCCCAGTTTTTTTACCATCGGCCTGCCGCACTTTTCACAGCTGAACTCTGTCGGCTCGTCCATGACCCCCTTGATTGATTCCAGGGAATTCATCACCTTGTCCACTGTTTCTTTGAACGGGAAAAAGAAATCTTTCAATATCTTGACCCATTCCTCTTTGTCTTCTTCAACCAGGTCAAGTTTTTTTTCCATTTCTGCGGTGAATCCCACATTCAGTACATCAGGGAATGAAGAAGAAAGAATATCGTTGATAATTCTGCCCAGCTGCGTCGGCACAAGCTGTTTGTTTTTCCTGACCACATAATAACGGTCAAGCAGAACTGAAATAATTGGAGCATAGGTCGACGGCCTTCCGATCCCCTGCTCCTCGAGCATCTTGACAATCGATGCATCGGTAAAACGTGCGGGCCCGGAAGTGAAATGCTGTTCCGGGGTGAACCCCTCACATTCAAGTTCTTCGCCGATTTTAAAAGTCGGCAATGCCTTCCTTTTGTCTTTTGGGGAAAGCATCTTCAATACACTGTGATATCCCGGTTCAATAATTTTTGTATCACTGGCACGGAACACTGCCTCCCCTGCTGAAAAATCGATGGAACGGCTGATTGATTTCATCGGGTTCATCTGTGAAGAAACAAATTGTTCCCAGATGATACTGTACAGCTTGTGCTGGTCCTTTGTCAGTGAGTCCTTGATGCTGTCGGGCGTATTGTCAACATAGGTCGGCCGGATGGCTTCATGAGCATCCTGTGCTTTTTGTGAAACAGTGTAGCTGATCTGTGTCTCAGGCAGCTCATCGGGATAATTTTTACCGATAAAGGCTCTCACCTCATCAAGGGCGGACTGGGCTATTCTGGTAGAGTCAGTACGCATGTAGGTAATCAACCCGATCCGCGATGAACCAATATTTATCCCTTCATACAGCTGCTGGGCAATTTGCATGGTTTTCCGGGATGTAAAACCAAGCCGGTTTGCAGCTGCCTGCTGGAGCTTCGATGTTGTATACGGTGCCTTTGGTTTGGAAATTTTCTCGGTATTTTTTATATCTGAGACAGCAAACAGGAGATCTTTCAGGGTATCACTGATGAGTTCAACGTCTTTCTTTGATTTCAGTTCAGGTTTGGAATCCTTATATTTTACAAGCTGTGCCTCAAAACTTTTTTTGCCCTTGTCAAGCAGTGCGCTCAGTGTCCAGTACTCTTCCGGAATGAACGCTTCAACCTCATTTTCCCTCTCGCAGATCAGCCGCAAGGCCACAGACTGTACCCGGCCGGCTGACAGCCCGTTTTTCACCTTGCTCCATAAAAGCGGAGAAAGATTGTAACCGACGAGCCGATCCAACACGCGCCGTGCTTTCTGGGCATTCACCTTTTTATCATCGATCTGCCGGGGATGCAGAACAGACTCCCTGATTGCCTTCGGAGTAATTTCATTGAAAATAATCCGTTCAAACTCAAGATCCGGATTTTTTTTGAGCAATGCGTTTTTGATATGGTATGAAATCGCTTCACCTTCCCGGTCAGGGTCGGAGGCAAGCAGTACCTTTTCAATTTTCCGCGATTTCTGTACAAGCATTTTCAATATCTTTGCTTTACCGCGTACAGTAATGTATTCCGGTTCAAAATTATTGTCCACATCCACTGCAATTCTTGATTTGGGAAGGTCAATCAGATGCCCCATGGAAGCCTCGACTGTGTAGCCCTCACCAATATACTTTTCTATCGTTTTTGCCTTTGCAGGTGATTCAACGATGAGCAGAATATTCTTTTTTCCGTTCACATTCGCCATTTAATTTCTCCAGTAGTATTCACCGTTTTTCACAACGATTTTTTCCTGTATTTCCATTTCAATAAGCTGGTTCATTTCCTGTATTGTGCCGTTTTGATTAACCGCCCTTTGAAAAATATCATTCAAATTTCCTGCAGACTCCGCTTTCTGCACGTCTGAATACAAATTATCACAGGAGGAAACAACACGCGCGCCATCCTGGACCAATGCACGGCTCCCCGCACTGACTATCCCTTCAACGCCGGTTTCGTGCACTACAAGATCACGCCCCTGTTCCAGTGCATAATCTGCGGTTATCAAAGCGCCTGACCGTTCCGGCGCCTGCACAATCACCACTGCATCGCTTAATCCGCTGATGATTCTGTTTCGGGCCGGAAAGTGATACTTCGCCGGCGGTGTTCCCGGAGGATATTCACTGGCGATTGCCCCATCGTTCATCAAAATTGATTCGGCGAGCCGTCTGTTTGTCACGGGATACACACAATCAACACCGGAACCGAGAATCGCCACTGCCCGGCCTTTGTTATCCACACACCCCTGATGTACTTCCCGGTCAATTCCCCGCGCAAGGCCGGAAATCACCGGGACACCCGCATCAGCACATTCAAAACCAAACTTATATGCGGCTTTTCCAGCGGCCTTGTCCGGAGTACGAGTACCCACGACAGCAACCGTATGGGTTTCGTTCAAGTTCAGATTTCCCCGGTAATACAAAACAAGCGGCGGATCATAAATTGTTTTCAACAACGCAGGATAATCTTTATTATAGTAAAAAGTGCATTGAATATTTCGTAACGTCAAGTATTTTTGGTCTTCTTCTGCCTGTTTCAGGTAGATTTCAGGCTGGAATACCTTTAATTTAAGGTTTCTGCCGACGAGTCCGGTGAGAGTTTCACCAGTAAGCCGTGAAAAATGCTCTCCTGATTCAAGCAATTCGTACAGCAAAAGACGCTCCTTCGGCCGTAAAAAACCGACTCTCATGAGCGCTAATGCGAGTAGATCCTGCTGTTCATATCCTCTGCCCATAATCATCATCAATTCCTTTACCTGGTCATCCGCTGTTCTTCCTGCAGCCTGTAAAGGTTGTCCTTTGCTGATTGCCGGTGCACCTCTGATTGTCCGTCTGCGGCAATAATCTCGTACTGTTCAATCGCCTTCCCGAGGTCCCCTGCCTGGTAATACACCCGTGCGAGCAGAAATCTCACTTCAGAGCTGTTTTTTTCCACAGTCAGGGCTCTTTCCAGATAGGAAAGCGCTTTTTCCGGTAAATTCAGCTCAAAAATATAAAGCACTGCAGTTGCTTTGAGCGAGGCAATATGGTTCGACTGCAGTTCAAGCGCCCGCGTATAAGAGGCCAATGCATCAGCATAACAGGCTGACCGGATATCCTGATCGGCTGTATCGGTTTTTGATTTTCCAAACCGTGCACTGCATACCCCTGCATAATAATGAAGCATCGGATTATCCGGATAAATTTCCAGAGCCCGCTTTACTTCATTCCTGGCGTATTCATACATTTCATAAGACATATATTCTACAAACAGGATTGAATGAAAAACCGGATCTGACTCGAGAGCTGATTCATCGAGCATTTGGGTCTCGGTTTTTTTCAGCAGGGCGATTTCCTGCTTCAGTTCCTCGATTTCGATATACTGTTTTGCCAGTAATCTATAATACCGCCCAAGCTGTGCTGATGCTTTCACAATATCCTGAATTTTTTCTTCATACATGAGGATGCTTTCTTTAATCTGCTCCAGTACTTCAGGCCTGATTTTTTCACCCTGGAACACCGGCTCCTGCATTTCGGCAATCTGTTCCAGAAGTTCTTTATCGAAAGTCCTGCGGCAACCAAAAAGAGTACATACAAGCGGAATGATGACAAGTAAAAAGAAAGCATTTTTCAAAAACACCGTTACCCCCTTGGATGAAATTTCTTGTGCAGCTCCTGAAGATCGCTGTTCCCGATATGGGTATATATTTGTGTTGTCCCGATATCGGTATGACCCAGAAGCTCCTGAACTGCGCGCAAATCAGCTCCGCCTTTCAGCAGATGAGTTGCAAAACTGTGCCGCAGGGTATGTATTTTCCCGTCAATGCCTGCGTGTCCGGCAATCTCCTTGAACCGTTTCCACATCCCCTTGCGTGACAGCCGTTTCCCGAATCTGTTGATAAAAACAAAAGAATGGTGCTGGCCTTTTTTCAACAGTTTCGGCCGCGTCTCATGAATATACTGAGACAGCCAATGAATGGCATGCTCCCCGATCGGCACAACCCTTTCTTTGCCGCCTTTGCCGATCACCTTGATCACCCCTTCCTTTAAAAACAGCTGGTCGAGAGTCATGTCTACTGCTTCTGACACCCGAAGCCCGCATGAATAAATGAGCTCAAACAATGCCCTGTCCCTTTGGCCGCACGGATTATTTTCATCGATCGCCGCAAGCAGCGCATTTACTTCGTCCCTGCTGAAAACTTTCGGCAGTTTTCTTTCTATTCGCGGCGTCTCCACTGATTCTGCAGGATTTGCATCACAAATCCCTTCAAGAATGCAAAATCGGAAAAAAGAACGCAGGCTGCTGAGTATTTTTGAAATCGTCCGCTGGTCAATTCCGGAAACCTGACGCTCCACCAGATATTCAACAATATCGCGTGATGTCGCAGCCGGGAAGCTTTTTTTCTCCTGCTGTAAATATTCCAGAAACACACGGCACTCAGCAACATAGGTACTGATACTGTGATCTGCCAGACGCAGTTCCACATTCAGATATTCTTCATACCTCTGGATAATCCCGATGTCTGTTGCAACACGTTTCACTATTCTGCCTGCCCTATTGCTTTTTTATTTCGGAGAATGGTCGGAACCCACAGTTCAGCTTCTTTTGAATTTCTGCCCAAAAGATATTCACCGGTATTCTTGTTCTGAAGTCCTTCATTCAGGTTCATCCATTCATTATAGGAAATAATGTCTGAATCCTGAACTTTCTCGCGAAGGTCTGACTGACGCTGCTGCTTTTTCATATTGAATCCGGTTGCGATCACGGTCACTTTCACCTGATCCTCCAGAGAAGGATCAATGGAATTGCCTGAAATCACCAGTGCGTCTTCATCCGCGTTTGCAGTAATAATTTTTATTATTTCTTCATATTCGGACAAAGACAAATCTTCTCCTCCGCAGACACTCACGAGGATCCCTCTCGCACCGTCGATATGGGCATCCTCGAGCAATGGATTATTTATCGCCTGGGTTGCCGCTTCGACTGCACGGTTGTCACCGGAACCGATACCGATCCCCATAATGGCATCGCCTTTTCCATTCATGACTGTTTTCACATCGGCAAAGTCAATATTGATTTCACCGGGAATGGTGATGAGATCGGATATTCCCTGAACGCCCTGCCGCAGCACATCGTCTGCGAGTAAAAATGCTTCCTTGATGGGGGTTCTTCGTTCTACTATTTTTAACAGATACTGATTCGGGATGACGATAAGTGTATCAACTGCTTCGCGCAGTTTCTCGATCCCCTGATCTGCGAGTGTCATCTTTTTTTTGCCTTCAAAATCAAAGGGCTTGGTGACCACAGCCACAGTCAGAATGTCAAGTTCCCGTGCGATTTGGGCGATGATGGGTGCTGCACCGGTACCGGTTCCCCCGCCCATTCCGGCAGTAATAAAGAGCATATCCGCTCCCTTGATGAGGTTTTTCAATTCCTCCTGGCTCTCCAGAGCAGCCTTTTCGCCGACTTCGGGCATGCCCCCTGCACCCAAACCGTTGGTTAACCGTGCACCGATGCCGTATTTTACTGCTGCTCTGGAAACGTCGAGTGCCTGAACATCGGTATTCACCGCGCAGAAATGCACGTTCCGCAAACCGGCAGCAATCATTCTGTTCACTGCATTTGACCCGCCGCCGCCGACGCCTATTACCTTTATTACTGTCGGACTCGAAGATTTTTCTTCGAAAAGTTCAATCGCCATATCCCCCCCCTTTTTCTCTGTAGCAATTGTCAACATATCAGTGCGAACACTGTTCTGGTATCTTTTTTATTAAAAAAGACCACCGCCTTTTTTTTTACATCATGAAAAGCAGCAAGCTTTTCATGAGATTTGTTTAAAAAAACTCGCCGATCCACTCCTTGAATTTGCTCAATATATTCTGGCCCCGCTCTTTGCGTTCCCGGCGGGGGGCTTCACCTTCTGATTTACCCGCAGCGCTCATTACCAGTCCGACTGCAGTTGCATACTGCGGATCGGAGTATTCTTCTTTAAGCCCTCCCGGCCCTTCCGGATAGCCGATCCGGACAGGCAGTTCAAAAATATCAGTTGCGAGCTCGGCAACCCCGGGCATAAGCGCCCCGCCGCCAACAATCACAACTCCTCCGCCGCATCGTTTCAAAAGCTGTTGTTCATTGACACGGTCGCGGACAAGACGGAGTATTTCTTCCATTCTCGGCTGGATTATTTCTGCTATTTTTGATTTTGCGATACGGTCAGGCGGCCTGCCGCCCACACGGGGAATCTGAACATAGTGATCATCTTCGACATGTTCCACATAGCAGCATCCGGCATCACGTTTGATGCGTTCAGCCGATTCGAGCGGAGTTTTCAGCATAATCGAGAGATCACTGGTGACCTGGTCCGCCCCCAGTGACAGAATGGACGTATGATAGGGCGCTCCTTCGATATAGACGAGCACATTTGTGGTCCCGCCTCCGAGGTCAATGAGGAGCACACCAAGGTCTTTTTCATCCTGCGACAAAACCGCTTTGGATGCAGCCAAAGATTCCAGGACGATTTCCGAAACCCTGAATCCTGCCCTGTTCACGCTTTTTATTATATTCTGTGCCGATGACGTCGAACCGGTGATGATATGTACTTCTGATTCAAGACGCACCCCGATCATTCCAACTGGATTTTTAATCCCCGACTGGTCATCGACGATGAACTCTTGTGGTATTACATGGAGGATGGCACGGTCCATTGGCACAACAATCGCACGGGCCGCATCGATCACCCGTTCAACATCTGCTTCCACAATTTCCCGGCCCTTGCCGGTTACCGCGACCACGCCGCGGGAATTGATGCCTTCGACATGAGCACCGGAAATACCAACCGTCACCTCGCCGACTTCGCGGCCTGCCATCATCTCGGCAGCCTCGACTGCCTGAACTATGGATTTTACGGTTGCGTCAATATTGACGATCACCCCGCGCCGCATTCCGCGTGACTGGTACATTCCGACACCGGTGATCTCGGGTATGTTGTTTTCATCATACTGCCCGATTACCGCGCACACTTTCGATGTTCCTATGTCAAGACCTACGATCAAATCATTGTATGGCACTCGCCCCCCCCTATTTTGTGCGATACACGAATTCTCCAGTCCTGAAGTCGATTTCATCGACTTCATTCAGAACACCTTCCTGCTGCATAAAATGCAGTCCAAAAAACAGCGCCCGAAGAAGGCTGGAATTTATTTTTTTTCCAATCCGTACTTTCACCGGAAAGGAAACCGGATACAGCAACAATTCATATCCGCCGCTTGTTGTACTCAACACCCGGATTTCCGAGATAAGATTAAACAGGGCGGGATCTTTTCTTTTTATACTTCCCAATTCCGAAAATACCGGAATCAGCTGTGACGGCATCTGTTCACCGACTGACTGACTGTTGAACGACACTCCGGAAAAAACCGGAAGCGATGTCTGTTTTTGCGGGAGTCCTCTCTTGTACAGCACTCCCGATTCATCAATAACCAGCGGAACAGATTTCAACCCGTCTTTTGCGAATGAAACAAAAAGTGGTTCCCGGCCGAGTAATGTCAGCCGGAGGCCGTCGGGAAAAACCTTCTCGACAATCGCATCTTTTACCAGCGGGTGAGACTGCAGTTTCTGCTCAATCGCAACGGTATCAATAAAAAAATAATACTCGTTTCGCTTGAGTCCTGCAAGCTGCAGTATATCATTTTCTGCCAGTTCCAAATTGGTTTTTATCTGAATCGAACGGATAAACACTTTCGGCGCGATAAAAAAATGAAACACCATTTCCCCGATGGAAAAAAGAAGGAGAACTGCGATGACGCCCCACAACGCCTTTCTCAGGAGGCTTTCGGTTTTTTCCTTGCGATGCGAAGTATGAAGAACTGCATCAGCCATAGAAATACCCCCCCCTATTGTCACTTTTCCGTGAAATATTGATCAACAGCCCGCACATAAACAGGTTGATGATCATTGCCGATCCGCCGATTGAAAAAAACGGCAGAACCATTCCGGTTGTTGGAAGAAGCCCGACTGTGACAAACATATTGATCAAAGCCTGAACAAAAATTGTTGTCGTAATGCCAAAGCCCAGGTAATATGTATATTTGTCCTTGCTGTTCAATGCAATCGAATAGCCGCGAACCGCGAATACGACGAACAGGGCAATGATGAACAGTGTGCCGATAAACCCGATTTCTTCCGCGGTAATGGCAAAAATAAAATCGGAATCCGGTTCCGGAAGATATCCCAGTTTCTGGGTGCTCATCCCGATTCCCTTTCCGAAAAATCCACCCTGTTCAAACGCATATTTTGCGTGCCGGATCTGAAATCCGAAACGGTACGGATCACGGAGCGGATCAAAAAAGGTCAGTATTTTTTCAAGACGATAGGTGTCGGTAATAATCAAAAGCAGACTTAACGGCACCATCAACAGCCCGATAAAGGCGAAGTAAATAAGTTTTATCTTTGCGATGAAAAACATCGACAGGGCCATGAACAGCAGAAAGACTGCTGTAGACAGATCGTTTTGAAAAAATACGATTCCGGAAAAAATTAAAATGACGATAAACGGCGGAAGCAACGCATTAAATGGATCATCCAGCCGGCTCTCTTTTTTCTTTAAAATTGTGGCGATGTAGAGCACCAGAACAACTTTCATCAGTTCGGACGGCTGGAAGGTATAATCGAGAATTGCAATCCAGCGCCGTCCGCCGTTAAACTCCCGTCCAATTCCCGGAAGAAATGTCAACAGGGAAAGAAAGATACTTGCAATCACAAGAACCGGGATGAGTTTTTGAAATTTTTCAACCGGAAACCGGGCGGCAAACACCAGCGCAACAGTCCCGATAACGATAAAAAGCAGCTGCTTGTTGAAAAAATGCAGCGGCCCTTTCCCGAGTTTGACTTCCGAATGATAATGTGAAGCAGAGAACAGCATGGACAATCCGATTCCCAGAAGAAGAATAATGAGAATGATAAACAGATAGTCTATACGCTCTTTTTCAACACGTTCCATAATTACCTTTTTTTGCTCCTACTGTATCTTCAAGGTTGACAGACTGATCAATGCAAACAAGCCGCCCAATATCCAGAACCGTATCACCACTTTTGATTCGTCCCATCCCTTCAGCTCAAAGTGATGATGAAGCGGCGCCATCTTGAAAATCCGTTTTCGAAACAGCTTGAATGAACCAACCTGTATGATAACAGAAAGGGTCTCAAGAACAAAAACTCCCATAATAACAATCAACAGAATTTCTTTTTTCAGGATCATCGAAAGAACTCCTGCCAGGCCGCCAAGAGCGAGGCTGCCCGTGTCCCCCATCATGACCTGAGCCGGATGCGAATTGTACCATAAAAAGCCGACGCATGCCCCGACCAGAGCCAGGCATGAAATCGTAAGTTCCCCGCCCGCCCGGATAAACGGGATCCCCAGATACTTGGCAAAATTGATATTTGCCGAAAGATATGCCAGAACCGCGAGTGTGATACCCACAATAATCATGAGCCCGGTCGCAAGTCCGTCCAGCCCGTCGGTAAGATTTACAGCATTTGTTGTCGAAAGGAGTAAAATCATCGCAAAGGGAATGTAGAATTCCGAAAAATCAAGCACAGGGCTTGAAGTAAACGGAACAAACAAAAAAGTTGTCGGATCCACAAGAATGGTCCCCAGATGCGCCTTGTCTTCCAGCGGGACACGGGTCAGAAAAATAAGAAGTGCAATGCCGAATGCAAGGATAACCTGTGCTGACCATTTAAACCAGCCGGTAAGCCCGGCGGCATTTTTTTTTGTAATTTTCAGGTAATCATCGACAAACCCGATCAGCCCGAAACCTGACACACAGATAATGATGATCCAGGTATTAATGCTGTCCAGGTCCTGCCAGAGCAGGATTGAAATGACGATCGAAATGATCATCAACACACCACCCATGGTAGGTGTTCCTGATTTTGCTAAATGAGTTTCCGGACCGTCCTCCCGGATTTCCTGTCCAATCTTCAGTTTCGTCAGTTTTCTGATCATCCACGGGCCCACCAGAAAGGTGAGCAACAGGGCGGTCACCGCAGCATAGGCTGCGCGGAACGTGATATACTGAAAAATATTGAATGCAGTAAAATATTCCACCAGAGGGTATAAAAATTTCAATACCATGCATTCCTCCTCATTGTTTCGCTCCGGCAATCATGTCAGCGATCCGCTCCATGGCCATGCCCCTGGAACCTTTCAGAAGCAGAAGATCATGTTTCTGCACATATCCGGATACAGCTGCAAAAAGCGCATCGAAATCTTCGAACCATTCACAAAAAGCCTTATTTCCTGTATTTTTAAATTCAGAAAATGCGGGCTTCATTTCTTTTCCGAAAAAGAAAACCGCATGAAACGAGAGTTCCCCGCACAGCCGCCCGATTTGTTCGTGCAGAAACCGGGACTCCTCGCCCAACTCAAGCATGCCGCCCAGCACCGCAATTTTTCTTCCCTCCCAGTTGATTTCATGAAGAAAATTGAGCGCCTTTGCAACGGAATCGGGATTTGCATTATAACAGTCCTTGAGAATACTGATCTCACCCTGAATGATTTCCGAACGGCCGAATATGGTTTGTACAGACTCGAGCCCCTGCCGGATTGTTTCGGCAGGGATTCCAAGTGCTGCTGCGACAGAGATACATACGAGTGCATTCTGCAGATTGTAGGTCCCGAAGAGCGGGAAGCGGATTTGGAGCCCCTCCCAGTTGATGACAGTACCATCCAGCCCCATACTCCGGCTTCCCTCAAAGCCCTTCGTTGAATGCGGTCCATAGCGGATTACCTCTCCCCGAACAGAATCGGTCAGCAGTTTCAGATACGGCTCTTGTTCATGCACAAAAAGAGTCCCGGCCCCGGAAAAATGCTTTACAATCTTTTTTTTCTCCATTGCAATATTTTCCCGCGAACCCAACAGTCCGATATGTGCAGTACCGATGTTTGTTATCACTGCAAAGGTCGGCTGCACAATATCCGCCAGCGTATCCATTTCTCCTTCATGGTTGATCCCCATTTCGAAGACCGCATAGTCATGTTCTTTCGTAACCCGAAACGCCTGCAGCGGCACACCGATTTCCGAGTTCAGATTTTTTGAACTCACCATTGTATTGGCGTACCCCGACAGAATAGTACCGAGTATTTCTTTTGTTGTTGTCTTCCCGCTGCTTCCGGTAATTCCTATCCGGACCAGTCCGGGGAATTTAGTCAGATGATATGCCGCCAGCCGTTGCAATGCTGCAAGAGGATCTGCAACAACCACGCAGGAAGCGTTTTGACGTTCACATTGCCCGACGATTGCCTTCCCCTGCTCTCTCCACACCGACTCGGCGCAAAAAACTGCTGCCGCGCCATTTCCAATCGCCTGTGCAATGAATGAATGCCCGTCAACATGCTCACCGGCAAGCGGAACAAACAGTGCATCGGGCAGGATGTTTCTGCTGTCAATACACACCGACATCACCATACGGCTGCCAGTAAAACCCAAGCGCCCCTCCCCAGCCTGGATTACTTCATCCAACTGAAAAAGACATGCGGTTTGCCTGCTGTTTATTCCCTCAACGGCCATCTTCATACTACTCTGGTTTCACCCGTACAATCTCGGAAGAATCAATTTTCTCAAGGCCCAGTTCATCCTGAGCAATGGCATCAATCCTTTCCGGCGTGCTCATAACGGATATTCCCGCGATGAGTTTTTTATTCTGCTCTACCCATTCTTTTTGTTCGGCTTCAAGCAGCTGCACCTGTTTTTCAAGGTTTAAAAACTGGTATGCCTGCAGGACTTGCAAAAAGAAAAAAACCGGCACAGTACAGGCAAGCAGTAGCACAACGATTCTGTTCATTTTCATAGACATTTCTCCACCACGCGTAATTTCGCGCTCCGCGAAGCCGGATTGCTCTTCATTTCCGCGGAACCGGGGACAATCGGCTTTTTTGTCAGTTCCACAAGCTCTTTTTTGCCCCTGCATTGACAAATCGGCACATTCGAAGGACAAATACACTCCCTCGCCTTGTCTTTGAAAAACCATTTTACAATTCGGTCCTCGAGTGAATGAAATGAAATCACCCCCATCCGGCCATGATCACTTAAAATACTGAAACCCTTCTCCAGGCCCGCCTTGAGTTCTTCCAGCTCATGATTGACCGCAATCCGCAGGGCCTGGAATGTTTTTGTTGCAGGATTTATTTTTGATTTCCCTGCCTGCCCCACCGCTTTTTTTACGATTCCAGCAAGCTGAGTTGTTGTTTTAATCGGCGACTGCTTCCTTGCCTCGACAATTGCGCGGGCAATGCGCCGGGAAGCCCTCTCTTCACCGTATTCAAACAATATCCGGGCAATTTCCTGTTCGGATTCATTATTAATAATTGATGCTGCAGTTTTTTTTGTTTCATTCGATAAACGCATATCCAGTTTCTCATCTTTTTGAAACGAAAAGCCCCGGCCGCTCTCTTTGAAATGAAACATTGATATGCCCAGATCAAGAAGAATCCTGTCGGGCCGGGGATTCCCCTTCACATCGTAATTATTGAAGAAATCGGAAAACCGTGATTTCACAAACCGCACTCTCGGCAAATATTTTTTCAGACGCTCTGCCGCTGTGGTGATTTGGTGTTTGTCTGCATCAACACAAATGATTTTCATTTTTGAAAAACGTTTCAGAAATTCTTCGGAATGCCCGCCCTCACCGACGGTTCCATCCACCAGGAGACACTCGGCCCTGTCATGTGCGGGACGCAGAAAAGACATAACCTCTTCAAGAAGCACCGGGGTGTGAGCAAAACTGTTTATTTTCTCTTCTGTCATACCTATTCTGCCTTAAAGGTGATCTTGTCGCCAAGTTTTTCAGCCGCATCCTGGAATTTCGTCTCATTTTCATCCCAGTAGCCTGCATACATCTCTTCATCCCATATTTCAACATATTTCAGCATTCCCAGAATAATGCAGTCCTTTTTTAGCCCTGCATATTCACGGAGTGTCTGGGGAATGGAAATACGGCCCGATTTGTCCATTTCGATCTCCTGCGCAGGAGCCAGAATTCGGCGCTGGATCAATCTTGTTTTCTCTAAAAACATCGATGATGAATCTATCAGGTTTTTGGAAATACTGCTCCATTCCCCGGGAGGAAAAAGCCAGATGCATTTGTCGATACCTCGGGTGATGATCATGATATTCCCGGTGATCGACTGGCGAACACGCTGAGGGATATTAAGTCTCCCCTTTTCATCTAAAGAATACTTAAATTCTCCTGTTAACATCCACTAAACACCTTTCATTTTCCTTTTTTCCCACTAATCCCCACTTATTGACAATTCTAACTAATAATTATTTTCTGTCAACATGATATGAAAAAAAGTATGTTTTTTTTTATGTTTTCAGAGGGTAATACATATTAACACTTGTTTAGGTGTTTTTTTGGGTAAAATATGAGGATAAGGCTCTCGCAGAGTGCGTAAAGAACGCACATTGAAGAGGAATTCATAATGAAATCATGAAAGGCAGGAAAAGAATGGACATAATGAACATGAAGATTGAGGCGCTGCCATAGTCTTGAAGGGACGAAGCGGAATAAAAGATGGTGGCTTTGCTTTTTTGGAAACATGTCTATGCAAGGAGCAAAGCGACGCGGCAATCTTTTTTTAAAAAAAACTCTCACAAAGATCACAAGGAACACAAAGGATGCAGAAAAATTGACTGACGAAGATAGAAGATGAAAAAAAAATAAAATATCAATTTAAGGAGAGTTCATGCGGTTTATGTTAAAATAAATTGTATTGGTTCGAACTCGATCTGACACTTTCTCTCAGTGTTCTCTGTGCCTCTGTGAGAAACATCTCTTCATTGGTGGAAATCTGCAGTTCTACTTTTTCGCTTTTGTGAGCACAGCCTCTTTCCCCGCAAAAAGAGCCTTCTTGTTCAGCTCATTGAGCTCCAGATTTCGCGTTGACACGGCTTTACCGAGCTCGGAAATAACCGACTCAACAGAGGCGATCTCCGGCTTCAATCCTGCAACTGCTCCAATCAAAACCATATTCGCAGCACGGGAAGAGCCAAGCCCCTCGGCAATATCATTCGCATCAACCGCCACAACAGTAATATCTTTCCGTGATGGAGTAGTATGAATGAGGGAAGAATTGTAAACCAGCAGCCCGTCCGGTCTCAGCCGGTCAATAAACTTGCTGAGAGACTGCTCATTGAGGGTCACCAAAACATCTGGTTTGAATACCAGCGGAGACGGTATATCTTCATCTGAAACCACCACCGAGCAGTTTGCCGCACCGCCGCGCATTTCAACCCCATAGGACGGAATATGAGAGATATTCTTTCCTTCATGCATCGCTGCAAGACAAATCAGTTTCCCCGCAAGAATTGCACCCTGCCCGCCGAATCCGGCAATAAATATGCGCTCTGTCATTATTCTGCTCCTCTGTCCCGGAAATTTCCAAGCGGAAAAGCAGGAATCATGGATTCTTCCAGCCATTTGGTGCCATCAACCGGCTGCATCCCCCAGTTGGTAGGACACATCGATAAAACTTCGACAAACGAATATCCCCGCTTTTCTATCTGGTTTTCAAGCGCCTTTTTTAATGCCCGCTTTGTTTTCCGAATATTTGGAACATTGTGTACTGAACAGCGTTCAATAAACACCGGTGCTTCGAGTGTATTGATGAGTTCACATGCCTTGATCGGAAACCCTTCTGTAGAGGTGTTTCTTCCCTTCGGAGTCGTTTTTGTCCGCTGGCCGGGAAGCGTGGTTGGAGCCATTTGACCGCCCGTCATTCCATAGTTTGCATTATTGACAAAAATGACCGTAATATTTTCCCCGCGGTTTGCAGCATGGATTGTTTCCGCCATCCCGATTGCAAGCAGGTCGCCGTCGCCCTGATAGGCCAGGACAATTTTATCGGGGTGTACCCGTTTGATCCCTGTTGCAACAGCCGGCACACGGCCATGGGGAGCTTCACACCCGTCCATTTTAAAATACAAAAATGCCATCACCGCACATCCGACTGGTGCAACAAGTATCGTATTTTCCTGAACCCCTAGCTCATCGATACATTCACCCAGCATATTGTGAATAATGCCGTGACCGCAGCCAGGGCAGTAGTGATTCTTCATTTCAAACATGGAATCGGGGCGTTTCATTATAAGCTGTTCTTTTATCCTGGTATTACTTGACATATGTTTCCACCCTCTCGACAATGGTCTCCAGTTCCGGAACCATCCCACCCATTCTCCCGACAAAATCTACCGGGATGCTGCATCCAATAGCCAGATTGACATCTTCGATCATCTGCCCTGCATTCATTTCGATAACGAGTATTTTTTTCTTTCCAGCTGCTGCTTTTGCAAGTTCTGCACTTGGGAAGGGCCACAATGTGACCGGCCGGAACATTCCGGCTTTTAGGCCTTTTTTCCGCAACACATCACATGCACCCCGTGCGAGCCTGGAACACATGCCGAATCCGATCAAAAGGTAGTCTGCATCATCTGTCATATAGGTTTTGTACAGAATTTCATTTTTTGTGATTAATTTATATTTTTCCTGAAGCCGGATATTCAATTTTTCAAGTTCATCTTCCGGATAAAGCAACAGGGACCGGACAATATGCTGATCCCGCCCTTTGGCGCCGGTCAAAGACCAGGCAGATTTATCGAATGTTTTCCCGGTGGGTTTCGGCAGAACAAGCGGTTCTGACATCTGTCCAATGTGTCCGTCGCCGAGGATCATGACCACAGTCCGGTATTTGTCTGCAAGATCAAATGCCTGAACTGTATAATCGGCCATCTCCTGTACTGTTGCCGGGGCAAGAACAATCAAACGATAATCGCCATGGCCGCCGCCTTTTGTCGCCTGAAAGTAATCCCCCTGGGCGCCGGCGATGTTTCCAAGACCGGGGCCTCCGCGCATCATGTTCACGATCACCGCAGGCAGTTCACAGGCAGAAAGATAGGATATGCCTTCCTGCTTTAAACTGATACCGGGTGAGGACGAAGAGGTCATGACCCGGGCACCTGCTGCTGCGGCTCCAAGCACCATATTAATAGCTGCAACTTCACTCTCGGCCTGAACAAACACTCCCCCGACTTCAGGCATTCGTGCTGCCATATATGCGGGAATTTCATTCTGCGGGGTAATCGGGTATCCGAAATAATGGCGGCATCCTGCAATAATGGCTGCCTCGCCGATAACTTCGTTTCCCTTCATGAGTAATTTGTCTGACACGGTTATTCCTCCTCCACAAATTTATAGATGGAAATCGCCCGTTCAGGACATGTTATTGCACAATTTTTACAGGCTATACAGTTTCCGCTTTCATCGTACTCGGAAAACTGAATACCCTGCGAATTCGTCTTTTTTGAAATGGAAAGTACATCTTTCGGGCAGGATGGAATACATAATCCGCAGCCCTTGCATATCTCCGGATCAATTTCCGGGCGGCCTTTTGGGCCGGATTTGGTTTTTATATCTGAAATGGTCTCTTGCATAGCCCCTCACTTGTCGTAAAAGTATTGGTTTCAAGTTATACCTATAGGTATACTTTGTCAAGTTCTTTGCGAATTCGGGTAAATTACATAAAGTATGGTAAACAGGAGATTATAATGTATTCCATGAGGGGGTCAAGAGAGAGAAAAAAACACATGGAGCTGTTCAGCTGAACTCCGGGAAAATCAGGGTAAAATCCGTGTCAACATGCCAGATGTTCCGGATTATACTGATAACATTTCAGCTATTCATGATTTTTTGAACTGAACATCACCGGGGTATAGGTATGAGCGTAATCGGGCATACCGCATACATCTTTCATGGAACAATCTTCAAAGCGGGTCTTTTCAATAAGAGTATTTTTAAAAACAACCCGGTTGAGATTGCATTTTATAAAAGAAGCGGCCGTCAAATCAGCTCCGGTGAAATCAGCTCCGCTGAGATCAGTTTCAAAAAAATACATCCTCGACATAATTGAATCCCTGAACACTGCACCGGGAAGTTTGGACCATATGATTTCACCTTTTTTGAATACAGCGCATGAAAAATTGATCTCTGTTCCAAAAACTTCGCCGAAAACCGGATGGAGAATTTCAGCGGCAGTGAAGTCGCATTGTTTCAGCTCTGAATTATAAATTTCAAAAAAGCCGTACTTTTTACAGCTGAAATCATGCGACTTTATGATATAATGAAGCAGTTCGATATCCCTTCCCGCCTTTTTTTGACGCTGAATCAACGCATCAAGTTTTTCTGAAGACAGTTCCTTTCTCACAATTTCTTTTAATGTTCTCATATCTTCCTCCTTGACAGTGTATCTGTAAAAAATGTACCCGGAGGATGTAAAAAAGATGCAACCAAATTGTAAAATAGTTGTAAAAACCTGAAAAAGAAAAATTTGCAATAAAAAACATGATTTTCTATATTTAACGGGGTAGATTGATATATCCAAACCCAGTTGCTTCCAGCCCGCAGGGTCTCTGATAAATGCCCGGATCCCGCGGTAACATAAAAACAGAAGGGACCATTTTCTTGGTAAAAAAAACAGGCTACATCTATAGTGATGTATTTTTATCCCACAAACTTCATCCAAGGCTTCCGGAAACCCCCCACCGGCTTGAGGCAATCAAAAAGCGGATAGCTGCTACGGAACTGAATAAAAAACTGCACCATATAAAAATATCCAAACGGACGCAGACAGTTAAAAACGCCATACTGATGATTCACTCTGCCACCCACTACAACTCGGTGACGAAATGGGCTGACAAGGCCCATCCTGCTCTTGAGGCAGTCGCCGGAGTGCTTTCGGCGGTTGACGCAGTCATGAAAAACAGGGTCGTTAATTCTTTCTGTGCAATCCGGCCTCCAGGACACCATGCCCATAACAATGGAGCGCACTGCGACGGGAATTATCAGGGTGAGGGATTCTGTTTTTTCAATAATGTTGCAATTGCTGCACGGTATGCCCAAAAAACATACGGCTGTAAAAATATACTTATTCTGGACTGGGATTACCATCACGGGAATGGAACAGAATGGGCCTTCTACAGGGACCCGTCAGTATTTTTTTTCTCTACCCATGCCCTGTATGACTATCCGGTCAGCGGTTTTCCACAAAGGATTGGTGAAGGGAAAGGCAAGGGATATAATTGTAATGTGCCCCTGCCCGATTCAGCAACTGATAAAGACATCATTCATGCATTCCGCCAAAAGCTGACCTCTGCATTGGCAAAAAAGAAATTCATTCCGGAACTTATATTTATCTCTGCGGGGTTTGATTCCAGAAAGGATGATCCAATCGGAACTTTTCAGATAACCGACAAGGGATTTGCCGACCTCACCCGGTTCGTCATGACACTCGCTGAACAGTGCTGTCATGGAAAAATTGTTTCTGTGCTTGAGGGCGGGTATAATCCCCTCGGCCTTTCCCAGGCAGTGACCGCCCATATCAGAACACTCATGAACGGGACACAATATGATTAACATATAAAAAAGGGGCGATTGTTCGCCCCTTGTAAGTTATTTCTTGTTGTTTTCTTTATCCTTTGCATCCTTGTCCGGCTTTTCCTGCACTTCCTTTTTTACTGAAAACAAAAATGGATCTGAAACCGATTCCGGATAAGTAAACTCCCTGCCCAGATCAACGAACACGATTTGAAAATAATATTCGATTTCCTTGCCGGAAATAATCAAATGGTCAGGAATATCCGCCGAATAGTTCACACCGGCTTTTTTCATTTCAATCGTCTGAAAGGCTCCCCGTTCACCCCTGATACGGAATTTCAAAGAGAGTTTCATATCATCCGCTGCCTTTTTTGCCTGTATGTGAATGGTAACAGCTTTCCCCGAATCGACTTCCCTGACAGGTGAAAACGAGAACATCGCGGGAATTTGTACATCAATTGTTTCAACAGTGAAGCTGAACGGCCGTGACTGGCCGTTTTCGGGCAGCCGCGCGACAATAGATCCAAAATAAGAATGCGGCTCACGCACTTCTATATAGTAGGTATTTACCCCGGATGCGATATCTTTTTTGTCCAGGACAGCGACAAACGATCCCGCTTTCTGAATTGCTTTCTGCTCACTGAATGTTCTGCCCGTGGATTTCCTGGAATATACAAGCACCGCAGTCCCGGCAACCGGCGATTTCACCTGCACCTCAACAGACACATCCTGCCCCTCTGCAGTCTTTGTTACAGGATTGTGTGAGACACGCTGTAACAGCGAATCAACGAGCCTTTGGTAGGCGACTTCCCTGGAAACAATTGAATAGGAAAAAGGACGAACTGTTCCAGTTTTTGGAAAAATGACCGTCACCGCTCCCTCTTCATTATACAGGGCTGTCACTTCAAAATAGTAATTTGTATACCCCGCATCCTGGTCGGAAACCGGGACAAGCCCGGTCAGAATATTGTCTCTCTGGCTCATGAGGATTTCTTTTTCTGAACGTCCGGTCGGTTTTTTGATATGCAGAACACCCCGCACCGGAACGGTCATGTTCTCAACAGTCAGTGAAATGGCAAGCGGTTCAAATCCGTCAGTTTCCAAAACCGGTTCGTGGAAAAGACTGACAAACAGGCTTTCCGCAAGGCGTGCCTTCAACTCTTCAAGACTGATGATGTTGAAATAATAGGGATTTCTCGGCCCGTTTTCAGGGACATCGACCGTGAGCCGACCGAGAGTTTCAATATTCATTACAATCTGGAAGTAATACTGATTCACACCGTCCTGAATACCGCGTTTCGGGATAATTCCCTGAAATGCCCAGGTATTGTATTCCTTCATCAGTGTATCCTCCCAGGCGGAAGCATACCGGCCCCGCTTGTTTGAATACAGGGTCACCGACAAAGGGCCGGCAACAAGCTTGTTGAGGAGACTCGTTTTTTTGCTGTCAATCGCAAGCTCCAGAGACAGGTCCCGTGTCTCGGGAACTTCACTCGGCGGATTGTGAGTAATCGCGGCAAGCACTTCCTGCTCAATCGCTGCTGCGATTTCATCTGTCCCAATAATCCTGACCGAAAAGGGCCTGATATCACCAGCCTCGGGAAAAAAGACCCCGATAGTTCCCAAATCCGCATGCGGTTCCTCTATTTTCAGGAAATAGGACAACGTTCCTTTCCGGAGTTTTGAAGCGGGAATTGTGACAAAATAATCCTGGCCTCTTCTATCAGGGACAATTGCTTCAAAATCGGCCCCGCGGACGGGAGAATAGAAAAAGCGGACAACGGCAAGTGATGAATTGATGGTAAACGACAGCTGCAGATCCATTGTCACCGGTGCCTGTTCAATGGGAGTATGCCGGACACGGGCAACAAGATTGCGCTGTGCAAGGGCTTCGGCTTCTGCCCGTGAATAGACCCGTACAACAGCTACCGCACTTTTATGCTCCTTGCCTTCTGCATCAACTACAACAGAGTAGTATTCAATTTTACCGGAAACAACATTCTCTTTGGCAATCGTATGGGAAAAATGAACTCCCTGCTGAACAGGTGCAAATTTAACAAATGGTGCTGTGTTGATCCGATAATACAATTCAACACTTGCAACCGCATCCAGGGGGGTTACGGTAAACTGAATACTGTACTCTTTGCCTTCCATCCATTCACGTGGAGCGTCAAACTGTATATTTATAAATGTACCGCAGCCGGCAAGGAAAATTAATGCAGCTCCTGCAAAAATTCCAAAAACAGTATTTTTTCTGTTCATCTGTCCGCTCCTTGATATCAGTATACATAAAATAAAAAATCTCCGCAGCATTCGTCATATGCATGAAACAATGAAGCTGTTCAGTTTGTTACAGTATTATTCTAATACATATAATTTAATTTTGCATGAATTTATTCTCCACGCTCACTGCATTAATGATTCCCTGACGTAAAGAGTTTCCTGTATTCGCCATAGCCTTCCTTTTCGAGATCATCAACAGAAATAAACCGCAGTGACGCAGAGTTGATACAATAGCGCAGTCCATCCGGACCGGGACCGTCATCAAAAACATGCCCAAGATGCGAGTCAGCATCCCCGCTGCGTACCTCTACGCGGACCATTCCATATGAAGTATCTTTTTTTTCGATGACACTGTCCTTGTCGATCGGTTTGGTGAAACTCGGCCAGCCGGTGCCGGAATCGTATTTGTCAAGCGAGGAAAATAACGGATCGCCGGAGACAATATCAACATAGATTCCCGCCTTTTTGTTGTTCCAGTATTCGTTTTGAAACGCCGGTTCTGTCCCGTTTTCCCGGGTAATCTTGTATTGTAACGGCGACAGTTTTTCTTTCAATTCATTTTTTTTCATTCCCGCTTCCTCCTGAACACGTTTTTCGGTTTGCTCAGCAGAGCAGTATGATGACGATACCAGAGCAAAAATCATCATCGTAAAAAGCATATATTTTATCCTCATAAACAACATCCTCCATAGCGTAATTATAATATAATGTTTTCAGAAGCTGAAAGAAAGCAGGCAAGAAAGCAAGCAAGTGACGGGATTTCGTTTTTTATTAAATGAACACTCATTCTCTCTATTTTTTTATTTTTATCTTAAATATCTTTTTTATCAATAAATTTGAATTCATGCCAAAATAGTGCTATTAATTATGTGTAGGCTTGAAAATATAGTTCAAGCCGAATTTTATCAGGAGGGTACATTTATGAAGAAGCTGATAGTATTGTTTATTCTATTGGCACTGCCACTGGCACTATTCGCAGAAGGGTTTTATATCGGCGGCTCAGCGTTGTATATGGGTGATTATAATACAGCAATGGAAGATGACGATATTCTGAATAACCTGGCTTTTGGAGCAGATGCACGCCTGCAAATTTCCATTCTGGAGATCAGCGGCCTGGCACTCTATAACTTCGGCAATACATTCAACACCTATGTTGATGCCGGAGTTGCAATCGATCTGATCGAGATTTTAACCATTGGAGCCGGTGTCGGACTCAACTTCGTCGTCAATTTTGATGATTTGAGTGCACCCAATGCAATTTCAGGCGGATATAACGGCAAGGTCCATGCCGACCTGAACCTGGGAGACCTCAAAGTTTCATTATACTATCTTATTCTGGTTAATGACTTTGATCTCACCGCTTTCGAAGACAATTTAAGTCTTGGGAATGTGGGTGCATCAGTGCTCATTAAACTTTTCTAACAATTGAAAAGCAAAAAAACCGGCCGAAAGGCCGGTTTTTTTTTACCTCGTAATGACTCGTGCCATAATAATTCCGTCAATAGCCTTTAATTGCCCGATTACCTTTTCGGGAATTATCCCTTCCACATCGATGATATTATATGCAACATCATTTTTATGCCGGTTGAGCATATCGGAAATATTGATTTTCGCATCTGCCAAAACCGTGGTGATCTGCCCGATCATATTTGGCACATTTCTATTGGCAAGGATGAGCCGGGCAGTCCCCGACATCTCCATTTCACAGTTTGGGAAATTCACCGAATTGACAATATTCCCTTTTTCCAGAAACTCTCTCATCTGTCTGACTGCCATAACGGCACAGTTGTCCTCTGCTTCGGGTGTGGATGCTCCAAGATGCGGGATGGCAATAACCTTGTCCAGTGCCAATAGTTCATCATTCGGAAAATCAGTAACATAGTATTTGACAATCCCCTGTTTTATTGCAGCCGCAAGGTCTTTATCATTCACCAGTTCGCCCCGGGCAAAATTCAGAATTGTCATTTCCTTTTTCATTTTGGAAAAACTGTCTGCAGAAAGCAAATGTTTCGTCGTATCAAGCAGCGGGACATGCAGGGATATATAATCAGATTCTGAAAGCAGAGCATCCAGGGATTTGGCTCTCTTTACGTCACGGGACAATCCCCACGCTGCTTCGACAGAAATATACGGATCAAACCCGACCACTTCCATTCCCAATGTAATGGCATCATTTGCGACCATGGATCCGATCGCGCCAAGCCCGATAATCCCCAGTTTCTTGCCTTTGATTTCCGGCCCGATATAATTTTTTTTGCCTGATTCAACCAGCTTTGAAACCTCTTCGCCCTTTCCTTTCAGGGTTTGTGTCCAAGCCAGAGCATCGAACAGGTTTCTTGACGAAAGAAACAGGCCGCTGAGCACGAGCTCCTTCACACTGTTTGCATTCGCGCCCGGGGTATTAAAAACAATAATCCCCTTCTCGGTACATTTTGCAACAGGAATATTATTTACTCCCGCGCCGGCACGTGCAATTGCCTTCAAACCCATTCCCGGTTCCATGTCGTTCATTTTAAAACTGCGTACCAGAATCCCGTCCGGTGAATCCGCTTTGTCACTCACTGTATACAGTTCTTTCGGTAAAAGTTTTAGTCCCTCGGAAGAAATGCTGTTTAATGTCTGTATGGTATACATGAAAAACTCCTTTTCTGGCTGATCACCGAAGTATTATCCAATATTGATGTTTTTTCATCAAGAGGAATTTGTTAAAATTTGGACAAAATGGTGAGAGAATATTGATGCAGGAGATAAAAAAAAGCGTGAACCGTTAAAAAACAGAACGGATCACGCAAAGCACACGCTTATTTAACCGGCGGATCCGTGAATTCATAGTAAAACTCGCAGCGGGTCAATACCCTTTTGGTATTTCTTTCCAGAATCCCGATCGATATTTTCGCAGTCCCGATATCCTGAGTGTCTCCCACGAACGTAAGGACCTTGTTAAACGTGGTTCCGATTGGAATGACCTCATAGGTATCCACCTGATGCCGCAGCATGGTCTGTAGTTTGTCCGCCCTTTTGTCTTCAGGGATACTGTCGAATTCATCCTGCTTGTCCCAGTACGATTCCATTTCAAACTGGTTATAGGTCATGATCCTGATATCATTGAAGGTGCAGAAACTGTCCCGTGTGGAAATCGTGATTTCCTGGGGGCTGTTGTTGATGATTTTCAGTTCAAAGGGGACAATCCTCCGAAGCAACGCCTGGTTATAAGCAGTGATAAATGGATTGCTCTCCGTGTCCCCATATCTTTTTAAAAGTGTCGCATCATCCAGAAAGGTCAATGCCAGCACAAGCCCGTCCTGTTCCCACACCTGGGTTTTTTTCTCTGTAATATAGAGGGCTCTTCTGAAGTTGCCGCATCCGGCCAGGGTGAAAAGTATCACAGCCGACAGCAACGCAAATGTAATTTTTCCAGTTGTTTTCATCTGCATCTATCCATGCTCCTTTATTTTTCTTCTGCGTTCATGATATCACACAGGATTGTTGTGGTTCAATACAGAAATAACACTTTATGACCGAATATGTTACACCGAAATATTTTTTTCAGTATTGATGATATTGCCCTCTCCGGTCAATTTTGATAGGATAACGCAGTAAATCCTTCAGAAAGCAGAATTGCATGAACCTTCTTTTTTCACTGCTGGCATCATCACACAAAACCTATCTGCTCCAGTCTTTTTCCGCGCTTGATTATTATTTCAGGACACCGCTTGCAGATGATATTCATATTCTGACCGATGCTTTGCTCGTGGATCTGGCCGGGATGTTTGAAACCCTGGAATTTCACGGCTTGCCCCAGTATGATGTCGTGATTCCATTTCATGAAAAGAAACTTTTGTTTCAGATCGTGGATTCATTTGATGTTGTTCCGCCGAAATATTTCCCGGTACAACATCTATTATATGATTTCACCGGCAATATTTTTTATGATAAAACCGGAATTTATCCTGAGTTGAATAAACCGATACTCTGCGACACCGCTCCAGCGTCCCGGTCCTGGCATAAAACAGCGGACGAAGCTGTGCTTGTTTCCCGATACCATTATGTTTGCCTGAACAGGGATGCGAGCAGGCCCGAGGCTTCAAGGATGCTCTCTGCGATTGAGCAGCAGCATCTGCTCGTATCGCTGATGACATCGCAAAAGCCACAAAAGGGGCTTACGCTTCTTCTTGATTCTGGCTTTATCGATACCCATTGGCCGGAGCTTTCCGCCATGAATGCCGTCCAGCAGACAAAGGATTATCATCCCGAGGGGAATGTATGGGAGCATGTCTGCGAAGCGCTCAACCACCGGAAACAGCCCAATCTGCTTCTGTCTTTGGCAATACTGCTGCATGACCTCGGCAAGACCGCAGCCTCCGGTTCAAAAAACAAACCGTATGAAAACCATTCATCCTCGGGCAGCATCCTTGCCCGAAATTTCTTACAAAGGCTGCTGTTTCCCGCACCGTTCATTAATGATGTCATGTTCCTGGTGCAGCATCATATGATGCCGGAGGCCCTGCCGGAGATGCCGTTCTACAGAATCAGCTCCCTTCTCTCATCGCCCCTCTTCCCCGTGCTCCTGGAACTGTACCGGGCTGATCTGCTTGCGACATTCCAGGGTCCCGATAAATACTATACTGCCTGTCAGGTATACAAAACTTATTGTAAAACCCAAAAAAACCCCTACCGTGAACTGAGAAAAAACAAGAGGATAGTTCTGTAGGGTTTCGACAAATGTCACGTACGGCGGTCTGCGGATATGGAATCAAATATTTTCAGCAACAGCCGCCGGGCAGTGAAGGGGGTAGCAATGATGTTGTCGGTTCCCGCATCCCGGAACCGGATCACCGAGGCCTTATGGATATGATCTGCCAATATGATAATTGATGTTTTTCTTCTTGAAGCCTTTTCTCTTATTTTTTTCAGTGCAGTGACAATCGGTTCATCACCAATACTTGAATCCAGAAACATCAATGAGTAACTTTCCCGTTCGAATTCCGTGGAAAAATCATCACCGTTTTCATGAAATTTTATTTTAAAATAAACCTCAAGATCCCGTTTGATGATGCTTTTCAATTCAGGATTGGGAGTGAAAACCAATACCTTTTGCCCTTTCAGACTTCTGAAAAACAGGGTCAGTTTATCATCCCATGTACTGATTGAACCGGTGTCCTGTGTTATGGGTTCGTATGCACCCAGCAGGGTGTTCATCGCACGCTCTTCATCCGTGAGTGCATCAAAATCTTCTGCATCCTTTTCAATCTCCTCGGGTTCCATATCACTGTAATACGACACGTAACTGACCCCGTTCTCCCTGATATAGTCGAGCATCTGCCCGGTTACCGGTGAAAGTGAGGGGATAATCCGTTTTCCGCCGGTATCAAAGAGATCAAAAATATAGATGAAACCCTTCTTGAGAAATTCTACCGGTATGCTCTTTTTCTTGTCGAAATCAAGCTGGAGCGTCTGCAGCCCGGAAAAAAAATCAGATACGGTCTCGATTTGCTTTAAATCGAGATCCTGCCGGATAATCTCTTCAAGCTTTCCCACACCCGTCAACAGCTTGATATGTTCTACCGGAATGGTCAATTCGGGAAAGGTCCGTATTTTAAACAGCAGGGCGATGTTTTCGTCGGTGAGGCATTCAGGATAGAGCGAGGGGACAATATAAAAGAGCCGCGGGCGCGATATTTCTTTTTCATGACAAAACTTCCGGATAAGGTAGTGCATTATTTCAATTTTTTCCGGTTCAAGATTGCCTTCGACTTGTATGACAATGATGTTTCCGCGGGCATGCAGATCAAAAAGCATGGGCGTTGTTTTTTTGACAGGCGGCAGTGAATGACCAAACAACTGGCTGATCCGCTCGGTCAGGATAACCGGATTCACCGGCTGTGAAATAAACGCCATGACATTCATTTTTTTGAATTCGACAATTTCGATTGGAGAGAAATCCCCCAGGACAAACACCGGCAGATTCTCTGTCACCTTGTTTACGATTTTTTTTATCAGAAAACCCTTCGCATCAAGCCCTTTAAAATCCTTGTTGATGATGATAAGATGCGGCTTCATGTGAATGGCAGCAGAAAAACCGTCGATGCAATCAGCTGCGGTTTTTGCCAGATGCCCTTTGTATGTAAGGTAAGCTTGAATAAAATCGCGAAATTCCTGTTCAGGGTGAATCACCAGCAACTTTAAAACCATTTTCAGACAACCTGTACTTTCATTTTCTGCTTTCTTCCAAATACAACAAACTACATTTCAATTACTGAAAGTATAAAATTTTACAGGATTTTTCACAACAGATTTATTTACGGTCTATTTAACATCACGCGGCGGATAATACCCGCTCTCATCCCGTCCGGATTTTTTATGAAGGACCACCTGCACATCAGCCGGAATGAATCTCTTTCCAAAATCAGGATTCGTCGGAGAAATATATGAAACAAGATATGTTGCGCCTGCCTGTTTTTCAATATCCTGCAGCAGGGTGGTCAGCCCATCCGGATCAAAATACAGATAGCTTTTACCGCCTGCTTCAGTGCAGAGATATTCTATTTCCCTGTTTTTTTCAAACATACCAAAATATACCGGATAAAACATCACATGATTATTCCGGTAATATCTGGCCACTTCATTTAATGAATACAGGGAAAATGCATTGTTGTTCATCGTCGCACTCGTCAGATAGATGACCGCACGCCTGCCGCGGGATGGAATCATTTCTCCTGCTGCTGCGCGCAACCCCCGGTCGACACTCCAGTTTTCTGTGCCGGAAGCCTCCACCAGCGTAGTGATGCGCTGGTGGTCTATATCATTGTAATCAGCCTCAAGGATACCGTCCCCGCGGGCAAACATGATTTTCAGCCGGCCATTTTTTCCCAGCAGCCCGATGATATTGTTGATGGCGAGTTTGATTTCCTCTTCATACTGGTCCATCTCCGGTGAATCTTCGACAACAATAATTGCAGAAAGAGGCTGATCATCTGTATTCCGTATTTCCACCCGCGAGTCCCTGACATACCGGCTGTCTTCCGTAATAAAAAAGTTTTGTTGGGTAAGCCCGACAACAGGATTTCCCAGAAGATCTTCCACAGAAATTTCTGCCTTTATTCGAGGAAATTCTGCCGCATCAATTCTCTCAAACTGAACAAAATAACCGGATATAAGGGAGGTAGTCTCTGAAACGATAAACACCTTGTTTGCATCAAAGTCAATCGCAAGGATATCATTATTGGCGGTCACAGTTATATCGGTGATCCGTTCGGCCACCGCTTCCAGATCGGACAGGATACTCCAGACTTCATTGTCACAATCAAAGGCAAGAATCCTTTTCGTATCTGCGACAAGCAATGTATTGTCATCAAAAAAAGCAATGCCTTCCGGCTGTGAAAGAATGTCCTCTCCGAATGATCGCAGGTAGTTCCCGTGGATATCAAATACCGCAATCTGTTTTTTGAACTGATCAGCAACAAAAACCTCCTCATTCCTGACAGCAATCCCGGTCGGTTTGAAGTTCATCTCAGGAAACAGGGGACTCTTCCGGCCCATCGAAAGAATAAAGTTCCCTTCCATGTCATATTTGCTGATTCTGCGGTTCCCCCAGTCGGTAACATAGATGGCATCGTTTTCGTCAATTGCCAGAAACTGCGGCCCAAGAAGCTGCCCATTGCCAATACCGCGCTCGCCAAAGGAACCGATATTCACAAAATCTTGGTCGTATTTCACAATTTTATCGCCTTCGAATTCAGAGACAAAAAAATTATTCCCGTGTTTTATAATGTCAAAGGGATGATTCATGGACTGAATTCCGCCACGATAAATACCGGTAATGAGCGTATTCACATTAAATTTCACCACTTCATTTGAACCGTATGCAGAGAGAAGAAAAGTCCCGTCCGGATTCCCCTGAACTGCAGAGGGACGCTTGAAATCATGATATTCTTTCAACGCACTGTTTACCGCATAATTCACCACGAAGTTCTGCGGCCGGTACAGTTCCCGGCCCAGCCCTCTGCGCAAATCAACAACCTGAATGGTATGGGAAAGCAAAGGATTTGGTTTTCCCCCGGCAATAATTTCCCGCCACATTGACAATGCTGTATCTTCCAGTCCAAGCCGGAAGTATGTCCGGGCAAGCCATGTGCGAATCTCGGTATCACGAGGAGCAAGCCGTTCGGCATCTGTAAAGGATTGGAGCGCTTTTCCAAAAAAACCCAAATGATACGATCCGACACCAAGCCGGAACTCTTCACGGGCTTCAACCTGATCCATGTCAATGGGCTGGGAAAAAAGCACAATTGGAATAAAAAGTATGATGAGTACCCCGACTCGCGAAAAAACCGTATATCTCTTTTTCACGGTACCAATTATATCAATTTTATGCAAACGTATCTATAGCCGATTTTTCAAGGCCCTTATTTTCTGCGGTTTCTGCAAGGCCGCCTGGAAGTCCCAAAGACAATAAGGCTTTAATGGTCTCCTGGCTTATCACAGACTTCTGGATGGAATCTTCAGGAGTCCGTAACCGGGAGATGTATGATGTTACTGATTCAATAGTCATACTGTTTCTCCTTCAAATATTTCCATTAATGATTCATCATATCAACGATACGATGGTTGTTCATTTATAAGAGCTTTTCTCTCACATTGAAATTTTCGACAGCTTATAGAATAATTTAAGCAATTTATTTTTTTTAGTGATCCATGACGAGTTTCAAATGTGCTGCAATTTCCCTGTTTCCTTTTGAAATATCCAGGGCTTTTCTCAGATATGCCTTTGCGTCAATCAGATTTCCCAGTTTAAATAAAGCATACCCGAGCGAATCCAGATAAACAGGGTTCCCGGGTTGCACGCGTACTGCCTTTCTGCAATAATCCACTGCATCCTTGAGATTGATTCCCTCATCTGCATAGATATACCCAAGATTGTTGAGCGCACCTGGATAATCGGGTTTGAGTTCGAGTGCTTTTTTTAAACAGGTGATACTCTCCTCCACCTGATGCTGACTGAATAATGCAAATCCCAGTGAGGTATACACCTGTGCTGATTCAACACCGAGTTTTATCAGATTTCTGAATTCTATCTCCGCCAGACGAAACTGGGCTGTTCGTGAATAAATAAGCCCCAGGACCATTCTGCATTGGAAAATGTAAAATATATTCTGATGGGCAAGGATAACATACTCAAACAGCGGAATCGCCTCGGAAAATTCCTTTAGCTGGGTGAAGGTAAGACCCAGATAATATGCCAGTTCCGGATTTTCATGGGGGTGCAGGCCCGACTCGAGAAGTTCCTTTTTTGCCTGTTCGTACCGTTTCTGTCTGTAAAGTTTTATACCCAATTCCAGATGCTTGCTCATAAATTCACATTTTCCTTGTGTGCAAAAAGCTCTTTGTACATTTCTTCAATTTCATGATTTTTCGGATGGATGACCATCGGAGAAAGCGATACCCTGCCGTTTGAAATCGCAGTAAAATCAAACCCCTCTTCTTCTTTTGATGATGGGTTTTCACCGTGCAGAAAACAATAGGTATACCCGTCCGGTGCCTGGAAAGTGGCATAGGCATTTTTATAAATTCGCCGGGAGGGGATTGTAATTTCAGTTTCCCACGGTTCTTTCATAATAACCGGAAAATTAATATTGACAAAATGGTCGGGATTGCTGTGCTGTATCAATTCCTTGAGGTAACGCGTGATATATGACGCAGCAGAACCAAAATGGAACACGCCCTCTTTCCCCATGACCGATGCTGCAACTGCGGGGACCCCCATTAACGCTGCCTGACGGGCTGCAGCGACCGTACCGGAATAGATGGTATCAGTCCCAAGGTTGGGGCCCCGGTTAATGCCCGAAATGACAACATCAACCCTGTCCTTGACGAACAGCTGCAAACCCAGAAGAATGCAGTCTGCCGGGGTCCCGACACAGGAAAAGGTTTTTTGGTTTACCTGCTTTACCCGGAGAGGACGGTTGATCGAGATCGCATGCGAACTGCCGCTCATTTCCGATTCCGGAGCAACGACCCAAACGTCATGATTCCTGTTCAGCTGCCGGGTGAGTTCCAAAAGTCCATCACTGTGTATCCCGTCATCATTGGTAATGAGTATTCTCATCAGAACGCCTGCTTCTTTCTTTTTCTGTAGAGCTGTCCACACTCTACCGTACAATAAAAATTAATTCAATGAGGATATGACAGTGAAACCGCAATTATTTTATTATTGCTGTGTGATAATTGTTGCGGCATCTGCAGAAAGGAGCAGTTTTTCATATACAAATTTACTGATTTCCGGGGCAATACCTGCACTCTCCTGTTTGAAACGGCCGGCTATTGTAATGTTGTCAAACAATCCGTCCTGAACCAGTATCGGTGTCCGCTTGGGTTCTCCGGGAGTCTCCCCGGGATCAATCCGGTCATGAGTATATCCGGAATCCGCATACCAGGTCAGGGCCCTCTCGTTATGCTGCTTGTCATAACACAACTGAAACCCCGAGATTGTCTTGTTGTTTTTATACCAGACGATCAGGTCAAAGAATTCATCGAAAAACCAGCGCCGTGTACCTTCGCCTTCGACCTGACGGACAGCAAGAAATTCTTTCAGCATAAGATCCTCCATTTTTGAAAGCCGGGGAGCTCTTGTACAGCATATTTGGTGGTAATAATTAATATACAGCTGAATCCCGAAAAAACTAAAAATTCTTTTCAGAATCAAGAAGAATGGTGACCGGGCCGACATTTGTCGCGGTGACATTCATCATCGCCTGAAACACTCCGGTTGCAACATGCACTCCAAATGAACGCAGCAACACTGCACATCGATCGTATAATTGTTTTGCCCGTTCAGGCGGGGCTGCATTGCTGTACGACGGCCGCCGGCCGCGCCGGGCATCTCCGAACAGGGTAAATTGGGATATCAGCAGCACTGCTCCTCCGCTCTCTCGCAGAGACAGATTCATTTTCCCTTCTGGATCCTCAAATACCCGCAGATTAACGATCTTGTCCGTGATATATGCAAGATCTTTTTCCGTATCGGCAAGACCTACTCCAAGATAAACGACAAGCCCGTTTTCGATCGAACCCTGTAATGTATTATTGATTTTCACCGATGCGTTGATACACCGCTGGACAACCGCTCTCATATGTTTTTGCTTTCATTTTCCATGGATCCGGTGCATAAGTACACCCTGGAGCATGAAAGATTCTCCATTATACACCACTTTGCCAAGCAGCTCGATAAAATAATCATTTTCAAATTTATCAGCATGGTAGAATTCCACAGGAATGCTTCCCTCGAATACTTTGTTGTCATAAGACCCTTTCAAGAACCTGAAAGAAATTTTTTCCGGTGTGATATCAAGATTCGCCACAGTACCGCGCCACAATACGAAGCAGCCGTCATACAGATACGAATTTTGTGAAACCTCTGCATAGCCGAAATTATCCCTGAAATTCTCAAAGTCTGAAAATCCGGGCGTTTTGGCATAACTCTTCAGACGTCGGGCATATTCCTTGAGCGTCAGGGATGCATTCGAAAATATCAGCCTGTTCAGTTCTACAGTGGCCAGATTGTCGCGATATTCCAGAAACAGCTTTTTTGCATGTTCAAATATCTCCTGCGCTTGCTGTTCGGTAAACTGGAAATGCTCAACCGCATCAAGATCGACGAATGCAGTACCCGCCGGAATCTGCACCTTGTCGATTTCCGGCCGGTCAGGAGGCTTTTGTGCATCTGCTATTTTTATGATAATCAGTACGCCGACTCCAATAATGGCACAAATGACCACTGCTGATAAAATGCCGAACAGGGGAAACCGGACAGAAACCGGAGGATACAGCTGAAACAGTTTCCCGGATTCAATAAATTCGGCGAGATCCTGCTCATGCAGCCCTTTGCGGATTAATTCAAGCCCTTTGGTAGCCTGCCTGTTTTTTGGATCAAGCTCTTTTACCCGTAGCCAGGTGTTGAGAGCATCATCATAATTATGTTTACTGAAATGAATTGCCGCTATGCCAAGAAGCACGGCAATATCGGTATCCTTCAGGTCGTGTGCGCGCTTGAGAAAAGAATATGCCCCCCCTCTGTCTTTCGTATACAGACAGGAGAGCCCCAGGAGTTTATAAAAGACAAAGCTCTCACGGTATGTGAACACCTGCGGTTCCAGTATCCGGATTACTTCAGAATATTTTTTGTTTTGAAAGAGCCTTTTTGCGTTGGCAAGACCCTTCCGGTTCATAGCATTCCTCTTTCCACAATAAGTTACTTTATAGTATTAATAGCGGAATCACTCAATAAGACAAACCGAGAGATTAATTTTTTTTTGATCCTTTTATTAATTTTGAGCCCGGGACTGGATTTCTTTCACCATCAGTCTGTACCGTTCAAGCTCTGCACCAGTCACTTTTTCACCCAAAGCAATTTTTTTGTTCATCTCCTGAATCAACTGGTTTATGTAGGCAACCTCTCCCTGTATGACATCGTAGTTCCCCCGGGTAAAATTCTTTAAAATGGCCCCGGATGATCCCTCTGTTCTTCCCGAAGCAGAATCGGCAATATTCGCTTTGTCTTCCTGTGTTCCTGTCTGTTTATCACCATCTGTTTTTGCGATATATGATGATTTTTGAATCTCAAATGATGAAGAATTCCCCAAAACAAGGACAACCTGTCGTGATTCACCTTTTTTTACCATTAATGGATCATAATACTGGCTCACTGCCGAATCGTTGAAAGAATACGGATGAAAGCTGAACCCCTTGGTACTGTTTACTGTATAGCTCCAGCTCGCTTCCACAAGCCGTTTCCAGTTTGCAAAAATAATTTCATCGGGGAGCGTGACATATGTTGCGTCAGTCAATACCAGAAGACCGTCGCCCCGGGAACTGTTGATCAGGGGAGAAATCCAGAACTGGCTCATCGACGGGCCTTTCAACAGGGCCTCCCGTGCGACGAGATTAGTCGTGTCGGTCATGAAATGGGTATCAGACTTTTCACCGAGAATTGTGTCAAAGAGCATTCGAACGCCAATCTGGGCATTCTGCTCTGATTTATTTTCAACTGTGATCACTATTTTCAAACCCTCTTGCAACGGGGATGCACCTGCTTCAAGAAATGAGAACTCTTCGGTAATTTTCAAGAGCGGAGAAGTCCAGATAAATTTTGCCCCGTCGCCTGCATCAACGACCTTTTCGACAAATTTGCTGTTTTCCCCCATTTTGTAAATGGTATTGTCAAACAGCACAGACAAAGAGGAAGTTCGGGGATCATCGTCTACAAAAAGAGGAATGAGTGTTTCATCAGGTGTCATCGCAGTTGCATAGAGAGAAAATCGGCCCTGTCCCTCATGCAATATCAGTTTCAGGCTCCCCTTTTGTTTTTCAAGTGCCTGTGCCGAAAAACAGACAAGAACAATCAGTATACTGACTAAAAAAAATTTCATTTTCATTGTTCATTCTCCAGGTAGGATTCCAGCCATTTCAAATATTGTTCTTTCACTTCAAGAGCTTTTTCTTTCAATTCCAGCATCTCAATTTTTTGCTGCATTTCCAGCGTCACATCAGGAACAGGATTGATTTCAGATGATTCTGTGGCAGAGGCAAGCTGCCCCTGTAAAAGATCATTTTCTTTCTTCAAATCCTCCAGATTTTTCTGGAGTGTTCCAAGTTCAAGCTCCTTTTCTGCAAGCTTTAATTCCAGTTCTTTCAGCGTATCAGCATCATCCAGGCCGGTTGCAGACCGTTTCCCCTGAAACGCGGCAATCGCCTGCTGATAGGTCTTTTCACGCCGCTGGTACTCTTCGATCACGGCCAGCGAGTCTTCATAGCTCCATTTCAGCAGCTTCAGCAATTCAGCTTCACGTTTTTTAAAGCCGATAATAGAGAGCCGGTATTGCGCAGCTTCCACTTTGTAACTGGCGGGATATTTTTCTGCAACAGCCCGGTAAAAACTGATTGCCTTGTCAAACTGGCCTTTGTTGTACAGACATTCCCCGATTAAAAAATAGGCATTCGGGACAAAACTGGAACCTGGATAGCGGAGAATAAAGTCCTCACTCATCTTGATCGCATTTTCAATATCACCCTGCTGAAACAGCAGCTTGGCCTTGAGGTAATATCCTTCGGAGTAATAAACATGGTTTTTGAAATTCAGGAGGTAATATTCCAGATACGAAGAGGCTTCCTTGAGTTTATCCAGTGCGAGAAAAGATTTTGCGAGCATAAAATAAGATATGCTGTGATATTCTTTCAAGTACGGGCTTTGAACAATAAGCGTAAATTTATCTGCAGCTTTCTGGAAATTTCCATTCTGAAAATTGGTGAGGCCCTCGGTGAGGAGCTTGTCTGCTTCAATATTTCCGCCGAAAACCAGGCCACCAAGAAAAATAAAAATTAAAAAAAAGAACAATTTCGCTTTCATAACACACCTCTACCCCTGTTCTTTTTTTCGACGGAACAGTAACGAAACTGAATTCATTTTATCATTACTTTTTATACCTTCGAATTTCCTCCAGATCACCGGCAGGGTCTTTGGAGGAAAAAAAGGCCGATCCCATGACCAGAACATCGGCGCCGGCATCAATTATTTCCCGGTATGTGTTTTCATTCACACCGCCATCGACCTCTATCCTGAAATTATATCCCTTTTTTTCCCGGATTTCCTTCAGAAATGCAAGTTTCCCGAGGGATCCTGGAATGAATTTTTGTCCTCCAAAACCGGGATTGACCGACATAATCAGAACCAGCTCAACAACGGGCAATACTTCTTCAAGCAGTGAAACCGGTGTGGAGGGCACGATGGTAATTCCCGCCTTTTTGCCCAAAGAGGAAATGTATTCCAGCGTGCGGTGTACATGAACCGTGGATTCAAGATGAATGGTGATATAATCGGCGCCAGCCTCTGCAAAATGGGAGACAAACTGTTCCGGGGTATTAATCATGAGATGTACGTCAAATATTTTCTTTGAATGCGGCCGTGCATCAGCAATCATTTTTGGCCCGAACGTGATATTGGGGACAAACTGGCCGTCCATGACATCAAAATGAATCCAGTCCCCCCCCGCTTTCTCAATGAGGGCAATACCGTCTTTTATTGAACTGAAATCTGCTGAAAGCAAAGAAGGTGCGATGAGAACGTCGTATTCCATGAAAAATCCCTTTCCTTTCCGGATTGTCTTCTGTCCTTCCCATTTTACCTTTTATTGAAATAAAGAATCAAGCGGTCGGCCTGTATTCCAGAGTCCCCAAAATTAGGGGGAGAGAAATCAGTGATTTCTCTCCCCCTAAAACTTATCTACTATTTTATTTTGCGCTCATGAAAACAATTTGTCCGTTTTCTGTTCCCGCCACGATTTTCCCGTTCCACAATACAGGGCGTGTCGTGATTTTTGATTCGAGCGGTATTTCAGATATCACTTTTCCATTTGCCGCATTCAACACCTGAATGGTCTTGTTTGCTTTTGCGGCATAGACTCTTCCGTTAGTGTACCCGGGAGCGGCACTCATTCCGGTGAGAGAGAACAACTGTGCTCCATTATGTGCAAAACCGAAAAGCTTCGTGCCGGACAAAACGTAAACCCCTTCCTTTGCAGCGATGACATTTTGATACGGATAATCATCTGATACCAGTTTCTTTTCCCATACAACCTGATTTGAATTGAAATTGAAACAAACCAGCTGGTTTTTCCGTCCGGCAAAATACCCAAGGCTGCCGAAAACGGAGATGGAAATGGCGACCGGCTCAACCGCACCGGTAATGATCGGCTTGGGATCTGCGGCACCTGTTTCTATATCTATTATTTGAACACTGCCGAGTGAATTAACGATATATATTTTTCCTTTGTATACAGCCGGTGACATTCGTGAAGAACCGGGAACGGGAATTTCCTTTATCAGAGCCCCATTAAGACTGTTTAACACCCTGATACTCTTGTCCGTCGGCATAAGTACTGCATTTCCGGCTTTGACAACCCGGCGTCCGAACATGTGGTTTGAAGCAGCATCCAGTGTATTTCGGGCGAGGACCTGTCCGTTTGATGCATTCAAAATGACCATTTCACGCTGCCCCGAGAAAAAGACCCTGTCTCCAATCACCACCGGGCTGGAATTGTGGTTCGGATTATTGGTGGTGGCGGCAGTCCATACAACCCTGCCTGCCGGATTCAGAGCATAGACTGTCCCCGATTTATCGGCTGCAAAGAGCATCTGGCCATGAACCGAAAGGTCACCAATAAAGGAGTTACTTGCCGGCTTGACCACAGCGATTTCAGGTTTCATTTGTGCGTCAGATTTGTCTGGCCTTTTCTCGGTCGAGACTTCCCTGTCCGGACGGTCATTGTTCTGCTTGTCATCTTTTATTTTATTGTTTTCGTTATCTTTTATTTTATCCCGTGTTTCGTCTTTTTGTGTTTCCGGCTGAACAGTATCTTTTCCCGCTCTGTCCTGCTTTTCCGTTTCAAGCTTTACTTCAAAAAAACGCCTGCCAGATTTCTCCACATCAATAAACAGTGTCTGCGGAACATATCCGGTCTTTTCAACACGCACCTTTAATTTTTCACCTTCACTGTACAGGCCCTGAAACTTGCCGAATCCGATAAACCGGTTTTCAAGAAAAATCGATGCTTCATTCGGCACTGCCTTGATCCCGATGCGGATGAGCTGCGGTGCATTCTTAACCATTACACCTGAATCTGAATCCTTTTCGTTTCTCGATACGACCGGTATTTTATGCATTTTTATTGTTTCAATTGTATCAAGCCGTTCTTTTCGTTCTTCCGACACTTTCTGCGGTTTGTCGACATTTGTCTTTACCTGATTAGTGGTCTGCGTAATTGCATTCCTGAGATTATCCCGCTCCTGTTTGGTCACAGTCCCTTTATCTTTTTTGGCGATTTTTTCCACTTCCTGCTCAATACGGACAAATGAGGCTTCGGTTTCATTCGTGGTTTCCTGGGTCAGCACCACTTCCTGGTCTGCGCCCACAATGGGTGCGGAATCTTCAAGTTGTTCGATAATCTCCATAATTGTTTCATCAGACTTTCCTGCTGTTTCCTTCAGTTTTTCTACATCCACCGACGCAGGCAACACTGCTACTTTTCCTTCACGAACCGAAAGGGCGGTTTCATTCGCGGGGGAAACAGAAACGCCGAATTGAGTTCCGCGGACACCGCAGACTGCAGTTTTCGTCCTGACCTTGAATTTTTCACCTTCGGAGAGCGAATTCACCTTGCACAAGACAGTGCCGACCTCCACATTGATACGGATATCTGTTTCACCTGCTTTCAGAAACAGTTCACTCAGGGAAACCTTTGTATTTTCCTCGACACGGATAACAGCTTTTTCTCCAAACTGAAGTTCACAAAACGAACCGCTTCCGACCTTTACTGACTGCTCTTTGACAATAAAGTCCCCAACTTCAACTACCTGCCATGCATCTTCAACCGACGCTTCCACGTCTCCGGAGGAATACACAACAAGGGCCTGATTGTATTCAAGACTGATATTGCCAGATTCCATATCCTTGTCTGAGATATAGTTGGTACGTTGAACCCCCTGCTCTGTGCAGGCAAAAATAAATATGACACTTGAAATAATAAATAAAAGCCGGGTTATGGACTGTTTCATCTCATCCCCTCCTTTTTCATGGTTCTATTTAATGCACGAATTAATATTCGGCAAAAACTGATGATTGCGGATCAGTGCCACTATTTTACGATCGTCCCTGTATTGAACAGTCCTCAATACGAGAGAAATTCAATTTTATAAAAAATCTCTATTCTATTGGTAATTTTATACCTTTTCTTCTGATTATTCAATAAAATTACAATTTTAATTATTACCGGATTTTTTTTAAATCCCTGTTATAAGCCATAAAAAAAAAGCATGGGTTCATGAAAATGGTTATACAAGATGTTTTTCCCGTACAATTCGATGTTCAATAATTGACTAAAAATAGTCACCGGGTATAATGGAAACAAACAAGGCAAAATAAAACAATATGCACAGAATAGGCAGTCACAACAATAAAGAACAGAATCTGATAAAAAAGATCTGTCATGCAATCAGTAATGGTTTGTTTTCTGAGGTGCACCTTTTGATAGAAAATTTCGGGAATGAAACTGTTGATAATCCTGATGCAGATACGGTACAGGCAATTTCAGGGACTGTCCAGATATGGGAGGAGCATGTCGCATCGGTTCAGACAATGGAACCATATTCTGCCAGTGAGTTCCTGCTGCGGCAGTGGAATAAATTTTTAAAGAGCGAACTGAAAGCAGCCCTCCCGGATCAGGTAATCTATTCACTCAAATCGGTGATATTTACAAAAACACTCAAAGGATATCTTGAGTTGTATAATATGTCCGGCATTGAGGATTTTGAAATACTGTCAAAGGTCGGATATATCTACAAGGAGCTTGGCAACTATGACCAGGCAATTCAGTCGCTTGAATTGGCGAGGCAGCAGCAAAAAAACGATCCCCGGATTCTCATGCTCCTGGCAGACAGTTATGCCCAGGTTGACGAGATTCGGGCGGCGAAACTTTTTTTTCGCGAAGCATTGTTTATTGACCCTGCATTGTGTATGGAAATTGAGTGTGAGGCTGCATTTATCTGTACATTACTGGACAAAATGAGAGAAGAAAAAATACCGGAATCCCTTCTCTATTTTTGGCTTCCGGTATATGCTACAGTAACAGGGCTGTTCAATGTCAAACGTGAATTAAAACCGGTGGAAATCGGAAAACTGAAACAATCCATTCAGGTTCTGGAACAGAATCTACCCGAGGAAAGACACGCTCCACAACGAGCCCTTCTGTTAAACAGGTATTTTTGGCTGCTTGACCATTATGAAGGCATCCAGGCCCAAAAATTGCTGAAAGATGAAATATTATTGAAAATGAAAGAAATTGACAGTTTTTTATTTGAACGATACATACACTGACATCGGAAAAAAATGTTGAGTGACCAATGACCCCGTTTCATGATATAAAGGGACGAGCAACACCCGGCAATTTAACCGAAATGGAAGGAATACAAAGAAGAGGGAACTATGTCTGAAAACTTACTCAAAAACATCAACGAACTTCTGAACGAAGAAAAATGGACTCGCGCGGCGTTAAACAGTTATACGATTGGAAATTTCCAGGAGCTCGATGAGCTTATCAAACAAACAAAAGCAGCAGCAGCTGTTGAGAAAGTGAACGAGCTCTGCGAGGAACATCTTCAGCACACAAAAAACAGCATCATTGCGCTGTATCTCTCGGGGATATTCAATCTGACAAAAAATCTTGTTGATGATTCACACCTGGTTATTCTGATCAACATTTTTTCGGATAACCATAAATGGAATATTGTTGAATATCTGTGCAACCGGATCCTCGATTTCGGGGAAAACAAATATGCCTTGAGAACACTTGCCGAATCCTATATTCATAAAAATGAGGAAGAAAGCAAATTCAAAATATGGGAACGTCTCATCCGCGTTGATTTTGACGAGGCGGATATTGTCCGTGCGCTCGCAGAAAAAAAGGAAGAAGAAGAAAATACCGAAGGCGCAATCGAGTATTATAAAAAAGCGCTGTACCGTTTCATCAACAAGAAAAATTATGCCCAGATCAAGGACATTTGGGCAAAACTGATTGAGTTGGCCGGCGACGATCTTGACTTCTTTTTCAGTGTTGAAAAGAAAATCGAGAAAATATTAACCGGGGAAAAAGCGCTCGCCCTCCTTGAGCTGCTGTTCCCGGTATACCAGGAGAAAAAAGACTGGGATTCTTCGCTCGAAATTCTGAAACGAATGCTGACCTACAATTCAAAAGATTATAAAATCCGCAAGGATCTCATCGCCTGCTTCAAGGAAAAATACAATGATAATCCCCATGTGGATGAGTATATCCGTGTTTCCAACCTGAACCAGAGCTGGAGGAATGTACATGAAGCGATTGCCGATTTTGAAAAGCACATTTCTTTTGAGGTCGGCAACTATGTCTCCCATCGGAGCTGGGGAATCGGCAAAATTGTCGAGGCAAAAGATGATACCTTTACCATAGATTTTGAGAAGAAAAAAAATCACCGGATGTCCATGAAGATGGCAGTCAGTGCTCTCAACACACTCGCCGAAGATCATATCCGTGTACTGAAAACCACCATGCCGAAAGATGAACTTTCAAAGAAAATTGACAAAGATCCCGTATGGGCGCTGAAAATCATTATCAGGAGTTTCAACAACAGCGCAAATATGAAGGTGATAAAAAGTGAACTGGTGCCGGATCTGTTGACCGCGGGGAAATGGTCGCGGTGGAGTACGGAAGCCAGGAAAATCCTGAAAACCGATCCGATTTTCGGCACAGACCCCGAAAAACCCGATCTGTACATTCTGCGGGACAAGCATATCTCTTTTGAGGAAAAAACCTTCAATAAATTCCGGGCAGAAAAAAACTTTTTCACCAAGATGAAGACACTCAATGAATTTATTGACCATGCAGACCCGGATTCAGACTTTTTCAATGACATGTTCTCCTATTATGTGAATTTCCTGAAATCATTTTCAGCGGTAAATGAATTTATTCTCTCCAGCTACCTGTTCGTTCAAAAAATATTGAAACAAATGCCTTTTTTAAACCCGGGCATTCAAATCTCGTTTCAGGAACTGTTTGCGAATATAGAGGATATTCCCGGGACCTTCAACAAGATTGATGAGCCGGACCTGAAAAAAGCATTCCTGATAGCGGTAAAGCTCCATATTGAAAACTGGCCCCAAATTTATGCAATGTTGTTCCGCCATCACCTGAGCAGGTTTATAATCGATGAACTTGTGGAAAACGGAAAAGACGCTGAACTGGAAAATCTGCTGGAAACAGTCATTACCCATTACCGGGAATACCGTGAAGCATTTGTCTGGCTGGTGAAAAATCTGTTCTCAACCGAATGGTATGAAAAACTGAAGATCACTTATGAAAAAATACTTATCTGCATGGTCCATCTGCTGGATATCACTTTCCGTGAAATTGATAACCGGCGCGAAGTCAGTCTGAACCGCAAAATAAACAAACAAATTCATCAATATTTGTTTACAGACAAACAGATTGAGGTATTCCTTGACAAGGCAGATGAAGACTCAATCACCCGGATTTATACGCTGATTGATGATGTCAAATATCTTGATCCTTCAATCAAGATTCATCTCAAACACAAAATCAAGGATAAATTTCCATCATTCCACTTTATTGGTGAACAGGAAATTGAACGGGTCAAACGCGGTCTTATGGTCACCCGCAGAGGGTATGAAGAAAAGCAGAAAACCCTTAAAAACATCATGGAAGTTGATATCCCCGACAACTCAAAAGAAATCGGCATAGCCATGAAAAAGGGTGATTTGCGCGAGAATGCAGAATACAAAGCCGCAATTGAACGTCAGGAACTGTTAAAATCTTCCGCATCAAAACTGCAGGAAGAACTGCAGAATGCCCAGATAATTGATGACCGTGATACCGACATCTCTTCGGTTGGATTCGGGACACTCGTAAAAGTCAGAAATATGGATTTGGAACAAGAGGAAGAATATACGATTTTCGGGCCATGGGAATCTGAACCAGCCAAAAATATCATCTCATACCTTTCACCATTCGGAACAGCCCTGGTAAATCATGCTCCGGGTGAAGAGATTCACTTTACGATAAATGAAAAAGAGTATAATTATAAAATTCTGGAGATTAAAAAGGCGTAACAAAAATGAAAAAGAAACTCATCCTGCTTTTTCTTGGATTCGCAGTATTTGTCGGCGGTGCTGCAGCTGAAAACATTGACGTGATTGTCATGGTGGATATCACCTGGAGCTTGTATGAAAGCTATGATGATATTGAACAATACCTGCTGGGCGCACTGCTTGATGAAGTGCTCCAGTCGGGCGATACATTCCATCTTTTAAGATTTTCCGATGATACAAACATCGAAATTACAGAAGTAATCCGCAACAAGGATACGAATGATTTGATACGGCAGAAATTGTCGCAGCTGAAAAACCTGCGCTGGCAGTATGGCCACTATACCAATCTGGTGAAGGCAATTTCAGACCTGATCAGCTTTACTGAATCACGTCCGAAAGCAAACAAAAAAGTCGTCATCCTTATCACCGACGGAATAAATGATCCCCCTCCAGGTGCCGAAACTCCTGCCAATGCAGATGAACTGCGTCAGCGTTTTCTTTCACAGGCGGACCAGATAAAAAGACAGGGCTGGGAAATGCACATATTGCGTATCCCCGGCGCAACCGATGAAAACGGCAATCCCCTTCCTGGTACGCAGGATACTCCCTTTTTTGATATTTTCAACCACGATACAAATACCGATATCACCGATTTTTCTCATGACGACCGGGAAAATCTGCTTGCGGACACGGCAAAGCTTCCCCGGGTCATTTATCCCCAGGATTTGGGAGAGGTCGGCGAGGAATTTTCCATTCCATTTGTCATGAAAAATAACAGTGACATTCCCCTGTCCTTCCAGTTGAAAACCCTGATTGTAAACGAAACAAATATTCTCACTTCGCCAGTGGACCTCTTTGTCCCGGCCCGGTCGGAATCACAACTTTTGGCAATCGTAAAACTTCCCGAAATGATGACCCCGGGTAAGCAGTCCATCCCGGCTTCGCTTGAATTTGAAGGAGACAACCGGATATTGTCACGGGACGGAACGCTTAATTTTACTTTTGTCCCGGGAAAACCGCCCAATTTCGGCATAAATGCTTTCTTTGCGTCAATTGTGATGTGGACATTGCTTGGATTGGCCATCCTCACATTTCTAGTCATCATCTTGCTTTTCCTGCGTATGCGCGGGGTGGATAATCCGTTCAGAAGACTTTTAGGGGGCAGCAGGGCTGAGAACACCGTTTACTCCGCACAACAAAAAAAACTGTATGCGAACGGACACCATTCTTTTGCCGTAGAAATGATTGTGAGCCTCCAGAAACGGCAGATCGGACACCGGAACATTCACCGTGTCCCCAAAGGAAGGTCATTGGCGGTCGGCGGCAAGCGGTCTGCATTTTTGATTTTCCTTGTGCCTGTTCCCAAAAAGATCGCACTGTTTCATTTTGACGGGACGTCATTCTCGTTCATCCCGCGAAAAAAAGAATATTTTCCTGCGGTTGAGGGACCAATTTCTGATTGTCTGGATATTGAAATTCCTGCCAGGTCAAAGAAAGGGTATGAATTTACAATAAAATTCGAAAGGTATATTTCTCCATTGGAAAAAATTCATGCAATTTTTCATTCGGTGAAAAAGCAGGCAATTTCATAGCTGAGGTGACGCTACAGTTTTTCCAGAGCCTGTTTTGCTTCGGTTTTGACCACGTCAGCAGGGTCATTTTCTGCTATTTTCTCGAGTTTCCCCCGCATATCGGTGTATTTATTCCGGACTATGCCGCGGATTGCACTAATCCTCAGTACGAAATATGAACTTTCCAGAAACAAATCATATATACCGCGAAGATCACTGGAATCAGTTATTGATAGTTTTTTTGCAATGACCTCTACCATCCGTTTGTCTTTTTCATCCTTTTCCGCACGGATAACACGTTCAACAATATTAATGGTCTGCCCGCCCAAATGGTCTTCGACGAGGATTGTAAAAACCACTTCCCGTAATGCCTCAGGGGTTTTCTTGTCTTCAAAAAAATCACGCAGGAAGACAAGTGCATCAGTGTTGCCGATACCGGAGAGAGCCTTCAATGCTTCCATGCGCACCCGGGCCTCCGGATCCTTTAGAGCCTTGTACTTCAGAATCTCAAGGGCTTTGGCCGCATGTGGATGCGCCAGGCCCTGACAGGCCGAAACCCTCACTTTCCAGTGAGCGTCTTTCAGGCTCTCAATCAGCAGGGTAACCACTTCTTCTGACTGAAAATTTCCAAGCGCTGCAGCAGCAGATGCTTTCAAGAGAGGATCCTTTTCTGAAAATATCTTTTTCATTACCGGAACTGCCCGGGTGTCACCAATTTCGCCCAGTGCGGCACAGGCATTCATCCGCCAGATTCGACTTTCATCTTCATCCTCAAGAATCGCGAGAAGCGCGTCAGTGGCCTCAGCTGTTTTTAATTCCCCAAGTGCAAGAATAATATCGGGTTTCCGGTTTTCATCGAGTTCCGGATCATTCAGTTTTTCCAACAGAAGCTTCCCCTGCTCTGGTCCGCCCAGTTTGCCGACCGCCCGGATAGAACTGCCTGCCAGCAGTATATTGTCTGCCTCGATCAGTTCTGTGAACACCGGAACCGCTTTTTTAAATTCCAGTGCAATAAAATACAGGACAATTGCCCGCAAAACTTCGGCATCCTCATCCTCATAATTTGAAAGAACTGCAAATGCTGCATCCGTTGCTCCTGCATATTTTACCTCGGTAAAGAATTCAAGTATTTTTTTTCGTACATCAATATTCAGGGACCTGCCGAATACCGCAACGAGCTCCGCATTAAAACGTTCTTCACGCCGTTCCTGCAGCTTGGCAATAACATTCAGCACTTCAGAATCAATACCGTAATTCAGTGTTTCTTCCCATTCCTCAAAAATGGCTGCTGTATCTTTTTCTTCTGCTGAAAGGCCAAACGAGAATACGGCAAATACAACCAGAAAAAATATTCTCTTCACGATAATCTCTCTCACTTTCTCACCCGCTTTCTGACTATATCTTCGACAATCTCTACCTTAAAAATAAGGCAGAGTCCCATAGTCACGAAAAATGCTGCAATTGCAACGCCTGCCACAACTCCCGCCCTGACGAGGAAACCGGAATCAACAAACAGGCCTTTTATAAAATATGCATACACCAGCATAATAATGACAAGGGGAATATTCGCCAAACAGGTCTTGATTGCAGTAATAAGAATTTTTTTTCCGCCGAGACGTCCGAGCTGTTTTCTGGCAATGACAAAAAGAAAAAGCAAGCCTGCACTAAAGGCGATGGTATTTGCAGCAGCAAGCCCAATGACACGGAGTGTCGTTTCTTTCAACAACAGGGAAAATCCGACATCGACCAGCAGCACAATTCCTGCATTGACCAGGGGAACATAATACCGTTTTAACGCATAAAACAATCGCTGCATCAGATAAAAGCCCCCAGCCGAAAAAAGCCCGATCGAGAATGCGGTAAGCACATGCGTAGCACGAATTGTTGCCGCGTGAGTAAATTCGCCGCGTTCAAGGGTGATGGAAATGATGTCCTCCCCCAGAAAAACCAAAAGGAGGGTTGCGGGAACCAGCAGGACCAGCATGTAGCGTATACCGTAAGCAACGGTATTCCGCAATTCCCCGATTTCATTCCGGACAACCTGTCTGCTCATGCGGGGAAACAGAACCGTAATAATTGAATTGGCGAAAATGCCCATCGGCAGCTGGAAAAAAACCACTGCATAGGAGAGAGCAGAAACACTGCCCACTTCGAGCTGTGAGGCAAAGAAAATTGCCACAAGCTGATTGACCGAAAAAATAGAGGCGGAAACCACAACGGGAATCCATTGATTCCGGATTTTTTTAAAATCCTCGTTGTTGAAACGGAAGCTGGGAAGTATGGTGAATTTCTTTTTAAAAAACGCCGGAAGCTGGAAAAAGACCTGGGCGATTCCGCCTGTTAAAATCCCCACGATCATCCGGTAATGAATCGGAAGCGGCACAAAGTAGAGAGAGGCGATAACCGTCACGGAAAACAAAATGGGGGTGATCGCCGGAATCACAAATACTTTCCGTGCATTCAGTGCGCCAAGCAATACCGCACTGATACTGATTAAAAACAGATACCATACCATCCACCTGAACAGGTCAATCGCCAGTTCCATTTTTGGAAGTCTGAAATAGCCCGGAAAATAATGGTGCAGCATGTCCCAGAGCGGCGCCTCCTTAAAGGAGAGCAGCAGCGGGACAACCTTGTGTGCAAAGACAACAGACATCCCCAATAGCGGGATGAGAAGGAGAATCAAAAAACCGAAAAGATTTTGAACAATGGTACGGGCGCGCTTGCCTGAGGGGTCCTCGATAAGTGCACTCGACAGCTGCGGGATATAGGCTGAGGACAGTGCTCCCTCTGCAAAGAGCATCCGGAGACTGTTCGGGATATGAAATACAGCCTGGACAACATCCGCAAGGCCTGAACTGCCAAAAAAGTAGGCAAATACGAGCATCCGTAAAAATCCCAAAATTCGGGATATTCCGGTGCAAATCATGACTGCGGCAGTGGTCCGTGAACTTTTTTTAATTCCTGCTGCACTTCCTGCCGGCGTCTGCTGCTCCGGTGAATCTGTACTCATTGTGGATATCCTTTCGAGATGTATACCGATATTTCTGCGCATTCTTCCTGTTGAACCGGGCTAATGAGAATTTTCCATTGTCCCTCTGAAGGAGGGATGATGGTGACACTCTCGGGCGAAGAAACAGCGACCCGAATTGTCTTTTGCAGAACGGGCTTTTCGTCCCTGATTATTACATATTCATATATTTCATTGTCCTGCCGGAGGTTTTTTAACAGGAGTACAACCGGCGTTTTCAAGGGAAGCACCCCGGTCAGTTCCTTTATTTTTTTTCCGGCACCCAGTTCGATTGTAAGCATGGGGGGACTTTCGTCAAGGATACGTCTCGCTCCGATATACCGCTGCCTGTAATATTTTTCGTCAAGTGAAGAGACAATCACCCCGGTTCGGGGCCCGGCAGACGCTGCATGGATAAAATATGTCCCGCCAATGAAAATCCCCAGGTGAGAAGCGCCGCCGGTCGTATTAAAAAATACAAGATCGCCCGGCAGGAGCGTCCCGGCGACTTTCTTCAGGGACTGATAACTCTCGCCAACCCCCCGAGGCAGATTAACGCCGGCAATTTCGTGAAAAACAGCATACGCCAATCCGGAACAATCCACCCCCTTTGGAGATATTCCCCCGTAACGGTATGGGGTGCCAAGATACTCGAACGCCTTTCTAAGTATTTGTTCCGGCTCCCAGGATGTGTATATTTTTGTCTGTTGTGTAAAACCGGCATGAATAACAAGAAAACCTGTCAAAAAAACAAAAATAATTTTCTTCATTTCAACACTCCTCACACCGGATCTTCGGCTGTAGTTATATTTCGGCATTTTCCCGGGTGGAATGAACACCCCGATACACTGCTTCGCTTTGATACAAATATATTTCAAAAAGAGGAAAATTACCGGGCAGCATAACAAAATATTACCGAATTGTGCCGCGGGAGTATGTGTTGAGAAAATTGGATTTGAAAGAAACAAACAAATTATGTTTTATGGCATTGCGGATGTCATCCACCAGTTTCTCCAGAAACCAGAGATTATGCTGCGTCACCAGCATGGAAGCAAGGATTTCACCTGTTTTATACAGATGCCGGATATATGACCGGGTGTGGTTACGGCAGGTAGAGCATGAACATTCTGCATCAAGCGGAGTGTTGTCGTACATATATTTTTCATTCCGGAGATTTATTGATCCGGTACAGGTAAACGCCCGTGCATTTCTTGCAGTCCGTGTTGGAAAAACACAGTCAAACAGATCAATCCCCTGTTCAACCGCTGCCAGAATATATTCAGGAGTGCCGATCCCCATGACATATCTTGGTTTCTCTCTGGGAAGCAATGCAGCCGTCATTGCACAAAAGTCTTCAAACAAAGCCGGCTCTTCGCCGACGGACAGTCCTCCGATCGCGTAACCAGGCAGCTGCAGCTCAGTCAGCTGCCCCGCACTTTGTCTTCGCAAATCCGGATAAAAATTGCCCTGGACGATGCCGAAGAGCATTCCATTCACTTCGTTTTGTTCCCATTGCTGCCTGCTTCGCCTGGCCCAGTCGGTGGTAATCATTACCGCCTTTTTGGCTTCAACTTCACCAACCCCAAAAGCAGTGCAGACATCGAGCGGCATGAGTATATCGCTTCCCAGAATTCCCTGGATATCGACCACATCCTCCGGCGTCAGTTTGTGCAATGATCCGTCTATGTGTGACCGAAAACTCACCCCCCGTTCCTCAAGTTTCCTGAATGAAGCAAGTGAAAACACCTGAAACCCTCCGGAATCGGTAAGAATGCCATGCTCCCAGTTCATGAATTGATGCAGTCCCCCTGCCCTCTTGATCACCTCCATTCCAGGGCGCAGATACAAATGATAGGCATTGGAAAGGATGAGCCGTATGCCCATTTTGGATAATGTTTTTAATTCAATTGCCTTGACCGTTGCATTTGTCCCCACGGGCATAAACGCGGGGGTGGGAACTGTCGCATGAGCAAGAATGAGTTCTGCGGTCCGTGCATGGCTCCCGGTATCTTCTGCTGTTATCCTGAAACTGGAGGTAAAGCGGCCTGTCATGTCACGTCCTTGCACGCCGGACAAGATACACACCAAGAATCAAAAAAACGAGAATGGGAAGAAATGCCCCGGCAACCGGAGGAACAAAACCGTTTTTGGCGAACGCATCAGAAATGAGCTGGAATACGAAAAAGATCACCGATATGCCAAGGGAGACAAGAAGACACATGAGCATGATATTCTTTTTGAATGCGCCGCCGATTGACACCGCAATCAATGTCACAATAAAAACCCGCAGTGCATAGGAAAACTTGTTAAAGAAATCTGTCTGGGCTGCGATGGAGGGGAGTCCGGACTCCTTGAGTTCATCAATCCATTTGGCTGCAGTGCCGATGTCCATCTCCTCGACCTTTCGTACAGTCATCTGGATATTTTCCGGAGTCTTGCGAATCTCTATTGCTGTATAGTTTCCGATTCGCTTTGCAACATAGTGTCCTTTTACATCATCCTGTTCATAGACATAGCAATTTGACAATATCCATGCGGATTGATTCCACCGCGCCGAGTCAGCATATATGATTTTTTTTGTCTGACGGTAAAATATGGTAACTCCGGTAAGCATGTTGTCATGGGGAATATAGGAATCCATTTTTACGACGATATCTTTTTCCTTGTCGATGAACCCGATTTCCCGCTGGCTTTTTCCGGACGGCTGCTTCAAAGCCACCGCCTGTGTTTCAACTTTCATTTTAATGGTTTGAATAACGACGTTTTCCTCAAAAAAGAATACCCCGGCACTGAGCAGAACTCCCATGATCAAAAGCGGCATGACAAAAACAAACAAACTCATCCCGCCGCCGAACACTGCAATAAGTTCATTGTTCGAATACATTGTACCCAGGGTAAAAGATATTGAAAAAAGCAACGCGACCGGAATTGCATACGAAAGACATTTTGGAATATAAAGGATCATGATCCATGCAACATCCAGGAACGAAACATGATTGTCAATGTATCCCCACAGATTTCCGAACAGATCGATGAGCTGCAGCAGCATGATGAAAAATATCAGCGTCATGAGAAACACCAAAAGCAATGACATCAAAAGTGTAAAATGAACTTTCTTCATTGCCGAGCCCTCGAGATAAAAAGAATCCCCACCCCTGCCAGGAAAACAATAATATTGGGGGTCCACATGGCGATAAGCGGAGGATACTGCTGGTTGAATCCGACCTCATGCCCGACAACAAGGAGTCCCCAGTAGACGATCGAGGCGACCAGCCCCAGGACAAACCCGAAAATTCTCCCGCTGCGCCGGGCGAGCAGTCCGAGCGGAAAGGTGAACACGACAAAGACGATACACGCAAACGGAAATGCGAATTTCCGGTGAAATTCAAGCGTATATTTTTGCAGTTCGCTGTTATACAGTTTTTTGTCACGCTGGGTGATATATTGCGTATGAAGGTTTTCGATTTTGCTCCGCTCCCGGTTAAGACTCGAGGCCACAGTGGTATTGGCTTCCGACAACTGGCGCAGATTCGCTCCAATCAGATAGCGCTGCTCCATCGCCCGGAACATCTTTGCAATTTCCTGAACATCCATTTCTTTTTGTTTTGTTTCCATCTTCTGCCAGACATCCCGGGCAGTCATTTCAAGCGGCCCCAGAGACAAGTTGATACTCCATGGCTTGAATATCAGGTTGTATTCCATTCTGCCCGCCTGGGAGTATTCAAACTGTCCATGCTGCTGCGCATCAATCACCTGGCTGAATACATCCTCAAGCTTCAAAGAAATCACATCACTCTGTTCGGGGTGAATGGTAACATGCGCTTTTTTCGCACTGATAATCCTTCGGTCCTGGGTATCTGTACGGTCAAATATTACGACATCATAAAGATATTCATCATCAACTGCACCGGTCACGATAAGAATCCTCTGTTTTTCCAGCGGCCGGACAGAATACGCCTCCAGATGAAGTTTGGGATTGGTGATGAACATTTTTTTTCCCAGCTTCTCCTGTTCAAGGTACCCGACAGGGATGAGATAATCGTTGGTAAAAAACGACAAAAAAGAAAGCAGCAGTCCCATAATAATAAATGGAATGAAGATACTTGCCGTTGACACACCGCATGCACGCATGGCCAGAATTTCCTTGTCGGATGAAAGTCGGGAGATCGCCATGAGCGAACCCATCAGTGTTCCAAAAGGAAACGCAAGCAGAATGACAATCGGCAGCCGGTACATGACCACCAGGAGTACTTCCAGCAGCGGAACGTTTTTGGAGAGAATATCTTCTTTCTGTATAAGCAATAAAAGATTATTTACGAAAAAAATAAAGAAGAAAAACAAAAATGCCACCGTGAACGATATGAGAAATTCCCTGGCGATATAACGGGACAGGGTGAAGACTCGGTGTCCCTTATGGAGTTTCACGCCGTACTCCTGTCGAACCGAATCCATTGCTGTTTCGGTTTGTCTCGTTCAGTTCATTGACACAAACAAACTGAGCCTGGATTACCGGCGCGATGACCAGCTGTGCGATCCGGTCGCCCCGTGAAACAGTAACCACACGGTCGCTGTGGTTTATCAAAATGACTTTTATTTCACCGCGGTAGTCTGAATCAATGGTTCCGGGAGAATTCAGGGTGGTGACACCCTGTTTTATGGCGAGCCCGCTGCGCGGCCGAACCTGTGCTTCATACCCGTGCGGGAGTTCGATCCATACTCCGGTCGGGATCAGCGATCGCTGCCCGGGGGTGAGGATACAATCAGAGTCAATACATGCTGACAGATCCGCTCCGGCTGCCTCGCCGGACTGGTATACCGGTGCAAAGCCGGGTTCAGATTTGATTCTCACTTCCATACAGAGTCAAATTCCTCTCGTCAATTATCATCATTTATGTTTTTATCCAGAAAAATAATTATACCACAAGCAGGTTCTCTATACATAGCCTATTCACCCGTTAAAATCAACCCTTTGGTATTTGGCTTTGAAATGCATTTATCAGCATTCTTGTTGTGTGATCAAGCCAAAGATGAACGCTCCAATTTTCAGTATTTACGGCTCCATTGAAAAACTGCATTTAGACAGTTTTTTCAAACCTTTCCCCCCGTATCCGAGTATACTTAATGGACCGGTTTTGAAAATTGCATCGGCAACCAGTTCGATATCCCGCAGGGAAATATCTTCGATAATTGAAAAACAGTCTTCATAGGAAAGCACCTTGCCCATGGCGATATATTGCCGGGCCATCCGCTTCATCCTTGCTTCCATATCCTGTTTTGAAAGAATCATTGTCCCTTTGACCTGCATGATCGCATCATCCAGCTCTTTCTGCGAAACAGGATGGAGTGCAAGATTTTTTATTTCATGTTCAATCGAACGTAATAATTTTTCACTGTTTTCCGACATGGTGTTTGCATAAATCATCCAGAACCCGATATCAGAATAATAGTTGCGGAATGAACTGATGGAATAGCACAACCCCTGTTTCTCACGTACTTCCTGAAAAAGACGTGAACTCATGGATTCGCCAAAGGCCGAACTGAAAAGCAGAAGCGAATAATAATCTTTTAATGCAGCGGGCTTTTCGAATTGTGATCCGATATATACATGGGTTTGAGAAAAGGTTCCTTCCATATACCGTGTAAAACGGGATTCTTCCGGTATTATTCTTTGCTCTGCAGCAGAATACAAAACGGATCTTTGGCCTGTCTGTTTTATAATTTTTTCAATATATGAAACAATGAATTCAATTTTAAAATCACCGGCAATGGAAATGATACAGTTCCCGATATTGTAGTGTTTTTTGTAAAACTCCAGAATTGCTGCTCTTTTTATTTTTTTAACAGACTGCCTGCTGCCCATAATCGGTTTTGCAATCGCATTGTTTTGCCAGTAAAGAGCAAGAAATTCATCAAATGCGGTTTCCTCGGGTGAATCCTCCGAGGCAGATATCTCATTGAGAACGACACTTTGTTCACGGAGTATTTCTTCCTCCGGAAAAACCGAAAAAAAACAGATGTCATGCATAATTTCAAAAACATGCTGAAAATATTCTTTGGGGACAGAAGTATAGACTGACGTGACTTCACGCTCGGTAAAAGCATTGATTGACCCGCCGACACGGTCAATATCACAGGCGATATCAAATGCACTCAGCCGGTCAGTTCCCTTAAACAGCATGTGTTCGACAAAATGGGAAAACCCCTCCTGTCCGGGATCTTCATCCCGGGAGCCGGTTGGGAACCATAACCCCACAGAAACAACATCAGAACCGGGAACCGATTCCAGAAGCACCGGCGAACCGGTCGAAAGAATCTGACAATGTATCAATGTACCCACCAAAAAAAATGGAGCATACTGTCAGCGAAACCATTTCCTGCGAGAGACAACAACCCTGTGTCTCTCAGGAAGAAATGCACCCGACACCTGAATGGGTGAACGGGGCAAATCCATATTTCGCAGTATTCCACGCTGCTGTATATACAGCAGCGTGGACAGTACCACTCCTGATTGTATTTTATTCCCAGTGTACGCGTTTCCTAATCATGACGACGAGGAGGCCTGTTCTGGTCCCGTCCCCGGTCTCTTCCACGGTCCCGGTCACCTCGCCCGCGTCCGCTACGGTCATGACCTCTGTCACGCGGTGGCCTGTCGCGGTCACGGAATGAATTGTTCCGCTGTTCACCGTCAGTTTGCTTTTCTTCACCGTCATCATCAACCGGGTCAACAGCATCAACATGGCTCAGATTGATCCGGCCGAACCGGTCAATCTCGACAAGTTTCACCCTGATTTCCTGGCCTTCTTCGAGCACATCATGCGGAGAATCAATGCGCTGCCGTGAGAGCTTTGAGACATGGCATAAGCCTTCTTTGCCCGGCATGAACTCGATAAATGCACCAAAATCCATGATCCGTTTGACCGTTCCAACGTAAATTGCACCAATCTCCGGTTCAGCAACAATCCCCTTGATCATGTCCTGTGCTGCCAGCGCACCGTCGCGTTTCTTGCAAAAAATGGTGACAGTCCCGTCATTGTCAATATTGACATCCGCTCCGGTTTTCTCGGTGATCGATTTGATCACCTTTCCGCCTGGTCCGATCACAGCCCCAATCTTGTCCTGTTCCACTTTCAGAGTCATGATCTTTGGTGCATGTTCTGATATTTCTTCTGCCGGCTCTTTAATCGTATCATTCATGATTCCAAGGATGTGCATGCGGCCTTCTTTTGCCTGCGAGAGTGCTTTGGTCATGATCTCTGCATCCACACCGGCAATTTTAATATCCATCTGGAATGCAGTAATTCCTTTTTCGGTTCCGGCTACTTTAAAGTCCATATCGCCAAGATGATCTTCTTCACCAAGAATATCACTCAAGACAACATAGCGGCCGCCGTCGGAGATAAGCCCCATGGCAATTCCGGCAACCGGCCCCTTTAAGGGAATCCCGGCATTCAGCATTGAAAGAGTTCCCGCACAGACAGTCGCCATAGACGATGATCCGTTTGATTCAAGAACCTCTGATACAATCCGTAATGTATAGGGGAATTCTGTTTTTTCCGGCAGAACAGCTTTCAGTGCCCGTTCGGCCAGATGTCCGTGTCCTATTTCCCGGCGGCCAGCGCCCAGACGGCCTGTTTCACCGACAGAGAATGGGGGAAAATTATAATGCAGCATGAATTTTTTTCGGGTATCACCTTCAATATCATCCATAATCTGCTCATCAAATATTGTCCCCAGTGTCGAAGTCGCCAGCGCCTGTGTTTCTCCGCGTGTGAACAGGGCAGAACCATGCGTACGAGGAAGGACATCGATTTCACAGGTGATCGGCCGGATATCTTCCGGATTTCTGTTATCAGTTCTTTTTTTATTTTCCAGTATGGATGTGCGCACAATGACCACTTCCAAATCATGGAGCAGTTCTTTTACCGCTTTTTCACGGCCTTCCGGAATCTGTTCTGCATATTTTTCAAATACTTCCTGTTCAATTACCTTTATGGCATTCATGCGGATGTGCTTACCAATCACAAAACACGCTTCCTTCAGCTTTGGTTCTGCAAAAGCTTTTATCTCTTCAAGAACAGCCATTGGTTCTTCTTCTTTTGCTTTCAGTTCGAATTTTTCTTTTCCTGCAAGTTTTTTCAGTTCAAGCTGTATTGCACAGAGTTCCTTGATCACCTTATGGGCTTCTTCGATCGCGCCGAGCATGAGTTCTTCACTCACCTCATTACCGCCGCCTTCAACCATGGTTATCCCGTCGGCTGTCCCCGAAACGACAATGTCGAGTTCGCTTTTTTCAATTTCCTCGAATGTCGGATTGACAAGAAAGGCGCCGTCAAGGTATGCAACACGCACAGCCCCAACCGGCCCGTCAAAGGGGATGTCGGAGATGGTGACTGCAGCAGAAGCTGCGACCATCGCCAATGTATCCGGCGGATTGATTTGATCTGCAGAAATAACCGTTGGCACGATTTGAATATCACGCCGCAATTTTTTATCAAACAACGGCCTCATGGGGCGGTCGATGAGCCTGGAAACAAGGATTTCCTTGTCACGGGGACGTCCTTCCCGTTTTAAAAACCCGCCGGGTATTTTTCCGGCAGCATAGTATCTTTCATTATATTCCACTTGTAACGGCAGATAATCCAGTCCTTCTATTTCCTTGTCAGAACAGCATGCAGTCGCAAGAACCATGGTATCAGCACACCTGACAAGCACAGCCCCATTCGCCTGTTTTGCCATTCTTCCGGTCTCAAGAATCACTTCCTGATCTCTGATATTTAATTTTACTCGTTGAATCATTATTGTTTTTTTTCGCTCCTATTTTCTGAGGTTCAGTTTTTCGATAATCGATCGATACCTCTCCAGTTCATTGTTTCTCAAATAGCGAAGAAGTCTTCGTCTTTGCCCCACAAGTTTCAGCAATCCACGCTGTGAATTGTAGTCCTTTTTGTGGAATTTGAAGTGTTCGGTAAGATTATTGATTCGTTCAGTAAGCAGCGCAACCTGCACTTCGGTTGTCCCCGTGTCCTGCTCGGTTTTCCCGAACTGTTTGATCACTTCTCCCTTTTTCTCTTTTGTAATTGCCATTCATTTCTCCTTTCCTCTATTCATCGGCGAATTCGATGGATTGAATTTCATTATGACCAAGCCCGTGCGGATTTTGAAGACGCAGCTCGTTATCATTAATTTCTATATTTGTTTCAAATACACCTTTGCTCCCGGTAATTCTGCCCGAATATGAACCATATGCCGGCAATACCTGCACAAATTGATTTTTTAAATAAATCCTCTGTCCCTCTGCGGTTTCTTCCGGTTTCACACCGGTCAAATCCAGTGCAAACGGCCTGCCAAGCATTTTTCCAGCCTGAAATATATGTCCTGCAGCAACCGCATACCGTATCCTTGTACTGCTGACGCGTTCCTCCTGATAAAAGACAGGATCAACACGGTGCAGATGGTAGCCATACATATCTGCAAGGGTTGTTAAAGTATTAACTCCGCCTTCTCTTTGTCTCCCAAAATTAAAATACTTCCCCACAACAATTTTTCTGATCATGAAGGCTGCGACAAGAGACTCAAAAAATGTCTTTGCGGACATTTTACTGAATTTCAAAGAAAAGTCAATCAGGACTGCGGTTGATACGCCGTACTTTTCCAGCTGTTCCAGCTTCTGTTTTATGGTAAAAATATCCCCTTTATAGGTTTTTTCTGCAAGAATGCACTGCGGATTGATGCGGAATGTGACCACAACAGATTCTGTACCTGGTTCGGATACTATGTTTTGGATCAACCGCTGGTGCCCGATATGAATTCCATCGAAAACCCCGATGGTAAGAGCCACCGGATTGTTGAGTCTCTTTGATCGGGATTCTACAGATTGCCATTCAATAATCTTCATCTCTCCGCCAATACCATGGTATACTGCAAGCGCTGTCCCTGTTTTTCCACAAAGGCGATTAGTTCACCGCTTGTGTCCAGAAATGCAATCACTCCATCCCCGCAATCCGACGGAAGCATTTCCGGTGACAATGTTTTACCATACACGAGGTGCTCTTTGAGAGCGGCATCGGCACACATCTGGATAAAACCGGGAAATGCTGCGATAAAATCACCTGCCTTCTGAACGTGCACAACAGGCTCAAACATTTCCGGGGATACTGCATCAGAAACAGAAAAAGACCCTACCCGGGTCCGCTGAAGCCGGGTGACATATGCACAGGTGCCGGCTGCCAGCGCGATGTCCCGCGCCAAGGACCGGATATATGTGCCCTGATGACAGTTCACCCTGATACACAGCCTCGGCGGGGTGTATTGCTGAATGACGATATTTTCGACAATGATACGCCTGGGTTCCGGATCAACAATTTCTCCATTTCGCGCCCGCTGCCATGCCCGTCGTCCATTGATATGGATTGCAGAGTAGGCCGGCGGACGCTGCTGGATGCTCCCGATAAAACCGGGAATGACACGCTGAATTTCAGAAAGTGAAGGAACCGGGCCGGTATCGGTCACCTCGCCTTCCGGATCAAGTGTTGTGGTGGTCTTTCCCAATACTATCCATGCGACATATTCTTTTGGAAGCGCGGTAACATACTGCGAAATTCGTGTATATTTTCCCGTACAGGCAATCAGCAGACCTTCTGCAAATTTGTCGAGCGTTCCGGTATGACCTACTTTTTTCGTTGCAAGTTTCTTTTTCAGCACTGAAAGCGCCTGAAACGAGGTGATACCGGCAGGTTTGTTGAGCAAGACGATTCCATTCATGGTGTGTGCCTGAACGCCGGCTGTATTATTTGCTGATATTCTTGAGTGTTTCAGATATTCTGAATCCCCGTTCAATCGACTCATCATAAACAAAGAGGCACTTTGGTGTGATCCGCAGCTTCATCCGATGGGCAAGCTCTTTTTGTATAAATCCCGCAGCATGGTTGAGCGCTTCCAGTACCCCAAGCCCCTTCTCCCTGTTGCCGTAATGCGAAATATATATTTTTGCAAGCGACAAATCATTTGTAATCTCAATGTCTGTAATTGAAACAAGTTTATCAATACGCGGATCTTTCAGCGCATCGGAAATAATCAGACTGCCGAGTTCTTCTTTCATCAAACTGGAAACCCGCTGCAGCCGCCGTTTATCCATCAGTTTTTCCTTTTGTACTGTCCTTTGTACTGTCCTTTGCGCTCTTCTTTGCACCTGGAGCTTTCAGCTTTTTGGCAATCTCTTTAATCTCGATCGCTTCGATGTTGTCACCGATTTTCAGGTCGTTAAAATTGTCAATGCCAATCCCGCATTCAAACCCGGTTTCAACTTCCTTTGCATCGTCCTTGAACCGTTTCAACGAAGTTATTTTACCGCGGAATATTTCAACACCGTCCCGGACCACATTCGCTTCCGCGTTTCGCCTGATTGTCCCGGAGGTAACATAACACCCGGCAATCACACCGATTTTCGGCACTTTGAAGGTTTCCCGTACTTCGGCAACACCGATTGTTTCTTCGCGGAGTTCCGGTTTGAGCATGCCTTCCATGGCACTCCGGATTTGATCAACTGCGTCATAAATAATACTGTATTTCTTGATTTCCACTTTTTCCCGCTCAGCCAGTACCAGTGCGCTTGATGACGGGCGTACATGGAAACCGATAATGATTGCATTTGAAGCTGATGCCAAAATAACATCTTTGTCATTGATGGCACCGGCTGCGGAATGAATGACCACAAGCCGTATTTCTTCGGTAGTGAGTTTCTCGAGCGATGTCCGCAATGCTTCCACAGAACCGTGTACATCACCTTTGATTATGACTTTCAGTTCCTGTATTTCTCCCTGTTTAATCTGGTCATACAGATTGTCAAGGGTTATTTTCTTGACATTTTTTGCTTCTTCGAGTTTTTTCAATTCCTGGCGCTTGACCCCCACCTGCCGTGCGGTTTTTTCAGTATCAGTCATCTGGAAAGGATCGCCCGCATTCGGGATGCCTTCAAAACCGAGAATTTCAACAGGGATGGACGGTGTACACACCGTAACTTTTTCCCCTTTGTCGTTGAACATCGCACGCACTTTCCCGGGGAAAATTCCCGCGACAAACGGATCTCCAACTTTCAGGGTTCCCTGCTGGATGAGCACGGTTGCGACAATCCCCCGGCCGTGGTCAATTCTCGATTCAAGAACCCGCCCTTTTGCCTTACAGTCATAGATCGCATTCAGTTCAAGCATTTCCGACTGCAGGAGTATAGCATCCAGCAGTTCATTGATTCCAAGGCGTTGCAAGGCTGATATTTCACAAAAAAGCGTATGACCACCCCAGTCTTCTGACAGCAGCTCATACTCTGACAGCTGCTGCTTGACGCGCTCCACATTTGCCTCTGGAAGGTCAATTTTATTTACGGCGACAATGATGGGGACCTTTGCTTCTTTCGCATGATTGATTGCCTCGATGGTCTGGGGCATTACCCCGTCCGCAGCAGAGACAACAAGGATCACGATATCGGTAACCTGCGCACCGCGGGCACGCATCAATGTAAATGCCTCATGGCCCGGGGTATCCAGAAAGGTAATGATTCCTTTATCCAGATGGGCTGAGTATGCGCCGATATGCTGGGTGATGCCGCCGTGTTCCCCGCCGACAACATCGGCCTCGCGGATTGCATCAAGAAGCTTGGTCTTTCCATGGTCAACATGGCCCATCACCGTGACGATCGGCGGCCGGTGTTTGAACTCAGTCCCGGAAACATCGTCCTCTTCGATCACTGTTTCATCATAGAGTGAAAGTATTTTCACCGAGCAGCCGTATTCATCCGCAATAATCTGTGCGGTTTCCGCATCGATCTGCTGATTTATGGTAACCATCATCCCCATCCCCATCAGTTTGGAAATGAGTTCGGATGCCTTCAGGTTCATTTTACGGGCAAGATCCGAAACCGTGATGACTTCCATAATATTAATTTCTTTCGGAATCGGGTTCGCCTTCTGTGCCGCAGCCTTCTTTTTGGCCGCGATGAGCAGTTTTTCCTCATGTTCCTCATGCCGTGTGCGCTGATAAATCGGTTTTTTCTTGGCTTTGATAAACCGGCGTGCACCAGTCTTCTTTTCATCGGTCGTTGAAGAGGTGAATCCTCCGCTTTGTTTTGGTTTCCCGCCGGATGAGGGTCTTCGGTCCGGGCCGCCGCCCGGTTTTCCGGTACGGTTGCCGAATTTATTATCAGGCCCTCTTTGTGAAGAGAACCGTCTTGGGCCCTGGCCCTGGCCCTGGCCCTGGCCATGGCCTGTTCCTGACGGCCTGAATTTGTCATTGGTATTTCTGCGCGGTTCAAAAGGCCGTTTTGAATCACGCTGTCTGTCCCCATGTGTTCTATCCGGCGGCCGTCGTGCAACATTCGGTGTGGTTCTTGCGGCAGATTCTTTCCTGTCAGCTGGTTTTTTTTCCTCGGGCTTTTTTTCAGGAGCCTTCTTTTTTACGACAACAACCTTTTTTTTGACAACAACAACCTTTTTTTTCTCGGTCTTATCGCTTTCCCCGGACTGCTTCTCTACCTGCTTTTTCTGCTTGATAAGTGCTGTCTTGGGTTTTTTATCTTTTTTCGTATCTTCTGCCATACACCCTCTTTTCCGTAATTATTCCTCTGTTCCCTCAGATTCTTCAGAATCCTCAAAGCTCAGGCCGACGCCGCAGTGTGGACATGCAGTCATTTCGATGCCGATTGATCCGCCGCATTCAGGGCATTCATAGGCCCCTTCCTCTTCTTCTCCGGCTTCTTCCGCTTCTGCTTCTTCAGAGGAATCTGCTTCCTGTCCGGCGTATTCGCTTGAGGCTTCTCCGCCCCGGCCGGCTCCTTCTTCTTCTACAATTTCGATTGAATCTTCAAGAATCTTTTTGAGCTTTGCCAGTGATTCCTCTGTGATTCCTTCGAGAGAATTTAAACCATTATCATCCATTGAGACAAGAGTTTCAATGAGTTCTATGTTATTATTTTTCAGCAATGCAACCAGTTCTTCGGTAATACCGGGAAGCTCGGAGACATTTTCGATTTCTTCTTCTTCTACGTCCCCAAAAAGTGCACTGACTGCTTTTTTGGTTTCCATGGAGATATCCATCTCTTCAAACTGTGCATTGGTTTTCACATCAATATTCCAGTCTACCAGCCTGTTTGCCAGACGAACATTCAGCCCCTGCTTGCCGATTGCCAAAGACAACTGGGTATCATCCACCAGTGCGAGCGCCTGTTTTTTTGACTCGTCAAGAATGATGACATGTTCTACATCAGCAGGAGAGAGCGCATTTTTGATAAAATGAATTGGATTGGCATCGTATTTCAAAATATCAATCTTTTCCCCTTCCAGTTCCTTTACGATCGCCTGGATACGGACGCCTTTCAAACCAACACACGCACCGACAGGATCAACATCCTCTCTGTTTGAGTACACGGCAATTTTCGTCCGGTATCCGGGTTCACGGACTATCTTGAAGATCTCGACTGTATGGTCATAAATCTCGGGAACCTCCAGCTCAAATATCTTTTTCACGAATTCCGTATGCGTTCGCGACAATACAATCTGAAGCCCGCCCGGTGTTTTGTTTACTTCGTAAATATATGCCTTGATCCGGTCATTCGCATGGTACAACTCGCGGGGCGACTGATACTTTTTCGGGAGAATACCTTCAGTTTTTCCAAGATCCACATAAATATTCCCATTGCGTTCCCGCTGGTAATATCCAATGATCATTTCTCCCACTTTTTCCTTGAACTCTGAATACAACGTGTCTTTCTGGATGTCCTTCAATGTCTGCTTTGCACGCTGTTTTGCACTCTGCACGGCATTCCGGTCAAATTCCTTCGGATTCACCTCGATAAGGAGTTCATCCCCGAGTTCACACGCTTCATTGAATGTCAATGCTTCATTCAGAAGAATTTCAGTAACCGGATCATCGATATCATCGACAATCTTCTTTCGTGAGTAGACGGTCACATCACTTGTTTCTTCATTGAATTTTACCACCGCGTTTTCAACGGTTCCATATTTTTTCTTGTATGCCGCAAGAAGCGCTTCCTCAATTGTCTTGAAAATAAGTTCTTCCGGAACGCCCCGTTCCTGCGACATCTGTTTGATGGCTTTTGCCATATCAGAGGACATTGTCAGTTCTCCCCCTCTAAAGTTATTAATTTTGCCTTTTTTATTCCGGCAAAGGGTATTTTTTCGGCATTCTCCGGACCGCCCAGAACAATATGTTCGTCTGCCACTTCCCGGAGAATCCCGTTCGTCCATTCACTGTTCCCTGTTCGTAAAACCGACAGCCCGCGGCCTTTAAAAATGCTGTATTCACGTCTCGATTTCAGCATGCGCGAAATGCCCGGCGAAGCTACCTGAAGCTGGAAATCCTTCAGTTCCTCATGCAGCTCCAGTCGGGGCTGCAGGTTCTTGGCCACAGCGGAGCAATCGGCAACGGTTACCCCGCCTGTCTTGTGAATGACAATGATAACCGAGCATGATCGTTTCATAAAGGAAATGGTGAGCTCGACCAGATGGAGACCCATTGCATTCACAATGGGTTCAATTTCTTTTCCTATTTCACTTTCAATTGCTTCTGCTGCCCGCTGCACTGTGTTTCACCTGATATAAAAAAAGAGTCGTACGTGCGACTCTTTTTTTGTAATACCTATTTTAACTGGTTGTATACAACATAACAGATAAAACGGTTGTATGTCAACAACATTATTTTTCCGGTACTTCACCGGGGTTCCCCCCGGAAAGTCACTCCCTTCTGCAGCTGTCTAATCCTTTGCGATGGTCACTACGTGAACCTGCATTGCCCCGTGCTGTTTTAATACCAGACTGCACTCATTTCCTGTTGATCCGGTAGTAAAGATATCGTCAATCAAAAGAGGCCTGGGGCCAATCTCGTGCCGCGGCGTAAAAAACACCTGCCCGGAGAGATTCAATTGTCTTTTTGAACGGGAAAGTTTTTTTTGTGCGATTCCCCTGCCCCGTTTGAGTACCGGCTGGAAAGGAATCCCGGTTTTTAATGCCAGCATTGCCGCGATGACTTTCGCCTGGTCAAAGCCGCGCCGTTTCAGGCTTTCAGGGGAAGCCGGCACAGGAATAATAGAAGTAAAATTCTCTTTATGTATCATGCCGCCGGGAGTCTGCAGGGATAAAAAAAAAGGAATAAATACAGATGCGCAGCTTCGCTGTTTGCCGAATTTATATACCCACACAAGCTCTTTGACCATGCCCTGATAGTGAAATACAGAGGTATTGCTCTCGAAGGCACAGGACGTATCCCTGCAGGCAGTACAGAGGTCCTTTTCTGAAACAAGCGGTTCGCTGCATACATTGCAGCGCCGGCCCGATAAAACCGGAAGCTGGCCGGCACAGTTTCGGCACAGGGGTGCATGGGTCTCCGGCTGAAAAAACATCTCTGTCCCGGATAGTTCGCACAGGCACAGGACACAACGCTGAGGGAAGACTGGAACAAGGAGTGCCCGGATACATTTCAACATAAACTGGATCATGCTCCTACAGTAACTGCTCAAAGACCCTTTATCAAGCTGTTCGCCCATAAAAACTTGTTGTTTTTTTGACATTTTCCGTTATAGTAAACACTATATGGCAAATAATATTTTTCAGGAACGCACCTATAAAAAAGGCGCTATTATATGGATGGAAAACTCAAAAGCAATGCCATATTTTTTTATCCTGAAAAGCGGTCTGCTGAAGCAGTACATGATGTTTGAACAGCATCATGAGGCGCGCTCATTAAAAGCCGGGGATACCTTCGGCCTCACCGCATGCCTGACAGGCCATGGCTACCTCAACCGCCTGATTGCAGTCGAGCCCAGCACCGTAGTGATGATCCCGAAGGAAAATCTGATTTCATTTCTTTCCCAGAAACAGGATATCTTTTTCAAAATCGTCACCGATTACTCACAGCGTTTACGGAAAATCAATGCGAAACTGTTCGCACTCTGTTCACAGTCGGTCTATACCGAGAATCCGGATTATTTTCTGGAAACCGCAGAATTTTATTACAAGAACAAACAGTATGAACAATGTCTGTATGCGCTTGAAACATTTTTGAAATATTCAAAAGACCAGGCCCGGATAATAAGGATAACACAGCAGATTGAAGCCCTGAAAGCAAAATTCAACGTATCAATACAGGAGCCTGAAAAAGAGGGGCATCATGCAGTCTACCGCGCCGGCCAGATTATTTTCCTTGAACAGGAAAAAAGCGATCTGTTTTATTTCATTGACCGCGGCAAGGTCAAAATATCCCATATCGACAAGGAAAGCGAATTTGTCGTTGCCATGCTCGGCAAAGGCGAATTCTTTGGCGAAATGGCAATTCTGAATCAGGAAGAAAGAAATGCGACGGCAGTTGCATTTGAAGAATCAAGTCTTCTGGTGCTCACCAAGGAAACATTTATGACCCACCTGGGCGGCAAAATTCTCCAGAATGTTTTTACAAGCCTGGCAAAGCGGATATGGTATTCCTACCGGAGGTCAATAAACCTCAGCTATGAAAATCCGGTCACACGATTGTACGACTGCCTGGATTTTATAATTGAGTCAAACGAAGGAAGACGGCGGGACATGGTCTGCTCCTTCGATTTCTCTCTGCAGGATTTACGCGTCATGACCAATACCCTGAATGTTGAAGATGCAAAAATCAAAGAGTTCATCAATGACACAAACATTCATGTCAATTACGGTACCGTATCAGTGAACAATATCGACAAGCTGCGTGATGTCTGCAAACTGCATGTGAACCGCGAACATAAAGAAGCGTAGATAAACCAGGATGAAAAAAATAACAAACCGTTGATTGCTCGGCGCTGATTTGGTGACAGAGGAAATAACGGATTTCCAGGAAATCAAAAATTACTCAGTTCTCGTAGTTAAAAGGTGCTCCGCACTTCCAATATCCTTTATAAACAATGTTCAAGTAATACATCCAGCCATATTAACAGGATTTTTTTCTTCACCCGACCACTAAATCGTAATAAATTTAGTGGTCGGGCGAAGCTTCCCCTGCTGTATTAATAGATCGCCCCAGCGCGGCTGAACGGGAAAAACCGGAACACTGCTTTGCCCTGAATGCGGGAGACGGGAACAGGGCCGTACACACGCGCATCCCGGGATTCATCACGCTTGTCTCCCATGGGGAAAAACATGCCGGGCGGGATGTACCAGCCATTGCATGCCTTGTAGAAAAGTTCATGGTAAAATTCTTTCCGGTCATATGGTGATTGTTCAATAAAATCTCGAAAATTACTTTCTCTGTTGGATGCAATGGTGTAGGGAACCGGCCTCTCATTGATCAGCTGCTCTTCCGGGATCCAGGTATTCTCAAACTCACGGCGGATTTCAATTGTATCATGCCTGATGCGGACAGATTCACCGGGCAGGCCGATTGCCCGTTTGATCAGCAGATCGACAACTGGTTCATGCGTTTGGGGATCCTGTTTCAAATTGGCGAACGAGAAGGTGATAAAATAGACAAAACGATGGAAAAATTCGATCACCGGCCCGTTTTGAGCATATTTCTCGCTCTCAAACGAGATAACCTCTCCCCGTTTCACTTCCCGGAATGCCGGAATTTTCAGGGTACCAGGTAATATTTCGGGACCGAACATCGGTTTTTCCACGAAGATAAGATCGCCGACTTCAAGTGTTGAAACCATGCTGCGGGACGGAATTCTGTAATTCTGAAACAAAAACATATTGATGAGCATGACCGCAGCGACAACAAAGAGAATGGTATACAGCAATTCGACAAACGCGGGCCTCTTTTTTGTCTTTTCTTTTTTAATGAGGATTCTCCGTTTTCGGTAAGTCAGAAACTTCTCTGTTGTCAGAACAAGCCAGTCTTCAAGCTTTTTACATGTCATCCGGAAGCCTCTGTGTGCAGGAATAAAGAAAGAGGCAGCGAAAATTAAAGTAAAACCTTAGCGTTTTACAACCTTCTCACTGCGTATACAGCGTGTGCACACTTTCATGGAGACACTTTTGTTATCGACCACTGCATTCACGCGCTGAATATTCGGTCTCCAGACACGTTTTGTCTTGTTATTGGCATGGCTGACATTATTGCCTGCAACTGTTGATTTTCCGCAGATATCGCATTTTCTCGACATGGTATTTTCCTCGATTATATAAAATATAAAGTCTTCTTTTGTATTTGAGCTTGAAAACATAACACATTATGAAATGTTTGTAAACCGCTTTTTCTTCCTTAAATACTATCAGGAAAAATCAAAAAAAAACAGTGAAAAGAAAGATTATAAAAAAAGGCAGGAAAAAAGTGTTCATCATACATTAAATTACAACCCGTCGGGATATCCGTCATCATATCAAAGATATGATGACGGACTCCTCATTTATAATCAATCTTTTCCTGAATTCCTTTCTTCCCTTTCTTCTCTCCTCTGTGTGAAATTCTTAGCGGAATCTCACGAACAGCCGGTTGTGCCTCCGCAGGTTTCACACTTTAAACACGTTCCATTGCGAACCAGAGTAAAATGCCCACATTCAGGACAGGGATCGCCTTCATAGCCAAAACTCCGTGCAGTACGTGCATCATTGGTATGACTGTTTCCATTTCCGTTCGCTGCTACAGCTGCCCCGGATTCCATCGTGGTCGTGGCGATAAGATCGTCGGGCTTGACCTGCACCAGATCGCTCCGTTTCAGATACGAGAATGCCAGATCCCGGAAAATAAAGTCGATCACCGAGGTCGTCATTTTGATGTTTTCATGTCCCCGCACAATCCCGTTCGGTTCAAAACGCGTAAAGGTAAATGCATCGACATATTCCTCCAGTGGTACTCCGTACTGCAGCCCCAAAGAAATCGCGATGGCGAAATTGTTGATCAAAGACCGGAATGCCGCCCCTTCCTTGTGCATGTCAAGAAAGATTTCCCCGAGTGTTCCATCCTCATATTCACCGGTTCGGACAAATATGCTGTGGCCGCCGATTTTTGCCTTCTGGGTATAGCCCGCCCTGCGGTTCGGCAGAAGGTGCCGTTTTTTGCGCACCGGGACCGACGGGTCCTTTGGCAGAGCCGAAAGTCCGTTTTTCGAAAGATTGACCAGCGTATCCCGAAGAGAATCTGTGCCGGGCTCAAGACTGGAAAGCGGCTGGCTCAATTTTGACCCGTCACGGTAGACCGCCACTGCCTTCAGCATTTTCTCCCATGAAATCCAGTGTGCCTGCTTTACTTCCTCGACCGTTGTTTCATTGGCCATATTAATAGTCTTTGAAATCGCTCCCGATATAAACGGCTGGACCGATGCCATCATGGTAATATGGGCAATCCAGTTAATGACCCGGGTGCCAAGGGCTCCTGATTTTCCTGCAGTATCAAACACCGCATAGTGCTCGGGTTTCAGATGCGGGGCCCCTTCTATCGTCATGGTACCGCATGCCCATGTCGTCGCCTGTGCAATCTGTTCGTCGGAAAAACCCAGGTGCCGCAGCAGATTAAATCCCGGTTTTTGCGATATGGCTTCGTCAATCCCCAGCGTACCCGATACCATTTCGGGACCCAGTACGCCGGCAGTGAATGCTGCCAATAACGAGAAGGAATTTTTAAGAATCAACGTAATCTTTTTCAGCTGGGCAGCAGTAAATCCCTTTGCCTTTAAATCTGCATAGGAAACAGCCGGTGCCCCTTCAAGGGTCCCGTGTCCGATACAGTAATGAATGATGTCCTGGATCTGTTCTTCTGTGTACCCAAGCCGGTGCAACGCAGGCGGGATCGACTGATTGATGATTTTAAAGTATCCGCCTCCGGCGAGTTTCTTGAACTTTACCAGGGCAAAATCCGGTTCAATACCGGTGGTGTCACAGCTCATCACCAGGCCGATGGTGCCGGTGGGAGCGACAACCGAAACCTGTGCGTTCCGAAATCCGTTTTTTTCTCCGGCCTCAAGGGCCATGTCCCACGATTTTTTGGCCGCAGCAAGAAGGTCTTTCGGTGAATGTTTCTCTGACAGCCCCACCGGGGTCACGCTCAAACCCTCATATTCTTTCGCCGCTGCATTATAGGCTGCCCGGCGGTGATTCCGGATAACACGCAGCATATCTTCTTTGTTCTCTTTATACCTGATAAACGGCCCAAGCTCTTTTGCCATTTCTGCAGAAGTGACATATGAATGGCCGGTGAGAATTGCAGAAAGACATCCTGCAATATTTCTGCCCTCGTCTGAATCATAAGGAATGCCCATCACCATGAGCAGGGCGCCAAGGTTTGCAAAGCCGAGCCCAAGGGTACGGTAGTCGTAACTTTTTCGCGCAATCGATTTGCTCGGGAACTGCGCCATAACCACGCTGATCTCCAGGGCTATGGTCCACAGCCGTATCGCGTGAATATAATCATCAATTTTAAAGCGTTCGTTTTCCTGGTCGTAGAAGGTGAGTAAATTCAAAGACGCAAGGTTGCATGCGGTGTCATCCAGAAACATGTATTCAGAACAGGGATTGGATGCCCGTATCTCCCCGTCTTTGGGACAGGTATGCCATTCATTGATGGTGGAATGGAACTGGATTCCCGGATCTGCACACTTCCATGATGCGACGGCCATTTCTTCCCAGAGCACGGCTGCCTTGATTTTTTTCATGGGTTTACCGTCGGTACGGCTGGTGACCGCCACTTCGGTTCCTTTTTTGACTGCGTCCATAAAAGAAGCGGGAATGCGGATCGAGTTGTTTGAGGACTGGCCGCTGACTGTATTGTACGCTTCCTTGTCCCACTCGGTTGAATATTCGATCATCTCCTGTTTCGTGTGACCCTGCCGGGCAAGCTGGAGAATCTGGTACAAATATGCCGGAGGCACCTGATCTTCAAGTGCGTCTCCGAGAGCAGAAAGCAGCAGGGTATTCTTTGTCGGGTCAAAACAGTCATCGCCCTGCAGCCCCCCGATTGGTTTTGTCACCGCTTTCATAATGCGGTCAACATGTTTTTTGATCACTTTGCTTCCGGTGACCATGGAAGCGACTTTATATTCCTCTTCAACTTTCCAATCAACAAACTGTTTGATGTCAGGATGGTTTGAATCAAGGCAGACCATTTTGGCAGCTCTGCGGGTTGTCCCGCCGCTTTTAATTGAAGAAGCAGAGCGGTCTCCCACCTTTAAAAAGGACAACAAGCCGGAGGATACCCCCCCGCCCGAAAGCGGTTCTTCCTTGCCGCGCAGAGAGGAGAAATTGGAACCGGTACCCGAACCGTATTTGAACAGCCGGGCTTCGCGGGTTACCAAATCCATGATGCCGTTTTCATTGATCAGATTGTCTTCCACTGACAAAATAAAACAGGCATGCGGCTGGGGACGCTCATAGGCGTTCTTTGATTTTTCGACTTCATTCGTTTCCGGATTGACAAAATAATGCCCCTGGGCAGGCCCGGTAATGCCGTAGGCGGCAAAAAGTCCGGTATTAAACCACTGCGGTGAATTGGGGGCGGCCATTTGATAAGCGAGCATAAAGCACATTTCATCGTAAAACGCCTGAGCATCTTCTTCTGTATCAAAGTATTTGTATTTCCGCCCCCACTCGGTCCAGGTAAAGGCAAGCCGGTGAAACACCTGACGGGCATCGGTCTCCCCACCTGTTTTTCCGTCTTTTTGGGGAACACCGGTTTTCCGGAAATACTTTTGTGCGATAATATCAACCGCGATCTGATTCCAGAAATCCGGGACAACAATCCCCTCCTGCCTGAAAATCAGTTTCCCGTCTATGTTTTTTATTTCCGAGGTTCTTTTCTCAAAGGTAATATCTGCATAGGGGCCTTCGCCCTTTTTGGTAAAATAACGCTCTATTTTCACAATCCCTCCCTTGTGTTTTGCTCATGCTTTTACATCCATACAGCATGATGCAAAAACATGATGAAAAAGAAAAACGGCCAATAAAGGGCCGCCAAACTGTCGAGAACGCTCTCCTCCTTTCAAAAAGGAAAGACGCAGGAGGTTTATTACGTCGAGTGCATAAAGGCAGGACAACTTTTCGTAAAAACCTTTCTTTCATAATAGAAAGGATTGCCGATATTTTCAAGATATTTCAGACTATTCATTGCAAAAAGTTTTCCCAATGGCCCCTGTCTCTCCGGCCCCTGTGAATTCTTTATTGACACTCGCGGTCTGTTCCTGATTCAATAACCCATGATTGATGTGCTGTGTATCGGCTATGCCTGTTATGACCTCATTTACTATCCTGATATACCAATACAGTTTGACCGGAAGTATTTTGTCCGAAAAACCGATGAATCCGGCGGCGGCCCGGCGGCAAATGCAGCTTTTTTGCTTTCTTCCTGGCAAATTCCCACTGCATTTGCCGGGCTTTTGGGAAAAGACCGCCTGGCGGATACAATTATTGCGGAATTTCAGGCCGCGGGCACAAATACTGCTCTGATAAAACAGGATCAGTCTTTTTCCACCCCATTTTCTTCGATTGTCATCCATCCGGATACCGGTGAGCGTACAATATTCACACGGCATATGGACCCGCCTGCATATCTGCCGGAGTGGGATTCACTGCCGTGTCTTTCCCCAAAAATAATCCTTGCCGATGGACATCAGCTGGAAGCCACGCTCGAAGCCAGGGAACGATTCCCAAAGGCAATACTGGTACTGGATGCCGGTTCTTTGCGGGAGGCAACCAAATCATTACTCCCAATAACTGATATCGCTATCTGCTCAGAGCCCTTTGCCTGCTCGATTTCACAGCAAGTCAACCTTGCTGCACCGGAAAAAAAGCGTAAGGCACTTTTTGCTGTGAAAAAGGAATGTCCGGGGCGGATTGCAATAACGCTTGGCAGCAATGGCGTGGTCTTTCTTGAGAATGAGACGATGCATCACATTCCGGCGTTTCCTGTGCAGGCCATTGACACCACCGCGGCCGGGGATATTTTCCACGGCTCGTTTGTGTATGCACATCTTCTGGGGATGAGTTTTCATGATGGATTGTATTTTGCGAGTGCAGCTGCCGCCCTCTCGGTGACGCATAGAGGGGGACGAAACTCTATTCCGAAAATTACAGAGGTAAATAACGTTCTGCAAAATCAAAATCAGGAATGAAAATGCAGCGGAAGATAGAGGCTCCCTTTGCTTACAAACCTATTCGAACCCCTGCGGATACCGGAGTGATGATCACATTAAACCGGTTGTCATTCTTTTTTGACACAGAAAAATCTCCTCCGGAGGCCTTCCATTCGTAGTAACGCTCCTGCATGACTTCCGCATTTGTCTTTATAAAGAGCTGCAACAAGCCAAGCCCGATTAATCCCGCTCCTGCACCGATAATCCAGCCGTCTGCAGAATTATCACTGTCGGCATATTGTGCCCTGTAGGCAAAAAGATAGACTATGCAGGCTGCCCCGGAACCACCAAGCACCAGACTCCTCGTCCGCTTCATGGAAATTTCATAATCGACCATCTCGGCAAGCATCTGCTCCCCCCTGTCTGCCTTATATCGCACTTCTTCATCCGATCCTTCCGGCAAATCCATGAATTGCGGGACAAGAATTTCCGATTTATAAGGGAGGATGATCTCTATCAGTGGCACCATGAGAATAGTAGAGCATACAAGGCCTCCCACCAGGACGCTTCCGATGGCGAGACTTGCATTAATGAATCCATCATCCTCAACTTTACCATCTTCGTACATCAGTATGGTTGTGAGAATCCCCACCCCCAATCCCACAGTGATCGACCCCAGGCCGTACATTATCTTGAAACTTTTTACTGAATCATTGATTTGATTAAAAAGACTCTCCAGTGTCCGGACCCGATCGGAGTCCGACACCTGGGAAAAAGCAGGGACAATTACAACCATACAAAGAATAATCAATGCAATTGAATACTTCATTAATCGGGACATAGTTTCCTCCGGTTTTAATTTTTTTCCAGAATACACCCCATCCGATTAAAATTATATCCCGATTTTACTGAAAAAACTGACAAAAATTAGAAATATTGTGATTAAAATCATAATATTTCTGAAAATGTTAATCTGATATTTCTTAATTGGTAAAAATTCCATGATTAGCGTAAAGAAACCATTTTTCCCACTCCCCCGGCGATGAGACACAGTGTGGACTGCATGTACTTGTCAAGATGAAATCCCTGATCCTGAATCGTTTTTACAGAATCCCGGTCAAGGTGGCAGTTTCCGGAAATTCGCTTCCATGCCGGAGTAACGGCGTGCTGTAAGCCTTTCACCTTCCTGCTGCACGAGGCAACATGCTCGATAAAAATAAACTCGCCGCCGGGCCTGAGCACCCGCTGTATTTCCCGGACAGCCTTTTGGGGATCCGGAACCGAACACAGCACCAAAGTCATAACCACGGTATCAAAGGAATTGTCGGAAAAAGGCAGTGCATCAATTTCAGCCGCGACAGGGTTATTGAATCCGTATTTTTTCATTTTCCGCCGAAGAACCGGATCAGGATCAAGATCGGTCACGGTCAGCGAACGGATGCGCTGTTTGTTGTAGTATGCAAAATTCACCCCGCTCCCCGCACCAATCTCAAGAACATCCCCCCGTGCCCGGGTGACCAGCCGGCTGCGGTATTTTTCCAGTATCAGTTTTTCCAGAGGCACCATCATGAGATCATAGCCACTGTAATTTCCGGATTTATTCATATATAGAAAATACTAAATATACACGCAGAAAGCGAATGTTTTATATTTCACACAGAATGCAGATATAGTTTTCTGCCTGGTATAAAATCTCCCGGGGTATTCATGAAGGGTCTGAAAACCAGAAGAGCACAGAGGGAAGGTTTATCTTCCCCTTTCATCTGCTTTGCGGTCCTCGTGAGCTTCGTGTGAAATCATTTATTTTATCCCCGCCAGTTCCAGAAGCCCTTCCCAGGCAAGCAGTGCTACTGCTTCGGCACCTTCCGGCTGGAAGTGTGTGTTGTCGTCGCTCCCTGTTTTAAAGGCTTCCGGATATTTATCCGGCCCAAATACCATAAAATAATGCGAGGTCACATAGGGTTTGCCCTTTTCACTGAAAAAATCAAGTGAACGCCGGGTCATGTCAATCAACTGAACATTCATCTTCCCGGCGACTTCTTTCATGGCATCAGGGTACCCCCCATGCACGTTAGCCAGTTTGTGTTCACCGCTCCACGGATAATTTCTGTTTACCGATGTACACAGAATGGGCACCGCCTGTTTGGAACGGATGTCATTCACATACATCTCAAGATATTTTTTATAGCCTGAAATATCGATATAGCGGTCCGGATATCCCTCGGATGAATCATTATGCCCGAACTGCACCAGCACAAAATCCCCCTCGTGCAGACGGGTAAACACTTTTTTCCAGGAACCTTCGTTCCAGTAGGTGCGGGTGCTCCGGCCGCCCATGCCGCGATTAATCACGATGACCGAGTCCGCCTGAAGATAGTCTTTCAGCAAAGAGAGATTTTCCGGTGTAAAATGCTGTTGAAACATTTCACCCCATCCGGTCATGGGATTAAACTTCTTGTTGGGATTCGAGGGCCGTGAATAGTCCGCCATGGTGGAATCCCCCACCAGCCAAAAGCGTTTTACAATAAAACCACCTTTTTCTGTTCTGTCGTATACAAAACTTTTCAAGGCCGAAAGTTTGTTATAAAGAATCACTTCCTTCTCTATATGCATCGGGACTTCATATAAAAGCTCCTTTTCCAACGCTGACAAGACTGCTTCACCCTTTTGAAACCAGAGTTTTGTTGCCTCGGCTGAATTTTCACCGGTCGATATTATTTCAGCAAGGATTGCCAGTCCCTCAAACTGGACATTCTGGTCCTTGTTATCTATTAAAAGACATGCATCCTGAAGCGTCACCGGTTTTTGTGAGTAATCGGCAAGCACACCGGGGCCGCCAACGCATGAGGCAAGCAGTACTGCCGCAATGTTGATAGTGAAAAAAACAATAATTTGGATTCGAAGTTTCATTCAATGCCGCCAAAAAAGAAAAATGTAATTTGCATTTTGTTACAAAACCATTTCATTGTATATATAATATTAAGTCACAAATAAAATATTTATTGAAGAAATATTTGATATTTTTCAGAATCGGATCAATTATCCCGGAATTCTGTACCATCATTTCCAATAAATCCTGCCTTTTTTACTTTCCCTGGCGCAATTGTGATCTTCGTGTGACATTTATTTTCAGGAATCATGCTGCGGCATTTTTTCGTATCCGCTGAATCACCGGGTACAACACCGCACTGAGTGCCATCATTGCGCCCATCCCGAAAAACCAGATCTGGTAGCCGACTGCATTTGTTTTACCAAAAGCATCCACCAGCCACCCGGAAGCCCCACCCAAAACGCCGCCAACACCCAGGGCGATTGAGAGAACGATACCGTACACAAGTGTTCTGTTTTTTTGTGAGACAATCGAGGCCATGTAGGTTTCACTGGCAACCGTTGACGCGCTCATACCGATGCCGTAAAGAACAAGCCCAAACCACGCAAATACAGGTGAGATCACGGCGAGCAACATATGGCCTATCGTACACATCAGAAAGGTCACAATCAGCACTCTCATGGGACCTAATTTATCACAGAGCCAGCCGGATATCGGCTGTACAACCGGGCCGGGCAGATATGCCATGACCTGAATAATCCATATTCCAATCGCTGAAGAAAAACCATATTCAACCCAGAAAGGGGTGATCTCAAAATACCCCCAACTCATCAGATCTCTGATCATGGAAGGAATACATAATAATAGAATTACCAGAACGAGTATCTTTGCCGGCAGCGGTTTTGGCCCGGCTTTTTCTACTGCGTCTTTTTGTGCTGAAGTCTGAACCGGTGCATCTTTTGCAAAGGCAAAGAAAACCATATTAAAAACAAATACCATGGTACCGCTTAAGAGAAAAAGAGTCTGGAATCCCAGCCATTTATTCCCGACAAAATCACCGATAAAGGGTGCGGCAACAAATCCAATTGCCGATCCAATCGAAAGGATCCCAATCGCATACCCGGGCTTTGTCTCATATAAAGAAGTCATGAGCGTATTTGCCGCGGGGTGATATGTCCCGCCGCCGAGTCCGATAAAAAATACACAAATGACCGCCAGAAAATACATATCAGCCGGGATAAAGGCAAAAACAACTGTGGCTGTGCTCATCAAAAGCATTCCGAAAAACAGCAGCATTTTCAAGCTGTATTTCCGAGCAAGAATTCCTGTCAGGAAATTTGAGAGACCATAACCAAGATACGCCACCACTAATCTGGTGGTAATATCACCGACCATTGACAGCCCAAAGTAATCTGCCATCATCGGATACATAGGCTTGAAAAAGATCATCAGATAGTGGTTAAAGCCGTGCATCATTGCACAGAGTATCAGGTTCAGACGGATTCCGTTTTTATTCATTTATCCCCCATGTTCTGTATAATGTGTTTCAGTTGTGTTGGCAAGTCCAATTAATACAAAGACATGGATATTGTTTTTCCGTTGACATTACTGTTCCACATCTGCCTTCTGTGTTACTATGTGGAGGCGAAAGCAATCTTTTGGAAAGTATATTCTGATATGAAAAAAACCGACCTTTCACAGTTATTCGAACAGGCCAAACTGGCCGGCAGAAACAGGGATTACGAAACCGCGGTGGAACTTTTCTCCGAACTCATTCGCAGAACCGACCAGTTTCCCGAAGCGCTGATGTATCTCGGGCGAAGCTACCATGCCCTGGGAGAATTTGACCGTGCTGTTCTCCTGTTCCGGTTTTACCTGAACATCGAGCCCGATTCAGTGCCTGCGCATTTTTTTATCGGCCGCACCTACTGTGCCCTGGGTTTCTACCGGCGCGCCGCACGGCACTTCCGGCGGCTGCTTAAGAAAAATCCCGATTTCATTCCGGCGCTTCCTTTTATCGGGCTTTCGCTTTTAAAACTGCATCGTCCCGATCTTGCGCTCCCCTATTTTGAAAAAGCGGTCGAAGCAGAACCGGACAACACCCGGATCTATAATGCATACATGAATTGTCTGCTTGTATACGGGATCCGGCTCTTCAACCGGAAAGACCCGGATGCAGCTGCAGAAGTTTTCGGATTTTTAATCAAACAGCGGCAGGATACAATTTTACCTTATATCTACCTGGCAATCATCAGTCGGGAAACCGGAGACCTTGAAACATCGCTTCTTTATTACGATGAGGCGATCCGGATATCTCCAAATGATCCAACCTTCCGACTGCATAAGGCACATCTGTATTTCAAGCTGCAGGACAACAACAGGGCCCTTGGAGAACTTGAACAGGCGCAAAAACTGATGGGGACAGCCATTCCAGGAATGCAGGATCCGGCAAAACTGCTGAAGCTTATCGCGGTCACCCATTACCGGGAAAAACGGTACCGTGAGGCAATTTACTTTGCCCGGCAGGTGCTGAAAACCAACTATAAAGATGTGGATATGCATATGCTCATTGCAGAAGCATACCGTTATTTTGAGGAATTCGAAAAAGCAAAAAATCATTATCTGCGTGCGTGGGAAGCCGATCCATCCAGAATTGAAACACTACACGGGCTCACAGTTGTGCTGTGGGAAATAAAAGATTATTCCCGGCTCCTTGCCCGTGCCCGGCAGATTTTGCAGCAGAATCCTGATGATGCAACCGGAAACTATTTTTATGTGCTTGCCCTGTCCGAACTGGATTCACCACCCGAGGATATTATCCCGCTCCTGCAGGAAGAAATCAGGCGTCAGGGGCCTGATGCACATTTGATGTTCGGTCTGGGAAAATCCTATGTCGCCGGGGGCCGGCAGGACCTTGCAGAGGGCTGGCTGGTCCGCACGTTGAAAATTGACCAGGAACATCCTGATGCCCTGCTTCTGCTGGCTGATGTCTATGATTGTTTGAAAAAGACAAAACAGGAGCGCGAGACGCTCAAAAAATATATCGACCTGTATACCGACGACATCCCTGTCCGCAAAAAATATGTGCGTCTGCTTTTGGCAGAAAATTTGTACAGCCTTGCCGCCCCGCAGCTTTCAACACTGCTGACGCATGAGCCGAACAACAAAATGCTCAAGAAAACCCTTGGTGTCTGTTACCAGAAAACCGGGAAGTTCAGTGAAGCAATCATTATATTCAAGGATCTCATCAAGGAGGATCCAAAATCGGTGACCTATCTGCGCCAGCTGATCTTCTGTCTGGATCAGATGAACAACAGGAAAGCGGCCATTCTCATCATGGAAAGTGCAGTGAAATATTTGAAAGAAACTTCTGATTTGCTCCTGCCCCTCGGAGTCCTTTACGTCAAGGAGAAAAACTTTGAAAAGGCCACGGATATTTTTCGGAAGGTGATCTCCGCGAATCCAAAAGACTGGCGCGCATACATGAACATGGGAATGGTCTATAAAAAAATGAAAAACAAATCCTTCGCTGACAAATTCCTGAAAAAGGCAGAGGAACTTCGAAATATAAAAGAAAAAGCAAAAAAACAATAAATATTTTTACTCACAGAGGCACAGCAGTGTTTTTTTTCAGAGGTTCCCATAAAACCGGAGCCTCTGTAATTCTTCCTCTTTCCTCTCAGGTATTCATGCAGGGCATGAATACCTGAGGAGATATAGTGTTTTGCACCATATGAAACTCGCCCAACCCTTTTTCCATGGAATGCTTGTACTGTTTTCGTCCCAAAAGCACGTCTTTTCATGCCTGCGGTGCAAGCCGGGCGAACAATCCACTGTTCCTGTCAAAATGGGAAAACACAGCGTTTGGATCAATTACAGAAAAAGCTCCTGGTATCATCGCGTATCTGGATCTCTTCATAATCAACTCTGGTTATTTTTCTATGAGATCAATCCGAGTTCTTTTCCCGCTTTTTCAAACTTTTCAAGAATAAAATCAAGCTGGGCTTGTTTTGTCGTAGCGATATAACTCGTCCGGATCAGCTGCATGCCGGGAGGAACTGCCGGGGAGACAACGGTATTGGTGTACACCCCTTCCTCAAACAACCTGCGCCAGAACGTACAGGTCAGAAAATCATCGCGGACAAGAACTGGAATAATGGGCGTTGTGCTTTCTATAATTTCAAAACCGAGAGTCCTGAATCCTTTCCTCATGTAATCGCCAATCTCCTGAAGCCGGGCAATACGTTCCGGTTCCCGTTTAATAATTTCAAGCGAGGCGAGCGCTGCAGCGGTATTTGCCGGCGGCATGCTCGCAGAAAATATAAAGGACATGGCATTGTGCTTTATAAAATCAATTATTTTGGCAGAACCGCCGACAAACCCTCCAAGCGAAGCAAAACTTTTGGAAAAGGTCCCCATCAGCAGATCAACATCTTTTTGCGGTTTTAGATTGAACAATTCGCAGGTACCGCGGCCGGTTGCCCCCACGACCCCGAAGCCGTGCGCTTCATCGATCAGGACACGTGCATTGTATTTTTTTGCAAGCGAAGCAATCTGCGGGACATTTGCCACAATTCCGGACATGCTGAACACTCCGTCCGAGACGATCAGTTTGCCTGCATCAAGAGGTATTTTTGAGAGTGAGTGTTCCAGACTTTCCATATCATTGTTTTTGTAACGGATCAGCTCGGCACCGACTGCTTTTGCCATGAGCGTTCCTGCAACAATACTTGTATGATTGTCTTTATCACTGAGAAGATATTCATGCCGTCCGACAAGAGTCGGAATAATGCCCTGATTAGTCACATACCCTGAGGTAAAACACAAACAGCTGTCCACACCGATAAACTCTGCTATTGCGTCTTCCAGCCGGTGGTGCAGCGCCAGAGTGCCGTTCAGGTACCGCGAGCCGGAACAAGTGCTGCCGTATTTTTCTATTGCGTCAACAGCGGCTTTTTTTACTTCCGGGTGAACCGAAAGCCCCAGGTAATTATTGCTTCCGGCCATGACCAGCCGTTTGCCTTCAATGGTAACCTCCGGCCCTTCATTTTCCTCAAGTTCACGGAAATAGGGGTAATAACCCAGCGCTTTCGCTTCATCAGCCCGTGAAAACTTGTGGCATTTATCAAATAAATCTTTCAGTGCTGCCTTCCCGCCGTTCCCTGTCTTTTCCGCGGGAATTCCATGTGTCGTATTCCTTTTCATTCCAGCCCCGTTTGTATAAAATGAATACAGTAATCCAACTGATAAATCACAATACTACACTTCTTCTTTAAAAATAATCAACAGTCCCAAAAAGAAAATATTGGCTATAATCCACCATAAAAATGGATACTGTCAACAGTGTATTTTACCATAAATGGAATTCAGCGAAGCATTCAAAATAAAGGAGTAAACGCAGAATAAGTGGAATTATATTCCCAAAAAACGCTATAATAGAGGTGTTATTGCAGGTGTGTATAATGAATATCCCGTATGAAGAAAATGTTATTTGACAGAGAAAAAAAACAAACCTCTGTCCAAGACTATATATGGATGGGTCCGGTGGAGTTCAAGGCTTTAGATTTGTATCAGGCATATGCCGAAAACAAAATTCCTCAGGATCAGGGAATTATATTTCAGGCATCATTTGACAAAAACGGCATGTGGATTATCTTTGAATATATCGTATACTCTGAAATTACATCCCTGTTTCTTTCTGATGAAGGAATCACCTTTCAGGCATCCGCACTCAAAACAGTTTTTCTCATGGAGTCATCTGATTTTCCTGAAAAAGAAATCGATCCGGTTTACAGAATAATTCATAAAAATCTCCCGTTTCGAATCAGCGATATGGATATCTGCGGCGAAGAAAGCCGCTCCATTATACGGTATAATAAAGGACCGGTGAGGGTCTATGGACTATTCTCGGTTGAAAAATCAGCGGGGAAGGATTTCAGTTTTGTGTTCACCGTGAACACTGAGTCTTTTTTTGCACTTCACCGCCTGATTAAAAAAACGCTTGAGGAGGAATGCGGCGTGCCTTCAGACACCGCCCTGTCAGTCGCTGTGAAAACCATCACGATTCTGAAAAAAACCGCAGTACCGGTATGAAAGATCTTTTCCTTGCAGTTGATGTGGGGACGCAAAGTATCCGTGCAATTGTGTTTTCCGCAGACGGCAGCATCGCCATTCAAAACCGGGTCTTCATCGAGCCGTACTTCAGTACAAAACCGGGATGGGCTGAACAGCGGCCTGAGTATTTTTATGAGAAACTCTGCGAAACCACCCTGGCATTATTTCGCCAGAATTCGCAGTATGCAGGACGTATACGGGCATGCGGAATCACCACACAGCGCTGCACCGTTGTCAATGTCGATAAAAACGGCAACCCGCTCCGGCCTGCAATTGTCTGGCCCGATCAACGACGGACAGACAAGATTCGAAAAATTACAGGAATTATGGGGATTGCCCTCAGATTGATCGGTATGCATGAAACCGTCCGGTTTGCACAAAGCGAATCAGAGCTCAACTGGCTGCATGCCTTCCAGCCTGAAATCATGGAAAAAACCCATAAATACCTGTATCTCTCCGGCTACCTTTTATTCCGGATGACCGGCAGATTCATCGACTCCACTGCATCACAAGTTGGCTATGTCCCGTTTGACTATAAAAACTTCACCTGGTACAACAAAAAAGACTGGCACTGGACAGCATTTCCTGTTGACCGCGACAAACTGGTGGATCTGGCCGAGCCGTCTGCTTTAATCGGCACCATAAGCAGCCGGGTGAGCAGCGAGACCGGCATTCCCGCCGGGACCGACATTATTGCATCGGGGTCAGACAAGACCTGCGAGTTTCTGGGTACAGGATGCCTGTCGCCTGAAAAAGCCGGTATTTCTTTTGGAACAACCGCCACCATCGGAACGTATTCCAAAAAATATTTCGAGGCAACCCCTTTCATCCCGCCTTATCCAAGCGCAATTCCGGGAATGTATAATGCCGAGTTCCAGATCTACCGCGGTTTCTGGCTTGTATCCTGGTTTAAAAACGAGTTCGGTATCAGGGAAATAGAAAAGGCCGAGAAGGCGGGAACGGCACCGGAGGTTTTTCTCAACGAGCTCCTGGATGAAGCGCCGGCCGGATCACTCGGGCTCATGCTTCAGCCGACCTGGTCGCCCGGCGTAAAGATTCCAGGGCCCGAGGCAAAGGGAGCAATCATCGGATTTGGCGATGCACACACCCGTGCGCATATGTACCGTTCCATCATTGAGGGTTTGTGTTTCGGATTAAAAAGCGGTGGAGAGCGAATTCAAAAAAGCAGTAAAATTCCGTTCACTGAAATTCGGGTTTCGGGTGGCGGGGCACAGAGCCCCCGCACCCTGCAAATCACAGCCGATATCTTTAATCTTCCGGTAATCAAACCGCATGTCCATGATACGTCTTCCCTGGGAGTTGCAATTGACTGCGCGGTGGGTTGTAAAATCTATCCGGATTTTGAACATGCGGTACACGGCATGACCCGCATCGACACGGTGTTTTATCCGGAATCCGCAAATGTAGCCCTGTATAAAAGATTATATGAAGAGGTCTACATCCATATCTATGAGAAACTCAAATCCTATTATCAAAAAATACGGGAAATTACCGGATATCCTGATTGAACAGACATTTTCGGCCGTCCTGTTCTGCAGATTCTTCGAACAGTATTTCTGTTTTCCGGTCAATATACCCGTTTATTGCACCGTATTCCGGACTTTGGTTTTCCTGTAATGCGGTCACCAGTTCATAAAGTGATAATGCGATACCAATCTCGGATGTGTCAAGAGCATATGCTGAAAGCGGATTTTTCCATTCTATTTCAGGAGATGAATCAAGAACAATGCAATCAATTGTCTCAACACCATCAATGGTTACATACTTGATTGACTTTTCAGGCATCTGCCGGTTTTTCCTGCCTTCGAGGACAAGCAGATTGCTGTTCCATATCATCCCTTTTTCTCCATAGAGGGTGAGCATATTTTCTTTTTTATCACGGCGAAGCGGTGATCCATAGGTCAGTGATGAAAAATCGTAAATTCCGACTGCATTATTGGAGAAGTCGATAATTCCGTGTGTCCAGGTTTCTACGTTTCGTTCGGGCTGGCCATCCCTCCATTCATGCTGCACAACAGGAAAATCACGCCGGAGTGCGCTGACTGACCTGGGCACAACATCCCAGCCGAGCATGGAACGCAGTGACGAAACCCCGTGATAGCCATGTCCGATAAAATTCGAATACACAATGTTGATTTTCCCGAACAAACCGTGTTGAATACATTTTCTTAAAAATAAAAGTTCCGGATGGCGCGGTACGTTTTCAGCTATCTCAATGGTCACACCCGCTTTGTCTGCCAAGGCAATAATCTTTCGTGCATCATCCAGCGATTCAGCAATGGGAGTTTCAATAAGCAGATGCTTTCCTGCTTTAATACAGGTGAGTGAGGGCACCAGATGAGCAGCCCTGTTGACACAAATAACGGCAATATCGAAGCGGGTTTTTTCGATGAGTTCCTCAATACTGGTAAAAAACGGTACTCCCAGCATCATACCAATTTCCTGCACAGGTGCCTCACTGCGGTTATACACACCTGTACAGGTGATGAAAGGAGCCATCTTTTTTATAATGGGGACATATATATTTTTTGTGCGTTTTCCGCATCCAATCAGGGCAATACGAACAGGCTCCATGTCAGACCCCCGCTCCGGTGAAAAGTTTACCAAGTTCCTTGATACATTTCTGCGAATCCGGCTGTATCAGGCTGGAATCAAGGATCAGTATTCTTCGACCCGAAATTGAGGTATGAATAGAAATATAATTGCCTTTTTGCCGGATTGACGATATTTCTTTCTTTTGAACCTTCAGTATCCCATGCTGATCTGACAATTCGAATCTGTCTCCATATGTATGAATAGTAATGAGGCGACCCAAAAATGAATATCGTTTTAAATACAGAAACGGAAGTATCCAGAACAATATTGATACAATTATTCCAAAAAAAGCCAGCACCGAAATAAACAGATATTCTTTCTGAAAATAATTAAAAACGCAGTCAGCCAGAATAATGAGAGATGTTCCAAACAATACCGGGGCCAGAACAAATGTACCGATTTTCCGTGCAGGATGATAAAAATAACCTTTGAAAAAAATCCTGATCTGATCATCCTTCGACAGATTATACGTATATTCATTCATGACTTATCCTCTGACAGAGTTGAATGATTAAAAAAAAAGGACCGCAAAACGGTCCTTTATAGTAAAAATAAAAGTTATTCCTCACCCAACTGAATATGCGCAACTGCCAGTTTTGCGATAGGCACGCTGTAGCTTGAGCAGCTGACATAATCGAGCCCTGTCTGCATGCAGAATTTGATGTTTTCCGGAACAGCTCCGTGTTCTCCGCATAGCCCCTTTTTGAGTTTCGGGCGTGTCATGGTCCCGCGGCGTACCGCAGTGGCGATGAGTTCCTTGACATAGGTATTCAGGTATTTAAAGGGATTTCCCTCGAGCAGGTCGAATTGGGTGTAATCCGGCATAAATGTGTTAAAGTCATCCCGTGACAAACCAATTGTCGTCTGAGTGAGGTCATTAGTTCCAAAAGAGAAGAATTCTGCATATTTTGCGATTTCTCCTGCACCCAAGGCCGCAACCGGAAGTTCTATCATGGTACCGATTTTATAATGAACCGGTTTGACCTTCAGAGTCTCCCGCACTTCACGCTCAATATCAATGAGCCCCTTTACCGAGGCACCTTCAATTTTCTTGCCATAAATGAGCATTTTTAGTTCATTTTCGTTCATGATAAGAGGAATCATGATTTCCGGTTTAATTTTATAGCCTTCTTTTTGCAGTGCATAAACCGCTTCGAAAATTGCTCTCATCTGCATTTCATAAATTTCCGGGTAGGAGACAGCAATACGGCAGCCGCGGTGGCCGAGCATCGGGTTAAATTCTCCCAGGGTATCGCATCGGGCGCGTATTTCTGCCTCGGATATTTTTATTGAGCCGGGCTGCCCACGAAGATAGGTTATAAATTTCTTCATCTCATCCGGATTATGCGGCAGGAATTCATGAAGCGGTGCATCAAGAAGCCGGATTGTTACTTCATAGCCTTCCATGATTTTAAAAAGCTTGTAAAAATCTGCTCTCTGCATCGGGCGAAGTTTATTGAGCGCTGCCCGCCGTTCTTTTTCCGTATCCGAGATAACCATTTCGCGGAATACATTAATACGCTTTTCATCAAAGAACATATGCTCGGTTCGGCACAGTCCAATACCTTCTGCGCCGAATATTCGTGCAAGCGTTGTATCGCGAGGTGTATCCGCATTTGCCCGTACGCCAAAATTGCCGGTAAATTCATCAACAATTTTAATAAATTCAAGCAATCCCGATGATTCTGGATCAGGTTCAATAAGTGCTGCTTTCCCAAGATAAATGGAAGGGTCGCCGTAGTACGGGACATTCAGTGTAATATAGTCTCCCTGTTTCAACAACACGCCATCAACAGTCGCCTGCTTGCCGCGAATTTTCATTTTTGTCTTTACCAGTGATACTTTGCCGTATTGGCGGGCAACAACAGACGCGTGAGCGGCATATCCGCCTTCCGACGATAAAACACCGGTTGCGACTTCAATCGCCTTCACATCTTCTGCGAATGTCGCCTCCATCACGAGGATAAACCGTGTGTCTTCGCCTGACTGCTGGGCTTTCTTGTATGCATCCAGCAATTCTTCCGTATCAAAAAATATCTGGCCGATTGCTGCACCAGGTGCCCCTGCAATACCGCCTGTTATCTGTTTTAATGCTTTTGTTGAACTCAAATCGATAATCGGATGCAGTATTTCACCAAGCTGATTTGGTTTTATCTGTTTTACCGCATATTCCTTGTCGATCACTTTTCTCTTCAATAAATCAAGAAGCAGCTGAATGTCCGCCTGAGTGGATTTATTCATCACACCGCGCTGGTCGATAAGCCACAACCGTTTGTCTTCTATGGTGAACCGAATTGACCGTATTTCCCTGAAATGGTCTTCGATATTCTGGGCGATCTTCACCAGCTTGTCCAGATATATTTTCTGGATAGAGTTGATATCTTTTCCGGATGCGCCAAGTTCATTAAATTTTTCCTGAAAATATTTCCCCGAAAGAACTTTTTTCCCGGTCACTATATCACGGGTAAAAAACATTCCGCTGGAAGAATCCTTCCCGTAGTTTCCATACACCATCGGCTGTATTAGAATTGCGGTGTCACTATCATCCATCTCGTCAAGGCGGAGCATTGTACTGATCCGCTTGATGATTATTTCAAGTTGTCCATACGGATCGCTGAAAAAACCTTTTGGGAGCAGACTTTGATATTTTTCAATGCTCTTTTTTCTTGCCGGTGTTTCCACTCTGTCATCATCAAGTTCTTTGGAAAGGGCTTTTATTGCTTCCTTGATTTCCTGCAGTCTCTTGTCTTTATTTTCCAGTTCGGCAATCCGTGCTTCAATTTCAAAACAGCCTTTCATCAAAAACTGCATTTCGTGATAGCCGAAGTTTTCACCCACATATTTGTTGAATGCCGGCAGATTGCCTTCAGTTAATCCAAAATTGTGCAGAGTCGGGTAGTGGACAATGACCAGGTTCGGGCTGATCACCACTTTCACCAGCATGGGATTATCCGGATCGCCGTATTTTTTTCCGACAATCTTTTCAATCCGTGCCATCGCTTTTTTTAATTCATCTTTTAATGGAATATCTTCCAGTACCGAGGCGACTTCAGAATCGATAATAAACCCGGGTAAAATAGGAAGGTCACTCGCGCCGAGTTCCATCGCCCTTCTCCCCCGGATACCGATATTGTTCAATATTGTCTGATCTGAAATTGCCTGATGTGCACTGAAAAAATGTATATTTTTCTTCATTATTCTTCCCCTGACTCTTTGAGACTAAAAAAGATTAAGAATATGATTTACTGGAAATCGTAAAAAAGCTTCAAACATGTGGCTTGCGCCCTGTTTGAGATAACGCTGAAGCTTGGCAACATCCTGAATATCATTCCCCGCCACCGCGATGAGGATTGAGCTTCCATGTTTTACTTTGCCCCATTTAAACAGGGTGTTGATATCATGAATACGTTCACCTTCATAGAAGATGTATACATCCAGGTCTGCATATTTGGTGGTATAGCTTTCGATAATCTTCTTCCAGGCTTCAACATTCCCGTTATGAAACAGTTCGTTGGTGACCGGTATTGAATAAAAGGGTGTCATCCGTTTCTTGCCGGTACCTGCTTCAGAAGGAGCAGCTGTCTTTTTTTTAACGGCCTTCACCGGTGCGGCTGCCGAAGCTGATTTCTTTGCTTTTTTCTCTTTAACGGGTTTGGCTGGTTTTTCTTCCTGAACTTTCTGCTTTTTAATTTCCCTGACCTTGTACGGGCCTTTGTTCAGGGAGGGAGACGGCTTGGGTTTGCCAAGATTGAGCAGCTCGATACAACGGGTAATTGCCAGATCCTTGATACTGCCGTCAATATCGCCCTTTACGCCGCCGACAAAAATATTGACCAGCTCATACCGCTTCAAATTCTGTATTGCCTGCCAGCTTTCAAGACGCTTCGGGTTGATTACTGAAATGCCGAGTTCAGGGTGAAAATAAATTAAAACCATATCCACCGCATTCCATTTTGCCATCTCATCTGAAATCTGGTCAAATGATGACATATTTTTGTCAAGATTTACCGATTCGACTGAATAATTGTATTTATCGACAAGCAGAGAATTGATAATCGGATTCACCTGTCCGCTCTGCAGTCTCTCCTCACCGATAAGGTCATTGATCACATCAGCAATGTTATAATAACCATCAATAGTATCCACGATCTCGATGACCGTTTTCACATGATTTACAATCATATTAAAGGTTTCACGCCGACCCAGGATTTCTACCTCATTCAATATGCTTGCCATTGATCTTCCTTTCTACCATACAGGAAAAATTCAAAAGGTGACCCTTTTGGGGTCACCTTTTATAAAAGGATAATATTTTATATTTCTCTTAATCCGCCGCCACGTGAGCCCCGGGGTTTTCTCCCCCGGCCTCTTTTCGAAGAATCAACGACTCCCTTTCCCTTGGAAGTTGAGCGTGTTCTCCGCGGTGCACTCTTGGCGACCGGCTGTGCTGCACTCAGCATATCCAGATATTCAGATTCCTGGCCCGCTTCACCTTCTTCACCAACCGGCTGTGTCGCAAATGACTGTGCAATGTCATCACGAACCGTTGACCGTCGGCGTGAGAATGAAGCAAACGCTGCATCCTGGAAGCCTTTTGATACACCATGGAGGAATTCATTCAATACGTTTGCCATTCCGTCCAATGTGGCTTTCTTTCTCTTGATTGATACAATATCAACATCAAGCAGAAGGCCCGGCTGGATATGATACGGATTGATCAGGTAATCAAAACCCATAAAATCTGATTCCAACCGTGAAAGGCGTTCTTCCATTACCCGGCGTTTAATCGGATAGCGGTATCCATAGATACTCTGAAGTTTTTCTTTCATTAAAATAATCCGGCGCTTGATCTTGTCTTTTTCATGGAGATATGTCCGGTTCATTGTTTCAATTTGAGTTTCTTCCGGCCGGATATAGGAGATTTCATCCCAGCTCTTTTCCATCGCCTCGTACAAAGGCTCACCGGTGACAGCTTTGATCTTTCTGCGGATCTTGTTTTTCTGGCGTTTTGCAAGATCTTTGAAGTCCACAATTCCTTTAAGGAATTTTGAGTCTTCATAAACCATTTCCAGAACGTCCCACAGATGCTGCACTTCAATCTCAAATGATTTCAGCTGACGGTCATACGCAATGCGTTCATTGTCAAGCTGGGCCTGATCGTAATATTTCAACCGAATTGCATAGCGTTCATCCGGAAGAGCTGCTGTATCGGTATCTTCGTATTCTTTAATGCGAAGTTCACGTGCGTTCTTCAGGTTTTCAATAAACTGATATCCCATCTTTGATGTATCAAGAATAGAAGTAATTGAATTGACTGCTGTGTTGAATCCGCGGTTACGGATGTTTTCGATATCAATAATCTTTTTCAGGTTTTCACGAATGTTCAGTGCATCGTATTCAGAAGGATCGATTTCTGCACGAAGTCCTTCAATTTTGTCGATGAGTGATTTCGCAAAGAATGTATACCGTTTTGATTTTGGGTCATCTTTGTCATCGGAGGTGTAGTTTGCTACACGACGCATTTTTTCAAAGAGGATCTCAGAATCGTTCATTTCTTCCCGGCCTTCATCAATAATCTGGTCTTTGAGTTTTTCGATTTCCTTGTCCAGAATATCCATAATATTCTTTGAAATGAGATCTTTTATAATGTACTCAACAGTAACCTGATAATGGAAGATCGGGCTGATCAGTTCAGAATCGAGAATGTTCACAGACAATTTGACATCTGAAACATTTTTTGGTCTGCGAATGTTGTCTTTGAACGAACATTTCACAACAGAATAGGCATTTTCACCCCGGATAAACGCACCGACATCAGTTTTTTGTCTGAGCAGTGAGTTGGTGAGGTTTTCAAGATCATTAATACCACGCTGTACATGTCCCTGTAAGTGACCGTACATGTTAACGATCGATTTCTCTATTTCACCAGTGTTAAATTTGTCCATTCCGCCGATTTGATCGAGCAAAGCTGCAATCTCTTTCGGTGTATATCTGGCAAGGGTTTTCAGTTCTTCCTTGTCGATAAAGTTACGGACTTTTTTAACCATTTCATCTTCTGATGTAACTACAAAACGGTTGAACATGTTTTGATAGTTCTGGTTGAAATAATTATATAGCTTCTCCTTTAAACCGCCCATGACATCCAGGCGCTCAAGTACATCTCTCGGAAGCTTCGATGTGATGTGGTTCATCACTTTATCTACTTCTTCGCTTAAAAGGAGATCTACTTCTGCCTGCTGGTCCCTGAATTCCTGAGCCAGTGAGTTCCTAGAACCTACTGCGCTTGGTTTTTCAGGATGAAACACATTAGGGCTTTTCGGTAGGTCTACACTTCCCATAATTGCTCTCCTTTGCAGTGATATTTACATTAAATTATTCACATTCCTAGGAAAATGTAAAGTAACTTTTTTTTTTTTTTCACTTCCAATTAATCTGAATATACTTCAATATAGATATATAAACCAGAGGGACTTTTTTTCCCCCGGTGTTTTTAAAAAAAAACCGAAATAAACGGATGACTCGGTCGTCAGACGTTCATTCGAATGCAAACACAATATGCATCCGGTATATACTGTTTTCTTTTCAATTATATACCGGAAAAAAGTATTTATCAAAAGGGAGGCTGGTCTATGAAAAAAAGACACCTGACACTTCTTATAATCCTTTCCATGTTCATCATCCCGTTTTCATCAAATTTTGCCGATGAACGGCCAAACGCAGACATCATTCTGGTTATTGACAAATCTTTGTCCATGATTGACAAAATAGAACCGGTAAAACAGTATGTCGAAACCTCAATTCTTGGTCCAGAAAATGTTCAAATTGGAGATTTTTTGATAATTGTCAACTTTTATGGCCAGGCAGAACTTTTGAATTCCTTTGAAATTGCATCGGAAGCTGACCGGGCGAAAGCAGGGAATATCATTTCTTCTATTTTCACCAATCCCGGGCAAACCCATACCGATATAGGGAATGCACTCGATGTTGCACAACGTGAAATTACTTCATTAACCAGTTCGGATCGCCCAAAGGTAATCCTTCTGGTGACAGATGGAATTCAGGAAGCGCCGAAAACCAGCAAGTACTACTCTCCGGACGGCACCTTCAGCCACCGGCTCCTTGATATGGCGACCCCCTTTGCAAAACAGGGCTGGAAACTGTTTGTCATAGAGATCGGCGAATCCGAAGCCACAAGGTTTTTCACCGAAAAGCTTGGCGGTACGTACAAATCGGTTTCCGATACCCCGACAGAACAGGAACTGGAAGGAACAATTGATGAATTCCGGGGAACCATCATTCTTTCCCAGCGGCCGGAGCTCATTTCAGTACCTGATTCAGGCAAAGCCGAAATTTCCCTTGAACTCAAAAGTCAGGGATTTTCTGCCGACCAGCTGCTCCAGGTAAAAGAAGCAAGAATCAGCGGTTACGGCATCACGGAAACCGATGTGCTTGAAAAGCAGCAGGAGTACAGTATGCCCAAAGATGGATCAGAAACTGTAGTCCTCCCCCTGTCCTTTCCGCTCACCCTGGAGCCCGGTGATTACCAGACAGATGTTTCCGTTATTTTCGAGGGTGAAAATCAATTTACCCCGAATGTTTTTTCACTGCGGGTACATATCAACAGCTTTTTTGAAAACTATCCCTGGTTATTGATTCTGCTTATCATCGCTGTTCTTGCCCTGCTCGCTCTGGGGGTATTTTTTATCATCAAATTTATCGGTTCCAGAGGCGTCAAGTTCCGTGTTCTTGTCGAGGAACAGCCCTTGAAAAAAGGGATGGATATTTTCTCGCTCGGCGAGGGGAATCACCTGTATCTAAATGAAAGCATGGGCTATATCAGCGTGGTCAAAACCCGGTCCATGCGCAGTTACGGCCGGATCGCCGGAATCAAAAACAACATCACCTTTGAACCGCTGAAAGAAAAATTTATCATCGGGTTCAAACGTGAACGGCAGAACATGATCGGCCATCAGATCACCCTGAAATCAGAGAAAGGCGCTCTTTTTCATATTACATTCCTGCAGGTATGATGAAACGGTGTACATGTCTTTTATTTGAAACCGGATTCGAAAAAGGAATTCCGGGGTATACAACCGATGTTCCCTCAGGCAGTTTCCCCTTTTGGGGAAACTTTTTCTTTGCCGACGTCCTTGTCAGCAACCTCGTGGGTCTCACAGAAAAACAGCCCCTGTATTTTTTTACCCCCGAACCCCATTTCACTGAACTGCAGAAGACTATCCACCGCTGGAAAGTCAAAAACAATGTCGAACTCCTCATGAATCACGAGGACAGGAACGGATTCATTTCGTGGATAAAACAGATGAAAAGCGATATATTCATCATCGGAGGAACCGCACATGCCTTTCTTTTCAAAAAAAACCAGCTTCAATCGATGCTGAAAAAGCAGCATGCTGATCTGGCGAGGATATCAGTCGAGATGACACCATTGGATATGTTTGTGGTAACCCGGAAAAAACTCCTTGCAATCGCACAAAAATCCGAAACAGTGCAGGATACAGAAAAAACGTTTCAGCAGATTCTGTTCAAACACCTTTCTACCGAGTTTGAAACCATAGAGGACGTTCCAGGGAGAGTTTTTTTTCACCGTCATTCCATCGACCTTTACTCGGCACACAAATTTCTCCTTGAAGCTGCAGACTCCGGAGAATATAATCAAATAGCAGAACAATTTTCCTTTCTCGCCAGTCCGCATGCAGAATCCTATATCGGGGAAACCGGAGAAGTGAAAAACGCATTCATTGCCGCCGGAGCAGAGATATACGGGACCGTGATCAATTCGGTTATTTTTCCCGGCGTGGTAATTGCAAAGGGAGCCGTCGTGGAGAACTCGGTGGTAATGAGCAACAACAAAATCGGCCCCGACACGAAAATTGAAAATGCAGTGCTCTTCCCCTATGCAAAAGGCTCGTTCTCCGAATCATACAACATCCGGAATAATGCCCGGATAGGTTCTTTATCGAAAAAAACGGCAAATACAAAATATCCCATGGATATTTATGACGGGGTCACGGTGCTCGGATTAAATCCCCAGATCCCGGAAGGCACGGTCATTGATGCCGCCTGTTATATTGGGCCCAACCTTTCAATGGAAGCATTTTCGCGCTATAATAAAGTTGTCAAGAAAGGCATGTGTATTGAAACATAACATCCCCAAGAAAGGCATGGTTCTCCAGCCTATTGTCGAATTTATCCGGTCTCATGACAAATTCATTCTTACTGCACATGAAACACCTGACGGGGATGCAATCGGTTCAGAATGCGCCATGGGACGAATCCTTGCCCAGCTGGGAAAAACCGTTCATATTTTCAATTCCGACCCTATTCCCCGGAAATTTATGTTCGTTGATGCAGACAGAAAGGTCACGACACTCCGGTCAAAAAGCCAACTTCCAAAAGACCTGAATGAATATGCCCTGATCATCCTTGATACCAACGACACCAACAATATCGGCAAGGTGGCAGAACTCGTGCTTCCGGAAGTCAGTGAGTACTTCATTATTGATCACCATGATATCGAGATAGATATCCAGTCCGGAAACCTGGTGCAGAAAAACGCCTCCTCAACTGCCGAAATCCTCTATCATATATTCAGGGAAATGGCGGTTTCAATTGATTATGAAACTGCAATTGCCCTTTTTACCGCAATCGTGTATGACACCGGTTCTTTTGTCTATCCAAAAACGAGCGCCTTTACCTTTCAAATTGCCACTGAAATGGTTCAGATCGGCGTTAATCCGAATCTGGTGTATTCAAAAGTATATGAATGCAACTCCATCTCATCGGTTATTCTTGAATCAAAAGTCCTCTCGACTCTTGAGCTGCTGCACAACAATTCAATCGCAATACAGATCATGACCAAAGAGACAATCCTCAATTCCGGCGGCAAATACGAGGAAGCCGATCAAATCATCAACATTCCGCTCAAGGCGGAAGCAGTCCGTGTCTCGATTTTTTTCAAGGAAGACCTCGAGGGGCTGATGCGCTGTTCGCTGCGCTCAAAAGGAGATATTGATGTTGCCGAGATCGCCAGGAGTTTCAGCGGCGGCGGCCATAAAAATGCTGCCGGCTTCAAATGCAGGGAGCCAATCGCTGCAGTCCGCCAGAAGGTACTTGACAAAGTAAAAGAATACTTTCACTAATACATAATGCATTATCATCCAATCTCCCATGCTGTGCGAGTAATTATTCTTCTTGCACTCCTCAGTTCTTTCTTCACCTGCAGTGAGTCTGGCTCAGCTGCGATCGAATATCCGGTAAAAATTGTCATGCATTCAAACGAGGACCAGAGCCACCTGGCCCCCTTGGCGGACAGTACAGATGATGATTCCGAAAGGCTTCGCCAGCGTCCTGATATCACGCTCAATGCGAATGAAACGGTCATTCAGGTCCAGAATATCAATCTCGATAATGATTCACATGAAGAACAGGTGATTGCACTCAAAGACCTTTCGGATCCGAATTCCTCGATAAGGATTGTCATTGCAGATTTCGACAACAGCCGCAACAGTTATACACGCTCATGGGAAACAGATACACACGCAGTAAACTTAAGAACTTTCCGCCTGAATCTTCAGGATATTAATGGGGACCGAACACTTGAAATTGTAGCGAGCGGAATCAATTCGGCAAACGATGTGACACTGGATATTTATCAGATTGTCTCACTGTACAGTGAGCGGCTTATGTATTTTCCCATTTGCCAGCTGTCCTCAGACGGAACCATCGACCTTATTGACAATTCCACATCAGATGAATATGAATATTATACCGCCGCGCCGTCTTCCGGCAAAAGTGTTCCAATTGTACTCTTCCGCATCAATCCGGAAACAGATGAATATACAGACACCATCAAAGAAACCTATGCTTATTCGTACGGAATCGGCAGGTATGAATTGGTGTCCAGAAACAAAATCACCCAGAAGGAAGTCGGCGAATCCCAGCTGCAGGTTCTGTTTCAAAGCAATTCTGATGAATTGTTTGCCGATTACATCAGGGGGATATGGTTTCGGGTTGATGAACAGGGAGCAATTCTTCCTGAAATCGTCTCATTTGATCCAATACAAAAGGAAATTGTTTTTTTCTCGAAAAATGTCGAGGAAATCTACCACTGGAAATACTCACGACGCAGTTTGTATAATATCCTGACGATCTATTCTGAAAATGCCATGCTGCAATCCATAAAACCGAACTTCACCATATCAATCTCATCCCTCTCACAACTTTCCGTGGTGATCACCGACAACCGCGCCGGAGAGCAATGGATCCACGACCAATGGGGCGGGAAATACATTCGGTCATCGGAGTTGACAGAAAAACTGGAAAATAAACTTCAGCCGCCAAAAATGATGGGGACCCCGACAATACTGAACGGAGATTATTCAAATGAAGAAAACGGAATTCTCTCATTTTCCTATCCTCATTTTATATGGAAAAAAAACAATACGGTCAAACAAGGAGGGTATGCAATCCTTTCCATGCCCTCATCGGAGGAATCCAACGCAACCGTACTCGCATTAAAATCAATAGAGGACAATGGCCTTGCAATAGAAGATAGTGTGTATATGCTCGAATACAATGAGACCGCCACAGAAATGACGATTACCTTGAAGCCTGCGACTACAAATGTATACCGCATACGGGAAAGCAGCGGTGCCCCGCTGATATTCACCCGCATCGGCACACCAAAATAAATTCCAGGCTGTCATTTTTACATTTTTTTACAAGCTTTTACACCATCCAGACATTTCTCTACCCCGAAAACACTACAATTACCCGTGTAATGAAAACCAAACCTGTATGGAGGAAAATAATGAAGACAATTCAGAACATGATTATCATGACAGTATTTTTCTGTTTTGCCGGGGCAATCACGCTTTCTGCAGAACCAAAAATCCAGCTTGGAATCCTTCTGGATACAAGCGGGAGTATGGACGGCCTCATTGACCAGGCAAAAACACAACTGTGGAAAATTGTCAATGAAATGGCCATGGCAAAACAGAATGGAGAAACACCAACCCTTGAGGTGGCATTGTATGAATACGGCCAGGACAGCCTGCCTGCTGAAAACGGGTATATGCGGATGGTTACAGAACTTACCACCGACCTGGATGCAGTGTCAGAGGCATTGTTTGCATTAAAAACAAACGGCGGCTATGAGTACTGCGGAATGGTGATCGACAAAGCAGCAAAAGACCTGAAATGGAGCTCAGACAATAAAACACTCAAGGTGATATTTATTGCCGGAAATGAAGAGTTTACCCAGGGCACTACGGATTATAGACAATCCTGTAAATTTGCCATCTCAAAAGGTATCATCATCAATACCATTTATTGCGGCGATATTGATGAAGGAATCCGGACTGACTGGAAAGCCGGAGCAGAACTCGCCGACGGCCATTACATGAACATCGATCAGAACAAGGCTGTCGTCTATATTGAGGCGCCCCAGGACAAGGAAATCGCCCGGCTGGGGGATGAACTCAACAAAACATATATCGGATACGGAACACGCGGCGAGGAAGGGAAACTGATGCAGGAGGAACAGGATACCAATGCTGCAGCCGCCAGCCCGGAAGCATCGGTACAGCGGACGGTTACCAAATCAAAAAAGCAATATTCCAATTCTCACTGGGATCTTGTCGATGCGGTGAAAGACGGCGTAGTGGACATGAATACCATCGATGAAGCAGAACTTCCCGAGGAAATGAAAAATATGGATGAAAAAGAACGCACTGCCTATATTGCCGAAATGACAAAAAAACGGAATGACATACAGAAACAGATTGATGACCTGTCCACCGCACGAAGAAAATATGTTGAAGCCGAGATGAAAAACCGCAGTGAAGAGTCTACATTTGATTCTGCGGTGATTGAGATCATCAGGGACGTTGCTTCCACCAAGAATTTTGAATATGAGAAATAGGAGGAGAACCATGAGAATCAATTGTATGCAAAAGCTTCTGCTTTCTGTTCTGATGTTGATCATGGGAAGTGCAATGTCTTCGGCTTTTGCCGACGGATTCATCGTTATACCGGAACCGGTAACAGTATCCGGCAGGGCCACCCCCTTCCCGCTCGCTGTAAAATACCATACTGTCGAAGTAAACATCAACGGCCAGACCGCAACAACGTCCATCGACCAGATTTTCTATAATCCGTCAGACCGAAGAATGGAAGGTGAATACATCTTTCCAATTCCCCGGGGAGCGGTGATTAAAAATTTCAGCATGTTTATCGACGGGAAGGAAACCCGTGCCGAAATGCTGGATGCGGCCAAGGCACGGCAAATTTACGAGGAGATTGTCCGCAAGGCACTTGACCCTGCCCTTCTCGAATACCACGATTCAAATATATTCCGGGTCCGCATTTTCCCAATCGAACCAAAATCAGAAAAGCGGATCAAAATTACCTATACTGAAATACTGTTCAAAAATAAACAGACCTATGAATATCTGTATCCGCTGAATACAGAGAAATTTTCATCACAACCGCTCGAATCAGCATCAGTCAAGGTGACCATCAACACAACACAAAAAATTAAAAACGCATTTTCCACGACCCATCCAGTCCATGTTATTCGGAAAAGTGATACACAACTTGTCGCCTCCTGGGAGGAAGAGAATGTGACCCCTTCAACTGATTTCAAGCTGTATTTTTCGCTTGATGCATCAGAATTCGGCCTGACACTGCTCACCCACAAGCCGGACGCCGGGGACGGATTTTTCCTCCTCGATATCAGTCCCGGGTTCTGGAATCAGAGCAGGGAAACAAATCCCAAGGATATCATATTTGTGCTGGATACTTCCGGCAGTATGAAGGGTGATAAACTTTTAAAAGCAGGAGAAGCGTTAAAATACTGCATTGACCGTTTGAATCCCCTCGACGGATTTCAAATAATCCGGTTTTCCACTGAAGCAGAACCGTTTTTTGCCGGAGTCGTCGATGCCAGCGAAGCCAACAAGGTTTCTGCAAAAAAATATATCGATACATTACAGCCAATCGGCGGGACAAATATTGAAGATGCACTCATTCAGGCATTGGGACAGACCCGCCTGACGCGGGCTGCGGCCGCTCCCGGTGCAGACGGGACACTTGAAATGGTTGTCTTTATCACTGACGGCAAACCCACCATAGGGGAGATTCAGACTGATAAACTCGCACCGATCGTCAAAAACGCCAATAAAAGGAACCGGAGAATATTCACCCTCGGGATTGATTTTTCACTCAATACATTATTGCTTGACAGAATTACCGCTGAATCACGTGCATACCGGACATACATCACCCCCAGTGAAGATATCTCGGAGAAAATTACCGATTTCTTCCAAAAGGTTGAGCGGCCGGTGCTGACCGATATCAGGATCACTCATAACAGCACAATCCGATGGTCAAAAACACAGCCGGACAGTGATAAACTTCCTGATATGTTTTATGGAATGTCAATGGTCGTTCTAGGGCGATATGCCGGCTCCGGTGATACTTCGGTAACCCTTTCGGGGACACTGAGCGGAAAACCGGTCTCCTATACCTATTCCCTTTCTTTTCCTGCAACACTCACGGCAAATGAGACGATCGCACCGCTTTGGGCAGCACGGCGGGTAGGGTATCTTCTCGACCTGGTGAGAATTTCTGGAAGCAGCCAGGAAATAATTGATGAAATCACTTCCCTTGCGCGTGCATACGGGATAATTACTCCCTATACAAGCTATCTCATCATAGAGGATGAACATGAAAGAGTTACACAAAACAGACTTCCTGCTGATTCTCAGACGCTGGGAAAAATTGCAGAAAAAGATGCAGACTTCACTGCACGGAGCAAAAAAGAGTTTGAAAACTTTAAACAGGATTCAGGATCAGAGGGAGTCACCGCAAGTGAAGAAACGCAAATGCTCAATAATTCCTCTTCTGTCAAAGACATAAACAGAGGCAGTGAACGGCTGTTTGCGCCCGCTGCGCCGGAAATCCAGGAACAGAAAATGAAAAATATGGTCCAGAACGCCGGAGGCCGCGCATTTTATAATGCAGGCGACAAATGGATCGATTCACAGGTTCAGGATAAACCGGACAGGAAAATCAAGCGTATCCAGTTCGCCAGTAAAGAATATTTTGAATTGATAAATAATGAACCGGCCACAAACAAGTACCTGGCCCTGGGCAGGAATATCCAGTTTGTGCATAACGAAATCCTTTTTGATATTTACGAATAAGTTCCCGCCATTGTATCTGCAGCAGGACACACATAAAAAAACCCCGAACACAATTATTTGAGTTCGGGGTTTTTTTTCAAACAATACTGTTTACTTATCCAGTTGAATGACATCAAGGATATCTATAATCCCCTTGATACCGTTTTCACCTCCGATGACTGTATAGCCCTTTTTCTCTCCCTTTAGATAAGAGAAGGGATTCTCAACTGTGATGATTTCATTGCCATCAAGTTTCCAGATCGCCTGCATGGTGCTGCCATTCTGTATAATTGCAAACTCAATCAGATATTTCGTGTTTTGCTCGAGTTTTTTGATTGTCGACGGAAAAAAGTATTCCCGGTCCTTGATTTTCAACCGCAATACCAGCTCATTTTTTGTATCAAAGAAGAAATCAAGTGAAAAATCTGCTTCCCTGGTTGCCAGGGTCAGTATCTGCTTGCCGGCTTGCTCGCCCTGCAGCGTAATTCCCAGCCGAACATTGAACGGATCAATCCGTTCATCCTGAAGGGGGAATATCAGTTCAGGGCAGACAAAACCTGCCTGGCCGTTAAACTTCATTCCGATGGTTTCTCCGATAATAACCGGAATCGGGCGGCGAAGCATGGCACGCTGTTCATGTGTCTGATTTTCCCGCTCTTTCAGTGCGCTGACATATATCGAAAACAAATCATAATACAGCCGGTCTTTTTCTTTTTCAGCAGCTTTGTCTTCTTTTCGCGGTGAAATAAACAGATCGGCGGTTGCAGCAAAGGGAGAATCAAAATTAAAATCGTTGCCTATAACCGGGGCGAAGGGAAATATTTCCACCTTAACGGTATACACACCGTCTTCCTTTGGTGCTTCCCACAATATCTGGTCGTATCCATCCCGAAGCGTACCCCGGGCGATGATTTGTTTTTTATATGTCCATCTGAAAAAGACATTATTCCTGTCAGAGGGGACATTGTTGGGAATATCTGCAATAAGGAGTACAGTATCACGCGGAAAAATCACAAGCGGAAACGATTGTATCCCCTGTATTTTTATTTTGTTTTCAGTACTGAAAAAAGTTCTGCGTTCCTCTGAAATAAGGTGTTCATTCTGAAATAATGACAGGACAATTTCATACTGCCCCTGCTCCAGAACCGGAATCTCAACAGGAAGGTCAATATTAACCTCGGGAGCGGTTTTTTCACTGTGTGCCAGTTGTTCTCCGAACCCGTTAAACAGATCAATGGCCAGTCTGATTTGTTCCCTGTTTTCTTCATTTCCCTGCACCCGGAAAAACATATATCCTTTTCCCGTTGCAGCTGCAGGGTCTGTGGAACGTGCTCCTGATGTCGTCGAGGAAAGGATCTCTCCGTTTTCTGTTGAAATCACCGTGAGGGAAAACGTATCCCCACCGCCAAAAAAATCTGCCGAATCACTGCATCCAAACAAGACAATGGCGCCAAAAAACGAGAAAATCAGTGGTTTAAGAAAACAATGTATCTTCATTCCCCTCTCTCTATAAAAATACCACACTCGGTAAAAATTTCAATAGTTTTTCATGAAATTCTCAATAAAAAGTAACAAATATTTTATAGATCAAAACTTTTATCCATCTGAGAATAAATCAAATCATAATAACAAAGAATAATTTTATCAAATTTAATATAATCAATAATAAATATTATTATTGATTATATTAATATTATTTATTATTATATTAATATTAGTAAGACATATAATTGTTTTACCATGAGAAGGAATAATTTATGGAAAAGAAAATGCTTGATGCATGTCCGGTCTGCGGTCATAGTCTGAATGTGCGTGTTTTTCAATGCGCTTCCTGTCATACCAGGATAGAAGGGACGTTTGATCCGCCGCACTCCAAATTTCTACTGCTCTCAAAAAAGGATCTGGAATTTGCCGAACTGTTCATTCGCCTCCGGGGGAATATAAAAGAAGTCGAAAAGCATTTGGGTGTCTCCTATCCAACGGTCAGGAGCATGCTTGATCAGGTGATTGAAAGAATGGGATATCCGGTCAGGGATGATATCGACAAAAAGCGCAGAATGGAAATTATTGACCAGCTTGAAAAAGGAAGCATCAGTGCCGAGAAAGCAGCTCAGTTGCTCAAGTCAGGAGATGCAGCAGAATCCGGTGCTTCAGCGTCAGATGAGGACACGTAAACTGTCTGACCCAAAAACACATATTTTATTGCACAGAGGAGATCACTAATTATGGATCAGGAAAAACTCAGAATATTGAAGATGATAGAAGACGGTAAAATTTCGGCAGAAGAAGGCTCCCGGCTCATGGAGGCTCTTGAAACACAGGAATCCGCAACCCGCGAAAAGCAGCCGGAAAATCCCCTGGGTGCACAGCTGCATATCAAGGTGAGCGATATTGATTCGGGAACGGCAAAGGTAAATCTTACCATCCCGATTGGTATTGCACATATGGTTAAGTCTTTGATTCCAGCCGAAGAAATAGAAAAACTTGAAAAGCAGGGAATCAATCTGAACGCCATATTTGCCCTGGTAAGCTCCGGAAGCGTCGGCAAGATACTCGACATAGAAGACCAGGAAAACAACCACCATATCGTCATCAGTGTCGAGTAATCATGATCATTTCATTCTGTTGGTATTTTCCTGCCTTTTTATCTCATCCCAAACTTCACGTAATGGTGATTGAATGCAGATAACCGTATGCCGACCAGAAAACAGCCTGCATTGAATTTCTATGCAGTACAGGGCATGGTACTGCAGCCTGCATACGGTATTGTTTTTATCGGCAGGGTTATATAATTTGTCTCCGACAATAGGCATTCCAACTGACGCCAAATGGACCCGTATCTGATGCCGGACACCCTGATACAGTTCTACCTCAAGCAGGGCATGAAAACGGCCTCGCTCAACGACCTTCCAGCTGGTTACCGCGTCCCGGGGACGTGACCGGTATTGCCCCCTGTCTGCCCTGACCATTTTCTTTTTTTTTGAAGGATGATGAGCGATTGGTATATCTATAACTCCGCTGTTTTCAGGGGGGATCCCGCTGCAAATGGCGGAGTATATTTTCCTTATATGATGAGATTTCATTTCTGCCGAGAAGTGACGGAAAGCGCTGTCGTGTTTGGCAAAGAGCACCAGCCCTCCGGTCTCGTTATCGAGCCGGTTTAAAAGCCCTCCCTCTCCGACTCTGTAGCCGCTGACCTCTTTTAATTCAGGGCGGGCCCTAAATACCCGTCCGCATATACTTTCTGTTGTTCCAATACCCGTCGCCAGTCCCTGCGGCTTGTTGACAACAATGAGATCGTTGTCTTCATAGATGACAGGCAAATCATTTCTAACCATCATGGACGGGTGTCAATCGAAAAAACAAAAGACGTCAAACAATTAAAAATCAACGAATTTATTGTCGGCTGTATCATCCATGAACTCCGGAAATGTATAGACAACGACACCGGACGGTTTTACCTGAAGTTCTGAAAAACCCTTCCTGGCCAGAATATCCAGTGCTGATTTCGCCGCGTCAATCTCGTAATCCCCTTCCAGAGCAACCTGCCCCGGAGTGATAATCCCCTTGTTCTGTTTGGCGACTCTCAATATCACTCTCTCGATAGTGTCCTTTTTCTTTTCCGGAGCCGGATACACCGTTGCTGCACGCGGAGAACCGCCAGACAACACATGACGGTATTTTGTGTCCAGATTGATTTCCCGAATCTGCGAAGGAATAAGCGCAAGATCAACCAGGGCAAGCAGGTGTCCAATTCCCGGAATGAATCTGAAGACGGTTCCAAGATTGAACTTTTTCATGTACAGCCGGTGAAGCCCGGGACACGGGGTAAAGAAAAATCCGATAACCCATAACAGGTAAGCGATACTGGTATCAAGCACAGCGACTCCCCTTTCTGCATTACTATATTATCAGCAGAATCAATTTTTAACAAGAATTAATTTTTTTAAGTGAAAGCAGCAGCACATATCCGGGTGTAATACAAATCGAAAGGCAGTTTTATTACAGGAGGGTGTATGCTTTCAACAATTTCCAGCCATGCGGTCATTGGGGTGGAAGGCAAGGTGGTCACGGTGGAGGTCGATATACGAAACGGCCTGCCGAAAATTGATATCGTGGGCTTGCCGGATAATGCAGTCCGGGAAGCAAAGGAAAGAGTCCGTGTTGCGATCAGAAACAGCGGATTTGAATTCCCCTGCAATCATATTCTGGTAAGCCTTGCTCCAGCAGGAATGAAAAAGGGAGGCGCTGCATTCGACCTGCCGATTGCATTGGGGATATTGCTTGCATCAGGCCACCTCACCCTTTCCAGGCCGGGAAAAACCCTTGTACTGGGAGAGCTGAATTTGTCCGGTAATGTCCGGCCGGTACACGGTGTATTGTCCGCGGTTGAAGCGGGATTAAAAAACGGATTCACGACATTTCTTGTTCCAAAACAAAACGCGAGGGAAGCACTGATTCTTGGAAAGGGAAATATTTATCCGGTTGAAAGCCTGTCCCAGGCGGCAAAGCTTATTTCATCCGATTTTCACGACGGGACAATTGATCTCCCGATAGAGGATCACTGTACTCCCGATACAGAAACATGCGATGCAGGAGATTTCCGGGATATTAAAGGCCACTTCATCCTCAAACGAGCCCTTGAGATTGCCATTGCCGGCAGACATCACGTACTGCTGTTCGGCCCTCCCGGCAGCGGAAAAACAATGGCTGCCCGGAGGCTGCCGAGTATTCTTCCTGCCCTCTCTGTCAGAGAGGCACTTGAAGTGACGAGAATCTATTCGGTTGCAGGGCTGCTCCCTCCCGAAGCACCATTAATGACCCGGCCGCCGTTTCGCATGCCCCACCATACTGCATCAAATGAAGGAATCATTGGCGGCGGGAAATGGTGCAATCCAGGGGAGGTATCACTTGCACATCGCGGCATTCTCTTTCTTGATGAAGCACCGGAGTTTCGAAAAAATCTCCTGCAGAGTCTGAGAGAGCCAATAGAACAGGAAGCGGTGACCCTTGTCCGGGCAGAGCAGAAAATACGGTTTCCCTCATCATTTCAGCTGGTACTCACGGCCAATCCTTGCCCATGCGGGAATCTGGGCAAATTTGACCATTTATGCATGTGCAGCCCCGATGAGATTTCCCGTTACTGGAGAAAAATCGGCGGCGCATTGCTTGACCGTATCGATATCCGCGTGCCGGTCAAGCCTGTCACAGCGGCACAAATTACCGGAGAAAAAGGTGAATCAAGCAGCGACATCCGAAAACGCATCAATGCAGCGGCGGCGATACAATGCAAACGGTATAAAAATTATAACTTTTCCAAAAATGGCCAAATTCCGGCCGGACTAATAGAAGAATTTTGTCAGATCGATGCACCCCAGCAGACGTTGCTTCACAACGCTGTTGACAAGCTTCGTCTCTCGTCACGCGCTTTACATTCAATACTAAAAACAGCCAGGACCATTGCCGACCTTGCCGAAAGCGGGCGGATTGAAAAAGAACATCTTCTGGAAGCAGTCGGCCACCGGCGATACGGCGAGGAGAATTTATTCTGGAATTGAGATCATGAAAATATGTTTCCCGCAAAGTACGCAAAGCTCGCGAAGAAACGCAGAGAAAGGAAATAATATTGAATGGCAACCAGCCGGTTTAATCGCCGACCAAAAATCAAACAACAAATGTGAAGAAATCTGTTTGGCGGAAATCAAGAAATTCATGATGCACTCTTCGCGTCCTCTGCGGTCTTCGCGAGACAAACAAGGCCGCAGGCTGAAACAAGCAAGCAAAAGTGTAAAGGAGGCTCCCATGAGCAGAAAATCAAGACTAAAATGCACTGCAAAAAGAAAAAAGAAAAAACCAATACAGGCCGGATTCGAATGGGCGGTCCAGATTCAGGAACTTGAACCCGGCGAAATACCTGATTATAAGAACCCGATGCAGGGTAAAAACATCCAGGAGTTTACCATCCGGACATGATGCCGGCAGTTCATGGTGAAACAGCTCTTGCATCACCGATGAGTGAATAATCCTGATCGACAGTGGCTGTCCTGGATGAACCCGGCAGCCTCAGGCCGATGATCAGCTGGAGATGCAGAACCGGATAATCAGGGACGTAACCTGGACATTTTTTGTTGCAAATTATCCAGAATATAACTACTATTAACATCTGGGCGGGGATAAAAAATTAAAAAAGGTGCTGCATAATGACCCTCCAGTCCATCCCTGTGATTGTGATGGCAACCGTCTCCTTCTATGTCGGTTTTTACCACCTGTATGTTTATCTGCGCAGGCCGAAAATAAAACATGATCTTGCCTTCGCAATCACCTGCATTGCAGTGGGGGTCTATGATATTCTGTGCGCGGGACTGTACAATGTCATGTCTCCGCAGGAGGGTGTTGTCTGGCAGCGCTATCAGCTTGTCACTCTCGCAGTACTCGTCATATCTTTTTTGTGGTTTGTTGCGGCGTATACACAGCGGAAATCAAATATAATAATTATTGGTTTTTCGATCCTGTTTCTCGGATTTTCAATTCTGGGGATATTCGATCAAAGCGGTTTATGCTGGACAGATATCCCTCTTGTAAAGCATTTTCAACTGCCGTTTGGACTAAACGTCACCTACCATGAAATGGCTTTTGGTCCTGCCATGGAGATGGAAGCATATCTGCTCATCATCAGCTATTTTTATATGCTCTGGGTCAGTATTCGGTTTTTCCTGAAAGGAGACCGCAGGAAAGCAAAACCATTGATTATGGCGGTGATACTTTTTTTACTTGGAGTTGCCGGCGATACTGCAGTTGCACTGGGATTTTACAAGTTTATCTACACAATTGAATACTCATTCATCGGGATGGTCATCCTCATGGCATACTCACTTTCAAATGAACTCATTGAGACAACAATTATCCGGGAAGCGTTAAAGGAAAGCGAGCGAAAGCACAGGGAACTGCTGCAAATGATTCCCCAGAAAATATTTTATAAAGACAAACAATCCGTCTACATTGCCTGCAATGAAAACTATGCCCGTGATTTTAATCTGCTCCCGGAACAAATTACCGGAAAGACAGATTATGATCTTCTCCCGTCGGAGCTCGCAGATAAATACCGGTCAGACGACATTAAAATAATGGAAGCAGGCAATACAGAAACGTTTGAAGAGAATTATATCCTTTCCGACGGACAAAGATCCATCGTCCAGACAGTGAAGGCGCCCATACGCAATGCAGAAGGGATTGTCGTAGGGCTTGTGGGTATATTCATAGACATTACAAATGCAAAAAAGCTGGAGGAACGGATAAAACAATCACAGAAAATGGAAGCAATTGGCACCCTGGCAGGAGGAATAGCACATGATTTCAACAACATCCTCGGCGGGATAATCGGATTCACCGAACTCGCTCAGGATCAATCAGTCAATAAAGAGACTGTCAATAAATATATGAATTCAGTTCTTTCATTGGCCCTGCGGGCTAAAGATCTGGTGAAACAAATCCTTACGTTCAGCCGGAAAAGTCAGGAACAGCAGAAACCAATTCAGCTTCCCGTCATTGTGGATGAAGCAGTAAAACTGTTGCGGTCAACCATCCCGACGAGTATAGAAATACGACAGCGCATCGATAAACAACCAATGGTTGTAAACGCCGATCCGACACAAATGCATCAGATCATCATGAACCTCTGTACAAATGCCGCCTTCGCGATGCGTGAGAGCGGCGGGTATCTCGACATCAGTCTTGTACCGGAAACTGTCACACCAGAATCCATGCGGAAATATCATGATATTTCCCCCGGGCCGTATGCAAAACTGGAAATTACAGACACGGGTATTGGTATTGATCCGCTCATTATCGATAGAATATTTGAACCGTTTTTCACGACAAAGGACAAGGAACAGGGAACAGGCATGGGACTGTCCGTTGTGCACGGAATAGTCAAGGAGCATCATGGAGACATCTTTGTTGAAAGCAGGCCAAACGAAGGCACCACCTTCAGTATTCTCCTGCCGCTGAATACCACGGAATCATCAGGGGATGTCGCTTCTCCGCAGCACATCCCCACCGGAACAGAGCATATCCTGTTTATTGATGATGAAACAACACTGATGGAACTGGGAAAGAGTCTTCTCGAATCGCTGGGATATACCGTCACCTCGCTTGAAAGCAGTGTCGATGCATTGACGCAGTACAGGCAATCACCAGACATGTTTGATCTGGTCATCACCGACCAGACCATGCCGCATATGACAGGATACAATCTGGCAAAGTCCATATTAAAGATCACGCCTGAAAAACCAATTATTCTTTGCACAGGGTACAGTGACTCGATCACCAAAGAAAAAGTCATCAAAGCCGGAATTGCCGCACTTGTCTACAAGCCGATCAGCAAAAAAGATTTTGCAGTGAAAATCCGGAATATACTTGACAGCAAAAAACCATAGGCCTGCGAAGACCAATTACCGTATCAAAGTCACTGCATCACCGGCAAAGAACAATTCGGCCCGTCAGCTGTTGTCCGGGAATTGGCACCGCTGTGCAGACCGCTGTGCCGAATCCGCATCAAACCTTTAATGACTCAAGATTTTCTTTGTCATAATAATCAAACGGGTGAGTCTCATGCCGTCCTCTTTTAACAAGCTGCTCTCATATACATAATGTAATCGTGCAATCCTGATCAGACTGATAAAAATAACCCATGCATGGTGTTTTTTTGTGTCTTTTTTTACCCGGATGTTTTTCAAGATTGGTCAATGACGGGAAAAAAAATTACGTAAATTGTTCTCCTTTATGGAACTTGTCATTATTTTTTTATATATTATAGAAATATTTGTTTGCAGCTGATTTTTATACCGGGAAACAGTATAATTCAGTTTTCTGTAATTTTTATTTTCGAGGTTGAAAAATGAAACTCTACACACTCAGACACCTGTTTATTACCGCCGGTGCGAGCATTGCGGGATTTATTCTTGTCGGTATCCTCCTTGGATTTATCACCCTCCCTTTTTCCCCGGCGGGTGTTTCCAATGCAGCATATGCAGTCGGGTATAATCCCATAAACAAGGTTCAGGAAGCTGCTCCGCAGAACCTGGACAATGTGTCGCAGGACGAGCGGGAAAATATTGAAGTCTACCGAAAACTTAACGAGGCTGTGGTAAATATTACCTCAGTGACCTATGGCTATAATTACTTTCTTGAGCCGGTGCCCCAACAGGGAACCGGTTCCGGGTCAATTATTGATCCCAAAGGCCTTGTTTTGACCAATAATCATGTTGTTGAAAAAGCGGAAAAACTGTTCATCACCCTTGCTGACGGGTCAGAATATGAGGGGTCAGTGGTCGGAACAGATCCGGAAAACGACCTTGCGGTGATCAAATTTGATCCCAAAGGCAAAAAGCTGACCACTATGTCATTGGGGACCTCATCGAATTTACTTGTGGGAAACAAGGTTTTGGCAATCGGGAATCCCTTCGGCCTTGAACGCACCCTCACCACCGGGATTGTATCCGGCACAGGCCGTCCAATCAAAATCAATGATTATCATGTCATCCGTGAAATGATTCAGACCGATGCTTCAATTAACCCCGGAAATTCCGGCGGGCCATTATTGAATAAATACGGCGAGATGATCGGGATCAACACCATGATTTATTCCCCTTCCGGCGGTTCAGTCGGGATTGGTTTTGCCGTTCCCATTGATATCGCAAAACGGGTTATCCCCGAGCTGATTGCATACGGGAAAGTAAACCGCGGGTGGATAGACATCACCCCGATACAGTTATTCCCTGCATTGGTGGAATATGCAAAGCTGCCGGTATCCGAAGGGGTTCTGGTCTCCGAGCTCAATCCGGGCAGTCAGGCAGCGCGTGCAGGAATTCAGGGTGGTGACAAGACACGGGCGGTAAAATACCGCCGCACCACCATATACCTGGGCGGAGACATTATTATAGAGATCGACGGGTTAAAAATCACCTCGCTTGCAGACATGTTTGCAGCCCTTGAGGACAACAAGCCCGGAGAAAAAGTCACGGTGAAAGTAAACCGGAACGGGACGGTAAAAACCCTTACCATTCCGCTTACTGAACGGACACGAACAATAAATAAAATATAACTGCCCGCGGCAGGGGAGTATTCTCATTCAATTTACAATAGAATCGGCATTTCAGGATGCCGGAGATCAGGCACAGGCGATTGCAAAGCTTGTTGAAGGAATCCGGCAGGGAAAAAAGTTTCAGACACTCAAGGGTGTTACCGGATCGGGAAAAACATATTCTATGGCCCGTATCATAGAGGAAATCCAAAAACCAACCCTTGTGCTCTCCCACAACAAAACACTCGCTGCGCAGCTTTTCCGTGAGTTCACCGATTTTTTTCCGCACAATGCTGTCGAATACTTTGTATCCTATTACGACTATTATCAGCCCGAAGCGTATGTTGCAAAACGCGACCTGTACATTGAAAAAGATGCCTCGATCAATGACGAAATTGACCGTCTGCGCCTGTCCGCAACCACGTCCCTCATGGAACGCACTGATGTCATCGTTGTCGCGACAGTCTCGTGCATCTACGGCTTGGGCAATCCCAAAGATTTCCGCGACATGCGTCTGGAGCTTCATAAAGGCCAGGCAGCAGATTTCCGCAAACTCTGCTCGCGTCTTGTCAGCATCCAGTATGAACGAAATGACGTCTCCCTGAACCGCGGAACATTTCGCGTCCGCGGCGATGTCATCGAGATAGCCCTCTCCTATTCCAAACATGCAGTGCGGCTTGAATTTTTCGGTGATGAACTGGAGCGTATCCGTACGATTGACCCTTTAACCGGAGATACCATCCTTGAGCACGATACGTTTTTGGTGTACCCGGCCAAATATTTTGTCATGCCCGAGGAACGGATAAAATCAGCACTTGAGAACATCAAGACAGAGCTGGCCGGCCGGTATGAACAATTGTCAGGGCAAAAAAAGATCGTCGAAGCAGAGCGCATTAAAATGCGCACCGAATACGATATTGAAATGCTCGAAGAAATGGGCTACTGCAGCGGTATCGAAAACTACTCACGTCATTTGAGCAGCAGGGCACCCGGCGAACGCCCCGGCGTGCTGCTGGACTTTTTCCCCGATGATTATCTGGTATTCGTCGATGAATCCCATGTGACCATACCGCAAGTAGGCGGCATGTATGCAGGTGACCGCTCCAGAAAGGAATCACTCGTTGAATACGGATTCCGCCTCCCCTCTGCACTCGACAACCGGCCGCTTGTGTTTGAAGAATTTGAAGCGCTTTTGGGGAGCACGGTTTTTGTCAGCGCCACTCCATCCAAATATGAAGACGCTCATACCGAACAGGTTGTCGAACAGGTGATCCGGCCGACAGGCCTGCTGGACCCCGAAATCGAGGTGCGTCCGACAACCGGCCAGATCGACGACATTTACGCCGAAGTGCGCAAGCGCATCGAACAAGGCGAGCGGAGCCTTGTGACCACGCTCACAAAAAAAATGTCCGAAGATCTCACCGATTATTTCTTGAGCCTCGGATTGAAAGTGCGGTACCTGCATTCCGAAATCGAGACGATTGAACGCGTGGAGATTTTAAAATCGCTGCGCACCGGTGAATGCGATATTCTTGTGGGGATCAACCTGCTGCGTGAAGGGCTTGATTTACCCGAGGTCTCGTTTATCGCGATCCTTGATGCCGACAAGGTGGGCTTTCTGCGGTCGGCCACGTCCCTGATCCAGATAATCGGGCGCGCTGCCCGGAATGTAAACGGCAAGGTCATCATGTATGCCGACCGGCAGAGTGATGCCATGAAAACCGCGATCGAGGAAACAAACCGGCGCAGAGCGATCCAGCAGGCGTACAATGAAAAGCACGGCATTACCCCTGCAACCATCAAAAAAGCAATCCATGACATCCTTGAACGCAGAACTAAAGAAAAAGAAGCGATCGCCGCTTTCGACATTGAGGTATTGAAAAAGAATTACAACCTGCTGATTTCAAAAGAACGAAAAGAATATCTCCGCCGCCTGAACAGTGAAATGTTTGAACATGCCAAGAACCTTGAGTTTGAGGAAGCTGCGGTGATCCGCGACGAAATCAATCGCATCGGGAATGAGTATCCGGGAACGTGAACCATCTCTTTTTTTACCACGAAATTCAAGAAAAAATACAATGGATACAGACGCGAAAAAAAACTGCAGAGAAAGCGGGTGATTCTTTGAAAAGCAATTGTTTTCAAAACAGAAACAGTGCATTCACTTCTCTCTCTTGCTTGAGCTGGTGAATTATGGTACAACACCCCTATGAAGAATTTGTTTGTTTTTCTTGGTATTGTATTTGCTCTTCTGGGTTCCTGCAGCGGAGATTCAGAAAAGGAAACCATCACCCTTCCCCCGACACCGGTCCTGCAGTCCCGGACTCTGTGGGCGGTCAACCTCACCCGGTATCTGCGTGTCCGTGCACTCCCACAGGGCGACAGCGAACCGCTGACCATTCTTGCCAAAGGCGAACTGCTCAAAATCATCGAACGCTCGCTTGAAAAAGAAAACATCGGCGATAATACAGATTACTGGTACAAGATCGAGGACGGCAGAAGCCGCGGCTGGGTATACGGCTCTCACCTTGAAATATTTTCCACAAAAAAAGAAGCAGAAACCAGGTCACAGGAAATAAAATGAACTGGGATGATGTACTCTCGCTGCTCCCCTGGATTCTTCCCCCCGTCATCGGCGCAGCAATCGGATTTATTACCAATGACATTGCAATCCGCATGCTTTTTCGGCCGCTGAAAGAAAAGCGGATATTCGGCATCAAAATACCGTTTACTCCGGGGATCATCCCCAAACAGCGATATAATCTTGCTGATTCCATTGGCAACATGGTCGCGAACCAGCTGTTGACAGAAGATGCTGTCCGCAGCCAGCTTGCGTCTCCTGCCGTTTCCGAGTCAATTGAACAACAGGTATATGAGTTTTCACAGGACCTCCTCAGCTTCCCGCTTGCCAAAGCAGCAAAAGACAAGCTGCCGCTCATTCAGACAACCATATCGGAGCTTTTGCAGGGCCTTCTTGATTCCCTGTTTACCAGCCCTGCCTTTACAGACGGTGCGGCAGCGGTCCTTAATCATTTTTTATCATCAATCGCAGACAAGCCGCTTTCCGAAATACTGGCATCTATCGATATTGAAGCAGGACTTAAAAACAAACTCGAAAACCTGATCATGAATCCCGAGTTCCATGAAAAATTAATTTCCATCCTTCAGAAATGGGCGCACAGACATGTCGATCAAAACAGTACGATCTCGGCATTTGTTTCCGATGACATGGCTGTTATGGCTGCCGATCTCTTCCGGTCAATCCTGCCTTTTCTGCGCGACGCAATCATTGCATGGCTGAAAGTTCCGGTTGTACGCCAAACCATTGAAGTACGGGGCAAACTTCTTCTGGACGAAGTAATGGCAAAGCTGAACCTTATTCAGCGTATTTTTGTCTCTGTCGGCCAGTACGACAAAACCATCAGTGAAAACATGCCGGAGATCATCGACAATCTGGTCACACATCTGGAACATATCTTTGATGAGGAAGAAAACAAGGAACAAATTGTCAAAGCGTTTTCGAAGGCAGTATCGAATATCAGAAAAAAAGGAATCAAGGGTATTTTAAAATCCCAGAAAATTGACCCTGATGAAAAAATTCAGCAGTTTGTCGCCGGACTGTTCAAGTTCCTGCAGACCCAGGATATCGGAGGGAAAATTGCAAAGGGCATTACATCCTTCCTTGCCTCGCACGAATCAGAAACCCTTGGAACACTGGCGCATGACATCTTCGGCATAACCCCGCAGGGCGTGAGCGATACAATCATGACATCGGTCTTTACCGATTCATTTAAAAAGAATGCCTCAGCCGCCATTACCGGCTATATAGTTGCGTACTGCGAACAACAGGGCGACCGGAGTATCAAGGATTTTTTCGGCGTCAGCGACACAATGCAGCGGGAGTTTGCGATGCGCACGGCGTTCACCCTCAAGGAAGTGCTGGCCGATAAAATCCCTCACGCCATGCAGAGCCTGAATATCAAGGAACTGGTCGTCAATAAAATCAATGGCCTCGACGTGATTGCGGTTGAAAACCTTTTAATGATGGTCATCGCCAAACATCTGAAATGGATCAATGTGTTCGGGGCAATCCTTGGTGCCCTGATCGGATTTATCCAGATCATTGTCAGGCTGCTGCAGCCGTAACAATCAGATATCAATGAGTTTCTTTTGTTTATATTTATACAGAATAATTGTGCAGAAAAAGCCAATCACGCAGACAAGGCCACCCAGATTAAAACTCAATGAATATATATGAGATACAGTAAAGGAATTCGCCTCGGAGATATCCGCCAGGCCTCCTGCTGCGGCACCGAATACAAGTGCAGCAATGGCTGTTGAAAAATTAACAACCACTGAAAATCCGATTTTATCTGCAACAGGAATAATACCAAGCAGCAGTTTGTTGCTCATAATAAACAGGATAGAATGCACAAAATACATAATCACGACGAGGATAATCATTATCGCGATATGGATGTCGACGGGGATGAATATCAGTATACCCATGCAGAGGATTTGCGAGCCGAATGCGACAAGCAGAACCGGAATACTTTTTATTTTATCGATAAATTTCGGGGCAACAACCGTCGCGGCAATATAGCCGCAGCTGGCAAAAAACTGGATCAGCAATACCGTCGTTTCAGAGTATTCAAGAACCCGCCGTTGAAATGCAACGAGCAGTGACACAAAAATAAATGCAACCATGGTCACCAGGTACAGACACAGAATCATCAACTGTTCTTTGTGATGCACTATTTGCATGGCAATAGTCGCAACTTTGCCCAGACTGGTTTTTTCCACACGTTCCTGCACAGGTATTTTTTTAATCAGAACCGCTGTAATGGAGTTAAAGACCACTCCCAGATACTGAATAAAAACCAGTCCAAGGATAGAATTAAAAAAATCGATCATGAAAAGGAGATAACTTCCAAGCCGGCCCAAAAGCCGTGATGCCTGAAACCAGAAAAGATTCCTTGAGATACGTTTTCCCCGTTTTTCTACGGGAAACAAAATGTGTTTCAGCGGGCTGTCCATCGCAGTTCCGATATTCCGGGATACAGCAAACAATGTATAGACAACCAGTATCAGAACAACTGCCGGCTGTCCGTCCAGAAACACAACCCCGCCGTAACCGAGCGACAACAGCCCTCGCAAAAGCCAGAATAAAAAATAAACTGTGACAATTTTCCTGCCGCCGAGAAGGACGGGCACAATCAGCATAACAAACCCGCTGACATGGATAGCCGATGCCAGATACCCAAGCTGCAGATTCGTTGCCCCAAAGTGAATGGCGATCAGCTGAACGATGCTGTCCGCCAGAAACGCAAAGGCAAAGCCGTTAAAAAAACTGCTTTGAAAAAACAGACGTGTTCCGCGCCTGCGTTCTTCAGAGGTAACAGAGACCGTGTTATCGTGACTCATTTTTCCAATGCTTCCTTGCTGTATTTCATCATGATCTGGGGAATACCCGTATCGGGGTGAGCGGCAAGCCGGACATGTACTCCAAACACCATCCCGATATTTTTTGGAGTCAATATCTTTTGGGGCGTATTGTCTTTGAATACAGTTCCTTCTTTCAGGAGAATAATCCTCTCACTGAATGACGCTGCAAGGTTTAAATCGTGCAATACCGCAATTACCGTAAGGGTATTGTTCTTCTGCAGAAGCTTGATCAGGGACAGTATTTCCAGCTGATATTTGATATCCAGATGCGTCACCGGTTCATCCAGTAAAAGGATGTCCGCGTTCTGGGCCAGAGCCTGGGCAATATAAACCCGCTGAAGTTCTCCGCCGCTCAAGGTGCTGATGTTCCGTTCTGCCAGGTGTTCGATCCCCGTCTGTGCAAGAGCATCTGCCACGGCAGAGCGATCAGTTTCTTTTGGCCCGCTTAAATAGGGAATATACGGTGAACGGCCAAGAAAAACAAGATCATACACCGTAGTATCAAATCCGCCCGTGTGTTCCTGCCGAAGACATGCGATACGCCTCGCCAATTCTTTCTCTTTTAAGAGGGTGGTATCTTTGTCAAAAATAAATACTGTCCCGGGCGCCGGCTTGAGCCAGCCGGAGATGTTCCGAAGCAGTGTTGTTTTACCGGAACCATTCGGTCCGAGGATTGCGGTAAACGTCCCGGAAGTACATGAAAACGAGATGTTGTCAAGAATCGGCTTTGCGGAATAGCTGAATGAAAGGTTCTGCACACGGACCGGAATATTCATCATAAATGGTCTTTCCTTGTCCTGTCATTTTTTTTACGGACAAGCAGGAAAATAAAAAACGGGGCGCCCGCAAGTGCGGTGATAATGCTGATGGGGATCTGGTCGGGCGCAAACAGATTGCGTGCGAGCGTATCGGCTGCCAGCAGAAACACCGCGCCCAACACCGCAGAGAGGGGAATTACTTTCCTGTTGTCGCTGCCAATCAAAAGCCGGGCAATATGCGGGATAATCAATCCGGCAAACACAATAATGCCGGCGGATGCGACAACCGAAGCCGCCATCAATGCGCTGACTGCCAAAAGCATTTTTTTTCGTTTCTCGACCGGCAGTCCAAGGCTCTGCGCCTTTTCTTCTCCCAGGAGCATAAGATTCAGATCCCTGGCAAAAACAAGAGCAAGGACAATTCCCGCACTTACCGGGCCCAGTGTCCAGAGCACCTTTTCCCATGTTGCATCAGCAAAACTGCCGAGTGTCCAGAAAACGATGAGCTGATACTGGTTCGGCCGCAGAATCATGAGGCCGGAAACCATCGCGGTCAAAAAGGTGCTGATGGCAATCCCCGCAAGGATAAGATGGGTTGATTCAAGCCGGTGCCGCGATCGCGCAAGAACAAGGGCGGCGAAGACAGCACCGAGCGCACCCAGAAATGCCGCAAGGACACTCACCCCCTGAAACACAAATGTAATTCCCACGATGGGAAGAAAAAACATCAAGGCACTCCCGAACGATGCACCTGCAGAGACCCCGATAAAATAAGGGTCTGCAAGAGAATTGCGCAGCAGCGACTGAAGGATAGCTCCGGATACCGCAAGTCCTGCCCCGCCGATCATGGCCAGGACAATCCGGGCGAGGCGGGTGTTCATAATGTCCCCTGCCCTCTCTGAGAGGCTGCTTGCTTCAGAAAACATATTAATAGTAAATAGCGATTTCCCAATACTGCGGATCGAATCGGGAACAGACAATCCTGTTCCGATCAGGATGCTTGCCGTACACACAGCGATGAGCATCAAACAAAAGAAAAGAAACACTATGTTGAATTTATGCGGGTTCATGGTTGAACATCCCGTTTAATAAAGACATCCGGATGCAGTTTTTCCGCCAGCTCCTGCAGCCCGTCTACGATTCGCGGCCCGGGCCTTCCGACAAGGTCATCATCCACCACTATGATGCGGTTATTTTTAACCGCAACAAGTTCCCTCAGCCCCGCAGACGAGGCAAGCGTGCCAACGGGCCCGGAATACTTTCCCAGGATGACGACATCCGGATTCAGGGAGACGATCGTCTCCGGACTGATTTCCCCCCAGGGCTTGCCGATGACAGCACCCAGATTCTCGCCGCCTGCTTTTTCGATTATGTCATGCAGGAAACTCCCCTTCCCGGCAGTCCAGTTGCCGTAATTCCCGAATGAAACTGCGTAATAACAGCGGACCGGCACAGTTCCTTCCAGCTGTTTTTCCAGTTTTGCAGTTTTCTCCTTCAAGCCCTGCACTATTTTTTCTGCTGCGTCCTTTTTATTCGTCGCATTCCCCAGCAGGTTGATGGATTCGGCGATTTGATTGAATGAGGTCGCCTCGGAAATAATGACCGGGATATTATACCGTGAGAAAAAATCAAAGAGCTGTGCCTGTGTTTTATAACTTGCAACAATACAGTCAGGATTTAAAGACAAAACAAGCTCCCTGTCGGGATTCCCCAGATCTCCGATATTTGTTATGGACAATGCTTCTGCCGGGAAATCACAGTATTTTGTTCTGCCAACAATGTTCTGCCCTGCCCCGAGAGCAAACAGGATTTCGGTATTGCTGGGGGCAAGTGAAATGATGCGCTTCGGATATGCAGCGAATGAAACAGTTCTGCCGGCAAGATCCGTGACGGTTAACAGACTGGTATCCGGCTGGCCTGCATTCTCATTTCCGCAGCCGTAGAAAACCGCAGAAAACATGAGGAGAATGGAGAGTATCTGAAAACGGGTTCGTGTAAACAAGAACCTACTATATCACCGGTTTTATGTCGGGTGCAAGAGGACAAGAAAAAAGAGAGCTTCATAGAAAATAATAATTAAAGACAGAATCATTACTTTATATAAAAATACGATACGCTCCCTCAACTGGTTTTTGCCTTTCCATAAAACCAATCGATGTTGGGCATCCATGCCCAAAACAGGGCTTAGTCACCCTTTTCTTCCCCCTTGCGTCCTCCGCGGGCTCTGCGAGAAATTCTCTTCTTATTCCGGCATAACCGCCAGCTTATCCCGGATTTTTTATAAATCAGTACAACCTTTTTATTTATGCAAATTGAATTTATTATATTGATTTTACATAATTAATGTACGATACTCTGTCGATGAAAGAGAAAAAATATATTCACCGGATATTTTAAAATAGCTTTTTCATTTTCGATTCACACAGAGATTACGCCGCTCCCAGCTCCTCCTTTTCCGTGATCTGCGCGGTCTCTGCGTGAGAATTTCTTTCTTTTATTTTTTTCAAAAATCCGAAAAATCATCCTGAACCACGAACTTCCAGCCGGCAGTTTATTGCGTGGGAGGACTCAGCCAGGAAGCAGCGTTTGTCAGGAATAACAAATCATTTCCGATTGTCGGAATTTCCCCCCGCTCGCCGTTGAACGCCCATCCCAGTACCCAGCCGGAGTCAACGATAAAATGTACTCTGCTTTACCCATCATCCTTTCTGCTTCAAGTATAGCATGCTGAAATCGGTGTATCAACCTGAAAATCCCGAACTCTAATCTGAGAAAGACACACCTGTCACCTTATAGTATGTGATTTTTTGGGAAGTTGCAGTTTTTGAGCAATGCAGTTATCCCGGTGGTCCACAACCTGAAAGCTTCCACCGCCCGCTGGATTACCGGCAAACGATATTTTCCGCATGAAGCCGCGTATTGCTCTTCATACACCGCCTCAAAACAAGCAAAGCGGTCGTGAAACAACTTCTGAATGACATTCTGCTGTCTGGGATGATAGAGGTTTTGGGATGATACATATACAGACAATTTTCCAAATTGTCTGTATATCCGATCATAATGCCCAGCACCAAATATGATATTTGGTGCTGGGCGAAACTATGGAGTATATTTCTGTGCCTTACAAGAGAGTGCTGCCACATAGTGTAATCATAGGAAATCTAAAAACTTCAGTTTTTAGATTTCTTCCAATACATACAAATGTGGTGCGGGGCTTTCAAAAAGGAATTCTTCTCATGAGTTTTCATGAAATGTATTGACAGAGCAGGTAAAACCGCTATCGGATGGATACAATACCGTTGTACACGTTGCTATATGGAAATAGATAAACTCCTTGAAATTGGTATTCCCGCATGTTACAATGTGAATCGAAAGTCTATTGGTGTGCGGGAATAGATCGTCATAATGGTCTATCACTTCTCTATCGGTTCGTCGTCGAAGGTCAAAACGCCGTCATGAGGGAGGATGATCATGAAGGAACAGATGTTCCGTAAGGTAGCTCTGGAGCGGCAATCTTCACCGGAGCAGCTGGATGTTATTATGCAAATTGCTTCTCGCAAGGGCTGGCTCTCCTTGCTGGTGATCGGCGGGCTTATTATCTGCGCGGTTGTCTGGGGTTTTTTGGGGTACATCCCGGTTAAAGTGGATGGCCAGGGGATGTTGATGAGTGCGGGCGGCGTGCACGAAATCGTGTCCAGCAGCGCAGGCGAGGTGAAAGGTATCTATTTCGAACCCGGCGATATGATCGATAAAGGGCGCACCCTGGCAAGAGTGGATCAGCCTGAGATCCTATCCCGCATTCGAGAGGCTTCCACATCTCTTGACGGGATGCGCGCCGATCTTGATCGGCTGAATCCATCACTCCAGCAGGAGCGAGGATCTCTTGAAGAAAGCATCCGACAAGCCGAACGTTCGCTGCAGACGCTCCAGAATGAATATGCCGCTTCATCAAAAATTACCAGCCCCTTTTCCGGTCGAATCCTCGAGCTGATGGTCAGGACGGGAGCGAGTGTTGTCAAGGGCACACCACTGATGAGGATTGAACTGGAAGGCACCGAAATCGGCAGTCTGCAGGCGGTGCTCTACTTCCCCGCCGGCACGGGAGAGGCGATCAGGCAGGGAATGACGGCGGAAGTTTCACCCCTTGGCGTCGAGCAATCGCAATACGGATTTCTCAAGGGTCTTGTCACGCATGTCTCCACGTACCCCTCCTCGCTTGAGGGTATGATGCAAACGCTGCAGAACGAATCGCTGGTCCAGACTCTCTCTCAGCAAGGTCCCGTGATCGAGGTAACCGTGGATCTCATCCCGGATCCGACGACTCTGACGGGGTATAAGTGGTCGTCTTCCAAAGGTCCGGCCATCAAACTGCAGACCGGTACGATGTGCCTAACCTCGGTGACAATCTCCCGACAGCGGGTGATCGAACTGCTCTTTCCTTCGGCGAATGCACGTACAGAGGGGATCGAGTGATGGCCAGTACAACGGAACGGTCGGAGAAACCGCGGTGGGAGCAAAAACGTGTCAAGACGCCGACGGTGCTCCAGATGGAGGCCGCGGAATGCGGCGCTGCGTCCCTCGCCATGATCCTCGCCTACCACGGCCGTATCGTGCCGCTTGAGGAGCTGCGCGTCGAGTGCGGGGTTTCAAGGGACGGAAGCAAGGCTTCCAATATGTTGAAGGCGGCCCGCAAATACGGGCTGGAGGCTCATGGCTTCAGCGTGGATACCGAGGAGCTGAAGGGAGTCCCGCTTCCCATGATCATATTCTGGAATTTCAACCATTTCGTGGTTCTGGAAGGCATACGGAGAGGACATGCGTATCTCAACGATCCCGGAACAGGACCCCGCGTCGTATCGTTGGAAGAATTCAATATGTCATTCACCGGAATTGTCCTGAGTTTCGAAACGACGCCTCAATTTACGAAAGGCGGCGAGAGGAGATCCCTCCTCGCTTCGCTGGCCAATCGCTTCTCAGGTCTCCGAACAACACTCTCGTATGTGATGGTGGCCGGTCTCCTGCTTGTTATCCCGGGACTCATCCTGCCCGCCTTTTCCAAGATATTTGTAGACGATCTCCTGGTCTCCCAAATGAACGGCTGGCTTGCCCCGCTCCTCGTGGCCATGGGAATAACCGCTGTTTTTCGCGGCGTACTGACAATGCTCCAGGAATCCCACCTCTTGAAGCTTGAAGTAAAGCTTGCTACCTCAAGTTCGGCACGGTTTTTCCGGCACCTCGTGCGCCTTCCCATGGATTTTTTTGTTCAGCGCATGGCAGGTGAAATCGGAACCAGGGTCAAATTGAACGATGACGTCGCCAAACTTTTGTCCGGCAAACTGGCGACGACGATCTTCAGCCTCGTCATGGCAGTGTTCTATGCCGTGGTCATGCTCTCATACGATGTGGTCCTGACCCTGGTCGGAGTCGGTATCGCGGCCCTAAACCTGATCGCCCTGAAACTCGTTTCCAAGAAACGAGATGTCATGAATCAACGGCTCCAACAGGAAATCGGCAAAAATCTTGCCCTTTCCATGAACGGGCTTCAAATGATAGAAACCCTCAAGGCCGGCGGGATGGAGGGTGATTTCTTCGAGCAGTGGGCGGGTTCTCAGGCCAAAGCCGAAAATGCACGCCAGGAACTGTCCGTGCCGTCCCAGTTTCTGGCCGCGGTCCCCGCCTTCCTGTCGGCAATCACCACAGCTGCCATTCTCGCCGTGGGCGGGTTACGCGTGATCGGCGGGCACATGACCATGGGAACGTTGGTGGCTTTGCAAAGTTTAATGGCGAGCTTTATGGGACCGGTCAACCAGCTTGTGACAATGGGTTCGAAGCTCCAGGAAGCGAAAGCCAATATAAATCGATTGGACGACGTGCTCCGGCACAAATCCGCTGACTCTTTCTGGCGGGAAGAGGGGGTTGCCGCAACCGACGTGGACGCGCCCAAATCGAAACTCTCCGGTGAGCTGGAACTGCGCGACGTGACGTTTGGATACAGCCGTCTGGCTCCCCCTCTTATCAAGAACTTCAACCTCAAGCTCTCTCCCGGAGCACGTATCGCACTTGTCGGAATTTCCGGTTCGGGGAAATCAACGATAGCGAAACTTATCGCCGGCCTTTACGAGCCCTGGGAGGGGCTGATCCATTTTGATGGAAAACCGCGCCGGGATCTTCCCCGGGCCCTCCTCGCGAACTCCGTTTCCCTGGTGGATCAGGACAGCTGCCTCTTCGAGGACAGCGTCAGGAATAACATCACCATGTGGGACGAAACAATTCCGGAAAACGATGTGGCCGAAGCGGCCAACGATGCCTGCATCAGTGATGACATCGCGGCGAGACCCGGAGCCTATCAGAGTAACGTAAGAGAAGCGGGAGGCAATTTCAGCGGAGGGCAACGTCAACGGCTGGAGATTGCCAGGGCTCTTGTCAATAATCCCGCCCTCCTTGTGATGGATGAAGCCACGAGCGCTTTGGATCCAAACACAGAGAAAATCGTAGACGACAACCTGAGGAAGCGGGGCTGCACCTGCCTCATCATCGCCCATCGACTTTCCACCATCCGTGATTGCGAAGAGATCATTGTATTGGATAAAGGCGAGGTGGTGGAGCGGGGAACTCATGAGGAGCTTCAGAACAAGGCAGGGCTCTACGCCGAAATGATCAAGGTGCACTAAAGGTTCAGAGGAAATACAATGCGTGAAACCACAGACCTGATCGCGAATTCAGGAACAACTCGCACGTCCACCGGGAACAGTCCTCTCCTCCTGGATCGAGAGGACAAGATCTGGGTTGTGGAATGCGGACATGTGGATGTTTTTTCAGTACGATTGATAAACGGTTGCCCGGCAGGCGGCCGCCAACCCCTTTTCTCTGTGCCCGAAGGGGATATTCTTCTGGGCGTTGACAATGCCACAGGAGGAAGAGATCGTGGTTTGTTGGCAGCGGGCGTCTTCGGCACGGTCCTGCGGGAAATGGATGCCGAGGAATTCCTCAGGCTCGCAAACGACCCCGGCAAGGCGGACGACATTCAAAGGCTCCTTCGGCGCTGGATCAGAAACGCATCCCTTGCGGTGGGAAAACATGAGATTATGCCGAGGGACTCAAAAGATCTGGGCGGAAGGGGCCGGGAGACAATAGCAAAAGGCGGCACTGTCCATCCGGGTTTTAAGACTGTTTGGATTCAACTTGATTCCGGCCAGGCCGTTTTCTTGGGTCAGGAGGATTTTTCCGTACCGACGGGAAAAGGGCAATTCCCGTTGACCCGGGGAGCGTGGCTCACGGCTTCGGAAGACCTCGACCTTTGCTTCCAGGAAGAATGGCCATCCCTGGAGAACGGAGAGCTCCTGTCGGCGCTGCAGGCCTTCAGCAGCTACATCCTCGCCTGCGCCACAGCGAATACGCGCCGTGAAGCAATAGCCGATCAGGCAAAAATGGAATCTCGCACAGAAGCGCAAGCTTCCAAGCTAAAGCGCGGGTTTTCCCGTCTTTCCTCTATCCTGAACCCGCCGAGGCTGCTGGTTGACCCGGAAATTGACAAGCGAGAACCGCTTCTTGCAGCCTGCCGGATGGTCGGACAAGCGTCCGGTATCAAAATACAATCCTCCTGGGCCGGCAAGTCGGAGGTGAACGCAACGGAAACTCTGGAAGAAATTTGCCGCGCCTCCGCGTTCCGCATCAGGCAGGTCACCTTGAAAGGGAACTGGTGGAAGCAGGACAACGGTCCGCTTCTGGTCTTCCGTGAAACCGACCAGCGTACATTGGCCGCGATACCTTCTGCCAGGAGACGATACGAACTGCTCGACCCGGTCGAGGGTAGTGCCAGACCCATCGACGAAGAAACAGCGGAATCACTTGCCGGCCACGCCCATGTCTTCTATCGTCCCTTTCCGAATACGCCGCTGCGCGGCAGGGATCTCATCCGGCTCGGGATGCGTGGCTCTGCCCGTGACATCGGAACTGTTTTTTTGGTCGGTCTGTGCGGCGCGCTTTTAAGCCTGCTTGTCCCGGGAATGACGGCACTGCTTTTCGACACCATTATTCCGGCGGCGCAGGCGGGACAGCTCGTTCAATTGGCAGCACTTCTCGTCATCGGTGCACTTGCGACGTTTCTATTCGAGATCACACGGGGGATTGCGGTTCTGCGGGTGGAAAGTAAAATGGACAGTTCCGTTCAGGCGGCACTGTGGGATCGTTTACTGAGCCTACCCGTTCCCTTCTTCAGCAAGTACAGTGCCGGTGACCTGGCGGAACGCAGCATGGGCATCAGCGCAATCCGGATGGCCCTCTCCGGTATCGTTGTCAACACGGTAATGGCAGGTTTGTTTTCCCTTATAAACCTGGGGCTTTTATTCTATTTTAGTCCTCGTATGGCCTGGGTCGCCGTCGGATTGTTCGCCGCCGGTCTTGTCTTCGTTTTCTGGGTGAGTTTCTTCCTGGTACGCCGCGAAAGACGCGTTATCGAGCTTGACGGCAGGAATCAGGGAATCATTTTACAGCTCATCACCGGAATAGCAAAACTGCGAATCTTCAACGCCGAAAATTCAGCATTCTCCCTCTGGGCCAACGCCTTCGCGGAAAAGAAAAAACAGGCGTTTCAGGCGGGAAAGCTGCGCAACGTGCTCACTACCTTCGGCG
>JAFGJO010000037.1 GCA_016929065.1 Spirochaetales bacterium | reverse complement strand
GTATATAGCATAGTTTTACCAATTAATACTAGACAAATGCAGGGTACTTTTATTCAAATTTGTTTACTATCAACTCCGGAATGTAAGCTATACTTATATTTGTGAGCATGGAGTGTGAGGGGGCTGCCGGATGGCGAGCGTATTCAAAGGGCAGAAATTTGATTCGGTGATAATTCTGTTAATAATTATCTTCTGCGCAGGCCTTGCTGCCTTTGGCATATCTGTCGCCGGGATTTTTGCAGGCACCCCGCTGTTCTGGATTGCCGCAGCTGGTGTTCTTTTGTGCATCAGTGCCGCGGGAATTGCGTTGATAATCCGGATTAAAGAATCGGCAATAATTTCAAAAAGCATTGCGTCCCCGCTGCTCGATGGAATTACCGGAACGCTTGAAAATCTTTCCTTGTCTTTATCGGATGTTTCGCGGGGAGACCTGACCGTACAACCCGAAGTTTTAGTGCCGGCAAAAAAAAAACAGGTACTCCCGAACAGCACAATTTTTGCCAGATACCATTCACTTCTTCAAGAACACATTTTTGATGCCATCACAAACTTTCATTTTATTACCGCAGCGCCCTGCAGACGTTTTTGTTATATCGGCGCAGACAGCATTCGTGAGGGAGAACTCTGCGGAAAGGCAATGGCAGAAATAATCAACAGCTCCGATGAGGTGATTGTTTTCATCAACAACTTTGATGTTGTCTCCGCGTCTGTGCGGATGAAATCATTCGAAAAATTCCTGAAAGATAACGCGCCGAAAGTCAGAATCGCGGAAATTATCGAGGAACACGAAAATCCGGATATCGCGTACCGGAAAACCCTTGAATGCCTGAAAAAATATCCAGACCTGAAAGGTATCTATGTCACCGACGGCACGGTCCCTGCGGCTGCAGCAAGGGCCGTCCGGGAAGAAAACAAATCCGTTGCCATTGTCTGTCACGACCTGACGGATGAGACCATGGAGTATGTTAAAAGAGGAGTGATCAAAGCGACACTTTCCCAAAGCCCGTATTTACAGGGCTTTAACCCGGCAATGTACCTGTATAATTTTCTTGTCACAAAAGAACAAATACCCATAAACCGCATTCTGACAAAGATAGAACTGGTTACCCCGGAGAACTATAAAGAGTACTGGGATGAAAACAAGGGAATGCTTCTTTCCGAGACTGCCCGGCAGGCGATGGCAAAACCAATGGAGAACAAACATCATGAATCTATCAGGATCGCAGTGATCCTTCCCAGCGACGAGAAATTCTGGAAAGCGGTAGCCGACGGGGCAAAGCAGGCTGAGGCCATCCTTTCAGGCTGCAATACAGAGGTGAGGCTTGTCATCCCGGAAAAGATCCGCAGAGGCGACTGGAGTCTGGACAGTTTTCAACATGCGATCAGAGAGTGTATCGACCAGGGATTTCAGGCGATCGCCCTGCCGGTATACCTGAAAGAGCTTATTCCCTTTATCAATGAGGGAGTTGACAACGGAGTCGTTTTTGCGACTCTGAACAGTGAGCCGTTTTCTTTCCGCAGCCTGATTCTTTCCATTACTGATCATACACGCCAGCTTTTTATTGAAAGTGAAATTCTTTCCAACAGCGCGGCCGAATCCGCACAATTGACCTCCCATATATCAGAAACCATGAATCAAATCCTCACGGCCAATGAAACACAAATCGGCATATTGAAGAAGACTGACAGGGCGGTGGACTCCCTGCTCGAAAATATTTCCAGGGTTACGCAGGACACCGGAGAAATAATCCACGCAGCCGGGGACACATCACGGGCTGCCACTGCGGGAAATGACACAGTACTTCAAAGCGTCAGGGGAATGGAATCCCTCAAATCAATTTCGGAAAAGACGACAACAGCAATTGAAAACCTCGCCGGACAGGCCCTCAAGATCCGTGAAATTATCCATCTGGTCGAAGAGATTACCGAAAAAACAAAAATGCTTTCACTGAATGCGGCAATAGAAGCCGCGCACGCGGGGATACAGGGCAAAGGATTCGCAGTTGTTGCCAATGAAATACGGGTCCTCGCCGAAAAATCCGGGCAGGCAAATACCGATATTAAAGGGCTTATCGAGACAGTGCTTGAGAGTGTTGATGAAGCGACGGTATCGGTGAAGCAGAGCATACTGGAAGTGAACAAGAATTACGGGTTGTCGGAAAAAGTGAAATCATCGTTCGACAACATTATGGAGGCTTCCCTGGTCAATGAAAAAAAGAGCACGGTCATGATGGAGCTGACACGCTCAATGACCGGATTATCCGAGGACCTGAAAAAATCGATGAATGAACTGGTACTGGCAAATAACCGGAACAACATCGCAATTACAGAAATAACCCTTTCATCACGGGAAATACGGGATCAGGTTGAAGAGATATCAAGCGCAGCCCGGATCCTCACCCAAATGGCCCAGGCCGAAGAAGATCTTATCCGTCAGCTCACGATTTGACTGTTTTTGCTCCGTCTTGCCGGCTTCATAGTCATGGAACAGGGAAAGGCATTGATGCAGCTCTCCTCCCCGCAGCATGGTTGATCTGTGCCGGTTTTATAAGTTCTATTTCTGATGTATTTAATAATTGGTTTTTTATTGCAGATATTCAATTACTGCATAATACACTCACTTCATAATAAAAACCCGGCGAGCGATGTCCCCGCACTCTGTTCAGTGGAGCATTATCGTCATTTTGATCAATAACACTCACCTGCGTTTCATCATCGGTGATCTTTCCTCTTTCAGCATGGCTACTTGAATCATTATATACTCCTTGGCTATACTAAAATCATGAAGAAAAAACTCCTCGTCCTGACCTGCGGCGGAACGATCATCATGCAGAAAAATGCAGCCGGCATACTCGTCCCGGCCGGCGAAAAAGAAGCAGTGAATGCCCTGATGAGCCTTGAACCCCATCTGGGAGACATCGCGGAATTCTCGGTGGTCAATATCGCAAACATCGACAGCAGCAACATGACCCCTGTACTCTGGGATACACTTGCCGCTGCCATACACGAACGCTTTGCAGCGTTCGACGGGTTTGTCATTACACACGGAACAGACACCATGGCCTATACTGCCGCTGCGCTTTCCCTTTCCCTGCAGAACATCGGCAAACCGGTTATCATTACCGGCAGCCAGATCCCCGGCAGCAGCCTGAATTCCGATGCACGCAGAAACATGGTCAACGCGGCAATGGCGGCAGTGATGGACCTCTCCGGTGTTCATATCCTGTTCGATGAGCGGATCGTCCAGGGCTGCCGCGCGACCAAGGTCTCGGAATCACGCCTCGATGCCTTCCGCACCGTCAATGCCCCGGATACCGGCAACATCGATACAGAAATACGGCTCTCGGCTTTTGCACCCCGGCGTCATGACAGTAACCTCAACCTGACAAGCGGCTTTGTCGCCGATGTGCTCGCTTTCATTCTTACCCCCGGCACCGACCCGACAGATCTCGTCTATCTGCTGGACAATAAACGAATCCGGGGGATGGTGATTGCGGCATTCGGAACCGGTAATTTGCCGGATAATTTTAATGATTTTTTCAGGAAAGCGAAATCAGAAATGGTGCCGGTCGTGGTGGCCTCGCAGTGCCTTCATGGCATGACAAAGATGTCAAGTTATGAAGTCGGAAAACAAGCTTTGGATCTCGGCGCTATCGAGGGGTATGATCAGTCTATCGAGATGCTCGTTGTAAAACTGATGTGGGCCATCAAACACTTTTCACGGAAAGAAATTGCAGAAATCATGTCAACCAATTATTGCGGGGAGCTGGACAGGACATATATGGAAAAGCAAGGGGCTGTTTTCTCCTGACAATTATACATCCTGACAGTGAACAGATTCATTGTTATTCGCTTTCATTCCTTGCGCTCCATTCATTTGTTCCAAATCAGGGCTTCTTCATCTTCGCAGGTTCGGCTGTTCGCGGATTCGGAGGGAAGGCCGCGAACCAAAACTCCCTGTTTTGGAGATACTGAAAGAAGGAACAATCTCATACACCATGGCATCGGCGACAATACGCGAAGAGCGCTGCCGCAGTGCGCAATCAAGAGTTATGTCCCAACCGCCCCAGCCCGTTCCGGGTATGCGAATCGTAAAACCAGCTTTGCTGCCGGCGCCCCATCGCGTTTGTGAATCAGCCATTGCAAAATTTGTTTCGGCGGCAGCCTGGATTCCCAGCCAGAAAACAGGCCAATATTCGATACCGACGACAAGACTGCTGTTCCATTCAAGCCGGTCGTAGTAAATATCATTAATCTGTTTTAAAACAAAAAAGAACGTATGATCAAACAGGGCAACCACAAGACTGTTCCCCAGAAAAACCGGAGCCTGCACCCTGTACAATTCCATTGTTGTTTCATTAATCCGCGTCCGGGTATCGAAAGGGAATCCCGCCAGAACATCGTAGATTAATGATGATTCCGGATTTTTTATAAGCAGCCCAATTGAAACCGCTCCGCCAAAACCGCCTGTCAAAATGTTCGTAACAGTTGTATGCGCTATTGAATTGTATTCCATAATGTACTGGGGAATTAATGACAATGACAATCCCAATGATAATGTGTCCGAAGGGGCCCAGCCAAAACTGAATATCCCCATAAAATGACCGCGCCCCGCCTCTGCCTCATCCTCATCCGTCGCACCGTCAAGAAGGTCATTAAAAGAGTTTCCCGCCAGCTCCACCCCGATTCCGAAATTCTCTGCCAGAGGGGTCTGGTACCCGATCGCGACCCTGATATCTGCTTCAAACGGAATACCCTCCCGGTGCTCAGGTGTCCTGGCCAAAAGGCTGCGGAGGTACATTGCATCAAAAGGGATAATGCCGAGCTGGGCAGGATTCGTTGCCGGAAAATACGGCGGGATGACAATCTCAAACTTAGCCGGGTTGAGGACAAGTTTGGAGAGATATGCATTGACTGTTTCATCGCCGGGGTCAAGTGTACGCGCATTCATCAGTTCATTCCGGGCAGCCGCAGGGTCATTCCTGTCCATTGCATCGATCGCATCCGAAAACATTACCAGAAATTCTACCGGTTTTTCACGCGGATTGTGATAGCGCATGTTTAAATTGTCCGGAACATCAGCCCCGAAAAACTGAAAGAGCTGAACCGCACACGTGGTGAGGGCGAACGCATATTGTTCCAGTGCTTTTTTTGTCTCATATTGAAAAACAACCACACCCGTCCCTGTTTCGATAACCGATACATGCAGAGTAATACTGTCCCGGGCAATGACCGCATCGCCGGCAACCAGGTATTGTGTCTCCAGGCGCTGTCCCGCCTGAAGAAGGTTTGTGATATCTTTGGCCCCGGATGGATTGATGCCAAGTTCCTGAAATACACGGTTTCTTTCCTGCCGTTCGACAACCTCGATCTCCGGTGAATACGCAAATTCAGTCGCGAACATCTCTGCAATCCCCTTGCCGGTATTCAGAAACATTGGATCAGCAGAGCGGATTTGAAATTCCAGAATCGCAAGCCGCAAGGGGTCGGCACACACAGGGAAAATGCACCCGCATGTGAGTGCAATAATGAAAATAAAAAGGTGTATCAGATTTTTTATACCGGCATACCCCCTGCGGCTTTGATGATTCACCCCGAAACGCTGATTACTGTTCAAATGAAATATCTGCTGAAAAAAACAGATATTGTCATCCCTTTCTGTCACTCCGGTAGCACATGAATATGCAGAGGTGCAGCAGTTAATAGCCTAACATTAATACTACCGGTATTCAATCAGTAAAAATTATATCGGCCCATTAATATGAACAGAGGCTGTTTCCGGAGGGTAGTCCAGATATGCCGCGGTAATGATAATGTCACCGGGGGTATGAAGCGACAATCTTCCCGGGTAATCATCCGGCTCATCGAAGGAAGCAACAGAGCCAGGATCCGCTGCCCATATTGTTTCCGCGGTGACATCATGGGCCGCAGCTGATGCGTCAAAAAAATAAAACAGCAAATCAACCGGGTCCCCGCCCTTGACCGCACCCAGGTTCAGCCGTTCCCCCTCTGCGATGACAATAGCAAAGGTGAGCGGTTCCGGCGTATCCGGAATTTCTGTATAAACGCCGAAGTATGCCGCACCAATCAGATTAAAATTTTCACATGAAAAGAAAAAGACAATAATAAAAGCAGAAAGCAACAACCCAATATACTTTTTCATAAGCAATTACCTCTTTTTTTTAATTATAATCCAAGTTAATACCATGGATTTCACATGTCAATAGAATTTTATAAATATGCCGCTAAAACAGGATATGCATAGCAGGTCGGCAGTCAGCAGTTTGTACTTCGTTTTTTATTTATGCTTTGAGACCGCCTCCCGTTGGTTGGCTTCCTCAACATGACAGCAATTAATAGTCATGTTGAGAATTGCTGAGTTCCGCTTCCATGGCTTGCACTATGACCGTGTTGCCATTATCATGGAACCTGGTATATACAGATAAAAAAAAGGAGATTTTATAAAATGCCGGAGAAACAAAAAGAACTGCTGTTAAAGGAAATCAGGAAGCTCCTGCCGAAATGCGATACAGAGGGACTGGTTTTTCTTATCAAACAGGCCCATACCATCATCTATAATCTGCATATTGACGAGATGAACAAGTCGCTTGCCAAAGTCGAAAAAATGCAGCCGGCAAAGGGCCGCCGGAGAACTGCAAAGCCCGCTGCAGCGGATGAGGAAAAAGGCGGCGTCCGGGTGGAGGAAGCCCCCGGCGGGAAAAGCTTTATTATTGTGCTGGGGACAATGCGGAAAGTTTTTTCCAGAGTCGAGCTGCAAAGACTCGTCGCAATTGCGCAGGCCCCTGCAGTTGAAGGAGATCATGCCGAGCGGCTGTACTCCTGGTTTCAAAAACACCGGGGCGATGTCCTTTTCGACGGCAGAATTGGAGCGCGGCGTCATCCGCTGCTTAAAAATCTTGCACGGTATCTGCGGAGCCATTACAAGGTGAAAAAGTAAACCTTGTTGCCGTATTGACGTTCCTGCGATTTCAGCATTATTGCACGAGCGACAAGTTATTTTCACTTTTTGCCTCTGTGAACTCAGGAAAAGGTTCTTCCTCCTCACCCCCAGAAAGCAAGTTTGACGGGACCTGCCTTGCGTAATTGTTCTGCTGCCTCATACAGCAGCGAATCCAGCAGATACCGGCCCCGGGCCGTGAGTTTCCATGCATCATCGGCATCACAGGCCATATTGTTCTTTTTCCATGTCTTCCACATTTCGGGAACAATTTCATCGAGCGGCACGGTGAATCGTTGCTGAAACACTTTTTTTTGGATACCCGCCCCAAGCCGGAATCCCATCATCAGGTTTTCCAGTAAAAATTCTTTTGGAGAAACGATTTCATGGTTCATTTTTTCCCGGTCCTGCCTGCTCTGAATATATCCATGAACAGAGGGCAGATTGTGTATACGCACGATGGTATTGTTTTTGCCCGGCAGGGTGGAAACTGCTCCCGGGCCGACACCGATATACGGCTCCATGGTCCAGTACCGCATGTTGTGTCTGCATTCAAATCCCGGTTTTGCATAATTTGATATCTCATACTGCGTGTACCCGCGGCCAAGCAGCAGCTGCACTGTTTTAAACCAGTGCAGTTCCAGGATTTCTGCCGGGGTCATTTCCAGTTTCCCGGAATGTATTGTGTCAAACAGGGGTGTATCGGGTTCAAGAGTGAGAGAATACATTGAATAATGATCCCAGCGAAGCGACAGGAGCCGGGTGATATCATCATTTGCCTCTGCCTGCGTCTGCGAAGGAATGCCGGTGATGATATCGCCCGAAACCTCACCTTTCCACTTTTTATTGATTCTTTCGATCGCGCCGAAAATCTCTTTCTGCCCTGCCCTGCGGCCCAGGATTGCCAGCAGCCGGTCGTCAAAACTCTGAATGCCGAGGCTCAAACGAGTGCAGCCGAATTCACCGGCAGTGTCCAGAAACGCTTCTGTCACTGTTTCGGGATTGGCCTCGATAGTCCATTCCCTGACCGTATGCGGGAGGCGTTCTGACACGCCCTGCATCAGTCGTTTGAAAACTCCCGCATCCAGCGCACTGGGTGTTCCGCCGCCGATAAATACTGTTTCAATGGAATTGATTTCCAGAACATCAACGTACCCGGAAATCTCGTCAAGAATTCCGGAAACAACACATTCCTGGATTTCGACCGAAACATTTGGCTCGGAATAAAAATCACAATAGCTGCATTTCGATTGACAAAAGGGGATATGAATATAGAGACTGTTGTTCCCCGGATGGCTGCCAGGGATATTACGGAGATCCAAAGCGTTCAAACGGCCAGTACCGTAAAATCACTTTTCCATGAATCGCAGCAAACCGGACAGGCCCCTGAAACCGTGAATCGCTGAATAAAGCCCTGTTGTCTCCGGCAAGAAAATATTCATCTGCCAGAAGCATATATTCTTTCGGCTCCTGAAAAAGCAACGGATCGCCGCTGGCAAGGTCAGCAGGTTTTATCGTGTAGGGATGCGCGGCAAGAGACAGTTCTGGAATAAATTCGGGTGCGTTTTCGGGCCGTACAAATATCCTGTCCTGTTCAACACGGATGGTATCGCCGGGAAGCCCGATCACCCGTGATACAGTAAACGGCGAAACAGCCCTGCCCCGACGGTCGGATGTTGCCGACAGGTTTCTCAAAGTAAAAAAGCTCACCACCGGATCAAGAAGATGCTGAAAAAACGATTTTTCCGGATACCATGCAGGTTGTAAAACAGCAAGATCGCCGCGCATCGGCCTGCCCAGGCCGGGGAATCTGATGCCAAAGACCTGCGCCCCGTAGGCAAACGGGGAATATATGACACGGTCGCCCTCCTTAAAAACCGGCTCCATGACTGAGGATTCAAAACCAAGGGTCCCGGCTAAAAAAACAGGGAGCAGAACAACGAAGACAAAAACAACCGCAATGAACTTCGCGATTTTTCCCAGAAATCCGGAAGCAGCCGGTGTATGCTTTTCTGATGTGTACGGTTCATAGGAGTTCCACATCGACTATTCGATGCCTCCGATTCTGGGGATCGGCCAGAAGCGGAACATTGACCGTCCCAGCGCCTGATCTGTTTTCACCGCACCGAAATACCGCGCGTCCTTTGAATTGTCCCGGTTGTCTCCCATGGGGAAAAATCCGTCAGCAGGAATGTACCAGCCAAGCTCACGCCGGGTAAAATAGTTTCTCGAAAGCCAGGAATACGGATTGATGCTGACAAGCGTACGGTATTTCCAGTAATCCTCGAAATACGCATCGCGGTAATCACTGGATTCATAGATGTACTGTACCGGAACTGTTTTGAACGCGCTGGCAATTTCCTCCGCGGTCATCGAGTCAATTTTTTCCCGGGACACAAGATTATAGGCAAGGATGAGTTTCTGATATTCTGTTTCAAGTTTTTCGGGGGTGATATTTGCAAGATTCACCGGTTTTTTTGAATACCGGCGGATCATCAGTTTTTTGTATTCCGCATCAATGACAGCTCCCGGCATTCTGTCAACATTTGGAATTTTGCTGGCATACAATGACAGCGATTTGAAACGGATATCCACCTCCTCCGGGCCAAGGCTGTCGAGGTTTCCGCCGGGGCCGAGCGTCATGTAGCAGAACACCCGTGCGTACTGTTCATCCAGGCCCGCGAGAGCAGGGTCGATTGGTAATTTTGAGGCAAGCGTACTCTGCATGATCGCGTGCTTTTTAATAATATCATAGGTATTGAAGGGAAACAGCTTTTTCTGAAGCTGGTAGCTGCGTTTTATCTGTTCGGCCTGGAGCTGGTCTTCATTTTCCCATTCCGATTCAAACGCCGCTTTTATCTGCACCCTGCCGTTCCGCATGCGCAGCTGGTCTTCAGGAACACCGATCATCCGCTTTACCAGAAAGTGATGTGCAATTTCACCGTTTGGTTTGACATCACGGTTGACAAGGGTAAAGGTGAGCATGTACACCAGCCGGTTAAACAATTCCTCGGCAGGAGATATTTCCCGCTCCATCTCGCTGTAATACTTAGGATTCACAAACACGACAATCTCGCCGCGCTTTGGGGTTGTCAGACCTGGAAGCTTGACCGCTCCGGGCACCAGTTCCGGGCCGTAGGAAAACTTGTCGACAAAGATACGGTCATCCCCGATAATTGTATCTTCCATTGATCCGGTGGGTATTGCATAGGCCTGCACAAAATACTGGTTGATCACCAGCACCACACATGCGGCCCAGAGCAATGCCTGGACCCAGTCGACGATCTGGCTTTTTCTTTTCTGCTTTTCTTTTTTGACCAGCTTGCGGCGCTTGCGCCAGGTTAAAAGATTCTCTGTCTTTTCAATGATCAGAGTTTCCAGTTCATTCCATTTCATGCAATACCTCTTGTTTTAGAGAACAAAGCATAACACGATTTTTGTCTTGTTGACAAGTCACACCTGCCATTCTATAATCAGCGCTATGTTTGAGAAGCTGTTGAAACTGTTTAAAAAGAAAGACCTGGGGCCTATCCCTGATTTTTCTGATGTAAAAGTAAAATTAAAACCGGTTGCCGGGATCCGTCCCGGAATGTATCTCACGGCAATCTACGGATTTGTTATCCTGCTGGTGATTTTCCTGGTATTTTTTCTGCCGGGGATTTCCGCCAACGGCACGTATATCACCTTTAAAAGCCGGCCGGTCCGGGCCGGTGTGTGGATAGACGGCATCAAAGCCGGTGTCACTCCGTGTGAAATTCTAGTTCCCGCAGGAAGCCGTGAAATTACCATTACTCGGCCCTTTTTCGAACCGGTAACCATGAAAAAGCAAGTCGGAAACTTTGTTTTCGCCATCCCGTTTTTCCCCCGCCGCGAAACCATCGAGTCTGATGTCACCATCGCCGACAGCAGAAAACTTGCTGAATATGCGTTTAAAGAGTTTTCCCAATGGGCATTAATTGAACGCTTCAATGAAGAATATCATTATCCGCCGGTCTTGTCCGAGACCCTGCAGGCAATCGCTGCAAAACCGGATGCGGAGACCTACAGCAATTTCAGGGACCTGCTCGATGCCGCACTCCCGTTTGTCCATAATCCGGACCTCGCGAAAGACTATCTTGCCGCCTCACTGATACTCGAAACCAGGGGTAAAGTACTCACTCCCGGCGGGCTGGCTGGATTTATCCAGCGGCATAAAAAGCTGCTTTCAGCGCCGGGAAACGGTATTTTTCTATTATATTCGCTTCTCCCGCCCGGAACAGCGGATGACCAGAAAATTATACCAAACCCAAAACATATTCCCCTGACACAAAAAGAACTGAGTGCCGTGCCGCAATTCCAGACCCTGTTGAACATCTACCGTAAAAAACTGGCTGCATTCTCCACGTCCCGGGGCACTGCTTCCGGAGGAAGCGTTTCATTCAACAGTGTAAGCTTTCGGGCAATTCCATCCGGACGCTATATCATGGGTGAAAACGAAGACCCCGCATCGATGCTTTCAAGCGAATATTCACCGGAATTTCCTCACCCTGTTTCAGTGGCATCATTTTACATAGCCTCTACCGAAATCACCAACCAGCAGTTCAAATCATTTCTGGTACAGAATCCCCAATGGCAAAAGAAAAACCTGGCCCAGCTTGTCAAAGATGAGCTGGCCGATGAATATTATCTTACCGGCTGGGAGGATAACAACTATCCGACCGGGAGCGGATCATATCCTGCCACCTATATTTCAGCCTATGCTGCAGAGGCATACTGCAAATGGCTGTCAGCACGGGTAGAGTTATCCATGCCGGGGAAAATTGTGCGCCTTCCGATGGAAGCAGAATGGGAATGGGCCGCCACAGCCGGAAATCCGGAAAGTTTTATAGAATCGGGTGCCCGCCTTGATGCAGAAACCTCCCGCACGCCGGGTGTTGCCGGGGCCGGAGGATCAAACCGGTTTGGTTTGTATGACATGTCGGGAAATGTATTTGAATGGTGCGCTGACTGGTATGCAAAGAGCCTGGGTCTTGCGGCAAATGTGAATACCGTTCATCCTGTCAATGCGCATACCGACATGTACCCGTTCGGCGGAGCAAAAGCAGTGCGCGGCGGTGCCTGGATCACCCGCTCAAATGAAATAACAGCAGCCACCCGCGGCTGCCAGCCGCCCTATTTCTGCACTCCCTATCTCGGCTTTCGGCCGGTCATCGCGGAGAAATAAATCATGGCCTCTTCCAAACCCACGGGAGAGAAAGTTCTTGCCGTCAATAAAAAAGCCCGCTTCAACTACGAAATCGTTGATGTCCTGGAGTGCGGTATTGCACTCGTGGGGACCGAGGTAAAATCCATGCGCAACGGCCAGTTCACCTTCACCGATGCGTACGCAAAAATTGAAAACAATGAGTTGTGGCTGGTGGGGCTGCACATCACTGCCTACAAATTCGGCAACCAATTCAACCACGAACCCACCCGCACCCGCAAACTTCTTGCCCACAAGCAGGAGATCAAACGCCTGCGCCGAAAAACCGATGAAAAGGGCCTTACCCTTGTTCCGCTCCGCTTTTATCTGAAAAACGGCATTATAAAGGTGGAAATCGGAACCTGCAAGGGAAAACGCACTGTCGACAAGCGCCACGACATCAAGGAACGGGATGTCAAACGCGACATGGACAGGGATTTTAAAGGGAAGTTTTAACAACAGATTTACACTGATAGTTGAAGAATCTCTCACAAAGCTCCCAAGCAGACTGTGTGAAAACCTCCGAGAAAATAACCGCTGATTTCGCTGATTCAAAGATGATTAATTTTACGGAATAGTCAGTATTATTAT
>JAFGJO010000036.1 GCA_016929065.1 Spirochaetales bacterium | reverse complement strand
TAATACTGACTATTCCGTAAAATTAATCATCTTTGAATCAGCGAAATCAGCGGTTATTTTCTCGGAGGTTTTCACACAGTCTGTTTGTACACTTTGTGAAAGATCTTTCTTCGAGAGGCTCACACAAGGAGCACGAAGAACACAAAGATGATTTTTATTAATGGGCGGTGCCATTCCATCTGTCCAGATACTCTTTAATACTCTCAATGATAATCCCAGCATTATCATAATGTTTTTTTGCCTGTCCTTCATCAGATTCAAAATATGCATCATAATCACCGGATTGCCTGTCTTCAAACATCGATTGTATGATTTTTGTAAACTCTTTTTTAAAAATCCCTTGCCGGATAAATTCCTTGTTAAAAGCTCCAATTGTTTGATTATGACTTGAGAAAACCAAATCTTTTGATAACAGACAAGCAGAAATCGCATGATATACAGCATAATAAGATCTTGATATGGAATCTTCAAATCTTTTATTTTCCATATCTATCAATGCTGTTTTTAATTTTTCCCGGGCTTTTTTCAACAGCGCTGTAAAATCTTTATCCGGGGTCATATGCATACACCTTCTCTCATTATATTAATACCGATAGGGATTTTTTTTCTCTTTTCCCACTCAACCTCAGTGTAAATTAATGCAGCTGACAAAACATTATATTTATTTAAAAACTCAACCTCAATGTCTCTTATCTCATCAATCAAATCATCACTTTTATTTTTCAGAACAATCAACAAATCGTAATCCGAATACTCCGTATAATTTCCCCTGGCTCGTGAACCAAATAAAATCAGCAGTTTTAAATTGCTTTTTAACAGAGTTTTTAGTTGATCTGAAATATAAAAAACTCTGGCGTCTGTAATCTTTTTTTTGCTCATATAAATACCTTATCATTCAAAATCTATTGTCATATTATGAGTTATTTTTTTTTTTTTGGCAATTGATAATGCCCCACTGATAATGCTTTGAGAGACACCAAAAAAAGCAGTTCCGGGCGGTTTATCTTCCTTCCCTCCGCGTGCCCTGCACTCTGCGGTTAATTCCAGTCTTTTTCTTCATCTTGACAGCGTACCTCAATTGAATATAGTAAACAGAAAGAGATAAAAGCTCATCAAAAAAAGGAGCACCCCATGTTCATCCAGTGGATTGCAAAGATATTTGTCGCCTTTAATTCAAATACCAAGCCCGGCCAAATTTCACTCGGCGTCGCGTTCGGGCTTTTGCTTGCCCTCATTCCGACAATACTGCCGGCCACTCCGCCGGTAAATCTTTTATGGGTACTCCTGCTGTTGATCACTTTTTTCCTTAAAATCAACCAGGCAATCGAATTGACATTTCTGGCACTTTTCCGGATCATCACTCCTTTCACCGCCCCTGCGGTCTCCGCGCTCGGCGAGTTTATTTTAAAACAACCCGCGTTACAGGATTTTTTTACCGCCCTGTACAACCTGCCCGGTGTCTCCTTCAGCATGTTTCACCACACCCGCGCAACCGGCGGGCTGGTCATCGGAATTGCCCTTTTTGTTCCAACGGTGATCCTGTTCAATTTTCTTGTGCGGCTCTACCGGGATAAAATCCGCGAAAAAATAGCGAACTCAAAAATTTTCAAGGCATTCATGAAACTCCCCATTATCAAACAGGTTGGCGGAGCTCTATCAAAAGCGGTCAGCTTCTACCAGGGAATCAAATAAGGGGAACACCATGGCAAAAAAACCACCAAAAGCACCAAAAACAGTCAAACTGAAAAAACTTCCAAAGCCGTTCAATAAAAAATATTCGGGCGATACCTTTCAGAAAAAGGTCTCGAAACGCATCTACCTGAATGAATACAAGACCTTTCTACAAGAGAACCTTTCAAAGGACAGTTCGGGAAATCTCAAACTCAAAAATGACCTTACAAAAAAAGACGCAAAGAAGTTCAAGAAAATCGCCAAGACCGTACGGAGCAATACCGGATTTGTCCAGAAAGGCAAACTGATGATCATCGGCATCCTGGTCCTTGCGATAATCGGTTTTAATGTATTTTTCAAGGACATGCTTGCCGAGTGGGCAGCAGAAGCGGGCCTTGAGGCCGCATTCGGCGCCCGCGCAGAGATCACCGGCATGCAGTTCCAGATTTTTCAAGGACGGGTTGCCTTTGCGCACTGTTCAGTCGCCAATAAAGACAAACCCATGCACAATCTCTTTGAACTCGGCAAAACAGAAATTAAGATAAATACGCTTGATTTGGCAAAGGGCAAGGTTATTCTTGAAAACATCGAATGCCAGGAAATTCAATGGAATACTGCACGCACCTTTTCCGGAGCCCTGCCCGGTGCCCCGGCCCCCGTGCCCGAAGAACAGGCAGCAGGGGAATCAGATCCCTTTGCCGTGCTCACCGGCGCAGGTGAAGTCTCCGGCGACATCATCAAAGAACAGCAGGATAAACTGAAAAGCCCTGCACTTCTTGATGCAGCCATTGCCGACTATCCTGCCATAAATGAAAAATGGGATAAAAAAATATCTGACGGCGACCAGATGATCAAACAGGCCGATCCAAAGATCAAGGCAGCGACCTCCATAAACATCAGCCAGATCAAAACCATCGAACAGGCACAGGATGCATTTGCCAAAATCGATGCGGCCAAAAAAGAAATCGACACCATAAACAGCGAATTGAAAACCGCGTCGAAGGAATTTGAAAAGGACGCGGCCAGAGTGACCTCAGACAGCAGTGCCATACAAAAAGCCATGAATGCAGATTATGCTTTTCTGAATTCGTTTGTTACCGGTTCAGGCAGCCAGTCGCTGTCCAATGTGTTTATCCACAAAATGGCGGCAAAATACCTCGGCGACATCTATGGCTATGCGATGCAGGCATTAAGCTACCAGGAAATGCTCAAGCCCTCCGGAAAGGAAAAAGTGGCCGAAGAACCTCCCCACCCGGAAGCAGGATATTTTGTCCGCTTTCCTGCTGTGGAAAAACCGGGATTCTGGCTGCAGAAGGCCGATTTCTCTGTGGGTGAACTTTCAAAAGATTATAAGCGCGGCACACTCACCGATGCGTCAAGTGATCCTGACCTGACAGGAAAACCAACCGTGCTGGCCTATAAAGACAAAACAGGAAATCAGATCATCGACGTCAAAGGCTTCATCGACGGCAGAAAAGACGCGAAAAACATTGTCTCGGCTTCTGCCGATGCATCGGGATTTCCATTCTCCATTTCTGAGGGACTCGATTTTCTCAATATTGCAAAAGTGGATGCGACTGCAACCGTCCATTTCACCCTCACTATCGGAAAGGCAGGAGGATCATCCGGCGTGATCGGATTTGATTTGACGCAGCTTGAAATTCAGAAGGGGAACAACTCCACCTATCTTGCGGACAAGGCTGTATCGGCAATTCTAAACACAGGCCGGATTCAGCTCTCCGGAAAATATTCCTATGACAAGGACGGAAACCTCAGCCTGTCAATCGACAGCAATATCGAGTCGATTTTATCGGCCGCAATAGATGAAGCGGTCGGGGAACTGACGGCGGAAGCAAAAGCAAAATTAAAGTCTGAATACGACGCCTTGCTTGAAGGGAAACTGAAAGCATATAAAGAGTACCTGGGCGATTTTGACAATGTCACAAAGGGATTTGACGGCAATCTGGCCGATTCAAAAGCACTTGATGCTGCGATCGAGAAAAAGAAAAAAGAGGTTGAAGCCCAGATTGCAAAAATGACCGGCGGGCTCGGGGATAAACTAAAGGACACGTTCAAGTTTTAGCCGCAGCAGCCGCTCACAGAACCAATATTCTCATGAAACATGTTGGTTATCACTGAAATTCATGGTATAATTAAAATAAGTGTATGGGTGAAGGAGTTATAATGAATAAAATTATTTTTATTACAATAATTCTTGTCTCTGCTTTTCTTTTTACAACCTGCGAACCGCCTGCAACAGCAACTCCTTCAACCGGGTATGTTTCCTGCTCTGTGGATGGGGTGTTTTATTTTGCAGATATGGGGTTACATGAATTTGGCGAAATCCCGCATGCAGAATCAAATGGAATACTACTGAGGATTCTGGCATCCACATCTTACTGCAGCCTGGCTGTTGAACCCGATCAATATTTCAGGGTATATATAGATGATGTAATTCCGGGGACATTTACCGGAACTCTCAATTACACTGATATTGTCGGAACAGATGATTTTTCAGGAAACGCCACCTACACGATTACACGATCAGAGGGTGACGGCAATTTCGTTGAAGGAACATTTTCAGGGACTACTTCAGATGTCCGGCCGATTACAGGTGGCAATTTTCGGGTATTACGCAGTGATGCGGTGTCATATTTCTGGTGAGCACACTCCATACTGCAGCAACGAACAAAAGGCCTTCTCCGGGACAATCCCCGGCGGAGACGTAATTTCTCATGGACAATTTCGGGTTCTCCGTCAAGATTCTATCAGCATAATGTATTAATTTTGTTTTATCGATTTCTGTCCCTCTGGTCTCTTTTTATTTTTTTTCCTATAATGCAGGACACATGGAATTGTTTGAATCAGCCTCCGGAAATGCTTATGAACCGCTCGCCTCGCGCATGCGGCCCCGTACCATAGACGAGTTCGCGGGACAGGGACATATTCTTGCCGAAGGCAGGCTTTTGCGCCGCGCCATCCAGCTCGACCAGCTCTCCTCGCTTATTTTTTACGGCCCACCGGGTACCGGAAAAACCACCCTCGCCCGTGTCATCGCCAATACGACAAAAAGCATCTTCACTTCGTTAAACGCAGTGCTTGCCGGAGTCAAGGAGATCCGTGAAATCGTTGCCGAAGCAAAAGACCGGCGCGCGTTCCATGACCAAAAGACCATTCTCTTTGTCGATGAAGTGCACCGCTGGAACAAATCCCAGCAGGATGCCCTGCTGCCGTGGGTGGAAAACGGGACGGTCATATTTATTGGTGCGACTACCCAGAACCCCTACTTTGAAGTGAATCCGGCCCTGGTCTCCAGGAGCAGAATATTCCAGCTTTTGCCCTTAACTGCCGCCGACCTTACAGGAATTGCCGAATCCGCAATAAAAGATCCCATCCGCGGCTACGGCAGATTCAAGGTCACCATAGATCCGGATGCGCTGCAGCATCTGATCAAAATCGCGGACGGCGACGCGCGCAGCGTGCTCAATGCCCTTGAACTTGCCGTGGAAACGACCCCAAAATCATTTCCTCCGTCCCCGGACGAATCTATTCACATCACCCTTGCTGTCGCAGAAGAAAGCATCCAGAAAAAAGCGCTCCTGTATGACCGCGACGGTGATTACCATTACGACACCATCAGCGCATTCATTAAATCGATGCGGGGGTCAGACCCCGATGCAACAATGTACTGGCTTGCCAGAATGGTGGCCGGCGGCGAGGATCCCAAGTTTATTTTCCGGCGGATGCTTATTTTTGCCTGCGAGGATATCGGCATGGCCGATCCGAACGCGCTTGTATTTCTGGAATCTGCTGCAGCAACCTTTGAACGGATTGGCCTGCCCGAGGGGCGCTTTCACCTGGCCCACGCCGCACTGTACTGCGCCACCGCTCCCAAATCCAACTCGGTACTCGGGTTTTTCGATGCACTCGATCTGGTGGAACAGGAACAAAAAGAAGAGATCCCCTCGCATCTGAAAGACGGCAATCGTGACCGGGAAGGATTTGGCCACGGCAAGGGATATTTGTATCCGCATGCGTATTCTGACCACTGGGTCGCACAGCAGTATCTGCCCGGTGCATTAAAGGGGCGGATATTCTACCATCCCGGCATGATCGCTTTTGAAAAACACATCGCCGAAACAATCATGCGCCGCCGCGAAGCCCAGCTTGATGCCGCACTCCCGGATGCAGGACCTGAAATTCTTTCGTATGCGGTCTCCGGCAAGGGCCGGGAAAAATGGCTCCAGCGGGCATCGGGGCATTTAACCGAACAGGCCGCAGAAATCAGAGACAGGATATTTGCCATGGTCAAACCCGCCCGCCATGACCGCATCCTTGTCTGCCATGCCCAGAAGGGGCTGTTACTGTGGGAGGCATTGCGCAGCACCCCGGAAGGAGCAGTCACCGGAATTGTTCATGACGCACAGGACCATGAAATCATCCTGCATTATGCAGAACAGCTCCCGGATCTTCTTCGGCCGTTTCTTGTCATCGGTGATGAACTCTCCCTGGACCGCGCAGCATTGGATAATGCAGGCGCACCAGGTGAATATGACCATGCTGCCGGAAGAAATGTACTCGCCGCATCAAGAAATGCCGGACAGGCTGTGGAAAATATCCTGCAGCTTGTCTCCAAAAAGGGAACGGTCACCTTTGCCGACGCGATCGCCTCTGAATCAACCCTCCTTTCAGACATTGTTTCACCGGTATGGAAAGAAGGGCACCATATTCTGAAGAACGCCGAGACTGCGCTGGCAAACAACCCGCTCGCACCGGGATTCTCCCTTTCCAGCGGGAAAATTCCCGCCCTCTTCTCTGCATGCGGTGCTGCTGTAAAAGAATCCTTCTGTCATTACTTTTCCCATACCCAGGTAATTTCAAAACAGATGTTTGAACGCTGGTTTGATACAGCAGCCGAAGCAGCCGGGTACGGCACGTTTTTAAAACAGACACTATCGGAAAAAGAGCTTTTCCTTGCCCTGGATAAACTCAGAGAGATTCTGATGAACAGGGAAGTCGCATGGAAGACTGCGGTTTTTTTTATACACACTCAAAAATCCTGATATTTTTTGCATTCCCCGCTTTTATCACTTATAATGCATTGTAACTTATCATCGAAAGGGGTGGTTCAATATGTCGATACCAAAACCGGATCTCCGTGAATACATGCGCCTTGAAGGAGAGAAAATTCCCGAGAGTATGCAGATTATGCTTATCGATTACGGATTCGGAGACAATATTCCTTCCAATGTTGTGGATTTTTCACCGAAAGGCATTCGGGTACTGGTGGAAGGCTCGCAGTGCAAGGTGCTGCCGCACGAGATTATTATTATGACACCCGAAAAAGAAAACTTTTCACTCGTGGGAGAAGTCATCCATATCATCCCCGGAGGCGAGGACAAATATTATCTGGGAATTCTTTTTCTTGCCACGCGAAGTCTTGAAACATACCAGAGCAGACTCGAATAACACCGCCTGCTACCAGTTTTTATCGCCGCGGTAATAGGAACGCATCCAGGCAAGCGGCGACTGCCACATTGACCGGCGTATATCACGAGGATTGCGGTACCGGGGGCCCTCCAGCTCTGTTGTTCCGGGATGAGCCCAAAAGCCGCGATACGCTGCCCACCAGGTCAAATCGGTAATGATCGAAAGTGAATAGCCGGTATCCAGTTCAAGGCGTTCACCTTTTCCTGTTGTATCATACCCCGCATGAAACAGACGGTTATTGTCAAGATATGCCTTGTGCTTTCCCTCCGAATAAAAACAACCATGGCCGCCCCGGCCGACATAGACAACAGGATGCCCCGATATTTTCTCGACCTCATCCCATGTCCGTGTCTCTCCGTAATAATGAGCGGAATATCCGGCTGCAACCGGCTGCTTCGAATCGTTCAGATAGACCTGGATCATTTCCCAATCCGCATCATGGACATAGATCCCTGAATCGCCCGCCTCGCTTCCCAGATAGAAAAACCAGTACTGTACAATATACCCCCGGTTCAATTGTGCAACCCTGCTGTACACCGTCGTTTTATAGTTCATCCATGCTGTCCTGGATTCAGACAATTCCTCATGATCCAGCTCAAGAAAAAAATCAGATCCGTTAAAACTGTGCATTTTCTCTTCGGTGACCGGTTCGACCGCAACGACTGTTTCAAACAGCCCGATATATTTTTTTTGCCTCATGATTTTTGAATGGTCAAGATACACCGAGACATCAAGCGGATAATACTGCTCGCCTTCTGCAAGCCATAAAACCGGCGAAAATAACCGGGCAATGTCTTCGGCCTCCGGGCCGTTTAACTCCCGGTAATACTCCCGGGAATACGCACCCGGTGAAAACCGTGCAGGAACAAATTGAAGGCCGATGACGATTCCAATTGCAGCGAGGAAACAAAAGAATACTGCCCACCGCATGATTTTCTTCTGCTCATTTTTCAGCATGGTGTAAAAAACCGCGAGGTAGGTAACCGAGGATATTGTCATGCAGATAAATCCCAGCCCGAACAGAACAATCGTGATATACCAGAAATCTTCTATAATTAAAAACAAAACAGCAAGCATTAAAATGGCAGTGGAGAGCTTCCCCCAGATATTCGATTCAACGATTTTATTCCGGGTCTTTCGGATGTAAAAACCGCCAAGCAGAATGAAAAGATCACGGATGAAGACAATGATGATGAGCACAACCGGAAGCCCGCGGAAAAAGACAAGTGAAATAAACAATACAGACACCAGAACCTTGTCCGCGAGAGGATCCAGTATCCTCCCCAAATCACTCGTCTGATTCAGCGTCCGGGCAAGCATGCCGTCAAAAAGATCCGTCAAAAAAAGCAAGGCAAGAAATACAAGAGTAATGATCCTGCCTTCCATTCCGGGTATCTGGAAAAAAACAAATACCAGTGGCGAAAGAACAATCCTGGAGAGACTCAGCAGATTTGGTATTTTCATTATATCTTTTTTACTGTCCATCATATTCCCTTGTCGTAACAATATACCCGTCAGTAACGGTGCTTCCATCACACGTGCCGGCAGACATGCTCATGCTGATTTTTATAGTAGTTTTTTTCTATTGTCAGGTCAACTCACCGGCCTTCGAGTAGCAGTCTGACAAGCTTTATATATTCCAAAACCGACAGTTCCTCGGCACGTGCCGATTCTGTCTTGCCCGCATTTTTTAAAAATTCTTTTACCATACGTTTCTTCTCATCAGAAAAACCGGCGATTCCCGAAAGATTTTTTATCAGCATTTTTCTGCGTGAGGCAAAACCTGTCCGGATGATTTCAGAAAACAGCAGTTCTTCTTCTTTGGCTGCAAGCTTTTTATCCGGTGTCATTGCAATGACCGATGACACGACATCGGGTTCAGGAAAAAACGATCCGCCTTTCAGATCTGTTTCAATGTGAATGGCGAACCATGCCTGGCAGAAAACAGAGAACGAGGAATAATTTTTTGTTCCCGGTTTTGCCGTCATCCGCAGTGCAAGTTCTTTCTGCACGGTAAAGACCATTTTTTCCGGAAAGAGTTCAAGCTCGATGAGTTTCGCAATGATTTTCGAGGCAGAGCTGTACGGCAGATTGCCGATGATCCGGCAGGGTGTGCCGAGCTCTTTTGCTGTGTCTTCAAACCGCTTTACCGCGTCCCCGTCCCGGACAACAACCGGAGCGTCCCCGCCCAAAACAGCGGTCAGTGCCCGGATCATGCCGTGGTCAATTTCGAAGACAATCAGCTGCCGAACTGCGGGAATCAGCAATGAAGTGAGCGCTCCCAGCCCGGGGCCGATTTCCCAGACACTATCTGTTTTTTTGCATTCAAGCATCGAGACGATCTGTTCACGTGCATGGCGGTTGACCAAAAAATTCTGCCCCCACCGTTTTTTTACCGTGATACCGTGCGTCTCAAGGACCTGGCGGATTTCGTTTTTGCTTTCGTAATTCATGAATCACCGTTTCAATAATGCCGGATCCCGCTATCATACAGAAAATTGCCGCCACAATCCAGTACCACCATTGCCATTCCGCGTGAATCCCGGGTATCGAGGCAAACAACTCTGTCATAAACCTGAGTACCCAAAAAAGGCCGTTCATAAGAAACGGGATTGTATCACGGACTGCCTGAATCGGCAGGAGAGTCATTGGCAGGAAGAGTAACCCCGCCCAGAAAAAAACCGTCACCAGCGGAATAAGGATAACCGAGGCAATAATTCCCGCCGGATACCATTCGCTGAATGCTGAAAAAACAAACGCAATGGTAAAAAGCTGCGCTCCCAATGCTGCTGACAGTAATGCAGAGATTCTGGACGGAAGCCTGGAAGAGAACCATCGATGCAGCTTTCTTCCAAATGTCAGAATACCCAAAAGGGCTGCGTAGGAAAGTGCAAACGACAGGGTGCGCACCCCTTCGGGCGCCAGCAGCAGCACTGCACACGCACTGAAAGCAAGGATGTTCACCGGCCGCACTTCACGCTCGACCAGATATGCAAGGCCGGCACCGGCAAACATAATCACTGCCCGCAAAAGCGAGGGGCTGGGGCCTGCAAGAAAAAGATAACAGCACGCCACGACTGCCGTGATTGCGATTTTCAGTTTTCGTTTTTGCACCCAAAACAGCAGTGCAGAAACAAGCATGACAACCATGCCGACATGGAGCCCGGATAATGCAAGCAGATGCATGCTTCCGCTTTTTTGAAACGATTCCCGGAGCGAAAAATCAAGATCATCTTTTATTCCCAAAAACAACGCCTTGAAAAATCCGGCTGCGTCTGTTCCCAGCATTTCAGTCTGATGTATAACTGCCGCAAGCAGGGTCTTCCTGAACTCTGCGAGAGGAGAGGCGAATCCTTCAATATACACCGCATCCTGCCTTGCTGATGCAGTATACAGGATATCGGCCTGACCGGATGCCCGACGGGGGACGCACACAATCCTCAGGCGTTCTCCCCAAAAAGCTGCATGGCCGTTTTTCACGAAAACAAGAATTGCACCCTGTGCAGTGACGGTCATGCTCCGTCCCCTGCTGCTCACCTCAAACAGCGATCCCCTGTAGACAGTATTTCCATTCTCCAGCCTGTAGCTGTCATCGTCAAGAATGATTCCAACTTCTTCGACAGTCCGAAGCTTGATCGGGATATAGCTTGTCTGTTTTTTCAGTTCAAGCCCCAGCTGCTGCACTCCGCCGACAAAAAGGCCGGCAGAGAAAGCAAGAAACAGGAATGCCCTGCTTTTTGTTTTTTCCGGAGTCAAAAAAAAGAGAGCAAGGCCGCACCCGGCGAGGGGGAACGCGGCCATTACTCCCACGAATGAAACAAGGGTTGTATCAAGCAGCAGCAGCACTACCCCGCCGACTGCCGCGACAGCAAGCGGAAATACAGGCTGCAGGAAAATATGGTTTTTCAACCGGGCAATCAATGCCCCTGCCAGTTTCTGTATCAATCCAGGACTGTTACCATTTCAGATTCTTGATGGCCTCGTCCGCAGCCGACCGCACATTGTTGCTGTAATTCAGGAATTTGACGCGCATCAGGTAATCAAATGCAACTTTATCCTGCATACGGCCGAGTGCCTGGACCACTTCAATGACAATCTGCTCATCGTATACCTTCTTTTTCTCGGTGAAGATATTCAGCTCATCCAGATATGAGGAGAGCCGCACAGCAGATTCATTGTTTCCCATGTTTGCCAGTCCCCGGATACAGTCGATCAATTCAGTCTTATTGGCAACATTTTTTGCATAATCATCATGGATCATTTGAAAATAATGCAGGACCAGCGGCGTCGCAGATGACCTTTTGCATTCCGATAACGCCCGCAGTGCATTCAGCCGCATCTGGCGGATTTCCCGGTTTTCTTCGGTAAACTTGCTGGCCAGCTTCAGGGCAACCTCAAAAGCCGTCTCTGCAATTTCGCCTTTATCGGGTTCACCCAGTTTTTTGCTTTCGAGTGCCACATCCAGGGCCTCGCGCCGTTCAAGCATGGTTCCCTGGTTGATCACATCCAGCAGCAGCTGCTTGAACTCCCCGTTCAGGTTGATCAGCACATTTTTGCACAGCGCCTCGATATCATTTGAATAGCCTGTGGTCATTGTGTTAAACACTACCGTAAAGGAAGAATCCTGGTCCAATGCACCAAGTGTGATGACGCACTGGGCAATCACCGTATTGTTCGGTTTTCTCCCTGATTTGAAAATGGTATTCTGGCCTGCAAGCCATTCATTGACAAATCCTGCAAGTTCCCGGTCGCCTTTCCCGGCAACGCTCAGTGCCTTTAGAGACTGAATGCGGATATTTGAATCCACATCTTTCATGAACAGTTTCCACACAGAACCTCTTGCATCCTGATAGCCAAATGCTTCAATCTGGTTCAATGCGACAAGGCAAATCTGCCGCAGTACCGAAACATCCATCCCCTGAAACGATACATTGACTGCATAATCAACAGCCTGCTTGAACAGGGGGGCAAGTCCTTCCTTGTTTTGTTTTGCCGCATCCTCAATGAGCACCAGTTTTGCATTGATATCTGATTTCTCAAAGTTTCTGCTGTATGATTCAAGCATCGCGGATACATCCTGGGCAAACACAACGCTGCCCGAAACCGCAAAAATGATGAGTATCCCCAGTAAAAGACGAAGGTTTTTCATACACTCCTCCCTGATAAATAATTTGTTCTATAAGTGCTATGAATATACAATTTCGGATATTCATGTGTATAACAAGCACCACACCCATCCCGATGGAAACCGGGCAGATATGCTCACATGACAAATACTAATCGTTTCGGCGGGTAATTTCAAATTATTTTTGGGGAAACAGGAAAAAAAGGCTTGCCATTCTACAGCGAGCGGGGATTGTTCTGTGCCGGGGCCACCGGTGTCCTTTCCTGGCGTTCACCAAAAATGTTGTAGACATAGGTGAGCACACGGTTCTGCATGGTCACATTCATGGGTTGGGCCTGCATATGCAGAATTGAACGGTTCTTTTTTTGATCATAGGTCGTGCCCTTGATTACCCCGCTCATAACGATGGTATTATCGCCGATACCGAACTGGAGCTTCACGGCAATTCCGACCTTTGCCTGCCCGCCGATCATTATGGCGGCGCCGTCCTCTGAGAGGTCTACCAGCATGGACCTGAGTCCGTTCGAGGTTTCAAGGTCATCAGAAGCCTCTGCAAGATTGCGCAGCGGATACAGCATCGCGGGAATGCTGCAGTCGACGCGCACCGAGCGCCGTTTCTGTGTCCGGACAAGATTGTCCGCATGGGCAACATGGATGATGGGGTAGCGTTTATCGATAAAATCATTGAGTACCCTGGTCTGAAAGAAATAACCGGCATCGGTCTGCCGGAAAAAATACACACCGATTTTCTGGTTTTTCCAGGAAAATCCTGGAGGCAGTTTGGGCCCCCGCGGATAGGAAAGTGCGATATATTTCCGGAGGTTTTCCACAACACTTGTATAAAACGGCCCAAGGCCCGGGAGCATGACCCTCAGCTTCTGGTGCTGCACAAGATTCCGCGATGATTTGATACCGATTTTGTATTTCGGCTGGCTGAACTCCACCCGTTTGCGGAACTGGTACAGTTTCGCAACCATGTGTATGTTCCGTTCATCTGCCTCTCCGCCGGTTGTCTGATTTTTTATTATGATGCCCTTGATAGACCGGTCCAGCTGCTTCACTGACCAGAACAAGGAGGTTGGATTCTGCATCTCGCTTTCAATCGCGATTTTGCGAAGAAGATTAATTTCCTTGAATGTGAATCCCGATTCCTTCCCCCGGCCGTAAAACTGAATCCAGGGGAAATTCCCGTGCCCAAGACGGCGCAACAGCAGAAAGGCTGCCACAAAGAGAACAAAAACTATTATAATGGGGATGATAAACCACATATACTTCTATTATCGTGTTCCTTCCATAGAACTTTACAGTTATCCCTTCTTTTCAATCGCCGAAAACAGGTTAAAATGAGTGTATTTTTACAATTATACACCAAAATCCCGATAAAACCTGATATGTACCCAATTTTACGCTTTATTGTGAATATCCGCAACAGGAGAAAGGAAAAAACCGGCTGCGGCGGCAGGAACGGAAAATGTAGCATATTGATGGAGTATAGACAATAGGGGGATGCCCTTGCCATGGACATAAAAGCCCATTTTATTCTATTGCAACAAGGCAAAAACAAAAAGAGCAATGAAAAATAAATCATCGACAATATTGAACTACATAAAAAGCAGCGGATAGTTTTTGCAATGTTACGAGCATACAGGATGTATGATCGTAACAGAACCGCCGAACCCGACCACTAAATCGTAAATTTAGTGGTCGGGCGAATTGGTGTCAGGGAGGATGACGGGTTTTCAGGAAATGGATTGCCGGGTACTTTTCTTTTTAAGAAAGGGTAACCGCTGATTAACACTGATATGGTGTCAGGAATGGCGTCCCCCTGCTTCTGGAAAAAAACTCCGTACCGCCCGGGCATGTTCTCTGTCCCTCTTTTTTTGTATTCCAGTTCATTACTGAAACAACACTTGTTCCAATGCCTGGTATTCATCTTTCTTCAATTCCTCACTCAAAAGGTCAATGGTCTCCTGATAATTAGCCATTCCAATGCCCCGGGAGCCCACGAGACCAATATACGTTGATTTCCCCTCCCGTCTTACCGACACGCCGTATTCCATTGCAGCGTGATGTACCTCGCTTTCGATTGCCGCTATATTCCCCAGCAGTTTTCGCCAGGCTGCATCCAGTTTTCGAAATGCACTCAGGAAATTTTTATTTTTCATGATTTTATCAAATACCTCGGTATGTTTTTTCTGTGCATATAACAGGTAGGTTTCGATAAAAAACCTGAATTCATAATACGCAAAATAGTCTGCATAAATCGGACGCAGATATTGATTATAGGTGCCGGGGTTATCACTGAACACTGCTGATTTAAAATACGGCAAAAGTTCGCACACGGTATGAAGTCCCTGGTAATACGAATTGAACTCGTTGAGCAGTCCGTAAATCCCTTCGCTCTGAGTTGATGTATCGGAAATGACGGCGGCAACATAGGTATTAAAACGGAATGTGCGCAATTCCCCCGGAATGACCGTTGTCAGTTCCTTACTGGGAAACGTTTCGGTCAGGGGTACCTCGACAGTCTCCCGGGGGTTAATATATTGCAAGTGCAGGTTGGCTTTGCCTGAAATCCTTGCGTAGGCATGGTTTCCCTCGTGAACGGCTGTGTCCATTCCAAGGGCCAGGCTTTCCGAGGTCAGAATAAAATCAAGCACATCGAAATTCGACTTTTTCTTCATCAATGCATCAATGATAGGATAGGTGTCCGGTGAATATTTCCTCAGGATATCCAGGTAGCGCGTGCGAATTGCTGCTTGATCCGGCAGAAAACCCTTGAAATTTTTAAGGGAGTCGATTTGCGAACCGATCAATGCCGAAAGATTCGACCAACCGTGGAATGCCTTATTGTACTCCTGGGTTCGTCCCTTGAAATTTGTGATGACAACCGCCAGCGTATAATTCCCGGCCGCGGCGTCCCGAAATACATATCCGGCAATTATATAATCGAAATTTCCCAAAGCGCGAATTTTTGTTTTCAGCTGTTCATTGTAATACTCGTACTCTTGCAGATTCAATTCACTCAACCAATCGGGAGCAACAACGAGATCAAACAAATTGAGTTCCTGCATTTTGTCGCCCAGTTGTTTCGTTGTCTGCTCGCATTCCTCGCTGGTCGTTCCCCCCTTGTTGATCAAGGGAAGCAGGAGTATTTTCGGTCTGCTCTCGGCCGCCAAGGACACGGCAAAAACCATAAGAAACAGTAAAAGTAATAACAACCTCTTTACAATACGGGTTTTCATACACAACCTGCCCTTTTAAAAAATAATGATTTGATCCTGCACATGATTTCTGTGTGTCCAAATCGAAACTGTCAATTATTGCGATGCTTCGGGGATGATCGCCCCGTCGCTGTTTACCTGGGGGACTACCCCGGGGACCATGAATCCGAATTTCCGGTAAAATTTCAACAGGTAGCCTTTTATCCAGCTTGCAAACGCGGTGGCCGGGTCATTGAAAACATGAAGCCGTTCATAGAGCCTGAAAACCGTGATCTCCCTGCACCAGTTGCACAGACGGTCAGTTACCCGCAGATTCCCGTTCCCGCCGTACACCTTCGCGCTTCCCTGGTGACATTCATCGACAATTACCAGATCAAAGAAGCCCGGTGAAAAGTTTTTATAGATATTCTGTTCTTCCTCGGTACCGCTCACCGCCTGATATAATGACAGGTAAATTGCGTAGGACTTGTTGGTCTGCCGCTTTTGTATCTTTGTCATGGCAGAGCCAAAGGGTTTAAAGTCGTTCGTCATGGTCTGGTCAACAAGTATGTTGCGGTCAGCCAAAAAGAGAATCCGTTTTTTGGCTTTGGATTTCCACAATCGCCAAATAATCTGGAACGCGGTAAAGGTCTTCCCGGTGCCGGTTGCCATGACCAGAAGAATCCTGTTCTGCCCGTTTGCGATTGCTTCGGTTGTTTTATTGATTGCCAAAAGCTGGTAATAGCGGGGTGTTTTATCAGTCCCTCCGCTGTAATAATCCTGGTTAATAATCTCTTCCCTGGCAGGATCGATTCCCCTGTGGCTTTTCCATTCATTCCACAGCTGTGCGGGTGAAGGGAAATCATCGAGTGCAATCTCTTTTTCCAGCTTGCCGTCCAGAGCAATAGTGTTATGAAACAGAAAGCCGTCACCATTAGAGCTGAAAACAAATGGCACCTCAAGCATCGCGGCATACCCCAGGGCCTGCTGCATCCCGTCTGCGATTGTACGGTTGTTGTCTTTTGCTTCTATCACCGCGATGGGCATGTTCGGCTTGTAGAACAAGACATAATCGGCCCGCTTGTTTTCCGCCCTTTTGTGCATTTTGCCACGCACAATGATGCGTCCTGCAGTAAGGGGAAACTCTTCCCGTATCTGGGTAGCAATATCCCAACCGGCCTTCACAAGTGCAGGAGTAATAAATTTGGTGCATATATCCCTCTCGGAGAGGTCTTTCTTGCTCATTAGTTACCTTTAAATGCGGTTTTAACGTTTTGCAATCACTGCACCAATTCTATGACAACGAGCTTGGCTAAGCAATCACTTTTTTCTATATTATACATTCAAACCCTGGACAAATAGAGGGTACTGTTTAGATAAAGCCGTGGATGTTTGAAAATGTTCCTTAAATCTTATTGGAGCATTTTCAAACTCCGGACGATGTCCGAAAAGTCCCATCATCTCTTGAAAGCACTTTTCGGACTTCGTCATGGGCAAATAGCGGGGAGAGTATTGAAAGCTTCAGGTTTAAATCTTGAGTTGCAGAAGAAATACTGCTACTATATTTATATGTAACAAAGGAGGAATATATGAAGCGTTTATTGATTTTTATAGTCTTTCTCTTTTTAACAATTCAACTTTTTGCACAAGATTCATCCACAGCTGAACTCCAGCAGCGAATAACAGATTTGGAGAAAAGGGTCCAAATTCTTGAGGATACTGTTCAACATCTCCAAAGCGGCTCTGTGGATACACCTGTTCCGGCTGGTTTAGAAGCATGGAGAAAATTGAAAAGAGGGATGACAGAGGATGAGGTCAGAAGACTGCTCGGTGAGCCGGATCGAATTATAGCATCCGGGGCTATGACAATTTGGTATTTTGGAGAACCAGCATGGGCCAGTATGGTAAATTTTGTTGACAATAAAGTTAATGGCTGGACTGAACCACGATAAGTTTGTCAAACTTTTATCATAACGCTGATACGCATTTATTTCCCGGCACTGATTCTTTCAGTCCAAGTCCTCATCCCTCTCAACGTTTCTTGTATACATACATTCCGGATAATTTGTACAGCCAATAAACGTTCCATATTTCCCATGTCGCGGAATCAGCATTCCCTTGCACCATGGACATACTTTCGTCTTTTCATTTTGGGAGCGTTCATAAGGAGCATTCTGCACCTGATGAATGTGTTCACTTTTAGTAGCTGCATCCTCGACAGTAGCATCATGAAGCTTTTTTGTAATCGCGCTCACTTGGTCTATCGATAAATCAGGTGATTCTCTCAATTCAATAATGGTATTATAGAGTTCATGGGAATAAATTACCGGTGTTACATTTTCGACGTTTATTAATTCAGCACTCCCTGCAAAAACAACAATAGAATAGCAGGGTACTCTCTTAAAATCAGAAAGAATCTCTTTTAAAGCATTTATATGTGCCCGGTTTTGTTTGATCGGGTTCCTGAAAATATATTTTGTTTTATATATGGATTGTGTCCAGTATTCTGATTTCTCATGTCCATGAATCCAGCCCTTGTAATTCTTTACTTCAATAACATATATACCATATGGCGAGACAACCACGTGGTCGATCTGGCTTGTTCCATGGCTCGTTTTCAACAGTAAATCATTAAGAACTATGTATTCTTCACCATCGAGTTTATTCAAGTACCATTTTACTTTAAATTCTCCAAAAGCCCCCTTAATAACAGGTGCTTTTATTTTTAATATAATAACTGCGACGATTATGAATAGAAACAAAAATATATAAAACATTTTTTCACAATTAATTTATTTTTTACTTCTGCTATTATCCAATTCTACTCCGTCCACTCCCTCTTTCAAGTAATATGATTGTTAAACTTTCAACAACTAAAAATACGTCCCATCCCTTTCAGGGTCTTCTTCGTTTATACGATAAATTATTTTTGCAAAAACATATTCCAGTGGAAAAGGGCCATAGTCTCTCGAATCTTTTGAATTAATATAATTGTCACCAACAACAAATATTTCTCCGACTTTTAATGTAAAATAACCTGATTTACTAACAACATCCGGAAAGTATTGTTTTACATTATCATAATCTTCTCCGGCTTCAATAACCATTTTACCATTTTTATAAATACCATTTACATCAAAGGTTATTTCAGCCTCATCAACAGCCACAACGCGGTTTACCCGATATCGCTCATGCTCCGGTATCCACATTAAAACAATATCCCCGCTTTTTGGTTTTTCGAATTTGTAAATCCAGTTATCACCAACAACAGTTTCCGACCCTTCAATTGTCGGGTTCATCGAACCTGTTGGTACTGCCCAGCTTCTATAGTGGAAAATATTAAACTGTGAAAGAAACATTAAAAAAAGAAATACAAAAATTGTAAACACTATATAACCCGAGTATATTATAATCTTGTTTAACTTCTTTATGGTATATTCTTTATTCTTTACTGCAATGATATACGCATCAACCGAACATGCAAGAGCAATTAAAATAACAAATACAGGAGCAAGCTTAAATAGTAAATGAATTCCCGCAAGAACATTTACAAACAGCATTAGTAATAAAAATGATGCATTCCAGATAACAACTGCTCGTTTTATTTTTCCGCAATACAGTTGTCCCAATCCGGGAATAAAGAAACTAAAGATTGCGGCAAGTAATGGATATCTTTTCTTAGTCATTTCAAAACTCCTTTTTTAATTAGAATTGTAGTATCACTTCAAAATAAAAACAAGCAGCGGCCTGAACGGGTGCGAGCCGATAAGGAATACAAACTACGGATGGCCACGGATAAGTGCAAATGAAGAATAAGGTATATAAGGGGCGGAGCCGCACATATCATCAGAGAACTGTACTGTCTGCTATTAATTGGAATCCCCTGACCATATCTGACAACAGATCCGCGATAATCTGCGTAATCCGTAGTTAATAATCTTCTCTTCTTCTCTTCTTCTCTTAATCTGTGAAAAATCAGTAGTTACCCCATCTTCTCTTTTTACCTTCATCCTCTCCTCATCAGCGTAAATCTGCGTAATCAGCAGTGAACACTTTTTAATAAGAAAAATATACAGCAAAATCTCTCCTGGAGATCCATTACCTCACCTGACACCAGTTCGGTGCCTGTTTTTGTCGCTTTGGCGACATAATCTTTTTCGGCGGTTAACAAATCTCTTCTTTCATATTCCCTTCCTGCTATTGACAGTAGAAGTCTTCTCCTGTACACAAATACGATGAAACGAAAACTCTTCGAGATCATCCTGCTGTTCATTATATTTTTCCCGTTCACGCTCACCATCACTTCAATGATGACCTCCAGCGAACAAATCAATACCGCCGAATTGTTCAATATTCCCTATTTTATTTCATATATTCTGATGACTGTTCCGCAGCTGCTGCTTCTGGGATATATCATCATAGTATCAAAACAGCCGCTCGCCGATTTCGGCATTGTCAGACCGCAGATTTCCAAAATCGGCTGGGTTGCGCTGGGCGTTGTCTGCGCATTGGCAATCGCATTCTGGAGCTCATTGATCGCGACAAACCTGCCCGAGGGAATCAGGGACATCGTCTCAAAGAAACAGATTCCAACAGTGCTTTCACCGCAGGCGCTTGTGGTGTCATTTTTTTTCTGCGTTCTTGTGGGATACAAGGAAGAGTTTTTTTTCCGGTCATACCTTTTTACCCGCCTGCAGGAAATGCGTCTGCCCGTGTGGGCCGCGGTGCTGGCTGCCTCGGTTATCTTCGGGTCGCTGCATTTTTATCAGGGAATAATGGGTATTTTTGTCACGATGGGAATCGGTTTTATTTTCCAGTGGCTGTATATACAGACCAGAAATCTTCATGTGGTTGCTGCTGCACATGCCCTGTACAATTTCTCGCTTTTTTTGCTTGCTTTCCTGTTAAAAGACTTTCTGCCTGAATTGTCATTTCTTTTTTAAATCCTCTGCAGAAATCTCTTTTTTCCGTGCTGCACTGAACAGGAATGTTCAGAACTCTACTATTATACACAAATACAACCGGATGCACAAAGAAATTCATATTTGATATTTTCATCATTCCATGGCTTGCAAAACCGATTTGTGATGAATATAATGACACTCTTGTAAAAAACCGGCTTGTGCTGATGTGTTTTCAGTATTATACTGCCAAATCTATCAATAATTATTGCCTGTACTTGGAGGAATGAATGTCACTGACACGTGTGTTAAAGGATACAGACCGTATCGCGATTGTCAACCGGGGTGAAGCCGCGCTTCGCTTTATCCGGGCGGTACGGGAATATAATATACTGCACTCTACCGCTCTGCAGACGGTCGCCCTTTATATGGATATGGAGGAATCTGCCCCGTTTGTCCGGCAGTCTGATGATCAGGTCAAATTATCCTCCCTCCCGCTGTATCCGGGCAAACAAAAAAGCCCATACCTTGATCATGAACTGATGCTTTCTGCGATAAAGGCTGCGGACTGTCAGGCAATATGGGTCGGCTGGGGTTTCGTTTCCGAAGACTCTGTTTTCGCAAAAAAAATCGAAGATGCGGATATCCTTTTTCTGGGGCCTTCTGCACAGGCCATGGAACTGCTGGGCGACAAGATTATTGCAAAGGAACTGGCCGAAAAGTCGGATGTTCCCATACTTCCCTGGAGCAAGCGGTCTGTTGATTCGGTCGAGGACGCCCGTCAGGTCGCCGAGTCGATCGGTTATCCGGTGATCGTCAAAGCGGCTAACGCCGGCGGCGGCAGGGGGATTCGTTTTGTGCGGACGCCCGCCGAACTGGAAACACAGTACAAATCAGCGCGGGATGAAACACTGCGCATTACCGGCAATACCGTCGTGTTTATCGAACACCTTGTTGAATCCGGACGCCATCTTGAAGTGCAGGTGCTCGCTGACCGTCACGGCAATGTGAATACATTCGGTGTCCGTGACTGCTCGGTGCAGCGGAAAAATCAGAAAATTATCGAAGAGACCCCGCCGCCGAACATGGACGAAAAAACCATCCAGGCAATGGAAGAGGCGGCAGCCCGTCTTATCCGCGCGGCAAAATATGAAAGTGCCGGGACCGTTGAATACCTTTTTGACCTTGATGCCAACACGTTCTATTTCATGGAAGTGAATACGCGCCTTCAGGTTGAACATCCGATTACCGAGACGCTGTACGGGATCGATCTGGTCAAGGGCCAGATTGACGTGGCCCGAAACCTGCCGGTGGATTTGACCACCCGCACACCCCGCGGCCATGTTATCGAAGTCCGGTTGAACGCGGAAGATCCTGACATGGAATTCAGCCCTGCTCCCGGACTCGTCACCCTGCTCAAGGCACCTGCCGGCCCCGGGATCCGGGTTGATTCAGGGATTGAACAGGGATCGCTTATCCCGTCGGAATTCGACTCCATGGTGGCAAAAATAATATCTCATGGAAACGACCGAAAGGAAGCGATCAGCAGACTCTCCCGTGCGTTACGGGAATTGCGGATCAGAATTCTCAATGGGACCACCAACCGCGCGTTTCTCCTTGAACTCCTTGCCTTGCCCCCGATTATTGAAGGCGGCGTCTCTACCGGATTTGTTGAAAAGCTCTTGAAAACACGTTCGGTTGTACTGGATCAGGAAATCCTCAAGGCGGGCCTGCTTGCAGGGGCCGTGTATCAGTATCAGCAGATGTTCCAGGAGGAGTTCATCAACTTCCGGGAAAAAATAAGCCGTATCGGCCGTCCCCGCATCAGCCCCAAAGCCGAAGGATATCCGGTCACCCTGAATGCGGCCGGAAACGGATATGAATTCCTTGTCCGCCACCTCGGCGAGGATCTTTATTTTATTGATACCGGAAACGGAACCCTCTGTTGCCGCTACATTCCCGAAGGAGATGAAGGAGTTCTTGAATACAACAACAAACGGTACGGGATCCTCATGGTTCCCCGCGGCGATGTGCTGCAATGCGAAGTAGAAGGCGTTCCGGTGATGCTCGAGAGTGAAGCCGGCGGGTACGTCAAATCACCCTCCCCTGCGATTGTGCTTTCGGTAAGTGTCAGCCCGGGTGCTGTGGTAAAAAAAGGAGACGTTCTGGTGGTGCTGGAAGCCATGAAAATGGAAATGCTTGTTGAATCACCAGGTGACGGAACGGTTACAGAGATATGCGTCAGTGCGGGAACCCAGGTCGCGGCAGGAGCACCCCTGGTGAGCCTTGACCTTGGCGAGGCAGGCCCCGAGGAAGAGGAACCGAAACAGGAACCTGTACAATTCGAACCCGAATCAAGGACACCCGACGCAGCTTTCCGGATGCTGGAAACGGAATTTCAGGGTCTGTTTCTTGGATATGACCAGAACCGCAAAGGTGCGCTAATCCTGAAAGATTTTACCAGCGCAGCCGGGAAGGCCAAAAACGGGCCTGAGCTGCTTGCCGCAGGACTGCTTCGGGTATGCGAAATATATACCGCGGTTGAACAGTTGTTTATCCCCAAGGCGGTAGAAAGCGAAATATTTTCCCGGCCGGTCAGCTATGAAGAACTGCTTTTGCATTATTTCAGACGTTTTGAAGACCGCGAGAAAGGCCTGCCGGAAGAGTTTCTCGACAGTCTCAAAAAAGCGTTCAGCTGCTACTGCTCTGAAGAAGCCGCCGACGACCAGATCCAGAATGCCCTGTTTCATATTTTCCGTTCGCACAGCAAACTTGCCGAGAAACAGGAAGTGCTCCGGAACCTGTTTTTTACTCTCGAGACACTTGAAATCCATGCAGAACTCCGGCAGAAAATCGACGAGGTGGTCGAACATATTGCCCGGCTCACTCAGGGCTCGGCCCCCTCTGTCGCCGATGCTGCCCGACACGCCCGGTATGCACTGGTGGACATCCACCGCATTCAGGATATTCGAAAGGATGAACACAGCGCGATAGACAAGCTGCTCCAGCATATCGGATCAACCGGGATCGACGCCGATCTGCTGGCAAAAGTGGAAAATTCGGGCCGCTACATCATCAGGCCGTTACTGGACCGCTCACTGGAAAAGTGCGGCAAACCCGAAGGAGATACGGCCCTTGAAATACTGGCAAGACGTTTCAACCGCGACCGGCAGATCATCTCAACCGAACTGCTCCATGCAAAGGGCTGTCCTGTCTACTGCGTCGAGACCCCCGACGGAATGAGTGTTTACACGGTATGCAGTGCGGAGGTATTTGCAAAAGCAAAAAAAATTCCGGATCTTTTGGGCGGTGAAATCCCGGAGGGAACCAATGAAATAATCCTCCTGGTCAAATCAACCGGTGCCCGGAATTCCGAAACAGAAAAACCAGGCTTTGATCCGGACAGTTTCAACGGGACACTCTGGACCGGGTGGTATTACAAAGACGGCGATAACTTTTTCCGCAGTTTCACCCCGCAGAACAGCTCCTGGCAGGAAAACCCATCCTCTGCCGGGTTTGATCCCCTGCAGTACCGCGAACTTCGGGTGCACCGGCTCGCCAATTTTGACCTGAAAATCCTGTACCGGTCAGAAGCAGTGACTCTGCTCGAGGCCTCCTGTAAAATCAACCCGAAAGACAAACGGCTCTTTGCCCTCGCGTCTGCATCCGAGTCATCCCCCGAGCTGTCAGAGGATGAAGACATTACGCGGATGGTCATTTTTGAAGCCGCTTTTTTTGAAGCAGTATCGGCGCTCCAGGCCGCACAGGCACGCTACCGCTTCCGCCTTGCCTGGAACCGGATCATCATGCACAACAGAAGCCTTTTGGGCCTCAAGCTCGCGCAGATGAAAGAATACGGACTGAATTTTGTCCACCGGGTCGCGAACCTCGGTATAGAAAAAATCGTAGTCTATTCACTGCGGAAACGCTGGCGCGAGGAAAACGTCCGGGAGCTTGAACTGCTCTTTCTCAATGTCAATGAAGACCAGTTCACTCTGCGGTCGCGCACTCCGTCAACAGCGCTTTTAAAACCGCTCGACGCGTATGTTGAAAAGGTGGTCAATGCCCGTCAAAGGGGCAATGTTTATCCGTATGAACTGGTAAAAACAATTACCGGCGCCGGGCTGCCCTTAAACGATGTTGCCTACAAGGGTGAATTCGAAGAATACGATATCGAAATAAAGGGCCCTGCTTCTGCGGCCGTCAGCGTGAAAGACCGCGAACCGGGTAAAAATGTATCGAATATCGTCTTCGGAATTATTGCAAACCAGGATCCGGATTTTGCCGAGCCGTTCAGGCGGGTGTTGATCCTCTCTGACCCGACAAAAGACTTTGGAAGCCTTGCCGAGGAAGAATGCCGGCGCATCAATGCCGCACTTGACCTTGCCCAGGCAAAAGAGCTGCCCGTCGAGTGGATTGCAATATCTTCCGGCGCCCGAATCGATATGGAGAGCGGAACGGAAAACCTGGACTGGACCGCCGCCACCCTGCGCCGTATTATCGAGTTCACCCAGAACGGCGGGGAAATCAATATCATCATCCCCGGCGTGAATGTCGGTGCCCAGAGCTACTGGGATGCGGAAGCGACCATGCTCATGCATACCCGGGGCCTTTTAATCATGACCGATGACGCCTCCATGCTTCTCACCGGAAAACGCGCACTCGAGTTTGCCGGAAGTGTTTCCGGTGAATCCAACCTTGATATCGGCGGTGCAGAAAAAATTATGGGGCCCAACGGACAGTGCCAGCTGCGCGCAGCCAATATCAGCCAGGCATACAAGCTGCTGTTTGCCCATTACCGCATGGCCTACCGTGTTCCCGGCCGGGCTTTCCCGGAAAAATGCAAAACCGCGGACGACAAAAAGCGTGATGTAACCAAAAGCGCCTATTCTGATTTCCTGGGACAGGGCTTCCAGACAATCGGCGATATTTTTTCGAGCGACAAGAACGGTGAACGAAAAAAACCCTTTGACATGCGGCAGGTCATGGCTGCGATCATCGACCAGGACGCCGGATATTTCGAACGGTGGAGAAACATGAAAGATGCGGATACCGCAATCGTATGGGAAACACGTCTCGGCGGCAATGCCGTGGGGATGATCGGTATTGAAAGCCGGACCATTCCAAGAATCGGCTCCATCCCCTTTGACGGGCCCGAGAACTGGAACGGCGGAACTCTCTTCCCGAAGTCCTCAAAAAAGGTCGCCCGGGGCATCAATGCTTTTTCTGCACGGCTTCCCCTGGTGATTGTCGCGAACCTCTCCGGGTTCGACGGCTCACCCGAATCCATGCGGGCACTCCAGCTGGAATACGGCGCTGAAATCGGCCGGGCAGTGGTCAATTTCAAGGGCCCGATCGTCTTTCTCGTTGTCGCACGATACCATGGCGGGGCGTACGTCGTTTTCTCCAAGAGCCTGAATCCGAACTTTAAATCAGCTGCACTCGAAGGTTCATTTGCCTCGGTCATCGGTGGTGCTCCCGCAGCCGCAGTGGTCTTTCCAAAACAGGTAGCAAAGGATACGGCGAATGATCCAAGGATCAGCGACGCGCAGAAAAGTGTCGGTGAGGGCAGAATGACCCAGAAAGATTATGATGATCTTTACAAAAAGGTCTTTGCTGAAAAACAGACCGAGCTCGGACAAAAGTTTGATAAAATCCATTCTGTAGAACGTGCGAGATCAGTGGGAAGTATCGATGATATCATCAAGGCATCGGAAATTCGCCCTTATTTGATCAAGTCGGTTGAAGAGGGAATGAAAAAATTTGGATGATAAAAATTGCCCGGGAGAAAATACAAGAAATCCCCTCCCGGGCTTCTTTTTACTGAATGCCTGGCGGAAACTTTCACATTGACAATTCAGCCCTATCCGTCTATCCTCGTTCTCAATGCACACACTTGCCGAACAACTCAATAAAGACCTCGTTGGTACTGTTGCCGGAGACCTGCTTTCCTCGACAGGAAAAAACCTTTATTTTCCAAAAGGCATCGTGGTTCAGGCCCAGGAAGCAGCAGCAAAGGCGACACGGTACAACGCAACCGCCGGAATCGCGCAATCCGGATACCAACCCATGATCCTTGAATCGGTAAAATCCTCCCTGTCAGGGCTGACCAACAGGGAGGCAGTCAACTACGCCCCCACCGGCGGTATTCCCGGGTTGCGTTCACATTGGCAGGAAGAACTCATGGTAAAAAACCCCGGCCTGAAAAACAAAAGGTTCTCACTGCCGCTGGTCACCGGCGGGATCACCCATGGGATTGCTGTGTCGGCAGACCTGTTCGCTGACAAGCATACCACCGTCATCCTGCCGGATCTTTCATGGGAAAATTATTCACTCATATTTCAGGCAAAGCATGAATTATTGCTCGTTTCTTTTCCTTTTTTTGACCATAATAACCAGTTTCACTGCAACGGGTTGAAACAGGCAATCAGCCGGGCGGAGACAGAAAAATTAATTATCATCCTCAACTTTCCCCACAACCCGACCGGGTACACCCCGCTCAAACAGGAAGCTGACCTGATCGTTTCGATTATAACCGAAGCTGCCGAAGCAGGGAAAACAATTGCTGTCATCTGCGACGATGCATATTTCGGTTTGTTTTGGGACCCCGGCGCTTTCAACGAATCCCTCTTTTGCCGGTTTGCCGATTCTCATGAACATGTTCTCGCCGTAAAACTGGACGGTGCAACAAAAGAAGATTTCGCATGGGGGCTGCGCACCGGGTTTATTACCTTTGCGGGGAAAAGCCTTTCAACCGATATACAATCCGCCGCGCTCGAACAAAAAACCCTTGGTGCAATCCGCTCATCGATTTCAAGTGCCTCCATGGCAAGCCAGAGTCTGCTGTATAAAGCATACACTTCACCGGGCTACCACGCAGAAAAAGCCGCGGCGATGGAGTCATTACAAAAACGGTTTGAAGCAGTAAAGAAGTTTACAGAACTGCATCCGCACAGAAACCTTGCCGCCCTCCCTTTTAATTCAGGGTATTTTCTGTGTCTAAAAACAACCGGGATCGATGCAGAAAAGCTGCGGCAAAAACTGCTTGAGGAAAAACAAATCGGAACTGTTTCCATCGGTCCTGATTATCTGCGCGTTGCCTACTCATGTGTGGATGAACCGGATATCGACGAGCTGTTAACCGAAATATGGAACTCTGCAGAAGAACTTTGATGCAGCTGCGGTTTATAAGTATATTGTAATCACCAATAATAAAGGAGCCTCCATGAGTTTTGAAACCATTATAAAAAACGGACTGCTTGTGTATCCGGAAAAAACCGAAAAAGGCTCGATCGGTATTTCTCATGGCGTTATCACCGTCCTGGCACCGGACACAAAAGAATCTGCGGGAACAATTATTGACGCAACCGGCATGTATATTTTCCCGGGATTTATTGATCCTCATGTGCATCCCGCATATGTCGATGATATTGCCGCTGTTTCAAAAACAGCGGCTGCCGGCGGCGTGACCTCTCTCCTGCATTACACCTCGGTGAAACCCGGTGAAAAAGCTGTTGAGGTGCTTTCACAATTGAGGGAAGCCGGTGAAAAGGGATCATATACAGATTTTGCACTACACGCTTCGCTGTTTGACACACTGAAACAGTGCGAAGAAATCCCCGCCCTCGCGAAAATGGGTGTACGGTCCATAAAAATGTTTACCGCGTATCAAAAACTCGGCTGGATGACCGGTGATTACGCACTTGCAAAAGCCATGGACCTGGTGGCTGCGGAGAACGGGATCGTCAGTGTTCATGCCGAAAATGGATGTATCATCGATTTCCTTGAGGAAAAAAACGCACCGGTAACAGCTGACAATTTTCCAACGACAAGCCCCTCGCTTCTGGACAAGGAAGCGATCTTCCGGGTGTTGTGCGCAGCCAAAACAACAGGATGTCTTTTGTACCTTCCCCATATTTCATCACAAAAAGGGCTCGAGGCGATGGCGCTCGGCCGCGAGGAAGGAATCAGATTTTATTCGGAAACATGCCCTCATTACCTTGCGTTCACCTGGGATGAGCTGAAAGACCGGGGGCCACTCGGCCGGCTGCGCCCGCCTGTAAAAAACACGGAGGACCGGGACGCGCTGTGGGCGGCATTGTCCGACAATTTTATTGACACCATCGGCAGTGACCACGCGCCAAAAGACAAAAAACCCAAAGATGATTTTGCCGCTGCGCCGTACGGGGCTCCGGGGGTACAGACAATTCTGCCGGTAATCTGGGAACTGGGCGTGAACCGGGGCAGGCTCACCGCTTCGGACATGATACGGCTCTGCGCGGAAAATCCGGCAAAAATATTCGGGCTTGCGCCGAAAAAAGGCAGGCTGGCCGAAGGGGCCGATGCGGACATCATTGTTTTTGATCCGACAGAAAACTGGACCATCAAACATTCAAACCAACTGTCCAATGCGCCCTACACTCTGTATGAAGGAATGAAAATACAGGGTAAAATTGTAAAAGTATTCCAGCGGGGGAAACTGCTGGTTGACGAAGATGAGTTCACCGGTGAAACTCCTGACGGCCGGTTTCTGGAAACGCATCCCGGATGATAAGGGGAGCGCGTATTTCAGCTTTTTTTAAAAAAAGGAAAAATCGGACTCCTGGATTGTTTTTATACAATTTTGAGGATATATTCATTTTTAAATCGAAGTTTATTTATAAAGGAGCCACACTGTGAAAAAATTATTGATTATCCTTATTCTGCTGGCAATAACCGTGAACGGGTTTGCGCAAGGAACATCGCTGCAGACCTGGGCGAAATCATACAACAAAGATTTTCAGATCAACGCCTATGGTTCGGCTGGATATTTGTATGGTATTATGGCATCGGCTGCCGGAGAGTTCGTTATCAGCGAGTTTAACCTCTCCGGCGTCCCGCTTGACTGGGGAGTTGCTGTCCGCGGCATTATCCAGAGCTATAGCGTGGGAACTGATTCGATATTCATGTGGGGAATCGCTCCCCTGTTTAATGTTCACCTGGGGCTCACACAGGTTCCAATCGAGTTTTATGCGGGTGTGGGACTTGGACTGTACGGTAATGTGCTGCCGTCTGCATACGCCGGAGCACTGTTGCCGTTCGGGCTTGGGTTTGCCGCGGTGAGCGGTGCAGTCTGGCACTTTACCGACCAACTGGGCCTTATCCTTGAAGGCGGGTATATCGGCTACACCGCGATGTGGGGCATCGGCGTCGAGTATCAGTTTTAATGGAGTTTAAGCATTGCCGCACAACACCTCAGAATTGAGAGGGAGTAATACTCCATAAAAAAACAGCCGTCCTGTTACAGGATGGCTGTTTTTTTATTTCCAGTTGTACACAATGACACGGTTTCGCCCCCGTCGTTTTGCCTCGTAGAGCGCCTTGTCTGCTTTTTTAATAAGGCGGTCCGGACTGTCATTCCCGGCATGAAAGGAGACGCCAATGCTCACGGTCACCGGAATGCCCGCTTTTGCCTCAGAATCCCGCTCCACCATAAAACGGATTTTCTCGGCAATCTGTACAGAATTGTCTGACTTCATTTCAGGAATGACCACTGCAATTTCTTCTCCGCCGTACCGGGCCACAAGGTCATTGACCCGTGTGTGTTTGCGGATGATCGAGGAAACTGCGGCAAGCACCTGATCCCCTTTCTGATGTCCATGACCATCATTGACCTGCTTGAAATGATCAATATCAATCATAAACAGGGAAAGAATATATCCGTACCGTTTCGCTCGTTCGATTTCTTTCTGGAGCTCTTCATCGAAAAACCTGCGGTTGTACAGCCGGGTGAGCCGGTCCCGGTTGGCCAGCTGGTTCATTTTCGTTTTTGCATTGTTGATTGTTTTTTTCAACCTGATGATTTTTTCATGGACCTGGCGTTCACTGACGCTCTCGAGCAATTCGGCGATTTGGTGCTCTATCATCAGTGTATCGGTGAGTTCGCGGTCAAAATCCGCTTCCTCCGACTTTTTCTCATCATATTCCTTGTACACCAGAAAGAGTGTCCCGATTTCGATATGGTCGCCGTCAAAAAGCGCGTGGGTGAAACACTGCTTCCCGTTCACAATCATTCCGTTGGTACTGCCCAGATCCCTGAGCACAAAGTGTTTTTTATCCCAGGAAATTTCTGCATGGCGGCGCGAGACGGTCTGGCCCGGCAGTAACACCAAATTATCCCGCGACCTGCCCAGGGTATACACAATATCCGGATCGAGGACCATTTTATTATCAAGAAAATACAGGCAGTATTTCAAAGCAATCCTTTACTCGATGGTATCTGAAAACGATTATCGCCCAATCAACCGACCTCCGTCAACACAATTTCGTCTGCGAAGCCATCAGATTTCATAAAAAACCATCTCCACTCAGATTGCGGACCGTACCCTGAATTTCACATTTCCGATTAATGCTTCTTTTTACTTGCTCCCATCCGTACTTTTTGGTACATTATATATATAACTTGAATAGATTTTTCAAGACACCAGCTTATCCAGGCGATTCATTGATCACCGGCGATGCCCTCCAAAGCCTACCCTCGTTATAAATTCCATGGAAATCTTTTCCTGTTGAAAGGTGTACTCAATGAATGTCCTGCTCATTTCTCCTGTTGCGAATCCATCAATCCGGTTCCAAAAAGCATTGCGCATCCCGAATATCACCCTCTCTCTTTTAGCCACACTTACTCCCCCGGAACATCGGGTAAATACAATCGAAGAGGAAATCGAGGATATTGATTTCGATACTGACTGCGATCTGGTGGGGATCTCCTGTGCGACCTCAAATGCATTACGGGCATATTCAGTTGCCGATGAATTCCGCCGCCGCGGCAAAAGGGTCGTGTTGGGGGGGATACATCCCACAGTGCTGCCGCAGGAAGCAATAACCCATGCCGATGCTGTGGTCGTTGGCGAGGCCGAAGAAATCTGGCCGGTCCTGTTAAATGACGCAAAAGAAAACCGCTTGAAACCGATGTACACCGGCACCCTTGCAAACCTGGAATCTTTTCCTGTGGTGACCGCGAGGCCAAACCAGAAAAAGGGTTTTGTCAATGTCATGCCCATTCTTACCACAAAGGGCTGCCCCTACAACTGCGATTTTTGCAGCGTGGGAGTTATTAATGGGAACAAGATTCGCCATATTCCGATTTCACGCGTCGTGGAAACAATAAAAGCCAGTTCCAGTAATATTTTCCTGTTTCTTGATGACAATATTATTGCCCGGAAATCCTATGCACGGGAACTCTTTACCGCATTAATCCCCTTGAATATAAAATGGGTCGGCCAGGCATCGATCTCTTTTGCCGATGATGTCGAATTAATGGCACTGGCCAAAAAAGCAGGCTGTTATTGTCTGTTTTTCGGCCTTGAATCGGTGAGCCCTGCTGCTTTTGAGGGAATGCACAAACTCAAATCCGCGGAAAAAAGTGCAGACGCTATTGCCAAAATCAGGGATATGGGCATCGCATTTCATGCGTCCGTTATCTTTGGATTTGACACAGATGACGACAGCATATTTGATCTCACACTTGAATTTCTCATGAAAACAAAAATCCACTCAACAACATTTAATGTTCTCACCCCCTATCCAGGTACTGTTCTTTTTGATCAGATGGAACGCGACAACAGAATCCTCACAAAAAACTGGAACCTGTATGATCACTCCACAGTTGTATTTCAGCCAAAGTTGATGTCCCCGGAACGTCTTATGGAGCAATATCTGACCACAAAAAAAGAGTTCTACAGTTTCTCCAATATTCTGCGCCGTGCTCCAGGAAACATGCACCATCCTCTTGTGTATTTCGGCATGAATCTGGCATTCAGGAAAAGCTCAGGTGAAATTTTAAATGACTTTCGTGCAGGATCGGGTGTGCTGGCACAGGATTATTCATAAATCCCCCTGCTGCGGCGGAAACCATGTTTTGGTGCACGCACCCGTCACGGCATAAAACAGGACAATGCAATTAAAAATTGTCCGGGAGCATACAATCCCCAGATAATTACCGAATCATATTTGATTTTGTGCCAAAATGAGTGCACTCCCAGGAAAAAATCTGATGCCCATAAAAAGACAATGCCGGTTGCAGCCAGGATTTCCCGCGCACCGATTGTTTTCCCCATGGCACCTACCGCGACAATTAATGAAACCGAAACCACCATTGAATAAAGGGGAATAAATATTTTCAACAATATGGATGAAAATTGATCCTTGAATAAAAAGTATGACCGGATTAACAATACCACCACGGGAACAACTACCAAAATCTGCCACCACCCAAAACGATAACCCGGCAAAAATGCTGCAATATACAGCAAATGGGTAAACAGGAAAAAGAAACCGCTGAAATACAGATGGGAATTGTCCCGTTCTTCCCGCATGTTGATAATATCGCCGGCAAGCGAAAATGTCAGCGCCGCTGCAACCAGCACCGCATACTGGCTCCCCCCGGTACTGTACAAAAAATACAGCGGGAGACAGATGACCGAGATGGTCACCATTGGCGTAAAATAGAATTTTAATATTTTCATCTTTTTTGTGGAAAAAATTATCTTTAAAACCAGAAGAACGGCAAAAATACCGGAAAGCAGAACAACGACCCAATCCATACTGATACTCCTGTGAAACCGACTTGTTTACAGTATAAGAGAATTCAGGCTTTTTTGCTTATTTTTTTTCCCCAGCCTGCCTTACAGGTCTTTCTTCCATGACTGCGGGTCAATCTCGAGCAGCGGTGTGTCTGCTGTTTTCTGGAGGATCACCCGCTCCAGGCCGGCATTCAGAATAAAGCGTTTGCACAGGATGCAGACCTGGCTGTGTCCGAAAATATAAATGGTACTTCCCACACAATTGTCTTCACCTGCCTGAATAATCGCGTTCTGCTCGGCATGAATACTTCGGCAGGTCTCATACCGGGTCCCGCTTTCGATTTTATTTTCAATCCGGAAGCAGACACCCCGCGAAAGACATGACTCTACGCCTACCGGTGAATTGTTGTACCCTGTCCCTTTCACTTTTTTACGCTTGTTGACAATCACTGCGCCGACTTGTGCACGAATGCAGTCACTGCGGCTCGCCGCCTGCCGGGCAAACCCGATAAAGTATTCATCCCATTTTGGGCGAATATGTAATATGTCACTCATGGAGCATACGGTAGGGGAAATAAAAGGTTATGTCAATGATGATAATTTGACAGGAATCTACTCAACACCTTCACGTTTTAAAATATCTTTCAATGCTTTGACAAGCTCTTGTTGAGTGCCCCCGTTATGAAGCGTGTCATCGGCCAGGGCGATGGGGCCGCCTTTCTCTATATTCTCTATTTCGGCATAATCTCTCGAAATGGCTTCGGTACGGGTCAGCGGCCGCACTTCCCGTGCGCCCAGACGCGTATAGCGGATTTCCTTGGGCGTGAACACAGCGAGGATGAACAGTTCATCACCGTATTTTTCACGCAGTATTTTATATTCTGAAAAACTGTACAGCCCGTCGATGAGAACCAGTTTGTCTTTCTGGCGGAGTGCGTGGATTTTCGGCAGCGAAAGTATTGCATAAGCCCCCATGCCGTGGGTCTCGCGCAGTTCTTCCCGCACAGCCCGTTCGTTCGCCTCGTTTACCTCAAGCCCCCTGCGTTTCACTTCTTCGATAGTAATACCGCCGAAATATACCTTTTCAAAACCAAGAGACTCCAGGTACTCACCGGCGACACTCTTGCCGGACCCGCACATTCCCACTGTGGCGATAATAGTTTTTTCCATAGTATTCTACAATGATAGAAGACATCCGCTTGTCTGTCAACACAAAGGCGTATCGAATTATATTTACAAAAAGGGTGGTCCAAATGGAAATCATCTGCTCAAAAGCCCCCGTAATCAACCCTTTTCATGATGAAACAGGTAAACGACGATTGACTGCAGCACAATTGCCATGCCGGCCAAAACCACAATGTCCAGCAGATAATTATAATTGGACGGAATGCCCAAAAAAATCGAGCGAATCAAATCCACTGCGTAATTCACCGGATTGACCTGAATAATAATCTTTAACCAGTCGGGAACCTTTGTCACCGAATACATGGCGCCGGACAAAAAAAACATCGGCATGACGACAAAATTGTTCATGATGCCGAATCCTTCAAAACTGCGCATCCGTACGGCGATGAGCATTCCCAAAGAGGTGATGGCACTTGCCACAAGAAACAGGCAGGGAACAACAAGCAGAAGCCGAATCACATCCACCGGAATTCCCAGAACAGGAATAAACAAAAATACCAGCGCCCCCTGAATGACCGCCAGGGCCGCGCCCCCGAACATTTTTCCAAGGGCGATTGATGTTCGGGAAACCGGAGCCACCAGTATTTCCTTTAAGAACCCGAACTCCCTGTCCCAGATAAGCGAGGTGCCCGCCATGATCGACGCGAATAAAATGTTCATGACGATCATTCCGGGAAAGATAAAATGCTGATAATCGGTCACCCCCGCAGGCAATGTGGAAACAGCCACCTGCCGAAGTCCCGTGCCGAGCAGAAACAGCCAGACAAAGGGCCTGCCCAGGGAACCGAGCAGCCGAGACTTTTCCCGCACACCGCGGATAACTTCCCGCCGGGCAATCGTAATAATTTCAGAGATTATCCGCATCATATCTTTCTCCGCATTTTGGCACGCTGTTTCATCCGGTCGTGGGCACTTGCGGTATCCTCCCGTATTTCTCTTCCCGTGAGGTGAAGAAACACATCGTCAAGCGATGTTTTCTTGACATCAAACTCAACGATATCATCGCCCAGCAGTTTGAACAGTTTTGGTATTTCATCGCGGCCGGACGGAACGGTTAAATGGATATTGTCTCCACGGATGACCGGTTCAAAACCGGTTTGTTCTTCCAATCGTTTGAGTGTTTTATCTTTGTCACTTGTTTTGATCACCACCTGGTCGCCGCGGACCATGTTCTTCAAATTGGCCGGGGTATCAAGGGCGATGATTTTCCCATTGTCGATCACCGCGATCCGGTCGCAGTATTCGGCCTCTTCCATATAGTGCGTGGTCAGAAACATGGTCATGTTCTCTTTTTCTTTCAACGCGAGGATGTATTCCCAGATGTGCTTGCGTGTCTGCGGATCAAGCCCGATGGTGGGTTCATCCAGAAACAAAATGGTTGGAGTGTGTAAAATTCCCCTCGCAATCTCAACACGCCGCTTCATGCCACCAGAAAGAATTCTGACAATCGATTTTCTGCGGTCGGCAAGATTCACCAGTTCAAGGGCAGCATCAATCCGCGGTTTTATTTCACCGGCAGGCACATGATACAATTTTGCGTGAAAATACAAATTTTCATGAACCGTGAGGTTATTATCCAGGCTTGGGTCCTGGAATATAAGCCCGACCGTTGCCCGCACTGTATTCTGATCGCGGCGGGTGGAATACCCGTTCACGGATATCTCACCGCATGTAGGTTCGGCGATAGTACAGATCATCTTGATGGTGGTGGTTTTTCCCGCTCCGTTCGGCCCCAGAAACCCGAATATCTCCCCCTCCCCCACAGAAAAACTGATATCATTTACCGCAGTGAATGTTCCGTATTTTTTGGTGAGGTGTTGTACGTTGATGATTTGGTCGGTCATAATTCTGAGACTATATCATATCGGTTATATTTTGAGTATAGAAGAAATATGCCCTGCTGCACCGATGAAGAGACGGTTTTTTTATAGACTTTGCCATTCAGGATTTGAAACCAACAGAGTATCCCCCACTCCTTAATCCAGGTGATACGAGCCGAAAATGGCCATTTCTACCGGTTCCCCTTTGGGAATTTGCTCCATTGTATATTTTTGTATATAAAAAGCACCGGGGGGTGCAGTCGCGGAAAATTCAAACTGGAACCGGAATGAGCCTGTATGTACGGAGCCGGCCGGCATATTCAATACCAGTACAGGGTCATACACATTCCAATGCTGTGTATAATAAAAAACAATGACTCCAATGTCCCCTGTTTTTTGATCAAAAGTGTACTGGCTATTTCTATAAAACCTTTGGATTTGGCAGATTTCAAAGGGATCATCGCTCCTTTTGATGTATATTAAGAATTGTATTACAGGAATTCCCATTTCTTTATTATAAATTTCAGATACTCCATCTTTAACTACAAAACACCATTCGGTTGTCTGCAGCCAGTGCTTGTTTTCAAAAGGAAAATAAAAGTAAATTCTATTACTATCATTTCTATCCAATGAATCATTTGAGATCGCTCTTGAAAATGATTTTGAGCCTGAATATGCTTCGATTGTTATATTATTAGAAATTTTATAATCTTTTGAAAAAATAAATGCATATCCAAAATCCTCTAAAATACAGGCTTTTTCATCTGGTGCCATGGGTGGCGGAGGTTCAATCCCCATTATTTTATTGTTAATAGCCGGTATTTTAATAGCAGTGTTTTCGATTACGCCGGTAAAAGTAATTTGAGACCGAACAAACTCTGGAGTTACTTCAACCTGTTCAGACAGGAACGCGTCGAAAACCCATCCGGTCAGCCTTTTCCGCTCCTGTATAGTATTTTTTTCCCAGACAACGTTTGCCCATTTTCCTTTTACCCCGCCAATGATTTCCGTTTCGCGATCCGTTCCGATCACGGTAACTTCATCAGCATAGGGAATAAGTTTCAGTGCTGTGCTTTGAGTATTCGGCCCAGACCTCAAGCGCAGCCCCTCTTTGGCTGATACCTTCATATATTTTGTTTCTGCTGCAGAGTCAGAGCGCATTACCGTGGAATCATTTTCAGGAGCAGACTGCTCTGCTTTATTACATGATATCAGGAAAAAAATAATTAATAGAATACCGGTATAATTGATTGTCTTCATTACATAATTATACATTCACAATACAGGAAGCACAACCATAAAAACAGCTGCTCAACCAGGCGGATCCTCTTGGTTTTTGTGTTTTTCCCGGTTTAAAACCCCCTTCAGTTTATCACAGGTTCTTGCATTTTGCCGATCTTATCGATATATTATACCTCTATGAAATACAAAACCTTTTACCTGAACGAAGAAGAAAATGATGATGAAAACGAAAATGACGGCGAAAGCGGCCATGATTCGCTTTTAATGCAGCAGTTTCTCAAAACCAGAACAATTCTCCTCTCCGGCGAGATCAACAAACAGCTTGCTGAACGGGTGATCCGCCAGCTTCTGCTTTTGGAGGATCAGAACGATGAACCCATCAAAGTGTTCATTGATTCTCCCGGGGGCGACGCAGATGCGGGCTATGCCATTTTCGACATGATCCGGTTCATCAAGCCAAAGGTCTACACCATCGGTATGGGACTGGTCGCGAGCGCGGCAGCGATTATTCTGCTTGCTTCCCCGAAAGAGATGCGGGTCGGACTGCCCAATTCACACTATCTGATCCACCAGCCGCTTTCGGGCATCCGCGGTGTTGCAACCGAGATCGAAATCCACGCCCGCGAACTTGAAAAGCTCCGCCAGCGGATCAACGAACTCATCGCCGGAGAAACCGGCCAAAAAATCGACAAAGTGGGAAAGGACACCGACCGGGATTTCTGGATGAGCGCCGAAGACGCGGTCGAATACGGGCTCATTTCCAAAATAATTAATAAGAGAGAAGATCTGGTTTAATGGATAAAAACAGTTTATCGCCGTATCTTGATACAACTCTGGAATCACTGGCATTACCTGTCGACTGCACATACCCCGTATATAAAGGAAAAGTACGGGATATTGTCGACCTGGGAAAAAACATGGTCATCACCACCTCGGACAGGATCTCCGCCTTTGACCGGGTGCTTTCAACGATCCCCTGCAAGGGCCAGGTATTGAATGAGCTGTCATTATTCTGGTTTGAGCAGACAAATGACATTATCGGCAATCATATTTTAAAAAAAATATCGCCCCGTACCGTGGCAGGCAGGAAATGCAGCGTCCTTCCGATTGAAGTGGTGGTACGCGGATACCTTACCGGGTCTGCATGGCGCGATTACCAGCAGGGAAAAGCGATCTCTGGAATTGTTTTGCCGCCGAATTTGAAGTCTAACCATAAATTTGACACTCCACTTTTTACTCCCTCAACAAAGGAAGAAAAAGGCAAGCACGACCTTCCCATTTCCTCCGATGAAATTATCAATCAGGGGATCGTTAAAAAAGCGCTTCTGGAGAAGATAGAAAGCACCGCACTCAAACTGTTCCAACGGGGAACAGAAATCGCTGCGAGAAACGGGCTCATCCTTGTTGACACGAAATACGAGTTCGGCCTGCTCGGCGATGACCTGTATCTTGTCGATGAGGTCCATACTCCGGACTCCAGCCGGTACTGGTATGCCGACACCTACGCTGCGCTCTATGAAAAAGGAGAGAAACAGCGGGAACTCGACAAGGAATACCTGCGCCAGTGGCTTATAGGGCAGGACTTTATGGGCGACGGCAATGCACCGGAGATACCGGACGATATCCGCCTGGAAGTTGCACTGCGCTACATTACCGCCTACGAGACCATCACCGGCCAGACATTTGTTCCTTCGAAGGTGAATGCCGCAGAAGAATTGAAACTCGTGACATCTGCCATGGAAGCGTATAAATAATTTTTTGATACAACAGGACACACCGGGCAGTCAAAATACTGTCCGTTTTTTTTGATATATTCATGCTGGTTTTCCTCTTGCCTAGTTTTTCCAATTCTTTTATGCTTTTTTCATGAAGAAAAAAATTGGCTATACCAAAACCATGGAATATGAAAATAAAGAATGCTGGAAACTGTTTACGGATAATAATTTCAAGCTTGATACATGGCTGTCAGCCATAATGCACGCACACAAAAGCAAGTCCGGCAAGTTCTGGTATGTCGAGACCCTCATCCCGCTTGAATCCATTGTCCGGGCATGTGATGACACCATCGAGCTTGTACCGCAAGAGCAGATGCCTGCCGCGGAAAAAAAATCAGGCAAACAGCTGATTGTGTTCGTTAAAAAAAGCCTCCCGGTAATTATTCCGCTTTCCATTGCAGCGGTTATTATACTGGCGATCTTTTTCTTTGATACGGTAATTAAAACTTTTTTCACGGTCATCATGGCAGGTGCACTGGCCGCGCCGGTAATTGTCGCGATCAGAGATAAAAAACAGCTGTTCAGCTGGGCCAAATTGTGGACAATCGTTGTTTCCGGCGCTGTGGCTTTTTTAATCGGAATATGGGGATTCATCAATATCGCGGATATTCTGCACCCCATCGTATGCCCTCCCGGTTTTGAACGGGTCGTCAATAAAATCGACTCGTACGGAACCGACGACGGAGAATCATTTGAAATGAATTATTTTACTGTCGGGGAACTCGGAACCTATCAGCTGGATTCGTGGAACATATTTCTCGTTGGAATCTGTACCTTCGTGGTGTATTCAATTTCCGTACAGTTCATCGGATACGGCGTCAACAGGCTGGTTCTGAAATTCCGGCTTAAAAACAAATATCTGAATATGACCGCACCTGTCGCCATGCATCTGTCAGCCCTCCTGTTGTTTCTTTCCCTGATAAACCTGGCAGCCGCCAAAGATACACTGGTAACCCGGCCGCTTCTAAAAGTGTTCAATAATATCCTGTACCCCGGTCAGATGCTCTCGATTATTGAAGCAACGCGAAAAAACAAATCTGACATCATCGACACACTTATTATTGAAGGAGCCGATTTTCTGGCAAAAAATGAAAACGGCGAGTCTGCGCTTTTTATTGCCCAGACATTGCAGAACAAACAGCTGATTGCAAAGTTCCGGGAAAAGCTTGAAACACGTGCCCCCGGGGTCATCCCCTTGATTGATGCGGGGTATTTTTATTCTGATAACAGTTTCCTGACACAGATAAAACAAAACAATACCAGGGCGGTGAACCTGTACCTGGATGCGGGATTCACGGCTGCTCCTTCATCGAACAGCCATTATCCGCTGTATACAGCAGTTGTCAATAACCGCAAGGAACTGGCAAAACTGCTCATTGCTCACGGCGCCCCGGTAAACAACACCGACCAGGTCTCATTGCCCCCGCTGCTTCTGTACGCGGCAAATACCGGCCTTACGGATATTGCCATCACGCTCATTCAGTCCGGGGCAGACACATCGGTCCGCGATAACGAAGGAAATACAGTGCTGCATCTGGCGGGCCTTGCAGGAAACACTGCTCTTGTTTCATTTTTACTGGATGCAAAAATAGAGATCGACGCGAAGAACAGCAAGGGTGAGACACCCTTTTTAACTGCATGTAAGTATATTTACAAGGGGAATGATGCAACAAAGAATAACCGGTATTTCAAAATCGCAGAAATGCTTGGGAACAAGAAGGCAGACCTGAATATTCAGAATAATGACGGCTGGGCGCCGATCATGTATGCCGCGATGTATTATCATGTTCCGCTCCTGGAATATCTTTTTTCAAAGGAAGTGAACGTCAATGCCAGGCTCTATATCCCGGACTCCCGGGGTACGACTGCCCTGCTCATGGCTCAAAAAAAGAACTTCACACAAATTGTATCGATGCTCAAACGCGCCGGAGCAGTTGAATGATTTTTCAAATATTGTAATCATGCTGGTCGTCTGATACCAGATATTTCAGATTGACATTGCTCATTGCCTTCAATAAATTTAGCCGGATCGAATCATCTTGTTTGGCCAGCATGGTTATCGCCTCACGGACATTCAGCCTCTTTGATTGTGTTCCATAGGGACATTTGCAGATAAGCCGGGTAATCCCTGCTTTTTCTGCGAATTTTATAATGAGTTTTTCACTCACCAGGGCAAGCGGCCGAATCACCACATGATCATACTTGTCGTAATACAGCTTGGGGAGCATGGTGGCCATTTCCCCCTTATAGCACATGTTCATGAACAGGGTTTCAATTATATCATCCAGATGGTGCCCCAGAGCAATTTTATTGCAGCCCGATTTCGCCGCGTATTTGATGAGCTCCATACGTCGCTGTGTAGAGCACCAGTAACAGCTCATCTTTCTTCCCGGCTTGAGGCGTTTTAATACCGGAACGTCAATTATTTCATAGGGAACTTCCCACTCCTTGAATTTGTTTTCCAGGTCGCTTTTTTTGCAACACGAACAGAAATCTGTCTGGATATGCACGGCGACAAATTCATACTTCACCGGAAAGGATTTCTGGCGGCGCTTTAAGTCATGCAGGAGCGTCATGGAATCCTTGCCCCCGGAGACCGCGACCAGTATTTTGTCGTTCGGTTCGATGAGTTTGTATTTATATATCGCCTGCCCGATCCGCTTGGAAATCAGGTGCCCGGCGTCTGCCATAACGGGGCTCCATAGTTTTGGGGTAAATTATTGGTATCTGATTTATTAAAAATAGTACAGCGTTATTTTGGGATGGTTTACCCTTTTCCGTCCTGATTCCCGATTATACGTAAACATCCATGAAATTATTTCTCCGCCAGAATCAGGTACATTTCTGTTTCCAGCGGATCGTCGCCAACCTTGAAGTACCAGCTGACCATATCATCGTCCACATCCTGCGCATTGGTGTCGACAACATACAAATCCTTCGGAAAAACCACGGCATAATCCCCTTCATCATGCGGATCAAGCTGAATGGTCCGATGGTATTCAATGGTCCAGTCATCCAGATTGAAATCGACAAACATGCTGCCGACTGCCCTGATCCCGTCTTTTCCCTTTTCCAGCGCATTGAAGGCTTTTTCTGAATCAAACGTGAACTCCGCATTAATATAATCGCGGTTATATTCAGAACTGTAATCGACAGTGCTTGAAGAGACAATAATTCCCTTAAACTGTGATAATTTGGTCTTCAGCGAATCTGTTGTCGGCCGGTCAATGTTATTTTTCCGGGCTTCTGCAACATCGTACGAAACAAGAATCTCTATTTTCCCGGAGGTCATATTGTCATTGAACGTCAATGTTTCGGAATAATACTTGCATCCGGAGAATGCAGAAACTATCACCAATATCAAGACAGCTTTTTTCATAAACACGGCTCCTTTCCGCAATAGAATCGAATACTATTATAGTTTAAACAAATCTTGTCACGATTCCAGCTATTTATTTTCATGTATTGTCTGAATGGTGATGCAGTATCTGCTTACCCGGTTTCACCGCTTCTTGAGGAAATATACATGTATCCACCTGTCAATACTTATTTATAGGGCTCTATAAATAAGTATTGACTTTAATTTAGTATAGTATAAAATTGTCATATGAGCAACATTGTTTTCAGATACCTTGAAAATCCGATACAGAATGATATTTTAAAAAGGATGGCTTTCATTGGAGGCCCCAGACAGGTCGGAAAAACTACAGTGGCACAAAATTTGAGTAAATCTTATAATAACACTGTATACCTGAACTGGGACAGTAGAAATGACAGGGAAACCATTATAAAAGAAGCCTGGAATCCGGAGGCTGATTTATTGTCATTTGATGAACTGCACAAGTATGAAAAGTGGAAATCTTATATTAAAGGAATATGGGACACTCAAAAAGAACATAAAAAAATCATTGTAACAGGAAGCTCCCGGCTCGATATATTTCGCCGGGGTGGCGACTCCCTGTTGGGGAGGTACCGTTATTACCGGCTGCATCCCTTCTCCCTGCGTGAAATAAATGAAAAATCGGATTACAATGTTGCATATAATAAAAATATGTTTCAATTAAAGTTCCCGAACCCGGCCAAGGGACTTGAAACGCTATTCAAGTTCGGAGGGTTTCCGGAACCATTCCTTTCTCAATCAGACATTGACCTGCAGAGATGGCAGAATGAACGCTTTGAACGTATTTTCAGAGAAGATATCCGCGACGTTGAAAATATCCAGCACATCTCAAAGGTGGAACTGTTGGGCCATTTATTGACAAAAAGAACCGCATCGCCGCTTTCACTGGCATCACTCAAGGATGATGTCAGCGCAAGCCCTGCGACAATCATAAAATGGATAGAACTGCTCTGCATAAATTATTTTATTTTCAAGGTCCCGCCATATCATAAACGGCTTGAACGGGCTCTTAAAAAAGAATCAAAATATTATCTGTGGGATTGGTCGGAAATTTCAAATGACGGGGATAAATTCGAAAATCTTCTTGCAGTGCATCTATTAAAATTCTGTCATTATCAGCATGATATTTTTGGAATCAGATGTGAACTCTTTTACCTGCGTGATCGTGAAAAAAGAGAAGTTGATTTTCTGCTCACCTGGAATGAAGCCCCGTGGATGCTCATCGAGAGCAAGTTGAATAAACCCGACAACGTAAAAAATATCAACTATTTTTCCCAAAAGCTTAAGGTTCCCTGGTCGTATGTAGTTACCTTTTCAGAAGACGCAGATTACATCGACAAACAGACAAAATGCCGCATCGTGCCCGCCTCAAAATTTCTGATGGCGATGGCATAATTATTTTTTCTTCATGAGATAAAAAATGGATGCGACCGCATTCGGATCGTCGCGGAACAGCTTTACCTCATACGTTTCCCGGTCAATCACTGCCAATAAATCTTTTCGATAGTGATACTCTTCCCGAAGAACTTCGGCGCGCTCGGAAAGCGGCTTAATATACCGGGTAAACCATGCATCCACCGACACAAAAAACCTGTGCAGGATTTCATATCCAAGCCCTTCGGCAGCCGAAACCTTTGTTTCGTACCCCTTCTTTTCATCATGGATCACGAGAAAACCTTCCTGCTTCAACAGCGGCCGCCATGAAGACAAGGCTTTTTCAAATCCGATTGCGTTCACTGCCCCCTCGCTCCAGACAATGTCAAAGTGATTTTTCTTTACACCCGGTTTTTTTATATTGCCCTTTTTTATGGTGATCTGCTTTGTGAGATTGAGCGCTCTGCTGTTTTCCCGGAGCACCGCCAGCGCTTTCCGGTTACTATCCACGGCCGTGACATGCCCCTTGCTTAAAATGGCGAGTTCGATTGTGGGCACCCCGGTCCCGCAGCCAAGGTCAAGTATTTCCGGCTGCGTCATCTGCGGGAGCAAATTAAACGCCTGCCAGGTAAAACCGCGCAAATTTTTGCGGATACTGTTTTTGTCTATTTCTTTGATGATATCAACGTCTTTGTTCATGAGAACTCAGTAAACCATAAAGAAAGAAAAAGAGGAAGTAACCACCGAATACCCGAACAAGAAAGGGGATTCTCCCTTGTCCGACAACAATCCGGCGCCTTCGTGTGGAGTTTTGAGAAAAACGAAAAACTCCTGTTTTTGTCGCGGCAGCGACATAATCTTTTTCGGCGGTTAATCCCTCTCAATAACTGCGGCTTTCAGCCATCCCTTCATGGCAATCAGCTGCAGAATATATCCCCTGTTTCCTTCCCAGCTATCATGTGCGGGTTGCGGGTTCACGGTTCATTCAATCATCTCCAACACCTCAACTTCTGCAGGGAACCCGGGGCCGATTGCATCTTTACGGTATATAACCCGGAGTGTCACCGTCTGATTCTGGTAATTGTTCCAAAGATCCGGGACCAAATAGCCCGTGAGCGTATAATCCATGTTATCACCCGTGGTAAGTGCCAGATAGGTAAATGGATCCCATCCTTTTACCGATATCTTCCCTGTTATCTCAATCTCGGCACCGATAATAGTGCCTCTGTCTTCAACGGTCAATACATAATCACCTTCATCATCCTGACCATTTTCGATAACAGCCACATAGTATGTTCCTGAAGCAGTACATCCAAAATCAACCGCTGAATAGTTGTCAGTTCCACTGTTATCGTCATACGCGACAGTATTCATGGTAGAAGAATCTATCAGGGTTAACACTGTATCTGTTGGAATTGATTTAAAAAAGGTCTCAAAATGATATTTGCGTCCCGCTGTCAAAGACACATCCATAAAATCGGCATCACCAATATACAATGAGTGTTCCTGTGCCGGCGCATCAACCGTTAGGGGCTTTGCATCAGCCGTATTGTTGTCAGGCTCGTAGGCATCAAGAAAACCGGTGACATCCCGGACATCAACCAGGTAGTCACCGGTATCCGCCCAGATGAATTCCCGTACCTCCAGACTATATATTCCCGTGGCAGGGCACGCGTAGATAATTCTTGAATAATTTCCGGTGGCATTATTATTATAGGCAACGGGCATAGGCTCGAAACTTTCCAGCGAAAGCACTGTGTTTGTGTCTATGGTATTAAAATAGGTTTCTATCTTGTAGATCCTTCCCTCGACAAGTTCCATCGCAAGATAATCCCGATCACCCGCAGGAGAAAGCGTATGACTTTGTGCAGGGGCATTAATAATAATTGGCTTCGCCTGTGCTCTTGTGTCGTCATCTTCATAGGCATCATCACCAACAGGCGGGTCTATTATTCCATGCATACGGTCCATGTAATCAGCCCATGAATTAGTGCCAAACTTCAGGATTAATTTGTATGTTTCCACGGGATATTCAAAGCCGGATTTCCATATATTATGGAAAATGGTCATGCCGTGCGCATCAGGATAGCCGGGATTCCTCATATAGACTACGGCTGCAGAAAGCTGCACCATGACGGCTGCTGCCTTTTCCTTTGTCAACGGGCTGATACCGGGATGTGCCTGTATCCTGCTGCAGTAATCCCCAAGATCCATGTAGTAAAAGTCAGAAAATCCGCCCAGGGACAACATTGACCAGCTTTCATGTGCAACCGTGTTGTAAAAGGCATTGTTCCGGTTAACCTGCATATCGGTTATTGCCGAATTCGCATACTCATCAATCAATTGGGCAAGCAGGGGAATCTCGTCAAGCCTGACCAGTGACAGGGTAAAATTCTTCAAACCGGTTTCCAAAAGGCTGAAAAACTCGTAGGCTGAATCACAAAATGCGGTTCCAATCTGTTCCGCTGTCACGCCAACGGGTGAATCGGTGATTGTCGACAATGCCTCGAAGGACCAGTAGTTAACAGGGAATTCCTCTTCTGAAAAAAGAATGTAATCGGTATTGTCACGGAGTTCAAAGGCAAGCTCCACCCCGCCCATAAGACATGCATCAGCATAGAAAAGATCCAGGTTGCGGCCAATTACTGCCTTTATATGGTCGAATGCCAGGCCCAGCTCGCGGTGGGTAAGACAGTCATCACTGCTGTTGTCCAATCCTATTCCCCGCGCTGAAGATGTACCCTCGGCAGTTGTGTCATTGAATCCCGTTCCATGATCATAAATGGAGTACATGTAGCCATCAGCGGGATAGTTCGCGAGCGCCCAGTCAAGAAACGCAGTGGTGTCTGCGAGGATTCCGGAATTTATCTCGGCTCTGGGGATCATGAGGTCATCGGCGAACGCACCACCGGTAAGGTGGTAATACCCATCCGTGAACGTGCTGCCACCCCAGTAGCCATCCATAAGTACTGCTATGTTAATTTTGTTTCCTGTATCCCCAGCCTCTATGCTCTCCAGTGCAGCCAGATAATTCGATATTATTCCGGCATTACGTTCATTTATAAAATCAAGATTGTTGTCTATGGCAAAATGGATTATAATCGTCCATGTATCCTTGGGAACTGCCGGTTCGGATAGGCCGGCGTCAAGGCTGAAACCGGGCATGCTATCCATTGCCCGAAACGGTTCAGAACACCCTGACAAAAAGACAAGTGCAAGGATGCCAACTACAGCAAGTAATATTTTCTTCATCAGATTCTCCTCACAGAATAACATCAGTTTATTCAAATTTTTGTATATGCAATAATAAGTCGCCGCATCAGGAAAAATCCTGCGGTTTTTTTTCTTACTGCATCATCCTGCGAACGGTCTCCAGATCTTTCTTGAGTGTACTGCTGGCCGGCAGGACCGCGATTGCATCAATGAGCACTTTCTCTGCATCGCCAAAGCGTTTGTCATCAATCAGGCTGACCACACCGTTATGTATATAAATTTCATAGGTTTTTACAAGCTGCGACAGTTTTCCCAGCTTCATTATCCCCTGATGGAGTATCCGGGCCGCAGGGAAATAGCCGTTTTCGGTTTTTTCAATTGACGCTTTTTCTGTATAAAAATACACCCACAGCTCATTTCTTTTGGACAGCTCCATATAGGGAGTAAGATTCACATCACTCAGAAATTCCTCTGCCTCATCAAAACGCTTTTCACGTAAAAGCCCTGCCGCATGATTATAGGCATAAGCTGCACCAGCCTTGAACAGCTTGTTATTCTTCGGAAGGTATTTCAGCCCCTTGTTCAGCACTTCAACAGCGTCCCTGAACAGTTTCTGTTTTGCGGGGTCTTCGGCCTTTTTAAGATAATAATAGACCAGCAGTTCCTCATATGCTCTTTTATCGAGCACACCGGTTTTCTGTGCTTCGTCAAGCAGGGTCCGGGACGCAGGATAATCTTTTTTGGTAATATATTCGATGACCGTGTTTTTGGTATAGGTCGTCCGGGCGTGCTGTAATTCGTCTGTGCTGCCGAGCGTTTTTATCGCCTCTTCAATTATTTCAAGAGCAGTGTGATGCTCGCCTTTTTTGGAAATAATTTCCGCCCGTTTGAATGCGATATACATCTGAAGGATGTGCAGATCATCCTGCGATATCTTGCCGGTTGCAACCATCCGCAGGGCGACTTCTTCTGCATCGTCGGGTTTGTTTGCATTGACAAGACCGCCTGCCCAGTCAAGGATATAGAGCCTGCGCACCTCGGCAAGTTCGGGAAATTCCCGAAAGGCAAAGACCGCCTTGTCCATGACCTCCAGTCCGTCCTCGTATTTTTTTCTTTTCACCGCATCAAGCGAAATATTGGAGAGGGTTCCCGACAAGGTCCGGAAGGCTTCATCGGACTGAAGCACTTCAAACATATCCACCGCCGCAGAGAAGGCTTCATCAAGCTTTGCCTTTGTTCCCGCGAGGGCAATTCTGTTGTTCAATATCAGCGTCAAAAGATGTATTTGTCCGATGGTTGTACGATCCCTGTAATTTGTCGGCGGGACATAGACGTACCCTGTCTGTGTGCCGAATTCATCCAGAAACTCCCGTTTCCCGTGCGGATCAAACCCGTATTTGCTGGTAGTTTCAACATCGAACTGTTTTCCATCAATTGTGACAAGGCAGAACGCATGGGAGCTCGTCAGCACACCCGAAACAGAAATATCGAGCGCATGTGCGGCAAGCATGTAAAACACCGCTGAGGAAACACAATTATACAGACCTTTGTCCAAAAGGGTATTGATGAGGGTCTCATTTTCCGAATACCGCTTCAGATATTTCTCATGCAGAAACACCAAAAGCTCATCGGCAAGCTCCTTTGTCTTCTCCCTGCCCTTGAACCGCGTTTTTACTTCGGTGATGATCCTGTCCATTTTTTCGGTGTATACGGCCAAAGAGGTATCCGGCACTCCAGAAAACGCAAGTGAGGCTTCAACAAGTTTTTCGAGCGGCGGATTTTTGGCTGTTTTAAGCCAAACGGCAATCGAAACCGGTTCAAATCTCATTCTGGAAATTGAGAAATCACCAAATACCGGGAGAGTAAAAAAGAGAATACAAACTATACAAAAAACAAATATTCTGCCAATATTTCTCACGTAACAGTTTCCTAAATCAAATTTAGCTGTTATTTTAGTATAAATCAATAATAGCACAAACATTTTTATAAAAAACAAGGAGAGTGATATGAAACCGGATCGTGACGTTGTGATTGTCGGCGCAGGAGCAGCAGGACTTGTCGCAGCACAGTATGCCGCACGGGCAAACCTGAATACACTCGTAATCGAGGAGATGGCCTCCGGCGGACAGGCGCTGATCATCGACAACCTGGAAAACTATCCCGGTTTTCCCGATCCCCTCCCCGGGTTTGAACTCTCCCAGCGGATGGAAACCCAGGCAAAAAACTTCGGTGCCGAGTTTGCCTTTGGAACAGTCTCAGAAATTAAAAAAGAGGGAGACGTGTTTCATATCAAAAGCAATGCCGGTGACATCACTACCTATGCCGTGGTTCTGGCAACCGGTGCAAAACACCGGCTCCTGGATGTTCCGGGAGAACAGGAGTTTTCCGGCAGGGGCGTGTCCTACTGCGCGACTTGCGACGGCCCGTTTTTCAAGGGCCAGAAAATGCTTGTTGTCGGCGGCGGTGATGCAGCCTGTGATGAAGCAATGTATCTTGCAAATCTGGCGAGCAAAGTTGTCCTTGTTCACCGGCGGGGCCGGTTCCGGGCACAGAAAGCGCTTGCCGAACGCGTCATGAACAATCCAAAGATTGAGGTGCGGTTTAATACAGAGTGCCTCACTATAAAGGGTGATACAAAAATCACCTCAGTTACATTATTTGACAAAATAAAAAACGAAGAATATGAAGAAGAGATGGGAGCGGCATTTATTTTTGTCGGAACCATTCCCCAGACGGCTGCCGTCGCCGGTGTGGAACTGGATGAAGGCGGTTATGTCAAAACAGATGAGCACATGCAGACAAACGTGAAAGGCCTGTTCGCGGCAGGAGATGTCCGCGCGACCCCCTTCCGGCAGCTGATTGTGGCAGCCGGCGAAGGTGCAATCGCAGCTCATTCGTGTTCACAGTACATTGATGAACTCAAGGGCCAGGCATACCGATAAAAAGAATATAGTTAAAACCGCAGACTCAACCCGCTTTTAAATCCCCAAAACAGCTCATGTGCAAAGGGAAAATCAATACAGAATCCCAGATTGATTCCAACCATTGATCCGGGGGAAAAATATTCAAACAGAATCCGGGAACTGACAACAAAATCGAATCCGTCTTTTATCCAGGAGCCTCCGGCCAGCAGCTGGAATAAAACCAGGTTGAACAGTTTTGCTTCCACGCCAATACTACCCCCCGCAATGCCGACGGGCTCAAAATCAAGATAAAAAAACGGCAGTTCGCCGTAAAAACCGCCCTGCAGTTCAGCGGCATATCCCAGAGCAAGCAGCGGCCCAAACCCTTCGGCTTTTAGAGGAACAAGTTCAAACACCTGTGAAAACTGGATATGCGTTCCGATCCCAAGGATACCATTATCCCCATTGGTAATCATCAACAGGGAATACCTGTTTGAAATACCCGATTCCAAGGCAAATACCGGAAGAGAAACCATATACAACAGAAAAAAAGTGATTGTCAGAAAGCGGATCATGATTGACTCGAATTATTACGGGTTCCGCTGTATTTGTCAATCAACTGCGGGACAATGTAGAGAGAAAAGAAAAGCTGCCGGAAAACCGGGGCTTTCTTCTACGTCCTGCTGTTTCCGCATCAAAGTGAAAACACAACTCCTTGAAACTCAATCTGTTTTACACTACATTTATAAACAGAAAACAAATCCCGCGCCGGAGGATCCAATGAAGAAAACTCCCGTTTTATTATTGCTGTTCCTGCTTTTTACCTCTATTTTATTCGGCAACACTAAACTCAAGATCAACCCCGGGACATGGCTCGTCGGCGGGGGGTTCTCGTATGCATATGCCCAGACCCTCGAAGAATACGGGAGCAATCTGTTTAATTTTGATTTTTCAGGAATCGCAGGTTTTTTTATCAATCCGCAAACAATTGTTGCACTGTCATGTAATACTTCACTGAATTTCAGCTTGAATGATGGAAATTTTTCATGGAGGCTGCAATCAATCGGGCTGCAGGGAAGATATCTTCTGTCGCACACCGAATTGATTAATTTTTATTTTGGATTGGGTGCGGCATTTGGAATAACGTATTCACTCAAAGATACAACTACTGCGCACGATGGATGGCAGGGAGAGAAACTTATATTTTTTCTTCCAGTCGGCATTTACATCCCGATCATCAGTACAATCGCTCTTGATATAAGCATCCAGCCAATTTTAGCAGTCCCATTAAATAATACCGATCCCATGGGGCTTGTCATCCCGATCTATATTGGTTTTGCAATGTTTATGTAGCAGGATGGGCCTTCCCGATACAATCAGATAATTTCTCAATATTCTGTTCGCTGCAGTAATTGGAGAGTCCTGAGATAACATGTCTCATACAGAGCGGATTCACAAACGTGTACATCCCGATTCCCACCAGCGTTGCACCCGCCAGAATGAACTCAAGGGCATCCTGCCATGAGGCAATGCCGCCCATGCCGATGATTGGTATTTTTACCCTTTCATATGCAGTATACACTGCATACAAAGCAAGCGGTTTTATCGCCGGTCCGGAGAGTCCGCCGAAGATGTTTCCCAAGGCGGGTTTTTTCACTTTGATATCTATCGCCATCCCCCGGAATGTGTTGACCAGCGTGAGGGCGTCCGCGCCGGAGCTTTCAGACACCAGGCACATTTCAGCAATATCTGTGACGTTCGGAGACAGTTTGGCAATGACCGGCAGCTTCACCGCTTTTTTTACCGCCACAATTGCCTGTGCAAGAAGTGCTGGATCGGTCGACCAGCTGGTGTGGCTTTCAATATTTGGACACGATAAATTCAGTTCGATCATGTCTGCCATACCGGTCTGTTCAATTTTTTTTGCAAGCCAGGCAAACTCATCAGCGGTATAGCCCGCGATACTCACGATGACTTTGTCTGCATGTTTTCGGATCTTTGGAAGCTTTTTTTTAATAAAGTCGTCCGCACCCGCGGAGGGAATACCGATTGCATTGAGCATGCCCGATGCAGTCTCCCAAATCCGCGGCGGCGGATTACCCGCACGGGGCTCTTTAAATATGGTTTTATTGACCACTGCACCCAATTCGCTCATCGCGAGTCCGGTATCAGGAGCATCCAGAGGCTCCCATGTTCCGGAGGCGGGAACCACCGGATTTTTAAAAGTAATTCCGGCAAATGTTACTGATAAATCTGGCATGGATCTTCCACTTCATCAAGTTTGTACAACGGGCCTTCCTGGCATACAAGGGTATACTGGACGGGATCGCCCGGTCTGCTTTTTTTGGGAACCGCACAGCCGTGACAATGCCCCACGCCGCAGCCCATGTAACTTTCCAGAAAGAGGTAGACCGGCAGGCGGTCCTGAACTTCCATCAGATAGGGCAGGTAAAACGGGCCGCCGCCGCAGGAATAAATGCGGTCAACGCCCTCCCCTTCCACGATGTTTTTCAACACCTCGGTCCCCAACGCCTGGAGTCCCAGGGAACCGTCATCGGTTGCGACGAGATACTCGTCGCAGAGAGCGGAGATCTCGCTTTTACAGACCAGCTTGTCGCTTGAAGCAGCCGAGGCGATTCCGTATACTGTGATTCCGCGTTTTTTCGCTTCCCTGATAAACATAAGGACCGCAGCTGCGCCGCATCCCCGAAAAAGCACAGCACATGAGGAAAAGCTGAAATCGGTAATGGGTTTTCCCAGCGGTCCGGTAATAAAGACATCATCACCCGGTTTCAGGCTGTTCATGAGAGCGGTTCCCCTGCCGTTGATTTTTATCAAAAGCCGGAACGTCCCTTCCCGCGGAAAGGTGTCGACGATATCAAACGGCCGGGGAAGAATGGGGTCATTTACAGGCGCGGCTTTCATCATGACGAATTGCCCTGGTCCGGCATTTTTTGCAATAGATGGATTGTACAGAATCAGATCAATATACCCGTCCGGTTCGTGGAGAACCGTGATGATTTTTATCAACGAAGCGGTCACTGTTTGCGGCATGCCTGTTCCTTCACTGCTGTGTATAGATTCCGGTGTATGTTACTCAATCTGTTTTTGAATAGCCATTGCATGCAGGCTGTTTATTTATTCTTCTATTGGAATTATTTTGTCGAGGTGGATTTCCTTGAAAAGCTCTTTTAATGAAGCTGAAATCCCTTTAATGCGGATGGAACCGCCTTTACTGTTAAGAAACTTGAAGAGTTTCAGTATTTTCCCGATTCCCGCACTGGTAATATTTGGAACTCCGGTGAAATCAAAAACGACATGATAAATTGATTCATTTTCCATTACTTCAGCAAACTTCTCGCTTAATTCGACGCCGGATTTTGTATCGATTTCTCCCTCAACCTTGAATCGAACCGTATCACCTGATGTATCCAGGATTACTTCCATTCGAAACTCCTTGTTTTCGTTATCAAACATTTTTCACCACCATTTTCAATAATACATGTATTATAGAATAAATTTGCCAGTTCGTCAATTATGGATCGCATCCGGCAGAAATTGAGCCAAAACAGATAATTCTTCAGAATCAAACAGCCCTGTAATCAATCGCCGTGCTTATCCCGCTTTACCTGGTTCTTCACTATTACAGAATCCCCTGGATGGAATGTTGTTGCATCAATTTAAAATCTCGCTACAATTGATAGTAAGGCAGAGAGACAGTATGCATATTAATATTTATGGAGAGCAGAATTCCCTTTTTTTAAAAATCATGCAGTTCCTGCTTCGGGAAAACTTCAAATGCGATTTGTATTATCCACCCCAGCTTCCGGTCAGCAAGGGAGTGACCATCGTCATCGACGACAAAAACTGTCCAGAAATTGCCCTGTTGCTGAAAGAACTGCAAAAAGACGGCCATTCGGTACTGTATCTTCATAATGTGCAGATTGCCTATGTGGATAATCTGGTCTTTCATGTACCGATTTCCACACCCAACAAGCTTCTATTGATGGCATTAAAATGGATCCGGCAGATCCTTGAACCGCATGCTTTTCAAATACTCTCTGAGCAGAAACAGAGGGAAATCAACACCCTGCTCGAGGAACAAACCGCTTCATTGCGGATCGCGCTCGAAGAACTCGATGATAAAAAACAAAGAATGGTAGAAGACCTTGCCCTGGCAAGCGAGGTACAGAAAAGCTTTCTTCCAAAAAGTTTCCCGAAGTCCATTCCCATAGACTTTACCCATAAATATATCCCTCATGAATACATCGGTGGGGATTTTTTTGAAATCATTACAATAGATGACAAACATACAGGAATAATTATCGCGGATGTTTCCGGCCACGGCGTGGCGTCCGCCTTGATCACCGCGATGTTTAAAAGCGTTTTTAATCATACTGCTGAACATTCGTTCTCACCCAGTGAAGTCCTTTCAAAAATCAATACCGAGTTTATCAACACAATCCGGACCGAGCACTATATCACTGCCTTCTATATAATAATAAATACAGAGACATTCACCGCAACCTTCTCAAATGCCGGGCACCCTGTCCAGCTTTTGGTCAGACAGGGGGGAACCATCGACACACTCAAGGCACAGGGATTCTTTATCGGGATGTTTGAGGAAACAGTCTATGAAAACCAGAAAGTTTATATTGCACCCGGTGACCGGCTTATCCTTTTTACCGACGGGATTATTGAATGCCAGAACACGGACGCTCAGTCGTTCGGAAGACAAAATCTCCTGCAGCTCCTGAATGACAACCGCAATATGGATATTGAAAACCTTTCAAAAACAATTGTTTCTGAAGTGGTCGCCTACATGGCAGAAAACCGGTTTCCGGATGATGTTACCCTGCTGATAGCAGAACGTCTTCCGGAATTATAGATATTGTTACAGGAATTATCCTGAAACAAAGGGAGGATACCGATGGCTGATTTTACCCAAAATAACAGCGAAATTCAGCATATTATCAATGCAATCCAGTATTTGCCCACACTTCCCAATATTTCCGCCAGGCTGACGGATATGATCCGGTCATCAACCGCTTCAACTTCCGATATCGCCCGTATTGTCGAACTGGACCCGGCCCTTGCATCGAAAATGCTTTCGATCGTCAATTCAGCTGCATTTGGCGTGAAAAAGAAAATACAGAGCATCCAGGAAGCGGTGACGTTCCTGGGCACAAAAACCCTCTCCCATCTGGCTCTGTCACTGAGCATCATTGCCACTTTCAAGGGAACATCTGATAAACGGTTTAACCATGCCGAATTCTGGACCCACTCTGTTGCAGTAGCGATTTTTGCCCGGGAAATAGCACGGGTTTCCAGGGTATCCCATCAGCTTGATGAAATATTCACCGCAGGGCTTTTACATGATCTGGGCAAAATTGCGCTGGATCAATTCCTGACCCCGTTTTTCAAACGTGTTCTTGATTCAATCGAGAAGGAACCAATGCCCTTCTACCAGGCCGAAGACAAGCTGTTCGGGATTAACCATGCCCGAATCGGGGAATGGGTTGCCCGCAACTGGGAACTCCCGCTGTTGACCGTCGTGGCAATACGGCACCATCACGAAAAACCAGATGTCCGCCACGGATTCAACCTTTCCAATGACAGCACCGTAGACATTATCCGGATCGCCGACTGGCTGGCGGTCACCCAGAACATCGGCTCAAGCGGCTCGCCGGTAGTGGAAAATCCCGGAGTGGATTCTTTCCTGCGGCTGTCGCTCACTCCCGAGGAAGCCGACGGGATCGCCCGGGAACTTCACGGAGATATTGCCTCTGCAGTGGATTCCCTTGGATTAAAATAAAAAAATTGAAAAAATCCTCGAAATCTTCCTGCATTCTGTTTACAATTATGGTATTGAAATGAGGCATGAATCGTTTCATCCATTTTATCAGAATTTTTTCTGCAAGCAGGGAGAACTATGGCTGTTGACATAAAAAATATTGCCCGGGAATATATTCTCGAAAGCAGGATGAAAGGTGAAAGAACCATTGCCAAAATCCGGCTTATTGTTCTTGGCCCGCTGTTTCTGTTTGCCATTGCCGTGGCTGCATCGGGAATCCAGGAAAAGGGTATCGGCGTGTTCACCGAAATCACTTTCATTCTGGAAGTGTTATTCATGCTCTGCGCGGTAATCATGTCGTTCTGGACGCTCCGCCAGATCAAAAAAAAGATTTACCACGACTGGATGCAGTATATCATTCCGGTTTTCGATATCGCCCTTGTGTCCGCCACGGTCTACATCGTCTCTGCTCCGACCACCGGGCTGATGTTTACCGGCGGGGCGCCCTGGATTTATCTTTTATTCCTGGCAATTAATGCTCTCCGTAATTCCCGTTCATCGGTCCTTTTCACCGGAGTCCTGATGTCCCTCGCGCATCTGCTGCTCTGTATTAATTCCATGGCTGCGATGAACGTGCTGGGCGTTTCAATCGCCGCGATACTGGATACCGTCAGCCGCCAGTCTTTCAAACTTGTCACCGATACCGGAACCATTGAACTTTTAAATGTCCATATGGACGGATTCGTCAATCCGCTTGCCCCCGAGCCGATCCGGATCATGCTTGACGATGTGATTTTCAAATCCATGTTCATGCTCATCATCACCGGACTGCTTGCCTACATGGCACACCGTTTCAACAGAATGATCGAGAATCAGATTGCGATTCGTGTTGAAAAAGAAACTCTCCGAACAACACTCGTCACCGAACTTAAAACCGTCACCGAAACAATCCACCACTCATCAAACACCCTGGTAAACACATCAAGAGACTTCTCACTGAACCTGGACCAAATGGTGAACTCCTGCACACAGATTCAGGATGAAACACACGAGGAATACAGCGCAGTCGAACAGACATCGGCAACGATTACCCAGATGATTCATTCGATCGAATCGGTTGCAAAACATATTGTCTCACAGGCAGATCTGGTTACCTCGAGTGTTTCAGCGATCGAGGAAATTGGCGCGTCGATATATCAGATTACCACCACCTCCAAAAAAGCGAACTCCCTGGCATTGAACCTGTTGTCAACAGCAGAGAACGGGGAACAGATTATGGAAGATGTGGTGGGGGTTATTCAGGAAACCGAGGCCGAAAGCCGCAAAATCGAGGAGATCGTCGAAATTATTTCCTCGATTGCCACCGAGACCGACCTTCTTGCCATGAACGCTGCAATCGAGGCTGCACATGCCGGTGATGCCGGAAAGGGGTTTGCGGTCGTAGCTGATGAAATTCGGTCTCTCGCCGAATCATCCGGATCAAGCGCAAAAACAATTGCCGATATCCTGAAGAGCCTCGGCGGTAGAATAAAAAATATTGTAGAACTCACGGAAAATTCCTCCAAGGCACTCACGAGCATCCTGAAAGATGCCCGTGAAACATCGCAGATAAATAATGAAATCCTCACCGCTATGGAAGAAGAATCGGGGGCAGTAAACGAGATTGTCCGGTCCACCCAGGAGCTTTCAAAAATTACCGAGGAAGTTCGCCAGGCATCGAGTGAGCAGGCGCTGGGAAGTGCAGAAATTCTGCAGGTGATTTCCCATATAAAAAGCCAGACAGACACCGTAAGCAGCCTTACATCAGAACAGATGGAAAAATCTGGAGTTCTTTCGTCATTGATGAAAGAATTGAATGAAGTCGTTCGGAACAACCAGATTATCATTGACGGCCTCGACGAGCTGGTCGGAAAACTGTAAAAAAATATACCTGTGATTCTTCTTTCACTTTGATGGTTGTCGTATAATTTCACGGTTGTACTTCGGAGCCCCTCAGCGCACCTGCATCGCGTCATTTCGCGGTGCAGGTGTGCTGGAGGGCTTTACAATAAATCTCATACGACAACCATCAAATAATCGATAACCATGATTTCCCCCTGCAATAGCGGGATTTTTTATCTACCCCCGAACGTTTCATACCTGCAGTAGTGAAGGGGGAGTGAAAAATCCCGCGACAACAACAGTACAAGAATTCACTGATTTGGATCATCTGTGAAGTTTCTCCCGGATTATGTCTGTGGTGTGTACGCACACCATAGACATAATCCGCAAATGAAGGCTATAATGGCGCACACATTCCAAAAGAAGGAATAATAAAAAAAATTTCATTATTATAATCATTCGAACAGTTGGAGGCCCGGTTCCTTTTCTATGCTGACATTTAATCTGCCCTTACTTATACGCCTTTTTTTCCGCAGCCTCTTTCGCACCAAAAATACCCACTTTCAGCTGACGACAAAAAGAATTCGGATACTCATCGGGTTTGTTGTTATTACTCCCTTTTTGTTTATCACTTCGTGGATCGGTTTTTTTCTTGACCATATTTTTTTCCCCGGCTTCCGGAAAACACAGATCAAACGTCCGGTATTTATCATCGGAAACTTCAGAAGCGGCTCAACGTTTTTGCACCGGATCCTCGCTTTGGATACAATTAATTTCAGCTGCTTTAAAACCTGGGAAATATATCTCGCTCCCTCAATTTGTCAGCGGAAAGTCGCCCGGGGCTTTCTGATGATTGACAGTTTATTTGGAAGCCCTTTCCGCAAATTCGCCGACAAATTCGAGAGAAAAAACCTCTCCACCATACGCCTGCACAAGGTGGGGTTACGCCAGCCGGAAGAAGACGAGGGCCTTTTTTTATATATCTGGCGCTGTATTTTTATCTGGTTTTTTTTCCCCGATTACAAAAATGCCCGGCCGTATCATTTTTTTGATACCAGTTTTTCTCTTTCCCTGCGCCGAAGCGTGATGCGGTTTTACAAGAAAATGCTGCAGCGGCATATGTACAGCAATACCGGAGCATTTTATTTTTTATCCAAAAATCCTTCGTTTACACCAAAAATACGGAGCCTTGCGGATACTTTTCCGGATGCAAAATTTATTTATCTTGTACGCGATCCTGTCGCAACATTTACCTCCGCGGTGAGCTGGTTTAATTTCGGATTTTCTTTTTTCTGCTCTCCGCTGGAAAAGTATCCGTTTCAGGACGAGATCATCGACATGATCAAACATTGGTATAATTATCCAATAGAAGCGTTCAAACGCCTCCCCAACAAGAACACGATTTATATCAAATATGATGCTCTGGTGAAGGACCCGAAAACAACCATACAAAAAATATACCGGAAATTTTCCCTTCCCATGAGCGGTTTTTTCAGGAATATTCTTGACCATGAAGCTGAGGAAGCCAAATTATTCAAAAGCACAAGAAAAACCACTCCCGATGAAATCGGGATGTCACGAAAGACATTGAAAAAAAAGTTTCATGATATTTACAAGCATTATAAATTTGACATTCATGAATAATGAAGGTATAAACAAGAACAGGAGGAATTCATGCCGCTCTATATTGAACATCCAACATGGCTTACCCCGGAAATAATCCCCGGTGTCGAGTTTTTATCATTTTTGCGCTGGTACGGGCTTATGTATATTGTCGCCTTTGCCGTTACCTATGTCCTGTTCCGGTATCAGATAAAAAAACGCGAACTTGAAGTTGACACTGATACGGTTACCAGTTTCTTTTTCTGGGGAATAATCGGGATTGTCGCCGGTGCCCGTGTGTTTTACATGCTCTTTTTTGACCGGGAGGGAACCGTCTGGACCGCTCCGTGGACACTCATTCTCCCCTTTGACAAAAACTGGCAGTTCAGCGGTTTTCGGGGAATGAACTATTACGGCGGGATTGTCGGCGGCGTCGTTGCACTCGTCATTTATGCATACCGTAAAAAGATCGATATTCTGGATTGGGGCGATATGCTGATAGTCGGAGTCCCGCTTGCACATACTTTCGGCCGGATCGGCAATTTCATTAATGGAGAACTTTACGGCCGCCTCACTGATGCGCCGTGGGGAATGGTATTTCGGGGTTGGGACGCGCTGGCAGACACCAGCCGCAAGCCTTTGGACCCCGAAATTGAGCGCATTGCAAATGCAACCGGGATTGCCATCACCGGTGACCAAACCGCATTACCCCGCCATCCAACCCAAATTTATTCGATGATTTTTGAGTGCCTGGCAATTTTTGCGATCATGTGGTTTGTCTTCCGTAAGAAAAAACCGTACAAAGGCTTTCTTATCGGCCTGTATATTGCACTCTACGGAATTGCCCGTTTTGTTCTGGATTATTTCCGGGTCCCGCTGCGCGACCAGTTTTTAATCGAACTCGGCCCCCAGCACACGTCAACCGACCTTCTGTTAAGCCCCTGGAATCTCTCGCTCGACAATGTGTTCAGTTTACTCACCTTCCTTGGCGGTGTCATCGCCATGGCGGGACTGTACTTTTGGCACAAGAGAAACTCCCCGGGTGAAATCGACCACACCAGGGGTGAGATGCGCAAACTCAGAAAAAAGATAGATTAATTTTTTTTAGATATAAACGATAACCGCCGGAAATGCTTCCCGGCGGTTTTTTTTGCCCAATCTGTATGTATAGACACTACCGGGGTTCTCTCCTGCATGTGTCCCTGCTTTCCGCATTCATCCGCGTGCCTCCTGGAAAAGATTCAGTTCGGATAATTTTTGTTTTAATTGTATGGAAATACCGGTCAGCGGCAGTCGTACCTCGCTGCCGGCAATCATGCCGCAAGCTGCAAGTACATATTTGACGGGTGCCGGATTCGGTTCAACAAACAATAACTGAATGACCGGCAGGAGCTCTTTCCAGATGCGGCGCGCCTCACCGATATTGTTCCGCTGAAACTCATCAAACATTTGCACATACTGCTCTGTACAGATATGCGCCGAAGCGAGTATTCCGCCGTCCCCGCCGAGTGCCAGATTCAGGAAGAAATCAGAATCATGCCCGGTGAAAATCATGAAATCGTCCGGCCGGTTCAGGAGGAGTTCCATGGACTGGTCAATATTGCCGCACGAATCCTTCAAACCGATGATATTCTTTAGCTGGGCGAGACGTCTGATTGTATCGTTTTCAATGTTCCTGCCGGTCCGGCAGGGAATGTTGTACAGGATGACAGGGTGCGGCGTCGCTTCGGAAAGACAACGGAAATGTTCATAAATCCCCTGCTGTGCGGGAAGATTATAATAGGGACACGAAGAGAGAATCCCCTCGATGGGAAACGGTTCAAGCTGTCCGGCCAGTTTGACCAAGAGCCGGGTGTTGTGTTCAGACAGGCCGGCATACACCCCAACGCGTCCGGCAACCATTTCACAGACCTTTCCGATGAGCTGAAAATATTCTTCATCCGACAATGTCGGCGCTTCGCCAGTTGTCGCTGCCGCAAACAGACCGGAAACCCCGTTATCAATAAACCGGTTGATCAGTTTTTCAAGTGACAGAAAATCAATCTCTCCGTTTAGAAATGGGGTCACGATCGGGATATATATGCCGGGATACATGGTCAGCTCCTGTTTTGTTTTGTGTACACATTCTATAAATAAAGACCTGTTCTGTCCAATTGCGGTTTTCTATGGCTTGCATCAGTTTTTTTTATGGATCTGAATTTGATATCCGGCTTTCCAATTACCAAAGACAGATACCATAAATTGTGGTATGCTTGACCGCATGGAATTGTATCAGCTCAGGACATTTATCACTGTCGCAGAATCCGGTACTATCAGCCGTGCCGCGGAACAGTTACACACAAGCCAGCCGGCGGTCAGTGCGCAAATCCGGGCACTCGAAGATGAGTTCGGGGTTCTGCTGTTTGTCCGGACCGCAAAAGGGGTGACGCTCACACAGGCGGGAACCGGTATAAAAAGCCGGATCGAACGGATTGTCACAGAAGCAGATGAGCTTGAAAATCAGATTCGAACTGTCTATAAAAAAGAGCAGCGGTTGCTGCACATCGCGCTCAATACGGAATCGAGTGTATTGCGAATAGATGAGCTGGTGAGCGCAGTGATCCGGAAAAATCCGACAATCTCCCTTCAATTCACCCAAAACTCCACATTCGATATTCTGCATAAAATACAGGATCATAAGATCGACGGCGGCTTTGTCTTCGGGAATCACAGCCCTGTGGCCGTTCAGCTGGTGTTGCTGGATAAGGTGAAACTGGTAATTGCAGCTCCCGGAAGCTGGCACAATACAGTAAAAGATCTTTCATTGCCCCAAATATTGGGGCTGCCATGGATACTCCCCGCTATAGACTGCACCTTCCTTCCAAAAGTGCAGGAGCTGTTTTCTGCTCACTCTATCATTCCGAAAAACACTATCAGTTCCGACAACGAGGCCATGACAATGCATTTTATCCGCACGGGTATGGGCATTTCATTGCTGCCGGAATATATTGCACAATCTGCGGAAGGCAGCGGCATCATGATTATACCCGGCTATACATCCCGGATTGAACTTTCCTTTGCCTGCCTGAAAAACCGCGTGCACAGTGCGGACATTACAATGCTCACTGTTGCACTTAAATCAGTCTGGAGAAAAAAAGCAGGTTAACTGGAATAATATTTTTTTTGACTTATAATTTTTCTTTGGAGGTGAAACATGAAAAAAAGCCGCACGATTATTTCTGTCATTTTTCTTGGACTTGCTGTGTCCCTTTTTGCCGGATGTATAACACTAAAGGATGACAAGCTTCCGCCCGGCCAGGAAAAAAAGATTGAGGATGAAAAAAACGCACGGGACTTTGCTCCAGGTTATAACAAATAGAAATCTGACGATCATATCCGCTGTACTATTAGATTATTACTCCTAAAAAACATACCATTATGCATACAGACTTTTTGCACTGAAAATTTTTATATTATTTATATAAACACAAAAACGAGGAGTATTAGAATGAAAAATCTTTTAAAAACTATTGCCATAACCGGTATTCTTTTCGCCGCATTTTCAGCTTTTGGATGTGTCACCGTTATTAAGCATGATTATCCCGACAAGCACGACAAAAGCAGAAGCATAAAAAAGGACAGAGACAATCATCGGGATTACGATGATAAAAAGGATCTGTGGGACCGCCGGTAAGGAACACAGGAATAAATATTTATAAGGAAACCAGGAATTCAGGAAACGAGGAAGAATAAATTTACACACCCTCTCCCTGGACCCTTGGGGAGATACTCAAATCAACAGGGTTATATTTACACCCTCCACTTTTTTTCCTGTATTCCTTATCTCTCTTTCTGGACTTTCTTGTTTTCCTTATCTTTCTTTTTTCCTGCCTTTCCTGTTTTCCTTATCTATCTTCTCCTGAGTTCCTCATACCGCTTGCAATTTTCCCCCAAATCGATTATCACTATTTGATACCCACGTAAGGAATACATTATGGCAAAACTCTGGCCCGTTGAAGAAGCTGAAAATATTTTAAAATCCCTGCCCGAAAACACAAAAACCGTTGTGTTCCAGACCGGTTTCGGCCCATCGGGGCTGCCGCATATCGGTACATTCGGGGAGGTCTCCCGAACCACCTTTGTCCGCAAGGCGTTTCAGCAGATGTCACCGATTCCCACAAAACTCATCAGCTTCTGTGATGATATGGACGGGCTGCGCAAAGTTCCTTTGAACGTACCCAACCAGGAGGAAATTGCCAAACATCTGGGAAAACCGCTTGTAAATATTCCCGACCCCTACGGATGCTGCACATCATTTGCCCATCATATGGAAAACAAGCTGCAGGAATTTCTTGACTCATTCGGATTTGACTATGACTTTAAATCATCAGAAGAAGAATATAAAAAGGGCACGTTTAATGCCGGCCTTGTCAATGCATTAATTAATGTCGAAAAAATTCGGAGCATCATTATTCCGACAATGAAAAATGAAAACAGAAATCAATGGTCCCCGTTTATGCCCATCTGTGAACAATGCGGCAAAAACCTTACAACGCGGGTCACAGAATATTTTCCCGACGCAACAGAACTTGTCTATTGCTGCGACAGCGATGTCTCCGAAACTGTAAAAGGCTGCGGACATAGTGCCCGGACAAGTGTGCTGGATGGAAAAACAAAGCTCGGCTGGAAAGCCGACTGGGCTTTGCGCTGGTTTGCATTCGGCGTGCACTATGAAATGTACGGCAAAGATCTGATTGAATCTTTCAATTTGAGCCGGAAAATCGTCAAGGTTCTCGGCGGCCGCGCACCGGAAAACTACTTTTACGAACTCTTTCTTGATGAATCGGGTGCAAAAATATCCAAGTCTGTCGGTAAGGGTCTCACCATTGACACCTGGACGAATTACGCTCCGCTTGAATCGCTTGAATATTTCATGTTTATCAATCCCCGGAAAGCCAAAAAGTTTCACTTCGATGTCATCCCGAAAACAGTTGATGAATATTTGCAGCTGATGCGGAGTTTTTATCATGCTGATGACGCGACAAAAAAAGACAACCCGCTTTCGTTTGTGCATGATGATCTTGCCGCTGCAACACTGTTTGATGCGGATATCTCCTATTCTCTTATCAACAACCTGGTTTCCGCCTTGGGGACAGAGGACGCCGCCATGGTTCTGGACTATATCTATAACTATGATCCAAATGCAAAAGCATATGAAGAATTTCTCACCAACCTTGTAACCCGTGCAATCACCTATTACCGCGACAACATTCTTCCAAACAAAGAGTTCAAAACCCCGGATGCAGCAGAGAAAAAGCTGCTGAATATTCTTATTGAGAAAATCACTGCCGAACCGGGAAATGATGCGGACATTCTGCAGTCGCATGTCTTTGATGTTGCGAAGGAGAATGATATTCCGCCCAGAGATTTTTTCCTGCTGGTATATGAGGTGCTTTTCGGCCAGAAAAGCGGCCCAAAGGTGGGAAGCTTTATCAAATTGATCGGGAAACAGGAATTCACAAACCGGCTCCAGGAAAAGCTGCAATAAAAAAAACACCCCGCACACGATAATGTATGCGGGGCGCGCTTAATTGATCTTCGGAATCTATACTCTTACTTTGTTAAATCCGTATTTGATAGAATAGCGGATTTCAATGTCACGTACAACAACCGTGCATCCCTTTCCCCGGATCTTCTGCTGTACCTTGTTTGTAAATACACCGACTGCGTATTTTTTTGCTTCGGCAACCGCATCCTGCAGCGATACCCCGCCGAATTCACGTGAGAACTTTACTTCCATGTTGTAGTCGGGGGGAAATACATCCTTTCCCGCACCGGAAAGAAAATAAACATCTGCACGTGCTTTTTCTACAGTAATGACTCCTCCTGCCATATTGTTCTCCTTACATTTTTTTTATACTGTTCGTCGCATGTTTTTTCATGCAAGCTGTTCCATAATAAATTCATCGACAACGAGAATTATAACATTGAATTTATTATTTGTGCATCCATAAAATTCGCAAAATTTGAATTTTCAGCTGAACACTACAGTAACATCCGTCTTGCGAACCATTTGATATAATGGAGATTTTAAAACACCTCCTGTCCGTACTACTTTTCTGCCTCTATTATAAATTTAACACATTCCGCAGTTTTATCCATCACCTGGAAAAAATTATGCAAAGCGCATGTCCGGTGCGGTCTTCGCGGCATGGCAGGCAATCAGTTTATACACCAGTTTTGCCGCAAGGAATTCCGCATGCGGCTGGCCGTTTGGGCAGAGTTCTACCACATCAAAACCGATACACGTTTTGGCGTCAATCACGCGCCGCAAGAGGTTAAGAACAGGATACCACAAGAGCCCGCCCGGCTCCGGAGTGCCGGTAGACGGCATAATGGATGGATCAAATACATCGAGGTCGATCGTGATATAAACATGCTGTGAAAGAAGCGGAAGAACATTTTCAATCCATGCGGTGGAGCCGGTTATCTTTTCTGCGCAGAACATCCGGCTTCTATATGCCGGCTCAAAGTGATCTGCCTCGCCGGAACGTATTCCCACCTGTACAATCGGGCATTTCTCAACTGCGCGCCGCATGACACACGCATGGTTGAACCGCGAACCATGGTATTCATCACGGAGGTCTGTATGCGCATCAAGCTGAAGAATCGTACACTCCGGATATGCTTCTGCCGCAGCATAGATCGCGCCGATTGACACAGAGTGCTCGCCGCCCAGTACAATCGGGATACTTTTTCCCCTAAATGCTTCGGCCACCGCTGCCCTTACGCCGTCTACCATGGCATCGGGCGATGAAAAATCAAAAACCTTTTTCAAGGTATGTATCCCTCTGGTGTACGGTTCGGTCCCGGTTTCGATGTCATACCACTCAATCTGAGCCGAGGCCTCGATGACGGCATCAGGACCGCGGTGCGCGCCCTTTTTCCAGGTTGATGTTTCATCATAGGGAACCGGAATAATTGTATACGCTGCATTTTCCTTTTGCGTATATTTTTTGTCAATATCCAAAAAAACTGCTTCCATACAAATAAAAATACAGTATACTGAAAAAAAAGAAAAGCCTGACGGACTTCTTCACGAAGAGAGTAATTATGGAAAAACTGTCGAAACAATTTGAATTCCTGAAAGAAATAGAAAAGCTGAAAACCGTTATTCGCAGAACATTCATTCTGGATGAAAGCCGCTGTGAAAATGATGCCGAGCATTCCTGGCAAGTCGCTGTCATGGCCCTCATTTTTTCAGAATATGCAGACACGCAGCAGCTCGATATGCTGAAGGTTTTAAAAATCCTTTTGTTTCATGACGCGGTTGAGGTCTATGCCGGCGATACCTATTTGTATGATGCTGTTGCAGCCGAAACACAGTCACAGCGTGAAATTGAAGCGGCCGGAAAACTGTTTGGCCTGCTTCCCGACAGCCAGCAACGCGAGTTTCGGGAACTCTGGGAAGAATACGAGGAAGGGAAAACCGCGGAAGCGAAATACGCCCGTGCAATCGACCGATTTCAGCCGTTCTGGCACAATTATATGACCCGGGGGAAGGCATGGCAAAAGCACGGGGTGCATGCATCCCAAGTGAGAAAAATGATGGAAAAAATAGAAGCGGGTTCCGGATTTCTTTTCTCCCATGCGGAAAGTCTTCTTGCGGATGCAGTGAAAAAAGGATATTTACCCGAATAGAAAAAAGGTGTGTTACTGTCTGCATGCATTGATCAAGGAGTTCTCGGATGGCAAATAATGACCGCAGAATGGATTCTTTATACAGTGAGTATGACACCCGCCACGCCAACGGATTCCTGTTTGTCTTGTTCCTGTGGCTTGTTGCAGCAAATCCCCTGCTCGTGGTCGTGACGAGTTATCCAATGATCAGTTTTTACTCAACCTATATGCCGGAGCTCGGCATGGAGTGGATAAACTCCCTTATGCTGATTGCTGTTATATTGATGATTTTTTTTACTGCGTCCGGGATTCTGCTTGGCCTTGCACTTCACAAATTGAAAAAACCTGCATGGATACTTTTGAAATTTTATTTTCCTGTTGTCCAGGTGTTTTACTGCAGTCTGGTCATTCCCGCCTTCCCGGCCCTGCCTGTTTTGGACAATGCAGGATTGCTGGCAAATTCAAAACTATCAGCACAGTATTTTTCGACTGATTTTTCATTCCGGATTACCAGCTCAATGATAATCTCCTTTGTCTGGTTTCTGTATTTACTCCTTTCAAAAAATGGGCCTGCCCAGTTCCCCCGAAAAGACATCTGAAGAATGACACGGATTGCTTGAAACTTTTTCCGAAATTGTGCTACAATCAGCCTCTGCCGGCTGTTACAGCCGGATATCCCCCGGCGGTCGTGGTTCCACCCGCCTTACCAAAACAGGAGTAGATAATGAAACCATTATACGAAACAGAAGTCTCTGTTAAAACCATTACGTCCATGGCGATCATGCTTGTCGGCGCATACATCGCCGCACAGATGCTCGCAGACATTACCAGCAACAAGATTGGAATTCTGTTCGGGATCAGCATAGATCTGGGCACATTCATTTACCCGATTACCTTTACCCTTCGTGATTTGATCCACAAACATCTCGGTAAAAAAGCAGCCCGAACAATCGTCATCACTGCAGCGGTTATCAATATCTGCATGGCCGGGTATATGTATATGACAGCATATTTTCCCAGTGATCCGACCTGGGTTCCGGCGGGCGACGCCGGCTGGACGTATCATCAGGCTTTCATTGATATTTTTGCCTCCACGCCAAGAATCGTCGTCGCCTCGATCATTGCCGAGGTGATCAGTGAACTGCTTGATACTGAAATCTACCATTGGTGGGTGACCAAAATTACAGCGAGACACCAATGGGCCCGGGTGCTCATCAGCAATGCGATCAGTGTCCCTCTTGACAGCATCATATTTACCCTCGGCGCATTCGCATTCACCCTCGAGTGGCCGGTCGTGATCTCCATATTTGTGGGAAATATAATCATCAAATTTATTGTCACTGTTGCCAGTATTCCAATGATTTATTTGGTGCCTGAAAGGAAAAAGCAAGCTCATTGACGCGAACAAGAGAATGAACCGTTTCCAACAATATTCCGATTTTCATTGATTTACCGCACATCACCCTTGAGCAAGCAGGCAGGGTGTGCTACAATTGCGGCTTACTATCAATAGTATAATCTCAGCTTTGGGGAGGCAAAAACAGACCTGTATGAAACCGACAATAAAACCTGAAATCAGCAATTTCTCTTCCGGGCCCTGTGCAAAACGGCCGGGATATTCTCTCGATAACCTGAAAAACGCACCGCTTGGCCGGTCGCACAGAAGTTCGCTTGGGAAAGCGCGTCTCGCAAAATCAATTGAAGAAACAAAACGCATCCTGAACATTCCTGCCGGTTACCTTGTGGGGATTGTTCCTGCATCGGATACCGGCGCTGTGGAAATGGCACTCTGGTCAATGCTGGGTCCAAAACCCGTTGATGTCTTTTACTGGGAATCATTCGGCAAGGAATGGGCCGATGATATTGAAAAGCAGCTGAAGCTCCCCGGCACCAGGGTATTCAAGGCAGATTACGGCCAATTGCCGGATATGACCCAGGCCGATTTCTCCCATGACGTGGTATTTGTGTGGAACGGAACCACCGCCGGAGTAAAACTGCCGAACGGCGACTGGATCCCGGACAACCGGGAGGGGTTGGCCATCTGCGATGCGACTTCTGCGGTTTTTGCCATGGACATTCCCTGGAAAAAGCTTGATGTGGTCACCTTCTCCTGGCAGAAGGTTCTGGGCGGTGAAGCAGCACATGGAATCCTTGTCCTCTCCCCCCGTGCGGTACAGCGGCTTGAATCCTATACTCCGAGCTGGCCGCTTCCCAAGATTTTCCGGATGACCAAAAAAGGTGCCCTCATCGGCGGCATTTTCGAGGGTTCAACGATTAACACACCGTCCATGCTCTGTAATGAGGATTATCTTGATGCACTCGCATGGGCTGACAGCATCGGCGGTATTAACGGGCTGATCAAACGGTCGAATGCCAATCTTGCAGTATTTGAAAAATTCGTTGAATCGAACAGCTGGATCAGCTTCCTTGCTGCGAACAAGGAGATCAGGTCCAATACAAGCGTCTGTTTTTCACTTGACCTCACCGAGGAACAGGTGAAGGCCTTTGTCAAACTGCTGGACAAGGAAGGGGTCGCTTATGACTGCGGCGCTTACCGTGATGCTCCTCCCGGACTTCGCTTCTGGTGCGGTGCAACGGTTGAAACTTCCGATATTGAACTGCTTCTACCCTGGCTCCAATGGGCATATGAAGAAGTGAAAAAAAACTGATTTCACTCCGATACACTATTGTTTTATATTCAAACACCCGGTGCATGCCGGGTGTTTTTTTTCAGTTTTTGGGCAGAACATATCAAATCGGTTGAAAATACGCTCATCAGGCGCTACATTGTCTTTTGAAGGGGTTTCATTGATGAAAAAAACTTTTATTTTTTTTATACTTTTTGCTGCGATACTCCCAATGCTCCACGCCGAAAAAACCGCTTCTGCTCCCAAGAAAATAACCTCGATTGTCCGGGTCTATCACTGGAGTACAGCCAAAAATGTATGGTACGAAGACCAGGTAATCAAAACATTTGTTGAACTTTTTGACAACAACGGCCGGCTTGTGCAAAAAGATCTGACCGACGGCAAAGAGGGGCTTCTGGAACGGACAATTCTTTCGTACAGCGGCAATACAATTAAAAAAACCTTTTATAACAATCGGAATGCAATTATCCGCACTGCTGTTGTGGATATTCAGGACAATATCCACACTGAAATTGTCCGGCGGACTGACGGCAGGATCATGTTCCAGTATGTCACCTTTTTTGACCAAAAGGGAAATATCATAAAAATCGAGCAGAAGGATGCAAACGGTTCGCTGCTGTTCAAAAAGGTTTATTTGTATGACAATGGAGGGAATTGTATTGCAATACAAAATGAAAATCCCGACGGCTCGGTCGCAGTAGAAATAACCTATCAATATGAAAAATTCGACAATGACGGAAACTGGCTCTCCAGAAAAGAATTATACAGCTATGGAGATGTATACAACAGACCGCACGAACAAGTACACCGGACAATAGAATAGGAGTCCTGCATGAAACATGAGATAATATTTTTTTTTATAGTTGCACTTGTTGTGAGCAGCTGCACTTCAATTCAAATTAAAAAGGGCAGCTGGGCCAAAGAATCTGACTCATCTTCCAGCTCATCGTCTACTGCTTCATCTTCAGGCACAACAACATCTTCCACCTACTCTGCACCCTGGCGAAAATCAGCCGACACCTCGGTAAGTTCTGTCGCAGTGATCGGAAAACGGCATGCAGCCCTTCCCACACCCGGCGGCAAAGTCCTGGCGGTTGCTCATTCAATTGTTTCAAACGGGGAAATCATCCTTGGCGCCTGTTGGGATTTCGTGAATACCGTGTACGGCCAGGCAGGATATACATCCAAAAAAAGAGAAAAACTGTACCTGGAAAAAGAGACCGGGCCGTTTGCAGACCCCGGAACTCTCCTCCCCGGGGACTGGGTGATGTACCGCAACCTCCCCTATGGGGAAATCGGCCACAGTGCAATTTTTGTCGAGTGGATCGATTTTGACCGGCGCAGTGCACTCACCATCGAATATGTCGGCGGTAACCGCAAAGTCCCCGGCCGCTACCGCGAGGCAGATCTTACCAAGATATGGGGTATCTACCGCGGCAAGGATTAAAAAAGAATAGTTCTCGCGAAGTACGCGAAGCCCGCAGAGAAAGAGAAGAATCTCATTTTTATATAGAATGTCATGCCACAGCTTGACCGGGACATCTATACCGGACCATATAACTTTCCACAAATAAGATTCCCTCCTTCGCGAGAATGATAATCTGTATACTCACTATGCCGTGGATTTTTTACGCAGCACTCCTCCCCCTCCCCCTAAAGGAGATATATAAAACATGTCACACACAGAAACAGCAGTCTTATAACTTACATTATTCCTGTGATATCTCAATCATGTAAAAAGTGATTTTAAACAGCCGCCGAGCGTTTCATACCTGCAGTAGCGAGGAGGATGTTTAAAATCACATATATTGTACACTGAAAGATATCACAGGTATTTATTATATTTATAATAACCTCTTGACAGCAGCTGTTTCTGTGTGTATGTTTTATATATCAACTTTGCATTGCAAAGTAACTTTGTACTTTAAAGGAGCAAGCATTGAACAAGAATCATAACGAAAACGACCGGCTTCAGGATTTGCAGGTTATCAAGGATATGCTTCAGAAGGTGGAAGAACGACACCTTGTCGAATCATGGTCATATTTTATCTGGGGCGCGGTAATCATTATTGGCGGGATGATCCACTTTTTTACCGAATACTATTTCAGCTTCAAGGATTATGATCTGGCCTTGAAAGTATGGCTCCCGGTCCTCTGTATCGGCGGGTTGTTTGAAGCCCTCGGATTCATCAGGAAAGCGGCAAAGGAATCAATCCCGATTTTTACAAAATCATTCCGATACCTTTTCGCAGCATTCATTGGAATATTCATCATATTCGCGATCCTGGTAATTACATTGCTGCAGCTGAATGCCGGACACCTGGTTCCGGTGTTTATCAACTTCTTCGTTGCCCTCTGTTTCTTCGGCTATGCGCTTTCCGCGTATCCGCCGCTCATGTTTCAGGCGTTTGTCATCATCATTGCCGGCATTATGCTGTTTGTTTTCAACATCCCCATCCCGTATTCGGTACTGGTCACCGGTGCTGTCATCGGCGGATCATTTATATGGACAGGCGTTCAGGCAAAAACAAGCGAGGTATCATGAAAACAGAAGACCTGTATCTTCAGTTTGACAATATATTTTTCGAGAAGACCAGGCTTTCCATGCTCACCCTCCTCTATCGTGAAGAGACAGTCTCGTTCAACCGTTTCAAGAAACTGCTGGGAGGAACCGACGGCGCGCTGTATTCTCATCTGAAAAAACTGATCGAAAGCAATTACATCATCAGTAAAAAAACTATTATGGGGAATTCTGCTGAAACACAGTACTCCTTCACAAAACAGGGAAAAGCATCTTTTAAAAAATATCTGGCCTTTTTGGAAAATATGGTCATCGAAAACAAGAAAGGAGATTAATCATGAATAAAAAAATTGCAATTGTCCTGATTTTTTCAGGCATTATCCTTGCTGCTGGAAACGCACAGGATGCAACCGCTTTTTTAAAACAGGCGGAATCAATAATGTACCCGGACAACTTTTATCTTGTGAACACGCTGGTCACCACTAGCCCGGTAAAATCTGACACATCGATGACGTTTGAAATATACCACAGGAAAGACGCAGGGACATTGATGGAAATCACCGAACCAGCCCGGTCAAAGGGCATCCGTTTTTTGCAGAAAGACAACAATCTCTGGATGTACAATCCAAAAGCCCGTTCGGGAAACGCAATCCGGCTTTCAGCGCGGGGGGCTTTTCAGGGAAGCACTTTTTCCAACAATGATATGAGCGACCCCAATTATTCGGATGACTACTCGGTGACAATTGCCGGAATGGAAACCATCGCTCATCCCGAACTGGGACAGATTGAATGCATCGTGATTGAAGGAACGGCAAAAACAAAAGACACCACCTATTCAAAAATCAAAATGTGGCTGAGGAAGTCTGATCATATGCCGCTGCAAATGCACTATTTTGCACAGTCCGGAGTATTATACAAAGTCATGAAACTATCAGGATTCAAACAGATGGCCGGCCGGCTGCGGCCGACCGTGGTTGCCATGGAGTCTCTGGATATGAAAGGCACTGTTTCAACCGTTACCATTCAGCAAATGACCGTCCGCAATGATCTGCCGGCGGGCAAATTCACCGAATCAGCATTGACAAGGTAGCATAATGAAACAGTTCGTGTTCATAACCATTTTTACCATCACCGCACTAACGGCAATCCCGGCTCAGGAGTGGACACAGTTCGGAGATATCGGGCTTGCGGCAACTATGTCGCATGCGGAAATCGCAGTCGGTGATCCGGTTTCCGACTGGTTCGGACTCACCGGCTGGTTCACTGCTTCCGGAAACATTGAAATGGACCATCGGCTTGACTATGACCAGGCTATGTTTCGGCTGCATCACCTGCTTGAAGTAACCGCCGAAGGCGATATCAGCTACAATCTGTATGAGGCCTATATTTCATTTTTCCCTGTTCCATGGCTGGCGGTGGATATCGGAAAAAAGCACGTAAACTGGGGAATGGGATCACTTTTTCTGCCGACCGATGCAATTAATCCGAAGACAATTGACTCCACCGACAGGCGGCAGGATATTGGTTTTCAGGGACTCACCCTCACCTTCACACCGAATGAAAACTTTTCAATTATTACCGCGCTTAATATTGAAAACAGCCTCGACAACCTGGAATCAGATTACTGGCGGGATTTCAGATACGGGCTTCTGATGTCGGCCTTCTTTGGGAATCTTCAGATCAAAACAAGCCTTGTCTACGAACCGGATACTGTATTTCGGCCGGGCCTGGCTGCGAGCTTTGATATCGAAGGATTCGTTTTCACCGCGGAGGGTGCAGTCGATTTTCACAACCCAACTTATTATCCCGAATCGGCGCTGGTCTGGGATCAGCCCGAGTTATGGACTCCGTTTTATTATGTTGATGCAGGGGTACGAAAGCTCGCCGCTATTGACGATATCACCCTCAGTTTCGCTGTTGAATACTTTTTCACGAGCGCCGGATATACAAAATCCGAGGAATCATGGTTTTTTGAAGCACTCGGTATGGGAACAATGCATATCCCCCAGTTTTTGGGCCAGCACTATCTGTATGGAGATATCGGAATGGAAACAACCGGCCTGCTGGCAACACATCACTCAATTCTTGTGAACCTGCAGGATTCAAGCATACTGTTCTGGCATTCGGTAACCCTGCTCGTGATTGAAAACCTTGATCTCAACATAGAGGTCATGTGGACTACCGGTTCGTCTACAGCCGAATTCGGTTTATTGCCCCAGCGCATTCAGATAACAGCAGGAGCAGTATTTCATTTTTAGGAGGAAGGATTTATGGCTTTAATTTCAATGAACAATATCAACAAGGACTACACGCTTGGAAAAACAACCATCCATGCCATCAAAGGGGTCAGCTTTGAAATTGACCGGGGTGAATTTTTGTCTGTCGTGGGCCCTTCGGGTTGCGGAAAAACCACCCTGCTGAATATCATCGGGTGTATCGACAAGCCAACCGAAGGAACTGTTTTATTCGAAGGAACGGATATCGCCACCCTCTCCGACAACATGGAATCTGAATTGCGGTTGAAAAAAATCGGTTTTATATTTCAGTCGTTTAACCTGATCCCGGTGCTCAATATTTTTGAAAACATAGAACTGCCGCTGATTGTCGGCAAAGTGCCAAAATCCGAACGCAAAAAACGCGTTGCGTACCTTGTGAAAGCGGTCGGCCTGGAGGAGTTTGCTGCCCATAAACCCGATGAGCTTTCCGGCGGGCAGCGGCAGCGCGTCGCGATTGCACGCGCCCTGGTGAACAAACCGGACCTGGTGATCGCCGATGAACCCACCGCCAATCTCGACAGCGTAACCGGAAATACGGTGCTTGAACTGATGGAAAAACTGAATCGCGAAGAAAAAGTGACCTTTATTTTTTCGACCCATAACCCGGAAGTCATGAAATACGCACACCGGATCATTCATTTGAAAGACGGAACAATCTCGGAGGTCAAATCAAATGGAGGCAGGCCATGACTTTTTTAAAGATCGCGTTTTTAAACATGATCAAACATCCCAAAAGAAGTTTCCTTGTTATATTTGTCGTCATGGTTTCTGTTGTTGCGATGATTTTTATCGGCGGGATGTTTGAGGGGATGCGGACCCGTTTTTATGAGACGCTTTTACAAGAAAGCGGACATCTGCAGGTCCACAACGTGGCTTATAAAAACCGCAAGGAGCCCGAAAGCCTCCAGCACACACTCGAAGACCCTCAGCAGTTCACCGGCTACCTCACCAGCCAGGTTGAAATTATGCATGCAGAAGCAATTATACATTTCGGCACAAAAATACTTTACAAGGGTAAAAATCTCTTCATCCTGGGCCAGGGGGTACATCCTGATACCGCATATTATGGAAAGGTGCGCTCGGGTATCGTCGAGGGCGGGTTTCTTTCATCAAACGAGGACATCCTCATCTCTTCACGGATTGCAGAGCTTCTGGGATGTTCACCGGGAGAATATCTTCATTTGGCAGTGGATCGTTCCTATGGCTCTCCCTATTACCAGGACTACAGGGTAAAAGGGATTTTCAAGACAGATTCCCGGGAGTTCGATGATTATAATATATTTATTACCCATGCTGATGCCCAGGAGACCCTCTATCTTCCCGATCAGACCATCAAAATACGGGCGAATATTTCAGATCCCGCACTCACGGAAGAATTCAAAAAAAAGCATCAATCCTGGTTTTCGGCGCACCATGCTGAAATTGAAACCTGGAAGGACATTCACGGAAGCTTTGTCGTCCTTATAGAATTATTTGACTTTTTCATGCTGTTCATGAATATCTTTATTCTGGTTGTGGCCGCCACGGTGATCACCAATACAATTTTGATGTCGGTCTTTGAAAGAATTGGGGAGTTCGGCACACTGCGGTCCATCGGCCTGAAAAAACATCATATCTTTTCCATGATATTAAGTGAAGGAGTCTGTCAGGGCATAGCCGGAGGAATCCTGGGGCTGGCTTTTGGAATACCGCTCCTCCTGTGGGTCTCGCAGACCGGCATAGACATGGGGGAAGCTGCTGACGCAATGAAGATGGGGAGTACCTTTCCCTTCGCATTTTCCTTTTCCAATACCCTTGCGGCCTTTCTTTTTGGTATTGGTGTTTCGGTTGCGGGTTCTGTCTACGCAGGTTTTGTCAACATCAGATTAAAACTGATTGACACCCTGCGGGCATCATAAAAAAGGAGGCAGCTATGGAACTGTTATTTATAGCGTTACGAAATGTATTCAGAAATAAAAGAAGAACAATATTGAATGTCATCGCTTTGGCAATCGGAATGATCATGATTATTATCGGTATCGGCTGGATGCGGGGATACCAGACCGGATTGTTTCAGTCGATGATCAATTTTGAAACCGGGCACCTGCAAATTCTGAACCGCGGGTATCTGGATGAGGAACGGCGTCTTCCGCTCGATGCAAATGTCAACGGCATTCACACTCTGGGTGCTTCATTGCAAGAAGATGACAGGATCGAGGCAATCACCCCGCGCATCAACTTCGGGGTTGTTCTGGGTGCCAACGGGTATTCACGGCATCTCATCGGCCGCGCAATACAGCCGGACACAGAACAAAAGGTTTCCATATTGCATACTCTGATCAAGGCGGGTGATTACTTTGAAACCGGGTCCGGAGTCCTGGTGAGCAAGCCGCTCGCTGAAAAACTGGGGATAAGCGAGGGATCATCGGTCTCGCTTACCGCATATACCAAATATTCCACAGAAGAAAATCCCCAGCCGAATCTTGTTTTCACTTCGGTAGTCGGTATTTTCCACTACGGATATCCGGCAATCGACGATAATGTCATCTATACCGATTTCGATACCGCATCGGACCTGCTTTTGATGGAGGATGAGGCAACAAAACTGGTTATCCGTTTGAAACCGAATGCAGACAGAAACGCGGTCATGAAAAATATTGAAAAAAAACTGGCCGGGACCCCGGAGGCGGCGTATCCATGGGAACGTTTTGCAGAAGTCGTCGTTTCCGCGGTCAATGCCGATGGTTCAACCTTCGCCTTGTTTCTGCTGGTTATTTATCTCCTCATCATTCTCGGTGTCCGCAATGCAATGTCGATGTCGGTACAGGACAGGACCCGGGAAATCGGCACACTCCGGGCAATCGGCATGAAGCGTCGGACCATCAGCGCATTGTTTCTGGCTGAAAGTGTCTGGATCTCCCTGATTGCAGCAGTCTTTGGATTGATTGTCGGCGGAGTCCTTGCTTTGTTTCTGCAGTATGTCGGCTTCAATATGGGCGACTATCTGCCCGAAGAAATTCCCATACCATTCGGTGAGAAATTTACTGCGGATTTCAGGTGGTTTGATTTTGTATTCGCTGTTGTATTTGGGGCAGTCACCGCTTTGTTGGCTGGCCTTGCACCGGCACGGAGAGCAGCGAAGATCGTCATCGCCCGCGCCATGAGTACGACGGCGATAAAGTAGAAATAATATTTCACGCAGAGGCCGCGGAGTATACGGAAAGGAGAGAAGTGATTCCAATTTCCCTCCGCGATCTTTGCGAGCTCCGCGTGAAAATTATAATATTGAGTTTATAGAGGAGAAATTATGAAGAAAACAAAATTCTTTTCCAACTGGCTGGTCATTACAAGTATCATCATAATGGTAATGGGCCTATATATGGCCTTGTGTAATACCACACCCCTCTTTGCACCAATGAACGCCATAACCGATCCGGTATTCTGGCCGAACGGTATACAGGATTCCGGGACAATCAGTTTCAAGTCGATGATCTTCAGCCTGGCAGGTGCGATGCTCACCGTGTGGGGTATCTATCTTTTTTTCATCTCACACTTTGCATTTCGCAAAGGAGAACAATGGGCCTGGGTGAGTATTCTCACTGCGACTGTCGTGTGGTTTGCAATTGACGAGACGTTCTCTGTGTATTACCTGATCTACGGGAATGCGATTGGCAACATCCCCCTTTTCCTGATGTTGATCATCCCGCTGACATTTACATGGGGGGAATTTTTCAGCAAGGAACACAGGAAGAAGAATCCATAAGGAAGCCAGGAATTCAGGAAAACATTAAAAAAGCTGCAATAGAGGAATACATTTCCCCTAATGCAGCTGCAATTTGATCTACAAGGAGTTATTCAGATACCACTTTCATTTCAGGTGTTTTGGCCTCGGTTTTTGTTTTCATCTGTTCAATCTCTTTTTTTATTGCTTCAGTTTTCGCCACTACTTCTTTAATCGTATTATCTGCAGTTTCTTTTTTTTCTGTCGCCGCCTGTATTTTTACTTCAAGTTCTGTTTTCTCTTTTGCGACAGCCTCTTTTTCTTTCTTTGCAGCTTCTTTCTCTTTGGCAACAGCAGCTGCTGCTTCTTTTTCAGCAACTTTCCTTTCTTTTTCAGCAACGACTGCCTTTTTTTCCTTGATGGCTTCTACTGCATTATCAAGCTTTTGTTTTTCCTGTTTAACTGCTGTTACCAGTTTTTCAATTATTTTTTTCCTGTTATCTATAGATGCAACAGCTTTTAAAGCTGCCTCTTTTGTTTTCATTGTTTCGATCTTTTTTATTGTTGTTTTTATTGCGGTAATTTCTGCATCAATCATGACCGCCTTTTCCTGAATACCCATAGCGGCTGATTCAATCGCCCTTTCATCTGATTCATTCACAGAAGTTATCCCTGCCATTTCACAGGAAAAAAATCCAACCAAAATTAACATACTTAATAACGCAGCCTGCTTCATATCTGTCCCCTTAATTCTCTTTATAGATATATGATAGGTCTTGTCTTTTATTTTCCAAATATGCTGTTTGGTATGTTTTGTGTTCTTGGTTTTTTTGCATATTTACCAATAAAAACGCACAGTCTGTGAGCACCTTTTTTTCTTATCTTTCTTCTCTGGAGTTTCCTCACAATACAGTCGTGGACGTTTTGGCACAGCAAAAACTCCGGACATCCAGCTCACAAGCGCTGGAAGTCGTCTCCTTATCCTGTTCATTGTGAAATCCCCTACTCCCTGTAATTTGTGATAATTCGCAAAATTCGTGGTTAATTTTTCATTGACTTTCCATGTAAAACTGCGCTATATTAGGGTTATGACTATTTTTTATTTATAGTCATATAGTCATTTAAAGCAGGGAGCAACCATTGCCGAAAGCGTTTTCCGACCATGAAATGAAACTCATCAACGATAAAATAAAACAAGCCGCCAAGGAACAGTTCAGCCGCTTTGGAGTTAAAAAAACAAACATCGAGGAGATCACCCGCGCGGCCGGGATCGCAAAAGGGTCCTTTTATAAATTTTACGAATCAAAAGAAATCCTTTTTTTTGAACTGCTTGAAGAAGAGGAACAGGCCATGCGTTCATCCTTTGATCCACTCACCCTCTTTGACGGGAAAACAGACCCGGTTACGGCATTCAAAAAATTCCTTCTGTTTTTCATGAATTATATGAGAACCAACCAGCTCACCCGAACTATATTCAACCGAACCGAGTATGAAAGCCTTCTGCGTAAGCTGCCGCCCGCTGTCCTTGAGGAGCACATGAAACATGATATGACATATAACACAAAAATAATGGTTGAACTGCAAAAAAAAGGAATCCTCATTAAAAAAGATCCCGTGCTCATCATGGAGCTGATAAAAACGGCATTGCTCTCAATATTTAATACCGAGTTAATAAATCCAAAATACTACGACCAGGTTATTGATTTGCTGTGCGAAAGCCTGGCAAAGGGATTGGTGAAGTAATGAAAAATAGTTTCACGCGAAGAACACGAAGGACGCGAAGGAGGAAAGGGAGATGATAACGATTAAAGACCTTTCATTTACCTACAGGGGGAATAAAGAAGAGACCCTGCATGACCTGAACTTTACTATAGAAAAAGGGGAAATCTTCGGGTTTCTGGGACCGTCGGGTGCCGGAAAAAGCACAACGCAGAAAATCCTTTTCGGGCTGTTAAAAAATTACACGGGTTCGGTAACAGTCAACGGTGCAGAGATGAATAAAATTAAATCCAACTTTTATGAAGATGTCGGGATAGCCTTTGAATTTCCAAATCTTTACACAAAGTTCACTGCACTTGAAAATCTTGATTTTTTTGCGACCCTGTATTCCGGGAAAAAAGAAAAACCGATGGACTTGCTGGCCATGGTCGGTCTTGAAAAAAATGCAAAAACGCTTGTGTCGGATTTTTCCAAGGGAATGAAGATGCGGTTGAACTTCTGCCGCGCGCTCCTGCATAAACCATCGATTCTGTTTCTTGACGAACCGACCGCCGGGCTTGATCCGGTGAATCAGAGGATCGTCCGCGAAATTATTCTAAAGAAAAAAGCTGAAGGAGTGACAGTATTTATTACCACACACCAGATGGAGGTGGCTGACTATCTCTGCGACCGGGTATCGTTTCTGGTTGACGGCGAAATAAAACTGATCGATTCCCCGCGGGAACTTAAAATAAAAAACAGTAAAAAGATCCTGCGCGTGGAGTTCCGGAAGAATGCACATCTGGAACACAAAGAGTTCAAGCTGGACGGTCTTGCATCAAACAAGGAGTTTCTCAACACCATAGAGAAAGAGATGATCGAAACAATGCACACACAGGAAGCAACCCTTGAGGACATCTTTATCAAGACGACCGGAAGGAGGCTTTCATGATGATGCAATATGTATTCCGGTTTGCCGGTGTCATAAAAAATGATTTTCTCTTCCAGACAAGACATGGATTTTATATATTATACCTGGTCATCGTCGTGATGTACGCGCTGATCCTTAACTGGATGCCGGAGGTTTTGAAACTGCATGTTCTGCCGGAACTCCTGTTTATCGAGGTCGCGCTGCTCGGCTATATATTTGTCGGCGCAATCCTCCTCCTTGAAAAAGACCAGAAGCTGATCGAATACCTTTTTGTCACCACGCTTTCCATCCAGGAATACATTATCTCCAAGGCACTGACGTTAATGGTTTTGTCGGTCATCGTCGGATTCGGGATCACTTTTTTTGCCGTCGGGATATCGTTTTATCCGGGACTCCTGGCAGCGGCGATACTATTGGGCTCACTTTTTTATACCATGCTCGGAATTGCCCTGGGTGTACGGGCAAAACGCCTGAACGGGTATATTCTCCTCTCTTTCCCGGTGCTTTTTGCTGCCGTTATTCCCATGGTCGCCGCGGTAGCGGATGTGAAAAGCATTATTTTTTATTTCTTCCCCGGATACGGTGTGGCCCTGCTGCTACGCGGAGCCCTCAGCGGCATATCAGGATTTGATCTGGCCTACAGCATTTGTTCAACAATCCTGTGTATCACCGCAAGCGGGGTCATCGCCTGGAGACAGATGCAGCAATATGTGCTGAAAACGATTGGGGGTGCAGCATGAGAAAACTGGTCGCCCTTGCGGTCAATGATGTCAAAAACATCTCCCGCGATTCCATGCAGCTGTTGTTTCTGATTATCCCCTTTGTCGCAGTCATCGCGTTAAAACTGATTCTGCCGGTTGCAGCAGAACTGGTTCCAAAATATGTCCCGGGAATCGAAATAAATCTTGCAGATCATTATCTATTTATCGCGAGTTTCATTATCCAGATCGCGCCCCTGCTTTTGGGCGTGGTTATCGGATTTCTGGTAATCGATGAGCGCGATGAAAATATTTTATTGTTTATATCGGTGAGTCCGCTCTCCAAATCCGCCTACATCGGCGTGCGGATTCTGATTCCGTCAATATTGTCGGTCGGGTACACCTACGCGATGCTCGCTCTTTTCGGCTTGAGCAGCTGGAACCCGTTACTCGTGCTGCCAATCGCACTCATGTCCGGCCTGGCCGCTCCCTTTGGCGCCCTCTTTATGCCGGCATTCGCGAAAAACAAGGTCGAGGGTTTGGCACTCTTCAAACTTTTCAGCGGCATTATCGCGGCATCGTTTATCGCCTATATTGTCCCCGACCCCTGGTGCTTTTTGGCCGGCATTCTCCCGAACTTCTGGATTACCAAGGCGTTTTTGTATCACCTGACACCCGGCTGGGAGTACGGGCTGCTGCTGCTTGGCGGGTATGCGGTCCACATTCTGTGGATCAGCATCTTGTTATGGTTTTTTAAACGGAAGGTGGGGTAAAGGGACCACGGTCACCTTTTCATGAATTTTATACTCTTCCTTCCCCAAAAATCCCTGCTTGCCCTGCAATCCAGACCGAGGCCTTCCCGGCTGCATACACGGTGCATATTCTGCGAATCTCTGACATGGCCTGATATCGTTGCTTTTACGTCATAATGAAAGTAAATAAATCATATGGACACTAAATAACATACAATGTATATTAAGTGTCTGTATGAATACATTATTTAAAGATGCGGGAATAATTGAAAAATTCAGCGAAGATGTGCAGGGTGTCTTTACCCTGACCGACATGAAAAGTATTTTCCCCTTGACCGATCCGGTAACCTTTTACAGAAAAATTAAATCATTGAAAAATGCCGGCGTATTAAGCAGGGCTGTAAAAGGAATTTACATTACCGAAAACTTTGATTTGAAAACACTCAGTCAGAAGATTCATCCCGAATCATACTTAAGCTTCGAAACGGTCCTTGCAAAGGCACTCATTATAGGTACAATCCCCTCCAGACAAATAAAAGCGGTAAAAACGGGGAAGAAAAGAGAATACTCAATAGGAGAGAACCGCATCATTCATGTAGGGATTTCAAAACAGCTGTACTTCGGTTTTGAAAAAATCAATGGAATAAAAATTGCAGTAAAAGAAAAAGCCTTTCTTGACACATTATATTTTTACTTGAAAGGGCATATCTTTTATTTTGACATATACTCCGATCTCGACACTTCAAAACTGGATATGCGGATAATAGAAAAATATTTGGGACAATATTCCAATCCAAAATTCAAAAAATTTGTCAGGGGTTTCTTTACATGAACAGTGCTTCGGGAAAAATTAATATACAGGATGAATTGTTTGTTCAGCTAATGCACAGAATTTCAGATACCTTCCAGGATCACGCTATACTGAAAGGCGGAATGGCCCTGCGCTTGCTTGAAAGCCCTCGAATGACAAATGATCTTGACTACACGTTTGTGCCGCATACTTCGAAAAAAGAAATATTGCCGGAATTAAAAGAAATGATCGAAAAAATACCGGGCATAACGAGAAAAATATCGCTTCATTCAAAAGCGCTTCGAATCAATATATATAAAGGAGAAATTGCTGTCCAAATAGAAGCGAATGTTGCTATGGAATGCGAAACACAGCCGATATCAACAGGGGATTATGCACGAAAAGTCAATGAACAGGGAAAAATAATCAGGATTATGCGCTTTGATGTAGCCCTGGCGCACAAACTGGCTGCATGGAACGAGCGGCGGCTTATGCGGGATATTTATGATATCTATTTTCTTTATAAAATGGCGGGGGTACTGCCGGACATGGATACATTGAAAAAACGGCTGTCGAAAATCGAATCACGTATCCCCGAATTAAGAAAAATGAAAAAAATGGAATTGTCTGTGTTTTTGGCTGGACTGCAAAAATATATGGAATCCATGACTGAAAAGCAGATACATGAACAGCTTTCTCCGTTGATGGAAAAATCGGAATTGGCCGGTCTTGAAATAAAACTACGCACAGCAGTCAATGAGCTGATTAATAAAATACAGTCAAAGGAGTAACTCTGATGCAGCGAAGCACAATCTTGTTCATTTC
>JAFGJO010000035.1 GCA_016929065.1 Spirochaetales bacterium | reverse complement strand
GGACTGGAATCCTTATTTTTGCTGTTCACAGATCTTTTACGAGATTTTGGTGCTGGGGGGAGAGTAGGTCGTTGCCAGGCTTTTTTTTGTCTGATATATTGTTAATTATAAATAATCCAAGTTGGGATAATTTATAATTAACCGGAGTGTAAGTAATTTTAATATTTCAATTACCCAAACTCCACAGGAGCAGGAAGAAAACAAAAAACCGCGGTTTTTTGTTTTTCATACACCAAGAAATTATTATATGACAATTCGCCCGGAAAGAAAGTTCCTGTTTGGTTATTATATTGTTTTGATAATCGTTGGAGCTATATTATTAAAAATGCCTTTCTCATGGAATGGGGACAAACCCCTTGATATTATTGATGCACTTTTTACCTCAACTTCAGCAATCTGTGTTACCGGCCTTATCACGGTCGATACTGCCTCGTACAGTTTTTTCGGAAAAATGGTAATCCTTTTCCTCATTCAGGCGGGCGGATTGGGAATTATCAGTTTTACGACTGTATTTATTACACTTTCGGCAAGACGAATCTCACTTCGGCACCGAAATCTTGTCAAGGAATTGTATATCGATTCGATTGAGCCAGACCCAAAACTGATTATTCGGCAGATATTTCTCATGACCATGTTTATCGAATTTATAGGGGCATTTTTTTTGTTTATAGGCTTTTATCAGGATTTTGGAATCAACGGCATATTTGTTTCCCTGTTTCATTCCGTTTCCGCTTTCTGTAACGCCGGGTTTTCACTTTTTTCCAACAACCTCGAGAACTATGTGAACAATCCGGTTATCGCGATTACGATAATGATGCTCATTGTTGTCGGTGGGATTGGTTTTGTTGTGCTGCGTGATATTGCGCTGAAATTCACTAAAAAGAAAAAGAAACTGACTGTTCATACAAAAATAGTTTTAATTACAACGCTTTTTCTGATTCTGTTCGCTTCGGTTGCGTACTTTTCATTTGAATTCGACCATGCGTATAAAGCATTGTCTTTTCCGGAAAAAATCATGAACTCGCTTTTTCAGTCAATTACACCCAGAACAGCAGGTTTCAACCTCGTACCGCAAAATTCACTCAGTCTCCACTCAAAATTATTCACGCTCCCTTTAATGTTTATCGGTGCAAGCTCCGGTTCAACCGGCGGAGGGATCAAAGTCTCTACTTTTTTTATTATTGTGTTGATGATCCTTTGGGGAGCAAAACGGAATAATGAAATTGTGTTTGTGTCACGAACAATATCAAAGGAAGTTATTATCAGGGCATTACTGTTGATGACGAAAGTAGTAATTCTTATATTTTCTGCTGTTCTCGCTTTAGCCATCACGGAGACAGCCTTGACAGGAAAAACGGAGCTGGATTTACTGTCAATAATTTTTGAAAGCTTTTCTGCTTTTGGCACGGTCGGACTGTCCCTGGGGGCAACTCCGGTTTTAACAACCGCGGGGAAAGTTATTATAATGATTCTCATGTTTGAAGGAAAAGCCGGACTGCTCTCGATGGTATTGACAGAGGTCGAACCGCATCACCTTGATAAGCATGTGGATTATCCAACCGGGGAGGTGCTCATCGGATGAAACAATTTGCAATTATTGGTATAGACAGTTTCGGGAAACGGGTCCTTGATGAATTAATTGAAGCTGATTGTGAAATATTGATCATCGACAAATCACGGGAGGTCGTTGATTTTTATAAAGACCGGGTTGCTTCTGCATTTATTGCAGATGTACTGAATGAAGAGACAATACAAAAACTGATACCAAGAACAATTGATGCTGCTATAATTGACCTGGGCGGGAATCGCGAAGCGTCAATTCTTGTGACCAATTATTTAAAAAAAATGGGAATTCGTGAAATTATTGCCAAAGCGGAATCAAATGAGCATGGTGAAATACTTGAAGTTGTCGGCGCAACCAAGGTGGTTTTTCCCAGCAAAGAAGCAGCAAAGAGAATTGCTCCATTGCTTTTGTCTTCGATTCTTTTCAGTTATCTGCCAATCAGCGAAGACTTTATTATCGCGGAAATAAAGGTGCCGGAACGTTTTATCGGAAAAACACTCCTCGAAATCAATCTGAGGAAAGAATACGGGTTAAATGTTATTGCCCTCCGGAAAGAAGAGGGGCAGGCGTATATGCTTTTTACCCCGGAACATATCCTTCAGCGTGATGAAGTATTTCTGGTCGGGGGTATAGAAGCTGATATTGTCAAACTTGCAGATGTTGTCCTTATAAAACCGCGAAAGAAATTGCAGACTTTTTTCAAACGTTTTTTTTCACGGTTTAAAAGCAACCATGATTAAAATGATACGATCTTATGTTCTTCAAATGAAAAATGCAACGGGTATTTGGACTTGAAAAAGAATCCGGTGCAATATATAGTGATATCAATAAACAATTTGGAGTATAGAGAACCTTGGTGAATGCAGTTGCATATACGGAATTAAATACAATTGATGACAAAATGGTTATCTCAAGCATAGAAAAAAACAAGGGATTTTCCTGCACCATACCCTATTCAAATCAGCAGACGGAGCAGAAACTCGCATCAATATTGCTTTCGATATTTGAATATCTGAAAAAGCCTGATCTTGGCAATTCGTTGGTATATTTCCTCAAGGAACTAATCATGAACGCAAGCAAGGCCAATACAAAGCGGCTTTATTTTCAGGAATTGGGTCTGGATATTTCAAATAAAAAAGATTATGACATCGGTATGGTAAATTTCAAAAGGGATGTCTTTACCAATTTTGACAAATATATCGACCAGCATGTTGATGAGGGGTATTATGTCCGCCTGGATTTTAAAATTGAAAATGACTTTTTACTCGTCCAGGTTAAAAATAACAGTCCGCTTTGTCATGATGAAGAAGAACGGATTATGGGACGTTTAAAGGTCGCTGGAAAGTTCCATAATATAGAAGAAGTGCTTTCCTATGGTTTTGATGACACCGAAGGGGGGGGATTCGGCATCATTATCGGGATTCTTATGCTACGGAAAGTGGGGCTTGATGAACGGGTTCTTGCTCTTACAAAGGGTGATGATACGACGACTGTCACCATCAGGATTCCCTTAAAGCTTTTAACAAAAGAACAAGGTATGGAGATTGCCAAGGAAATAATTGCTGAAATAGATAAAATGCCACAATTCCCCGAGAGCGTGATCAGGCTGGAAAAAAATCTTGCGAATCCGAATGCTGACTTCAATTCTGTTGCAACAATCATTAAAACCGATCCTTCCCTGACAACAGAAATCATACGTATTGCCAATTCGCCAATTTATATGCTTCCAAAAAAAGTTGCCGATGTCACGACCGCTGTGCGCATGATCGGGCTGAAAGGCGTGCGAAACCTTGTGCTGAGCCATGGAGTCAAGCTTGTTTTCAATAAAATGTATAAAAAAGAAAAGATTGATGAAGTCATGGAGCATTCATACCGTGTTGCACTGTACTGCAGCCAGATCGCAAAACTGAAAAAAATGGATGCGCTTCTCGAAGATATTTATGTCGCGGCCATGCTGCATGATTTTGGAAAAATTATTACCAATTCGCTGCAGCCGGATTTGATTCAGAAACTCAATACTCTATGCGACGAAAAGGGGATTCCAATTACCTCTCTTGAAGATTTGACTTCCGGATACAATCATGCAATGATCGGCAGTCTTTTGGCGGAAAAATGGAATTTTCCGGACCGTTTTGTGCAGTCAATCCGTTTTCACCATGTGCCTCTGGAAGCAGATGAGGAATTCCGTGCGATTATCAACACTGTCTATCTTGGAAATGAAATGTATTATATTTTCAAAAATGCAAGGTCATTCAAGGATATCAACTATAAAGTACTGAAATTCTTTTCTATTGATGAAGAAATTAAGTTTGATTATTTTATAAAAAGAATCGCCGCCGCTGTCCCTGAATACGCTGAATCTAATTAAGAGAGAGTGCAAAAAAAAGCCCGATCAAGTCCGGGTTTTTTTTCATTTATGAATAATATTTTTTGTTTCCTGTAATTCCTTTAATAACTGACTCTGGGCGAATTATTTATTTACCTCATCACTACAGCAGGTTTGAAACGTTCGGGGGTAATAAATATTTTGCTGTGAATTCACATGAAAGAATTACTGTTAATAGCGGTATTATTAGAAAACAGGCTGTATTGAATATCATTTCAAGACAGCCTGTTTGTGTTATTTCAGAAAAAATCTATGCATCCGGTTTGTCATTCAGATATTTATACATTTCAAATTTGTCCTTCACCACAGCGCGTGAGTGGTCAAGTAACGCTGCTGCGACCTCCGGGTTCATCTGTTTGAGCGACCGGAACCGAATTTCATTATACATATAATCAGCAATATCAATTGAAGGTTCTTTTGAATCGAGTTTGAATGGATTTTTTCCTTCCTTTGTCAGTTCAGGATTGTATCTGAACAGCGGCCACATGCCGGATTTTACCGCGGCATCCTGCTGGTCCATCCCTTTGGTCATGTTTATCCCGTGTGCAATACAGTGTGAGTAAGCGATAATGATTGATGGCCCGTCAAATGCTTCTGCTTCCTGAAAAGCTCGGATTGTCTGCATTTTGTTTGCACCCATCGCAATTCTTGCAACATAGACATAGCCGTAGCTCATGGCAATCATGCCGAGATCTTTTTTTGCAATCGGTTTTCCGCCTGCGGCGAACTTCGCGATAGCGCCGATCGGGGTTGCTTTTGACATCTGTCCCCCGGTATTTGAGTACACTTCCGTATCGAGGACCAGAAGGTTCACATTCTTGCCGGAAGCGAGGACATGATCCAGACCGCCAAAACCAATGTCATATGCCCAGCCGTCACCGCCGATAATCCAGACCGATCTTTTGATAAGATATTCTGCAATAGGTGCAAGTGCGGCTGCTGTTTCGGATTTATGTGACGCGAGTATTTTTTTCAGCTCAGCAATATACCCCCGCTGTTGTTCAATCTCCTCCTGTTCTTTTTGCGGATTTGATTTTATTTTTCCATAAAGGTCTTTATTTTTTGCATCTTCCGAGACCATGGTGTCGATCAATTCGAGTGCATATTCCCGGAGTTTGTCCGAGGTAAGCCGCATCCCGAATCCGAATTCCGCTGCATCTTCGAACAGCGAGTTTGACCAGCTGGGGCCCCTGCCGTCTTTCCTTGTTGTGTATGGTGTTGTCGGCAAATTACCGCCGTAAATTGATGAACAGCCGGTTGCATTTGCAATGACCGCACGGTCACCGAATAATTGTGACATCAGTTTTACATACGGTGTTTCACCGCAGCCGGCACATGCACCGGAGAACTCGAACATCGGCGGTAGTAATTGTGATCCCTTCACCGTGTTGCGTTTGATCTTTGACGGGTCCAGATCGGGAATCTGATTGATAAAGTATTCCCAGTTTACAACTTCCTGCTCGCGCAGCGGTGGTTGCGGTTCCATGTTGATGGCTTTTTTTTCTGTCTTTTCGCCGTTCACCTTCTGGAATGCAGGGCATGCATTCACACAGGCGCCGCATCCGGTACAATCCTCCGGAGAAATCTGGATTGTCGCAGCCATTCCCTCATATTCCTTGCCTCGTGCATCTGTTGATTTGAATGTTTTCGGAGCTTTATCAGCGAAAGCCTTGTCATAAATTTTCATTCTAATGACTGCATGCGGGCAAACGAGCGAACATTCACCGCACTGAATGCAGGTTTCCGGATCCCAGACAGGAATATTTTCTGCGATATTCCGCTTTTCATATTTTGTTGTTCCAGTCGGATAGGTGCCGTCATCGGGAAGTTTCGAGGTGGGAATCAAATGACCTCGGCCTGCGATAATTTCACCAATCACTTCTTTGACAAATGCAGGTGCGCTTGCGGGAACTGGATCGAGCATCTTCTTTTTGGAGGATATTTCAGCGGGAACTTTTACCTGATGAATTCCTTCAAGAGCTTTATCAATGGTCTTGATATTCATATCGACGATGTCTTTCCCTTTTTTCCCGTACGATTTTTCGATATATTTTTTGATCAGATCTATCGACTGCTGTTCAGGAAGGATACCGGATATTTTAAAGAAGGCAGTCTGCATAATGACATTAATACGACCGCCCATGCCGCATTCTTCCGCGATTTTCGATGCATCAATCACATAAAATTTAAGCTTCTTGCCGATAATGGCTTTCTGCACTTCTGCGGGCAGTTCATCCCAGATAGTGTCTTTATCAAATGGACTGGCCAAAAGGAAGGTCGCACCAGGCTGTGCATACTGCAGCATGTCTATTTTTTCAAGAAAGCTGAATTTATGACATGCGATAAAATTCGCATTTGAGATAAGATATGTGCTTAAAATCGGGCTTTTCCCAAAACGCAGATGGGAAACCGTCATTGACCCGGCTTTTTTCGAGTCATACACAAAATACCCCTGTGCATAGTTGTCAGTGGCTTCACCGATAATCTGGATTGAGTTTTTATTTGCACCTACAGTTCCGTCAGAACCGAGTCCAAAAAACATGGCCCGGTGGGTATCTTCATGGTCAACATGAAATTTTTCATCACACGGGAGACTTGAATTGGTGATGTCATCGGTGATTCCAACTGTAAAGTGATTCTGGGGAGCTGCAGATTTCAGGTTGTCCAGCACTGCTTTGGCCATGGCGGGTGTGAATCCGTGCTGGGACAGACCCAGTCCGTAACGGCCGCCGACAATGACGGGATATCCGTCAAAAGAAAGCAACTTGTTGGCCATGCCTTCACCGACTGCCGTGCGGACATCTTCATACAGACATTCGCCAATCGCGCCCGGTTCCTTGGACATGTCCATTACCGCAAATGATTTTGCTGTTTTTGGAATTGATTTGCAGAAAGCCTCAACATCAAACTGGCGCAGGAGCCGGATTTTGATAAGGCCTACTTTTTCACCTTTTTTACAGAGAAAATCAACTACCTCTGACATGGTCTCGGATGCAGAACCCATCATGATGACCACATGCTCAGCGTCCTTTGCACCGTAATAATCAAAGAGGTGATACTGGCGTCCGGTCAGCTTTGCAAATTTGTCCATGACCTTCTGGACAATGCCGGGTACCGCAGCATAGTATTTGTTGACTGTTTCCCGGGCTGCAAAAAATACATCGGGGTTCTGACTGGTTCCTTTAATGGTCGGATTTTCCGGATTTAAAGAGCGCTGCCGGTGAGCGGCAACGAATTTTGGGTCAATCATTTCCTTCATTATTTCATAGGGAATTTCTTCAACCTTTTGAACTTCTGAAGATGTTCTGAAACCGTCGAAAAAATGAAGGAACGGAACACGCGATTCAAGGCTTGCAGCCTGTGCAATAAGGGCCATATCCATGACTTCCTGCACATTATGTGAGTTAAGCATGGCGAATCCGGTTGAACGTGCAGCCATGACATCAGTATGATCCCCGAATATTGAAAGTGCCTGGGCGGCAACTGCGCGTGCGGCAATATGAAAGACCGTGGGTGTAAGTTCTCCGGCGATTTTATACATGTTCGGGATCATTAAAAGAAGTCCCTGTGACGCAGTAAATGTTGTGGTCAGTGCTCCGGTCGTCAATGCTCCATGAACAGCACCGGCTGCACCTGCCTCGGACTGCATTTCGACAACGGAGGGAATGGTTCCCCAGATATTTTTTCTTCCCTTTGCCGAGAATTCATCGGCGAGTTCGCCCATGGCTGAGGAAGGGGTGATAGGATAGATTGCGATGACCTCGTTTGTCGCATGAGCGACATAAGCAGCTGCACTGTTACCGTCTATAGTAACCATTTTCTTTGGCATGTTGTTCCTCTTTATAAAGGTAGATTTTTATACATTTTTAACTTGTATTACATCTTTCTTGTCGTTTTCTTTTCTCTTTGAAAAAATAATGAGTTGAAAGATTGAAAATGTTAATAATAGGAGGCCTCGACGAGGTACCCTTTACACATAATAAACAAACTCGGTGTTAACGTCAACCGTTTGCAAAAAATCGTTATAAAATTGACGCTTTACTGTAAAAGTTTCACATAACTTGTAATAAATTCTATTATAATGAACCGAAAACAACTTTTCAAATGATTATTAAAACCATTTCACAATTGCTCCGGCATGATTCAAACCACCTCCAAACCCGTAAAGGGCCAATAAATCACCTTTTTTGATTTTGTTTTCTTTTTGTGCAAGCCAAAGAGCAAGAGGAATTGTCCCCGAGGATGAATTTCCAAACGGTTCAAGACTGGTGAGTGTTTTTTCTTCTGAAAATCCAAGTTTTTCGCTGATGGACTGGATCATTCGTGCATTCGCACTGTGCGGCACAAACCATTGGATATCGTCAACAGTGAGCCCTGATGCATCAAGGAGGCTGCGTACACCGGCAGGGACTGTCCGGATGGCGAAATTATAGACTGCCCGGCCGTCCTGCCATATGGTATCGATAAACTCCGCATCAATGCCTGCAATCTTTTTATTAATATTGGTACAATACAGACGGTCACCTGATTTTCCGTCTGCACCGAAATAACTGCCGAGAAACCCCGGATTTTCTGCATCGTATTCAACCAGAACAGCACCTGCACCGTCTCCGAACAAAATACAGGTATTTCGGTCTTTATAATTGGTCACCTTGGTGATGGCTTCTGACCCAACGACAAGAATTTTTTTGGCCATACCCGAAGTAATATACGCATTTGCAGTGCACAAACCCCAGACAAATCCGGCACAGGCTGCATTCATGTCGATCACTCCGATATCCGGGCGCAGATCAAACATCCCGTGCAGTCCTGCAGCACAGCTTGGGGTCAGGTAATCCGGTGTGAATGTGCAGAAAATTATTATATCTACATCATCGATTGATTTTCCGGAAGTTTCGATGAGATTCAAAACTGCCTTATACCCCATTGCAAGAGCAAATTCATCCTCTGCACTGATCCGCCGTTCTTTTATTCCTGTACGTTGAACGATCCATTCATCTGTCGTCTCCACTATTTTCTCAAGATCAAAATTTGTCAGTTTTTTCTCCGGGACATATGCACCGAGTGCAGTGATGCGTGCCTTGCTTTCCATGGATACCTCTCCCTGAATAATAATTGTCTATCTGTAATTTTTAGTAAAACAGTTTCAATTTTATAAAATTGTATGCGGAATATTACAAAGGAACGCCCTGCGTGTCAATTACCGGAAAGTAACATTTGCCTGAACAGATCATTTGTAACTGTGAAGGCCTGACAACAGATAATTGACCCCGAAAAAAGTAAATAATGTTAACAGAAACCCGGCAATGACAATCATTGCAGAGACATTCCCTCTCAATTTTTTGATAAATCGGGAATGAAGATAGATGGTATACACAAGCCAGGTCACCAGGGCGAATATTTCCTTTGGATCCCATCCCCAAAACCTGCTCCAGGCGTAATAAGCCCAAATACTGCCAAAAATTAAAGCTCCGGCAGTATAGATGGGGTAACCGATGGCTATTGCGCGGTACATGATTGAATCAATTTTCTTTTTTTTCTCGTCATCTTTGGTCAGAAGATAATAAACCGCTGCAGCAAAACCAATGACGAAAAAGGATTCCCCGACAAAAGTAACGGAAATATGAAGTACCAGCCAGGAGGACTGCAACGCCGGGACCGGGGGCATGATGTCGGAGGGCACAATAGGCGATGAAGCGATTGCCAACAGAATGACCGTGACAACAGAAGCCGTGAAAATAATAATCTGCGGGGATTGTTCCTTCAGCCGCAGCCGAAATGTAAAAAGAACAATTGAAATTACTGCAGAAAAAAAGACAAGAGATTCATACATGTTGGTGAGAGCAATAAATTCAATGAGCACGCTTCTGTAGACAATATCTGCAATTAACGCGATGCCGGCAAAAAGAAGGAGCCAATGCGAAAACAGGTCATATTTGTTCGACTTCATGAATATAAAAACTATCTGCATAATGCAGGAAACAATTAATGCAATAAAACCAATAATTGATAAAATCATTTTTCATCCCTCAATTTCTGAAAATAAGTAAGAGCCAGACCAGCTCCGATGATGATAAAAGAAAAAATAATGAATATGGGAACAGGATCTGCCACTATTGATATTTGAGGTATAAAGACAACAGATGTTTCCAGAAGCGTCAGGAGGTCAACGGTTTCTCCGGCTTTTTTATCCAGGGAATACAGAAATTTATTGTCTTTCCAGTATTCAAAGTGTGCAGTATATGATTCGGTATTGCCGCTGTCGGGATTTAAGAAACCGCCAAAATACAGGAATCCGTCCTTGAAGGGAATACGATCTTCTTTGTAATTGAAATATTGTTTTCCACCAGGTTCAGCCAGCACAATACGAGCGATCGCTTCGCGATTCACCAGATATACCGATACATTTTTAAGCATGAGCGGATGGTTGACTTTTATTTGATTTTTTTCTATCCGGCTTGATTCAAGATTCTGGATGGTCACAAATGCCGTATAATCCTTGTCTCTCCCGTTGTCATAGGTCAGGTAATCGAATTTATTCAGATGGATACTTTGGTTTCCGGGCAGAGTTACCACATCTCCCTCCCGTAAAAAAATTCTTTTTTCGGAATGCCCTGAACAGGTTATTCCTCCGGCAACAATAAGGCATAACAGTCCAAGGTGGATAATATCCGGCCCAAAACGCTTTTTTCCCGGAAAGGTGAAATGTCTTGAGAACCGGTTTATCGAACACGCAGTGAGATTGACAAAAAACAGAATGAGGGGGGCGATAAACCAGAAAGAGGTGTAAAAATGATGAAAATCAAGAAATACAATTATTTGTGCCAGGAGTGCGGGATAGTTTTTAAAATATTCAGAATCAGGAAGGCCGAGCGGAACAAGGGATGACAGGATGTATGTTGCAGTCATCACAGCGAGAAGGACGACTGCAACTTTTATGGACGTAAAAAAACCTAATACAGTGGAGAAAAAATCTTCCTGGGGCTGGGAATGCAGTAATGGGCTGCCGCCTTTGCGGCATTTCAGTGTCTTTTTCAAAAAGTTTTGCCTCGGGGAATGGCCTGATGCTGTACCATAAACCGGCTCTTAGATTGGCCGTTTTGATACATCGAATGACGGATTTAAAGATTCAATCGTATCATAGAGAACTTGTATGGTATAAGAGGCATTATGTATGCCAAGACTTCTGTCTTCCACAAAGAAGGTGTAATTGTACACCGCGGCAATTTCTTTGGCAGACTTGGTCCCTGTTTTTACCACCACACGGTTTCCCCTTGCATCATATAACGGCTGCGGAACACGCTGCAGAAGTCCTGAACCCTTCTCGTTTACCAGCACGGAGAGCAGTCCTTTTACTTCCAGCTGCAACGGCTCCACTTTCCCGTCGTTGTTATAAACAGCGGCGGCCAGTTTGTTGAACACAGTATCGCCCTTGACAGGAAAATCCGGAGTACTGCCGTGACAGGATGTACAGTCGAGAGACATGAATGTGGCCAGCTCATCACTTTTCGGGGAGCAGGCGCCGGTGAGAAGAATGATCCCGAATACGATTTCAAGACCAAGCGCAGTAGCAATTGTGATAAAAATTCGTGTTTTTACGCTCATGCAGCTGCCCCCTCCAAGAACCGGTAAAATTTAAATTTCACACGTTAAATATATTACAATTTCAGTATAGATTGCCCATATACTATTGTCAAACAGAATAACAGCACCAATAGTGGGTATAACAGACAAGTTTTCTTGTTGTAAAAGCTTTGTTCATTTATAATATTTACGAGACATTTTTCAAGGGGATTGAAAACCTGAAGGAAGATGTATGAAATATTCAAGGACAGCCTATAAAAATATCAGTGTACAGGCAGTCAAAAAAGTGCTGCGCACTCACTTCTCGTTAAAAAGCATTTCTCCGGAGCAGAAAGTCATTGTCAACAGGCTCCCGGCACATCCCTATGATTTTAACACACACTATATTCAGGAATGCATTGGGCTGCTCAACGATCAGGTGAAAAGTCTTGCAGGTATTTTTCCGGGAATTCCAGTGGATCAACTTCTGTTTCCGCTTCCCGAACAGGGAGGTGGAGCTGTATTACGGCAGTCACATGTTTACTGATTTATATGATCATAAAATGTATGTTGCTCTTGATAAAAATGCCGACCGTTTTTCATATAATCCCGCTGTGGACAATCCCCCTGAGCAAATGCCGGCTGATCATCAGCTTGATATTGGTTTTATCCATGAAACCATAAAGCGAAATTTACAGAATGGAAAGGAATCAGAAGCGTATCTTTGCGGGCCGCCTCCGATGATCGATGCGGTGACAAAAGTTCTTGTCGAAAAAGGTGTCCCCGAAATCAGGATCCTGTATGATAAATTCTAAACCATTAACTATTACTGATGTTTTAATTCTTTCAGGCTTCGCTCATGAATTCGTTCACATTTCGCAAGCCCGTCGAGAAGGTCCTTGATTGCTCCTGTCACAAACCTTGAAGACTCTTCATATATTGAAGCAGAAACAATCTCTCTTTCTATTGCCAGGTCAATAATATCCATAAAAGCCGGGTTTTCTTTCGTGAGCTTCGGCATGACAAGATTAATCTCGGGCGGAAACTGAATGTGCACATCCGGGATTTCCTTTTTTGCAAGAAGCCGTTCCAGGGTATGCTGATGCTCTATTTCCTGTTTTTCAAGTAATTCGAGCAGAATAATTATTTTATGATCATCTGTTTTCGATTGAAGGTCTTTATAGAATTGAGCAGACATTTTCTCGAACTCGACTGATTTTTCAAGAATTGTTGTCAGGGACAGATATGCGGATTCACCCATTTTCAAAACAGCTCCTTTTTTTATAAATACGTATTGGTACTCTACAAAGTATACTGAAATGTAACTAAAATTGGAATGGAAAAACATGCCAAATGGCAGGTATCAGCAAAGAAATTTATATTGCATAATTATTTCATAGGATTATAATTGAAATATAACAAGAAAAGGATTTTGGCATGCCAACTAAATCTTCAACCCAGATTTTAAATCCCAATATTCGTCTACTTGTTACAAAAGGCAATGATCAGGGAAAAGTCTACGAGACGAACAATTATCCTTTTGTGATAGGACGGGATGATTCCGCAGATTTCGCACTTGTCGGAGACAATAACATTTCACGAAAACATGCGCAGATCAGTCTCGATGACTATGGTTCAGTGTATATTGAAGATCTTAACAGCACAAATGGATGCTTTGTCAACAATGTCCGTATTTTTGAAAAAACAGAATTGCAAAACGGAAATACCATTATTGTGGGAAATACCTGGCTGAAATTCATTATTTTTATTCCGGGTTTGACCCAGCGTTCGCAGCTTAAATCAACTGATCCGGAAGAATCCTCAACATTTTTTACAGAGACAAAAAAGGTCGAAGCTATTTTAATCCTTGATTTATTTGATTCCTCCCGTATGGCCAACATGTTCGGTGATGAAATCGCGATGAAAATCACTCAGGAATTGAATTCCATTGCCCTTCCGATATTCAACAAATATAATTCAGAGTTTTACAAAGGCACTGGGGACGGGTATCTGGTCACCTTCAAGAAGCCGGAAGAAGCACTTTCTGCGGCCGCGGATATTCTAAAAAAAGTAAACAGCCGGAATACAAAAATTAAAGACAGCGTTGAAATGCACATTCGGATTTGCCTGAATTTTGGCCAGGTGACGATCGAGCCCAATGGTGACCGCCACGGCAATGCGGTAAATATCGCATTCCGGGTGGAAGGAGTTCAGTACCGGGATATGAAAAAAAAGAAAGATTCCATAAATGCGGCCCAATTTCCGGTACGGGACAGAATATTTCTTACTGAAGATTTCCTCGAAAAAATGGAGCAGAAACAAAAGAAGAAAGTTTTGTCTGTAGGCAGTTTCAAGCTGAAAGGAATCAGCGGAATGCATACTGTGTATCATTATCCGCTTGATTGATTATTTTCGTTCCTAAAGAATCTCCCAGACAGTATATCCGATTGCAAACAACAGGGCGGATATTTCTATATAAAAACCAACACGGAACAGCAATGCTGTCAATAATTTCTTTTTTTGAAAATTGAATTGCCATTTTCTACCGGTGTAGCAGAGAGGGATATCAATCAACCGCGAAAATACAGGGAATCCTGCTGTATGAAGAACTGAAACCCTGCTCCCCGGTTTCAAGTTGCTTTCACCTAAAACCGTTTTTCCCCTTTGTTTTTCTCCGGCATCGTTCGTATATGTATAATAATAACGTGTAGAGTCGCCGTTTCCTTTTATATCCGAGATTATCCCTCCTGTTAATTTTCCATGTCGAAGCAGATAAATAAATCCAGAAATATTGAGGGGCCGGCCCCGCAAGAGCATGCCATACCCGATTGCGGGAAAAATCAAAACGAATAATACGAAGGGACTGAACAGAGAATACCGCTCACCTTCGATGACCGAAAATTTGGGGTTGGCCGTGATGTAGCGAATGGTAACTTTATCGCCGATTTCATATTTTCGGCCTGATGTAAATGAATATTGGACCATGGTGGTGGTATCTGTTGGATGAAATATAAAAACATTTTTATAGACCGTTACATCATTTTCACTTGAATCGGTATCTTCCACTGTGATAATTGTTCCATAGGTTTCATTGTTGGCATCAATCAGACGAAATGACGGAATCACCCGTGCAAAAACAACAAATACAAAAGCAAAAACAAGCCCGGACGCAACGAAAATAAGCCCCATGTCAAAGGCCCCCCGGGAGGCATTGTTCCACAGCTGTAAGCGCGTGGAAAAAGGGACGTGCCGGGGAGGAGGCCCTATTTTAATTCCCTTGATTTGTTTTTTGGTTTCTTTACTGTGCGTCGTTTCAATTTTTGCAGGATGCGGCCGGTCAAGTTCTTTCAGCATTTTCAGTGCTGTTGCAGCACTGTCGAGCCGGTGCTCAATCGTTGGATCAACAAGCAGATCGATGAATTCACGGAAATCTTCATCGATATCGACATGTGAATAATAGTCCAGACCGAGATTTTTGAAATCGATTTCGTGAGGCTGTTTCCCTGACAGCAGGAACACGAGTGTGACTCCCAGAGAATAAAGGTCAGACGCCGGCAGGGCTTTGCCGTACAGCTGTTCCGGCGGCATATACCCGATGGTTCCGACGAATGTATCGGACATTGCCGCGGAAAGGGTATTCTTTCGTATAAAGCCCACCGCGCCAAAATCCACCAGAAAAAGTTTCCCGTTATTGCCAATGATGATATTTTTAGGGTTGATGTCGCGATGGATAATCGGCGGCCTGAGGGTGTGCAGGTAGGAAAGTATTTTCAGGATTGTTGCGCATATCTCTTTGACTTCCTTTTCCGAAAAGCGTTTCCCTTCACCAATACAATCAAAAAGAGTTTTTCCGGCAGCATATTCCTGGACAAGTACGAGTGAAGTTTTCCCATGGTCATCAATTTCAAAATGGTCTTTATAATCAGGAATATTCGGATGATCGATGTTTTTTAATGTGGCAATTTCACGCTGAAACAAATCGAGAGATTTGAAATTATCCAGATGTTCGAGCTGGAGCTCTTTCAGCACAACATCGATTCCTGTTGTTGTATCGAAAGCCACCCAGGTAATTCCCGTTGCTCCGCGGCCGATTTCCATGCGGACTTTATACCGGTTGTTTATTGATGTTCCTGGGAAAATGACCATAAGAAATATTCTATTGTAAACAGGATAAAAAGAAAAGAGTGCAATTCATTCCGGTTGACTCGTATTCAAAACATGTGTATATAGATTCAAACACCGAATAATGGTATAACAAACCAAGGAATATACATTGAAAACAAACCAGCAATTTATTGCCACCTGTCCACTGTACTGTGAAGATCTTTTGAAGACCGAAATCGAAGGTTTCGGCGGAAAAAATATCAATACTCATCACGGAGCAGTTCATTTTGAGGGCAATTTGCTTACTGCATACGGCACATGTTTGTGGTCCAGAATTGCCAACACGGTGTTGTATCCCCTTGCCGGGTTCGATGCCGCCAGTAGAGATGAATTATATGAGAAACTGTTGAATATTCCGTTTTTTGAACATTTTTCTGTCGAAAAGACGTTCGCAATCCGCAGCCATGTGTCTGATACTTTTTTTTCGAATCCGAATATTGCGAATCTTGTCGTGAAGGACGCAATTGCCGACTCATTCCGTAACCGAATGAATAAAAGGCCGTCGGTGGATCCGACCCGTCCCGATATCAGGCTGACATTCTACATGAAATCCGAAAAAGCGACCATCAGTCTTGAACTGTCATCAGAAAGCATGTACCGTCGGGCATATCGGACACAGGGAGTCGAAGCCCCGCTCAAAGAGAATGTTGCTGCTGCGGTACTGCTCCGTGCCGAATGGGAACAGATCTCCCGTCATCAGGGTGTGCTGGTGGATTTAATGTGTGGGTCCGGGACGTTTGCAATTGAGGCATTGTTCATCGCCGCAGATATTGCACCGGGGCTGCTTCGAAAAAGCGCACGGATGAAAAATTGGAATGGCCATGACACAGAACTTTGGGACTCGCTGGTGAAAGAAGCAGAACAGCGGCGGGAAGCGGGGTTGTCCAAAAAACTTTCGAAAATAATCGCGTTTGACAATGACCCGGAAGCAGTGGACGCCGCGTACCAGAATACCCTTGCAGCAAAAGTGGAAAAATATATCCAGATTGTCCCGAAGGATTTCCGGGATGCAATCGCTCCAAAATCAGAGGCAAAACCAAAAGGGCTTGTGGTCGCAAACCCGCCGTACGGCGAACGGTTGGGTGATAAAAGTACGGTCGGATATATTTATCAGGATATCGGCCGAACCCTGTTTGACAAGTACCAGAACTATAATGCGGCAATTCTTACCGGGGACAAGGAACTCGCACGAAAAGTGGGGCTTCGTGCAAACAGGCTGAATACTTTATACAATGGGAATATTCGCTGCACGCTGGCTCATTTCAATATTCGGGAAGAAAACGAGTTCAGGATGTCCGGAAAAAATATTCAGTAACATTTTTAAATGACTGTTGTTCAATAACAAAGGAGAAATCATGAAAAAATCGGTATTATTGTTCATCGTGGTGATTTTTTTGGGCTCATGCAGCACGCTTCCCCGGCAGAATGTTGATGTACTGGAAAAGCATTTTAATGGAGTAGTTTTCCGTGAGTATGGAAAACAGGAAAATCCCATTACCCGTGAGGTATACTTTTATAAAAGCGTCCTGTTTGCTGTCGGAAAAGAGAAAGATATAGCTTCGGCAGTCAATGGAACTGTAATCGATAGAATTGATAATCTCTCTTCAAATGAAAAAATATACGATGTGTATATGGGTACGGGAACCTGCCTTGCAATCGAGAGTGTCAAAGGATATGTCGTTCTGTACGGCGGGATCACCACAACACTGGAAAAGGGAGACGCCGTCACGACAAAAAGCATCATCGGAAAAACCGGCCCGAACCCCGAGCCGTATACGTTCAATTTTGCGGTGCTTGTTGAAGGAGAAGCGGTTGACCCGTTCAGTATCACCTATGATCTTCAGTATTTCTTTGGTGATATTTTTTAGCCGAATCAGTTGTCCAGCAGGCGTTTTTCTCCTTTTATTGCCTGAATGCCGGTGATGTCCTGGGAGACTTCGAGCGTTCCAAGATAATTGTTCTGGCTGTCCCTGACGGCAAAATAGCGGATTAAAATCTTTTTCTCTTTCATGGTAATCCAGAAATCCTCACAATTTTTTGTTCCGTCTTTAAAGGATGAAATTATTTTTTCTACAACATGCATGCTTTTCGGCGGATGGCAGTTTTTTACCTCCCGGCCAAGTACGCTTCTGGGACGTGGAAATATCCTGTCTTTGGGTTCGCTAAAAAACACAACCCTGTCCTGTGCATCGACAAAACTGATATCCACCGGGAGGGTGTTGAAAAGGCTCACAAGCTGCGGCAGCGACAAGGTTCCGCTCGGCATGACAACTTCGTTTCCTGATAGCTGGAGCGCAGGCGTATCATCATGAATACCGGGCGATGGTTTTTCACCGGATTCTCCAAAACCGGAAATACTCTGAGACACTTCAAGCCATTCCTGTTCGGTGAGTTTTTCTTTTGCCGTGGGGTATAATATCAGTTCTTCTTTCTCGACCATTCCGAGAATTTCAGCAACCATTTTTTTCAGCAATTCATATCCTGTCTGGCCTGTTTCTGTTTTTAAAGGTGCAGACTGTTTGAGTGTTTTTATCATGCCCCGGGTTTCATCATGTTTGCTCCACATGACATTTGACGGCCCGGTAAACCCGTGTTTTTCAAGATATGGAAACAGGATCTGTTCCTTTTTCTTGTAGTGATTTTCCACCACCGTAAAGCCATCAAGCAGTTCCGCGCTTACTGTTTTTGAATTTATCAGGATGTCGGCCCACTCCCTTATTTTAATGTTTTCAAGCATAAAATATTCAACTGGATTTCCATTCTTCTGCGGTGTGCCGGCTGATGAAGAAAGTGCTTCTTTGAAAATAAGTGCATGAACATTGCAGAAAAGCTGGATTTCTTCAACAGGAACTCCTTCTGTAATGAGTTCCTGTTCGATTGCGGCGAGTTCATCAGCATTGATTGTGCCGATTTCTTTTTTGACCCTCCCGGCCGCGGCTTCCGGGGGCATACCATTGTGCAATGCCCGGATGATGTCTTTAAGAATTTGTTTGCGTGAATTGTTTCCAAGTCCCTGTGCCATGTTGATCTCCTTTTTTTTTAATTCAGTTTCTGTGATTTTATCACAGCACCTTTTATCGACACAACCTTCCATTCAATGGAGCAGGCTTTGTTCTTTGTCTGTGAAGCAGCCTGCTGGACCAATTGCACCAGGCCGGTACAACAGGGTACTTCCATCGTCATGACGGTAAGCGATGATATTTCCGCTTCATCGATCAATGTTCTGATTTTTTCCACATACACTTCCTGTCCGTCATCGAGTTTCGGGCACGCTATGGCGAGTACCTTGTCTTTAAGGAAATCCTTGTGAAAATCTCCAGCGGCAAAGGCCACGCAGTCAGCAGCAATCAGTATATCTCGTCCATGAAAATGTGGTGCTGACGGCGGGATCAAATGCAGCTGGATCGGCCAGGTAGTGAGACGTGACGGCCGTGAACCGGTGTCATCGGACTGTTCGTTTTCAGTCTCAAGCACCATGGTCCGTGCTCCGGGACATCCGCCGGCATGCATATGCTGATGGTGTGCAGGGGTTTTGGATACAGCAATGCCTTTTTCCTTTAGAACCATTTGTGCAGTTTCAAGAAACCCTGTTTCCCCATGATCTTTCAAATGCTCAAGATGAGCCTTGATGGTATTTTCACCGCCCTTGATGATGTTTTCCATGACAGTCCGTTCATCGTATGGTTCGGCTTCACGCTCCTCGATCGAAATTGCACCCAGTGGACAATGCCCAAGGCATGCGCCCAGTCCGTCGCAGAACAAATCGCTGATCAGGCGGGCCTTGTTGTCGATGAGCTGAATTGCTCCTTCAGGACAGTTTGGGATACAGTCCCCGCAGCCGTTGCACAATGTATCGTCTATGGTAATTATTTTTCTTTTCATTGCTGTCTCCTTAAACAATAAATAATTCTTATTCTATAATTCCCTTGTCATAGATTTTATTCCTTGACGCAGGTCAATTTTTTGACAATTTATTTTGTTTTTTTGGTATTTTCCTGTATGTTGTAAGCATGAATTTACCAAAAAAAGAAAAATATATCGCTGAAAGTGATTTTTTTTCAGACCTGAATGCATCTCAGCACGTCTCTCTTGCAGAAATCGCCCTGTATAAAAACCTTGATAAAGGGGAGTTTCTTTTTCATGAAGCCCAGGAGGGGCTTGGGTTATTTTTGCTTGTCGAAGGGAGTATACAGGTTTTTAAGTCAACAGAAGACGGCAGGGAAGTTGTTATAAAAATGCTGAAACCCGGCGAAGTATTCGGAGAGGTTGTGTTGTTTGAATCACGGGGCTATCCGGCGAATGCTTCAGCTTTAACCAAAAGCAACATACTGCTGTTTCCACGCCATCAGATTGACTGCCTTCTGGAAAACCGGGAATTCCGAAACGCCTTTATTGGAATGTTGTTTAAAAAACTGCGGTATCTGACAGAACGTCTGCTTGATCTGACGTCCCATGATGTGGAAGAACGGTTTTTTTTGTTTTTGGAATCGCACTACGGCAAGCGAAAAGAGTATTCTATTGATATGACGAAAAAGGATATCGCCGCCGGTATTGCTGCAAGCCCGGAAACACTTTCCCGATTAATTGCAAAACTTGAAAAAGAGAAAAAGATACGATGGCAGAAAAAAACAATCACAATTCTTTCCTAACTTGAGTACCGGGCTTTCATTTTTTTCAATACATCAAGAAATTCTATTCCGCTCATGGTGCGGCCGGGAAAAAAGTTCATGCCGTCCGGCAGATTCAGTATTTCTTTTTCCACCAGAATAAACACACCGTCAAAGAAATAGTCGGAAACTCCCACATCGGCAATGGGGCTTGCCTTGTTTAGCAGGCTGTACCGGTTGCTTGTTTTTTCAAGCAGCTTAGGATCGTTTTCAAGATAAGCGACGATATGAACAAGAAAATAGGCAATATCTTTTCTGAACATGATTTCATTTTCGGTTGCATTCTTATTATGGATATATTCTTTTTCCTTTAACAGTTCCAGCAGTTTTTTTGCCGACAGGTCCTTGTCAAACGTGAGCGAGTCCAGATATGAGGTCTGCGACAGAACGTAGGTGATTACCTGTCCTGTTTTTAGATTTTCTGCCTTTGCGATATCTGCGGCTGACGCTGTCGCGCCTGCATGGTCCTTGAAATGGAAGGAAAGGTCTCGGTTTTTCTGATAGTATTCAAGATAGTTTTTTGACAGACCTTGAAACGCTTCATCATAGAAGGGGAGGGCTCTGTTGTAATCTGCTTTTGAAAAATACATCTCGGCAAGGAACAGGGCAATCAGCGATCTCTCCCGTGCTTTTTTATATCCTGTTTCGAGCACGGTCATCTTTTTGCCTTCCTCTTTCTCGATGATTGTTTTGACGATATACAGGCGTTCGTTGTCCTGGTCTAAAATGGAAGCTTCATCAACACTTTTCTGCATCTTTTCCGGCTCGGCACGGTAGAAATACAGTTCCGCGTACATCGCATGGAGTCGTGCCTTGACCGGTTTTTCAATAATGGGCGAGCGCATAAAATTATCCAGCGCCCGTTCAATAGTTGTCAGCAGGTTCGGATTTTTTGTATGCCAGTACACCAGGAACGAATGATCGATATCTTCTATTTGCTTGATTTCATCCTTTGTCAGCGAGTTTAACGTAATATTTCCCGTATTCCCGCATCCACAGACCAAAAAAATACATACTGCAGCCAAAAATAGTTTATTCATACTCATGCCTCCCATACTATTTATTGAGTTCATACCCGTATAACCTGTTATCAAACCCGGCGACAAGCATTTCCGGAATGCTGTTCCCGTAAAGATTCGCAAACACTGGTTTCCGTGCGCCGGGGAGCGGAAATCCCGGAAGCATTTCAAGGCGGTTATCCAGGCCGATGATGAAGTTTCTTGCCCCATACACAAATATCTCGTCAATCCCGTCCCGGTCGATATCATATTTGACCAGCTTCGACTGTTTGTCACCGCTGTCGCGGATCGATTTCTGTATCACGATTGTCCCGTACTGGTCTACGATGGTCATTATGCCGTTATCGGCAAGCACCGCGATAGCGTCCTGTCCGCGGGAGTTTGCCCTGACCATGACCGGATCGGTGAAATAGGTGCCCTCAAGGTCAACTGGAAATCCCGGTGCGTCCCTGCCGTCAAGTTCCCACAAATGCAGCATTCCTGATTGCGTTAAAAACATTACCCTCATCTGCCCGTTTGCATTGCGAATAATCTGGGGAGAGCAGAATGAAACACTGGCAGCATCGACCGGCCATCCTTCAGCGCGTTTGCCGGAACGGTTTACCAGGAAGACCTGCGGTTCAAGGCTTTTGGGATAATAGGCAATATAGCCGTTCAGATATGAAGGCGCTGCCAACACTTCATGTTCAAGGTTTTCAACAAGAGGGGTTTCCTGTCCGCCGGTCTTGGGGAACAGGGTGAGCCGGTTTTCCGAGCGGGAATAAAACAAAAGATTATTGTCAACCTCGACGGGTGAGAATGAGTTTTGAAAGGTCGTATTCTGCGGAAACGGTTTGATTGCCGCTGCACTCCCGTTGAACTTCCAGATCGTACCGGATCTTGCCCAGGTAAATATTTCCTGCATGCCGGCATTGCCGCGGACAGGCAGAAGGGTGCAGTCACCGTCCAGTTTTGCCATGGATTTGTTTCCTGAAAAATCCTGGATTACCAGATTATTCTCTGAGTCCACATAGACAAGTTTTCCCACGCCTGAACCGGAGACATCGACGAGAAGAACATCGGTTTTTGTTCCTCCGACGATTTCTTTTGGATACCCCGGAAGCATTTTTGTTTTATTGCCGGCAATTCCGTATGCATTTATATAAACACGGAGTTCATTTTTATTGAAATATATATTCATTGCGCCAGCCTCGTACAGGCCCAGTAAATTTGCCGGCATGCTCCCGCGTTCAATCAGCGGCGGCAGGGTCCGGGTGAGATCAAAATAAGAAAAGATATTCGCATTGGTCGGCAGGTCTTTGGTGACTGTTTTATAGTTGACGGTGGCGGTAATTACCTTGTTCGAACGGTATTTCAAAATTGCCTTTGACAAAAGCTCTGGATTCATGCTGAACAGAATAAAATCGTCACTTATAATAAAATAGGGGAGGTCGATTCCCTTGACAAATGAATCAACAATTGCACGGATAAGCCCAGGGAACTCAATGCGCGCCATGGGAATATCGTTGACCAGGGCGGCCCTCTGGTCCAATAAAGCGGAATCCGCAAGTTTTTTTAACGCAAGATTGAGTTTTGACCGGTCTTTTATTTTTACGAAAATGACCGGGTCGATTTCATTGCCGGTAACAAACGCTCCCATTTCCTCGCCGGTCCAGTTAAAGACAAGGTCATCGAAGCTCGCTCCGCTGAGCAGCAGTTTTGATGCTCCTTCCGCCTGTTCAACAGTATCGGCAAGGCTTTTGCCCTGAAACACAAGCATGACCGCATACAGGTCTTTCAATGATTTGATGTTCAGCGAGGTGACGATATTCGCGTCATCGGGCAGGTACCGGATGATCCCGGTTGAAGACGGGGTATAATCCATGAAGGTCTTCAAAGTGTCGTCTTTTGCATCCATTTCTGTATAGATACCGAGACGCAACTCATCATTTGAAACATAAAAAGACAGCAGGCAGAGTTCATTGAAAGTAATGCGGTCAAGCACCGGCCGCATTTCCGGTGAATTTTTGAACAGGTTTTCCAGAAGTTTCGGTGTGCTGGCGTATAATTCAATGAGACCCTTTTTCTCTATTTTCCCCTTTATGGCAGCAAGGCTTTTGTTGCTGTTCAGATTCTTGTGCGATGTCTTGTTCCTGTACAGTTGTTCAATATTTTCCTCTTTTGTTGAAAGAAACAAAAGATTATTGGCCATCGAAAAATAAAAATTGTCCGTCGGGCCTGCCGCAAATTTGTAAAGAACGAGTGTTCCCTTTTGAATCGTGGTGAGATTAACCCCGTCAAGTTTGAAAAAAGTGTTTATCAGTCCGAAATTCCTCGTGACCAATGAAAGTGCGCCGGGATCAAGCGCCAGGGTCATTGAGTAATCGTCATGGATGATGACCGATGCCTGCAGTTCGATCAACATTTTAAGGAATTCATTATTCGCAAACTGGTTCGAGCGGTATTCAAGAAGGGCTGTATAGACTGAACGCAAATCGCCGCTTGAGAAAATGACATCTGCTGCCTTGAGGTCCAGGACATTATTGTAGATATTCTTTAATGAATCAATTTTGACATAGAGAAGAAAGTCTTCGGGAAGATAGTCTTCTGCCGATTCAAGGGTAACCAGGTAATAAATGGTGACCCCTGCAACGGCAACAAGAACTATTATTCCCAGTATGAGGAACAGTTTCGCGAAAAATTTAAAGAATTTTTTGATAAATGCCATTGTGATATTCTCCTGCAGGTTTTATAAAACAAGTATATTGTCAAATAGTATAGAATTCATTTTACCACGTAAAATAGTAGAAAATATGCAATATGGTGTCAAGACTTTCATTAAACTTGCATTGATAATTCTCCCAAAAGATAATACACTGGTTACAAGAAGCACCATTATCCAGGGTGATTGTTTACGGGAGGATAGCATGACAAAACATGTTCTTTTTTTATTATGTGCCGCTTTTTTATTTTTTGGATTTTCTGTTACTGCAGCAGCGATTGACAAAATACCCATCGCTGTCATGAAATTTGAGACTACCAATCTGGATAATACAGAAGTGAAGCTGCTGTTAGATTTTTTTAATAATGCTTTGTTTGAAACCGGTGTGTTTGACGTTGTCCAGCCGGACAAACGCGACAATCTGTTAAAAGAACAGGAATTTTCAAAATCAGATTTAGCCGACCGCAATACCACGCGGAATATCGGAAAACTGCTCTCGGTGAAACTCATTTTGTTCGGCAGTATCGGAAAACTCGGCTCGAATATCCTTTTTAATGTTACGACGGTGGATGTGGAAACAGGACGCACCATTTCCACATTTTCACAGAAATATGCCACGCTTGAAATGATCGTTGACATGCTCCCGGAGATATCCGATACAATTGGAACAGCTGCGAGCCAGACGATGTTCGTGAAAAAATCAAATGTGCTCCAATATGATGATTTTGAAGAGTCCCGCTGGAACACTACAGAACAGACATTCTACAAGAACGGTAAATTCCACGTCTTTTCAAAGAGTGTTGAATATATGGCATGGGATGTCATCAGTGTCGAGGACATGATCCTGGAGCTTGATACAGAATATATTGAAGGATCATCAAACGGAGGGTATGGAGCACTTTTCCGTTTTACGGATATTGACAATTTTTATTATTTCTGTGTTTCAAAAAGCGGCAGCTTTGTCGTCGGTATCAGGGAAAAGGGTGAATACAGGGAGCTGATCCCGTGGATTGCCAATACTGCAATTAATAAAAATGGGAAAAATCGTCTCAAGCTCTCTGCGATCGGTGCCAATTACAAATTTTATATAAACAATATTCTTGTAAAGGAAGTGTTCGATAAAACATTCAAAAAAGGCGATTATGGATTTTTCACGTTTTCTGATGTCCACGCAGCCTATGACAATCTGCTTGTGTATCAAGGGAACCTTTTGAGTTTTGATTCGTTCCGGACTCCCTCCGAAAACTGGTCGGAAGGGACCGGCGCATTTGTAAAAGACGAAATGTATACGCTCAACGCGGCCGGGGACGGATATTACTCATGGGGCTCGGAGGTCTATGACAATATTTCTTTCCGGGCGGATGCCTATTACCGCGGGGGGTCAAAGGAACACGGATATGGACTGGTATTCCGGTTCCAGGATGTGGATAACCATTATTCTTTTTCCATTACCAAAAACGGATTTTATTTATTCGGGTATTTCAAGGACGGTGAGTGGGTGACCCTGGTGGACTGGAAAAAATCACGGCTCATCAACCCGGAAGGCAAAACCGTCCTCCGTGTTGAATGCCTGCAGGATATTTTTTCCCTGTATATCAACGACAACCTGGTGGAAACCATTCAGGACAGTACTTATTCCATTGGGAACATCGGCTTTGTTACCTATAAGGATATCAAAGCCGGGTTCGATAATGTTGAGGTCTTTAAAGTAGAATAAATGGAGAGTAACTCATGAAAGTATTGTTTGTCGGCGGAAGCGGAAATATATCCAGTGCGTGCACAACAAGGGCTCTGGAAAAAGGCCATGACGTGTATCACTGCAACCGGGGGACCCGTCCCATCCCAAAGGAAGTCACCCTTGTCAAATGCGATATCCGCAACCGAAGCGGGGCAGCCGCCGCACTCAAGGGCATGAGCTTTGATGTAGTCGCGGATTTTCTTTCCTATACCCCGGAACACATCGAAACAATCCTGTCTTTGTTTGAAGGACATACAAGGCAGTATATATTTATCAGCTCGGCATCAGTCTACAACAAACCGCCGCTGCATCATGTCATATCGGAATCCACCCCTCTGCATAATCCCCTGTGGAAATATTCATCCGATAAAATCCTTTGTGAAAATATGCTGATGGACGCGTACCGGACCCGCGGGTTTCCGGTGACAATCGTGCGGCCGGCTCATACCTATGACAATGGATTTATTCCGCTGCCGTTTCAGTCCGCAAGTTTTACGATTCCCAAACGCATTCTTGACGGAAGGGAAATGTTCGTGCACGGCGACGGCCAGAGCCTGTGGACAATTACCCATTCCCGGGATTTTGCCGTCGGGTTTGTCGGTTTGTTCGCAAACCCCAATGCGATTGCCCAGGCATACAACATTAATTCCGATGAGGTGTTCACCTGGGACATGATTTTTAAAATGATCGGCGACGCGCTGGGAAAAAAGCCCAACATCATTCATATTCCCTCGGACTTTGTGGCAAGCGTCAATACCGAGCTTGGCGCGGCGCTTCTTGGAGACAAGGCATACAGCAGCGTCTTTGACAATTATAAAATCAAACAGACCGTTCCGGAATTCCGCTGCGTTATCCCGTTTCACGAAGGCCTTCGCGAAAGCGTGGACTGGCTGTTGGCCGATCCAGCCCGTCAAAAACTCGATGAAAAACTTGATAAAGATATTGATGAAGTGATTGCCGCGTATAAGGGCAGGTGAGACTGAGAAGAAGGTTCGCGCGAAGATCGCGGAGTACGCGAAGGAAAGAAGAGGGAATCGCGGATGAAGAGGGGGGGGCTATATCGGCCTGAAATATTATTGTCATTGCGAGCGTAGCGAAGCAATCTGCTTGAAAAAGGATCTCACGCAGAGCCCGCAGAGAACGCGGAGGAAAGAGAAGAGGGCGGCTGCGCCTTTTTTTGGGCATGGATGCCCAACATCGATTGGTCTTATGGAAAGGCAAAAACCAGTTGAGGTAGCGTATCGTATTTTTATATAAAGTAATGATCATGTGAGGAAGCTGT
>JAFGJO010000034.1 GCA_016929065.1 Spirochaetales bacterium | reverse complement strand
TTTTCCTGAATTTCCTGGTTTCCTTATTGATATTCTTCTCCTGAATTTCCTGATTTCCTTATTGATACTCTTCTCCTGAATTTCCTGGTTTCCTTATCAGTATTCCTTTCCTGAATTTCCTCATCAGATTTAAGTAGCATCTTTCCGCCTTTATTGCTATCTTTTAGCTAAATATGAGAACACTCCCGAACCAATTTCTTCCTGTTTCCCCGAATGACATGAAAACACGGGGCTGGGACGAATGCGATTTTATCTGCGTCACCGGCGATGCATATGTCGACCATCCCAGTTTCGGTATTGTGCTGATTGCCCGGCTGCTGGAGTCTCAGGGCTTCCGTGTGGGGATGATTGCCCAACCTGAATGGGAATCGGCTGCTTCATACCGTGTGCTGGGAAAACCGCGTCTTGCCTTTCTGGTGACCGCCGGAAACATCGATTCCATGGTCAATAACTATACCGCTGCCAAACGACACCGCCATGATGATGTGTATTCCCCCGGCAGAAAGGGAGGGCTCCGGCCCGACCGGGCGGCGATCACCTATTCCATCCGGATCCGCGAGGCCTTTGGCCGTGTTCCCATTATCCTCGGAGGCCTGGAGGCATCCCTCAGACGGCTCGCCCATTACGATTACTGGCAGGACAAGGTGCGGAAATCTGTGCTGATAGACTCCGGCGCAGACATGATCGTATACGGGATGGGCGAACACCAGATCACCGAGATCGCAGAACGGCTGAAAAATCACGAAAAAATCGATACCATTAACGATGTTTCCGGCACCGTTGTGCGAAAAAAGATACATGATCATAACCCGGATGAAGTATTTTTGCCCTCCTATGAAGAAATCACCGAATCTGTTGAAACCTTTGCAAAGAGCTTTGCAATACAGAATGAACATACCGATCCGTTTTCCGGGAAACGGCTGATTGAACCGTACCACGATTGTGTCGTGATCCAGAATCCTCCTGCAAAACCTCTCTGTGCAACTGAACTTGATACGGTCTATGCACTTCCCTTTACACGCACCTGGCATCCGTCCTATGAAAAAGACGGCGGTGTTCCCTCCATTGAGGAGGTGCAGTTCAGTATTACCTCAAGCAGGGGCTGTTTTGGCAACTGTTCCTTCTGCTCCCTCACCTTTCATCAGGGAAAAATTGTATCGTCACGGAGCCACGAATCAATTATCCAGGAAGCAAAGGCCATCAGTGAACTTTCCAACTTTAAGGGAAATATTCATGATGTGGGCGGGCCAACCGCAAACTTTCGCCTTTCCGCCTGTGACAAACAGCAAACGCACGGCGCCTGCCTTCATAAAGAGTGTCTGACCCCTTCTGCATGCAAGAGCCTCAAGGTTAACCATTCGGAATACATCAGTTTGCTGCGGAAACTGCGCGGCCTGCCCAACATAAAAAAAGTGTTTATCCGCTCCGGAATCCGGTTTGATTATGTCATGGCGGACACCGACGACACGTTTTTCCGGGAACTCTGCGAACATCATGTCAGCGGCCAGCTGAAGGTCGCGCCGGAACATGTATCGGATTCTGTATTAAAACTGATGAACAAAACGCCCCACGCGGTGTATGTGGCATTCAAAAAGAAGTTTGATGCGTACAACGCCAAAATCGGGAAAAAACAGTACATCCTCCCCTATTTTATTTCTTCCCATCCCGGCGCAACACTGAAAGACGCGGTGGCGCTTGCAGAATATTTCCGCGACAACCGCTTTTACCCGGAGCAGGTTCAGGACTTTTACCCAACACCCGGTACTGTTTCCACCTGCATGTATCATACCGGGATTGATCCCCGCAGCGGGAAAAAGGTCTTCGTCGCGAAGGGCATGCATGACAAGGCCATGCAGCGGGCGCTCATGCAGTACCGCAATCCTGCAAATCACGACCTGGTTGTGGAAGCTTTAATGAAAGCAGGCCGGAGAGATCTTGTCGGTTTTGAGAAACAGTGTCTTGTTCGGCCGCGTACAATGAAAGCAGGAAGAAGAATTTATTATGAAGGCAGGAAAACAGAAAAAGCAGGAGTTGATAAGGAAACCATGAAACCTGGAAAAAAAAGGATTCATAAGGAAGCCGGGAAAACAGGAAAGGAAAGAAAAAATAAGGGAGTCAGGAAAAATCGTCAAGGCTGACTAATCCTCTTCCAAACTCAGGGCCCCGGAATCATCCTGCCCTGTTACGCTTAGCCAGCCAGCCTGATTTTTGGGCAGTGCTTTGCGCAGCCGCTCCAGCGTTGTTTTGGCACTCTTTCTCAATGCATTGTCTGAATCAGCATCACTGGATAGTTCATTCAACAGCATCATTATCTCCTTGTCTGGATTTCTGATGGATTGTACAGCGGTCAGCTGAATGTCCGTTTAGTTTGATTCCAGACACTGGAGAATGAACTCCTTTGCTTGTGGTATTTTTGATTCCGCCAATATTCGTACAATGAGCAGTTTCGATTGCCGGTCAATGCTTTCATTATAAAAGTGCAGCAGGAGGTCTGTTCCTTTTTCACCCAATTGTGCCGCGGTATGAATGCGGATCATCCAGTCAGAATCTTTCAGCAGTAAATCGACGATAGGTGCCTTTTCTTTTCTATTTCCAAAACCATCGTCCATGATTGTATACAGCATTTTTAATTTCATCCCTGGATTTATTTCCATTTTCAGGTTTTCATACAACAATGTGACAGAATCATGGTCATTCTTTATTCTTTCAAAGATATCGATGATGCCATTAATTAAATTTATTACTGCCGAAGGCTTCCGGTAATAAAGGGGATACAGGAGTACATTTGTTTCTTTTGGATGGATTGAAAAATTATAAGCGCTGAACAATATTTGAGAAATAAATTGTCTTGTTCTTAAATTGAGAAATAAAAGCAAATCCGGGGATTTCCCTTCAAGCAAAACCGAATCATCAAACAGTTTCTCCCCCACTTCAAATTCTTTCCAGCCGCCGAGCAATTTGTCGATTTTTCTTCCAATGGATTCTTTGGAAAAAAAAATCTGATATGGCATAGAGTAACCAATATGCACCTGAAGTGGAGTCGTATTGTTGTATTTTACCTGATTTATCGATATGCGGTATCCCCGGTAATTTCCCGACAGGCTTTTTTTTATAAACATATTCTGTTTTTGATATCTTATGTCTAGGATCTTTGCCCAGAACTGGAACGCCTTCTCATGAAAGGAACTGATCAACCAAATAATGAATAAAACGATTATGCTGAAGCAGCCGAAAATGCTGAAAATAATAATAAACGTCATACCAGGATGATTATTCAGGTAAATTTGTTTTTATGCAATGTTTTTATCATCGCCTTTCCATTATTTTCTATTGACTCAAAATTAATAAATACTTATAGTTTTGTCATATTTTTAAAAAGGAGCTTCATAATGAAAAAACTTTTCGGAATACTGCTTGTCATCATTATTCTTTTGTCCGGCTGCGCTTCAATCAAGGACAACCCGACATTCAAACCCGATACAAAAGCAGACCCCGGGATGGGGTATTTTTTTGGAACACTTTCCGTGTACAACAAGGAAATCTGGGAAGGCGGCTTTGGCCTTCAGTACATCAATCTGGATAACGAAAAAGAGACCGTCAGTCTTGTGCATGCAAAAACAAAACGCAATCCCGACTCCGCACCCAAATTTGGTGTCCCCGATGAGTTTCGAAAGGAAATGATGGTTATTGTCCCGGTAAAACCCGGCCGATATAAACTGACGACTATTCTTTTTCTTCATCACCGGACCACTGTTGAAAAACAAAAAGATGTTGTGAATATGCCTGAATACACACAAGAAATAGTGATACAGCCGGGAACCATGTATTATATCGGCGACTGGGTTGGTGCCTATCATTATTCCGAATCCTTCAGCGGACGGAGCTATAACTGGAATATGGTCGAAACCTATAATCGTTTTGAAGAAACAAAAGCGGTGATGGAGGCTGACTATCCTGCTTTCACAGGCTGGAAGATGGAAAATACAATCCAGGGGAAATAGGATACTTTTTCATTACTGAGTAGCGCCGGATTTTGATAATTCAGAATCCGGCATTTATTTTATGGTTATGCAAGCAACCTGTAATTTTAATCCACCTAAAACTCTTCTATCGAAGGTATTGTGGTGCTGCTGGATATTTCAAATGAGGAAAAGGATACAGAACTAATTTTCGCGGTTTTCAGGTATTTGTTGAAGTTCTTTATCACGGCCTTTTCAATATGTGTTTTTGTCATTCCGGCTGCCGGCATGTTCGAGACAAGCTCTTCCAGCCGGGCACGAAGCGTATTGTTCACAGAAACCAGCTCGTTATACCCTTTTTTTCCGCCGGTAAAATACAGCACAATACTCAATTCCACAAAAACACCGTCTTTTGAATCAGCGTACACACTTCCCAGTCCGCTGTACCCGTTTGTTGCAAAGGGGCTGTAATCGAACGGATCAGTTTCCTGAGAAAAAACTGTGATGGGGATGAGTAAAAGAATCAGTACTCCCGGTATTTTTATCATAAAAGACTATACCATTTGGCATGATTTTCTGTAAAGGTCTCTCTGACTCTTGACTGAAAACCGAATTTAAAAAATAATGATGCAGAGTTTACTATTGTATCCGCATTCTTTTGGGAGGAGGAATATGGACGAATCAACCATTATTTCAGATTCAAGTTTTGGAAAACGCCTCGGAAAAATCACCAAACACGGCGCATTTATGCTTTCCTATTCCGGCAAGGACATGCCGATTGTCGGGAAAATCACTATCGGCCGCGATGCCGGCAATACAATCCAGATCAATGACAATCTGGCATCACGATACCACGCCTTGGTCCAGAAAATAAAAAATGCCTATTTTATCAAGGATCTTGACAGCACCAACGGCACCTTCGTCAATGACAAGCAGATTGAACCCGATAAATACGTCTTGTTAAAGAAAAAAGACAAAGTGCTGATCGGCCGGACACAGATTATCGTTCAGTAATGTAAACCGATCCCCTATTTTTCACCTGATAAAACCCGAAGCAGCTGATACGCTTCCACGTGGGAAAACAGCCGGTACCGTGCATGGGTCTGCCCCTCGCCTATCTTCACTGTCCAGGACGTCGGCGGCAATTCCTGAAACATATACTCATCGGTGGTATCATCACCCATGCACAAAATAAAATCTGTATGTTTGCCGAACAGATAATGGGAGATAATTCTTCCCTTGTTGATTTCAAGACTCTTGATTTCGATCACTTTATTGCCTTCAAGAATTCCCAAATTCATGTTCGCAATTAAATGCAGCAGTTCTCCTTTCAGTTCACTCAGGCGGAGCGCCGCAAACTCGGGGTCAGAGTTTCTGAAATGCCATACCAGCGAATACTCTTTTTCCTCGACAAAGGTACCGGGTGTTCTTTCGGTATACAAATCCAGCAGATGCCGGATTGACTGCTTCCATGAATTGTCATGGTCGAAGGGCATGACCCATTTTTCGTTTCTTTCGCGCATCCAGACGCCGTGCTCGGTAATGAGCGTAAGGTTCAGTTTTTCAAACCATTTTGACAGATATTTTCGTGTCCGCCCTGAAATAATAATCACATCATTTTTCTTGTCAACGGCGAGCAGCTGAATGGTTTTTACCAGCGCTTTTTCAGGGATGACATCCTCGGGCCTTTTTTTAAAGGGAACCAGAGTCCCGTCATAGTCAAGAATGATCGTTCTTTTTTCGGCTTTCTGAAAGTCTTCATCCACCTTTTGCATGTCAAGCTGATTGCTCGTCTGTACATTCGATTCACTTGTCGTATTATCCATTTGAAGCAGCCTTTCAATAAATGATTGTGCCCATTTGAATACATCGTATTTTTTCAGGCGTTCCTGCATGGCATGCAGATTTCTCACTTTTTCTTCCTCGGTCATTTCAAGTGCGTGTTTTATCTGTACGGCAATTTCGCTGATATTGTGCGGATTCACATGCAATGCTTCGCTGAGTTCCTCTGCAACGCCTGCCATTTCGGAAATAATGATCGTTCCACTCCCATTCGTTTTCGCGGCTATGTACTCCTTGGCGATCAAATTCATCCCATCACGAAGCGGAGTCAGCAGGGCAACATCTGCAGACTTGTACATGGCCATCATCGTATCAAACGGCACTGCTTTGTACATATACCAGATGGGCGACCATTTCATGGTGGTAAACGCCCCATTAATCTTTCCAACCATACGGTCAACCTTTTCTTTGAGCTCGCGGTAACGGCCAATGGTGATTCTGGAAGGAACCGCAACCATGATCAAAACCACTTTTTCCCGGTATTCAGGGTAATTCTGCAGAAACAATTCGAATGCCCTCAACCGGTGCGAAATGCCCTTGGTGTAATCCAGCCGGTCAATTGACAGGATGATTTTCTTTTTTCCGACCACCCGCATAATATTCTTCATTTCTCGCCGAATGCCCTTTGTATCAGATTCTGCGAAACGCCTGTAATCGATCCCCATCGGACAAATTTCTGCCCGCACATTGCGGGTTCCGGTATCGATGGTTCCAAACCGCGCCGTGTATCCTTTCAGCCGCAATACCGTACTCATGAAATGCCGAAGATAACTGAAGGTGTGAAATCCGATAAAATCCGATCCCAAAAGCCCGTCAACGATTTCCCTTCGCTGCGGCAGGAGCCGGAAGATTTCATATGAAGGAAAGGGAATATGAAGAAAATATCCGATCCGGATATCCACCGCTGACTGCCGTATTAATTCGGGAAGCAGCATCAGATGATAATCATGAATCCAGGCGATATGATACGCGTCAAGGAATCTACTGATCACATCAAAAAACTTGCGGTTAACCTGCTGATAACATTCCCAGGTATCATCCTCAAACTGGGTGTACACCTGGAAATAATGAAAAAGCGGCCAGATTGTATTGTTTGCGAATCCGTTATAATACAACTGTATTTCTTTCGATGACAGAAATACAGGAAAACAGCGGAATTCCGCTATCAGCTTTTCTGAAATCAGTGTTTTTTCTTCTTTTGTGACCACATCCTCTGCGAGCCCGGGTGTTCCCACCCATAAAATATCACTGGTTTCCGCCAGGGCTTTCAGGCCGGTTGCGACCCCTCCTACACTTGGAGTGAAGGTGAACTCGCCGTTCTTTTTTTGCACGGTAACAGGGAGTCTGTGTGATGCGATGAGTATTTTTTTCTTTTCCTGCATTGGGTATTATTGTAAAGGCTTTTTTACAAAGAGTAAACACATCATGCGGCAATTCACTGTTTGGGCGGATTCCCTTTTTTTTCTGCAAGGAGATATGCCTGTTCGTAGTATGCAAGCAGATTATGCCAGTCAAAGGTTTCTGAACGGTTTTCTACCGCATTCCGCTGGGATATTCGTTCACGCCTGTTTTGGGCGATAAATCCATAAAGAATACGCACCAGCTGATTCACCGCGTCTTCCCGTGAACCGGTTTTTCGGTCAAGAACAAATATACCCTGTTCATCATGGTCCGGCATGATCCGTGATACATAATCGCCAAACCCCGATAAATTCGAGGTGATGGCGGGAATGCCGTTCGCGATGCATTCAAGAGGTGTGTAGCCCCAGGGTTCATAATAGCTGGGGAAAATCCCCATGTGACAGCCCCGGACAAACTGGTTGTAGTCCATCCTGAAAAGCGGATTGGTAGAAGAGACAAAATCAGGGTGATACACAATCTTTACCTTGTCCTGAATCTTGTTGACAAGATTGTGTCTGCGCAAATCAAGCAGGATGCTGTCAAATGCATCATCCTTCAGGTTGTGCGTGACCACAATCGGGAGCCGGTCGGTCCGCCAGCTCGCCTGCGTCCGCCGAAGCCGCAGTTTCCAGTACTCGTCTACAAGATCGTTTAACAGCGGCAGATCATGCTTCGGTGATGAGGTCACTTCATACAGAAGTTTCTCTGCTATCTGATCAAGGATGGAATGACAGGTATTTTTTATCTCAGCGGTCAATGACTGCAGCTGCAGCACATCAGGATTTATTGAATGATACGACTGTCGGGTGATGATAAACATGACAATTGTGATATCAGTCTCTTCCTTAACGAGCAGTTCATTCAGCCGATGCAGCGCTTCGACAGTAATATCGAATCCCTTGTTGGCGTATTCGAATCTGCCCGAGGTAAAAAAATACAGTGTCTTGTCAAGGTCAAAACTGTAAGACGGGAAAAAATGCCCCATGACAAACTGATTGATCATGTTTTTATATTCCCGGTGTAAAAGCTGAAATTCATGCAGGGCGACAAACCGCTCAATATTAATGCCGTTGGGCAGGATAACGTCCGGCGTCCTGCCCAGCAGGAACTGGCACTCACGCGCAGTTACTTCACTGACGGTTGAAAAACAATGCGTATCAAGCGCTGCCATCCGTTCGATTCTGACCCTTGCCTCGATATTATATTTTTTTGCCTCGTCCAGCCAGTTGAAGAGGTGCATGCGTTCATAGAAATCAAATTCATTCGTGGCGAGATATCTTCCCAACAGGGTCGCGTGGGTGGTAAACAGCAATGAGACCGGGATATTTTCCCTGCGGAGTTCTGAAATAGCCAGGCCGGTCAGCCATTCGTGAAAATGAGCGAGAATGCCGTATTGTTTTTCTGTGAAGCCTGCAAGATATTTGATAAAAACAAATGCAAGCCATCCAAACAGGCATGCCTGATTGGCGAGGTCATCGTAATCCGGAATCTGGATATTATGATGTTTCCATAAAAAATACTTTATTTCATCAATTCGTGCAAACGCGCTTTTCACATCAACAAGGACAACCTGCGGATTCCCGGTGACCATCCAGCGGCCGTAATGCACGTCAACGCGTTCCTTTTTCATGAGTTCTGCAGCTTTTGAAAAAACCGTATTATCCGGAGAGATCTCTTCAAACTCACCGTATACGCCTTCATCCAGATACGGACCGACAAGGCAGTAATTGTCCTGCCATTTTTCCATGACAGCGGGTACTTTGGACCGTAAAACAGTATAGATGCCCCCCACCTGGTGACAGACTTCCCATGACGTTTCAACCAGCAGTTTCGGCAACTGCTGGTTTTCGGCCTGTGCCTTTGCGTGAACGGTCTTTTTTTGTTTTCCCGAAACAGATGGTATATTTTTTTTTCGCGGCATATTGCTCCCTGTCTGAAACAATGGTTGTTTGCTACAGCGTTATATCCATAACACCAACAGTGTACAGGACAGCAGGCCGCAAGACAAGAGAGTTGCCGGATTTTCCGATATTGAGTATGTTACAGAAACCATGATAGATCTTCATACTCATTCGACACATTCTGACGGTACTCTGTCCCCGGACAAACTGATTGACTATGCCTGTAATCAGGGATTATCAGCGATTGCGCTTACCGACCATGACTGTATTTCCGGAAATCCCATTGCAAAAAAACAGGCGGAAAAACGGGGTATCCGGTTTTTCCCCGGCGTGGAGCTCGAGATTGAATCCGTTCAGGGCAGCTTTCATCTGCTGGGACTGAATATCCATAAAAACGATGCTGTGCTTGCCGCACGGCTTGAAGAAGTGCAGAAAAAAAGAAAAACCAGAAACAGGGAGATAATTAAAAAAATGCAGGATGCCGGGATAGATGTTTCCATAGAGGATATTGCATCACTTGCCGGCGGTGAGGTCATTTCACGGCTTCACTTCGCTCTCTATTTGATAAACAGAAAAAAAGCCAGGTCAGTCAAGGATGCATTTCTCAGATTCCTCTCGCCGGGCGGGACGTTTTTTATCCCCAAAGAAGCCATGACATTGTCTGAAGCAGTCCAGATGATCCATGCTGCCGGCGGGAAAGCGGTCATCGCCCATCCTTTTTCCCTGAAGATGAATTTCAAAAATTTGTGTAATTTTATTTCAGGCTGCAAAGAATCCGGGCTTGATGGAATAGAAGCATACCATTCTGAATACGGGTTTACCCTGTGCAGCCGGCTTGAACAGTTCGCAGCTGACAACGGATTGATCGTCACCGCCGGGTCTGATTTCCACGGAGAGGGCATAAAAAACAGAAAACTTGGCAAAACCGCAGGACAGACCCCCATCGATGACCGTTTTCTTGACGGTCTGTTATCATAAAAACTATTTCGGCTCCGGATCATGTTGCAGGAGAATCATGATTTCATTACACTTGATATAATGGTTGCCGGATATGATTAGTAAAATTGGAACAATCGCACTTCAGCGAATTTCAAATTTCTTTTATGCTCTTGGTTTTTTCTTTCATGTATTGAAGGAAACGCTGCTTTTTTTAAAAAGAAAGCAGGTCGGATTCAAGGTACTGGTGATGCAGATATTCTTCACCGGTGTCGAAGCCATCAGTATTGTATCGCTTTTGGCCCTTGCTTTGGGTGCGGTTATTATTCTTCAGGGCCTGACAATCCTTCTTCAGTTTTCACAGACCCAGTACATCTACATTATTCTGATCATGATCATTACCAAGGAGCTGGGCCCAATCCTGACTGCATTTATCATCATTGCCCGTTCCGGAACCGCAATTGCAACCGAGCTGGGGAATATGGTTGTTTCTCATGAAATCGAGGCATATACCGCAGTGGGGATCAATCCCGTTTCCTACCTTGTTGTCCCGCGTTTTCTGGGCGTGACCCTGTCACTGGTTATTTTGACGCTGTATTTCAATTTTTTCGGACTGTTTGCATCATTTTTAATCACCCAGTTATTCATTTCAATCCCGTTCGACGAATACTTCGACAACCTCCTTTCTGTCCTGAATTTATCCCATATATTATCGTCATTGATTAAAAGCCTTGTTTTCGGCATGATCATATCCATTGTGTCATCCTACCAGGGATTCAAAGTGAGGTATGCCTCTACCGAAATTCCTCAGGTAGTCATTAAAGCCGTTGTCCAGAGCATCGCCTTCTGTGTGATCGCAGATGTCATGCTGGTCATTCTTTTCAATCAATTCTGACAGGAGCAGTGGTGGAAACCTTGTTCGAACTGAAAAATATTTTTCTCTATTCCAATGATTTTCCAATATTGAACAATATTTCACTGTCCATTCCGGCAGCATGCAGCACGGTCATCACCGGACATTCCGGATGCGGGAAAAGTACCCTGCTCAAGGTTTTGGCAGGGATAATGCTCCCCGATGCCGGAGAGGTTTTCTACCTGAACAGCAATCTGCATACAATGAGCGAAAAACAAACTCATGAATTCAAAAAAATCAACGGATTTGCGTTCCAGGATTCTGCGCTCTGGGCCAATAAAAATATCTTTGAAAACCTGTCTCTTCCGCTGCATTTCCATTTTCCGGAATTATCAAAACAGGAAATTCTCTCGAAAGTGCAAAAGGTTCTGACGTTTGTAAATCTGATGGATTCCATGTACCTGCGCCCGGCCGAACTCTCCATAGGAGAACGGAAACTTGTATCCATGATGCGTGCGGTCATCTGCGACCCGACGATTGTCTTCATGGATGATCCGACCACGACTATTGACCAGGAAATGCGGAAAAAAATACTGACCTTGATGAAAAATCTCAAACACAACAGAGCCTCCCTGGTCATGGTGACCAACGACCCGGAAATCATTGCCTCGATGTGTGATTACCTTGTACTTCTGAAACAGGGAATGCTCATCGCAGCCGGGCCTTTTGAAGAAATAAAAAAAAGCCAGAATGAAGAAGTTCGGGCAATACTCTCCTCGGTTTTTGAAAATGCAAACACATTTGACCAGGACATTCTGGATCTTTTAAACCAGTAATATTTTTTATGAAATAGCAGCGTTGATTGAACAGAACACCTGATTTCAATTCAGCTCCATGTTGTAATTATTTCCCGGGTATACTATTATTAATGCATGATCAGCGTGTACAGGGAACGAATGCTTTTCCTTCATCACAATAATGGAGTATCAGGGATATCATGAAATTCAAAATCCGTTTTGCCGACAAAATTGTCGGTTTATTTATTATTGTCGCGATTATCGGGCTTCTTGGTATTGTCTTTGTTCTTGGTGCAAACCAGAGGTGGTTTGCAAAAAACTGGAGTTATGTGGCACGTTTCCAGACTGCAAAAGGATTGACCCGCGGTATGGGAATTACCTACAAAGGTTTTGAAATCGGGAAAGTTGCCAATGTCCGTCTGAACTCCCGCAACGATGTTGAGCTTTTGTTTTATATTTTTGATGAACACCGGAAAAAAGTTACGGCGAACTCGGTAATAGAACTGGCTTCAAGCCCGCTGGGCAGCTCACTGGTGTTTTACCCGGGAATCACCTCCCTTGTCCCCCTGCCGGAAAACTCCATCATTCCCGCATTCGGTTCGGACCAGGGGCAGGCTATCATTGCGCTTGGACTTGCCGACCGGCCCACCCGGAGTGATGATTCAATATCTGCTATTATTTCCAATATTGAGGGAATTACCGGGCAGTTTAACGAACTGCTGAAATCAAACGCCGATGAACTTGATGAAATGGTAAAAAGTCTTTCTGCCACCACTGTCGCGTTGAACGCTGCCCTTGAAGGCAAAGGCTATGGAAGTATCGGGACGATTGTCAATGAGCTCGCTGCAACAATCCAGAACCTGGAAAAGCTCACCCGCGAAGTTGACGGACTCATTCCCCGGCTTCTCGACCCAACTGGTGAAACCGTGTATCCTGCAATTGTGAAAATACTGAAAGACGTTGAGACTGGCATCCAGAAATTGAAGGAATTCAGTGAATTTATCAGCGGTCAGGCTCCGCAGATATCCGGGCTTATTGAAAAAAGCCGGACAACGCTCGAAATGGGACAGGATGTTCTTGAAGGATTGAAAAACAATCCGCTCATTTCCGGCGGGATCTCCGAGGAACGCACACAGCCGTCGACACTCAAAGGATTCAGGGACAAGGAATTTTGATGAAAAACTTGTTTCAGATAATCATAATAAACATCTTCATCGTGTTCCTTCTCGGCTGCTCGACAGCGCCTGAGCAGACTGATTCTGTATCAGAAAAAAAGAAACTCGCTGCAGAATATACAGTCTACGGCAATGACGCATTCAATCAGGGGCTCTATGACCGGGCGCTGGATTTCTTCTGGCTCGCCCTTGCCCACAGTATTTCGGTTGATAATGAATGGGGAATCGCAAATGCCTATAATTCAATCGGCAGCGTCTATATGGCGCAAGGCAAATACAAGGATGCGATGGACAAATTCAACACTGCCTATACGATTGCACAAAAGGTCAATCATCCGGTACTGCTCGCCCAGACAACCATAAAAATCGGCGAGGTCTTTTTAAACAACGGAGAACTTGATAAGGCAAAGGAATACTTTACCGAGGCACTCAAACATGAAAACAAGGGCGTCCCTGAAGAAGATCTGGCAATTCTGTATCATAATATGGGTTCAGTACTAAAACATGATAACGAACCGAAACAGGCGATCAAGTACATCGAAAAGGCACTCGATATCAATCTGAAACTGAAACGCTTTGAAGAAGTGGCATCAAACTATTACATGCTCTCCTCGCTGTACTCAGCAGAGGAAAATTTCAACAAGGCTTTTAATTACGCACAAAAAGCCCTTGAATACGACAAAAAAATGGAAAATTCGCTTGGAATTGCCCAGGATTATTATGCCATGGGAATTATATCACAAAAACAGGAAAAATATGAAGAAGCCCACGAGTTTTTCAAGAAGACTTATCTGATATACCAGGCGCTCGTGGACCTTTACAAAAATCTTGCAATCGACAGTGAAATCAAATCTGTTCTCGAGCAATTGCTGGCGACATCCGGTCAGCTCAAGCTGGAAAAAGAAACTGCAGAATACACCAGACAACTTGATATAATCAAAATAAGGATCTCTCCCTGAATGAAAAACAAATCAGCATCCCCCTCAATACCCCCTGGAATAAAGCACCATAAATTGTTCGCTTTTTTAAAAACAATCGTGTTTTTTATTGCTTCTGCAGGAATCATCGCTTTCCTTTCCTTTCTTGTTGTTTACCCTTTATGGAGTTTTACATTGTTCAACGCTGATTTGTTTGCCCTCTGTACCCTGATTGTCATTCTTGTTTTTATGAGTATTTTCTTCATTTTCCGCCTGATTCGATCGATAAAAGAGATAAGAGCAGATGAATTTTTCAAACGATTATTTCACCTTGTCAATTTTCTCATTCAATGCGTCGTGCACATATTTATTGGGTTGCTGTTTGCCTTTCTTTTTTCGCATTCGGAAATTCCTGACATTTCGATGGATATTTTCTTTTTTGGCGGACTGTGCTTTGAAGCGGGAATGCTTTTTTCTCTTTTTACCGCACACCGCTGTACGCTCCTTAAAAACGGCACATTTGGTGTGTTCACCGTTCTTCTGGGCATTCACGCCCTCTACTGGGTGTTCGGATTTCTTTTCTCTGGAAATATGCCGTGGCTTGCTTTCCAGTCAGTATTTGTTGTATCGGTCGGGGCAGTAATCTATGTGCGGTATCGATCGTCTGACAAAAAAAAGGCTCCTGTTCCTGCTGTGTAGCCCGGGTTTTCTCTTCTATCTGAGTTTCCCCTTGTTCGCCGAATATCCCGAGATTCGCTCGTTATCAACCCGTGATGTTTTGTTTTCACAGCTGCAGAATGAAATTACCGTGTATTATAAAGCTGCGAGCAGGGGAAAAACAGAGGCGATCGCCGGTCTTAAATTTTTTACCGTCATGCCCACAGAGTACGAATCAATATTCTCTCTTGCCGCCCGGGTGAATATTCCCTATGAGACAATTGCAACCCTGAACAGATTGCCGACCTCAGCTGATTACTCTACAGCACAACACCTCCTCATTCCGAATTGTCCCGGTTTGTTTATCCCGAAAATTCCCGAGAATGACCTCGAAACAATCATGCAGGCATGGCGATTGAAAGAAGATAAAACACCAATCCCCGTTATCATTCTTCAGAACAATAAACCGTATGAGTTTTTGTTTTTTCCCGGAGAGCGTTTTCATCCTATTGAACGGGCCTTTTTTCTGAAACTGCTTTTCAGGTTTCCTCTCGCAAAGGGAGTCAAAACCTCTTCATATGGATACCGTAAAGACCCGTTTACCGGGCATTCTTCCTTTCATGGCGGAATTGATCTGGCTGCACCAGTCGGATCTGCAGTGTACAGTGCGCGTGACGGGAAGGTGAAATTCTGCGGATACAGTGATGTTCTGGGTAATTATGTCATTGTCACCCATTCCAGCGGTTATGAAACCTGGTACGGCCACCTGCAGAAGATTGCCGTGAGTGTTGGTATGGACGTGGATACGGGTACGATCCTTGGCACAGTGGGTCTTACAGGGAAAACAACCGGTGCGCATCTGCATTTTGAGATCAGAAAACAGGGAAAAAGAGAAAATCCCGAATCCCTCCTCCGAAATTAGCCAAAAAAAAACATCCAAATATATAATTTTGCTTCACTGTTCCATTTGACGAATTGTTGCAGGAATGGTATACTAATGTTAACACAAATCGATAAAAACATACTAAAGATAGTATTTTTTTCAAATATTATCTAACGTAAATTAAGAGATAGACGATAATAAAAGTGTCGGTAATAATATAGTTCCCCTCCCAGTTTACTATATTCGCCGACGCTAACGGGGCTGGCAATTGTCAGCCTCATTTTTTTTGCCTGCTTTTAAAATGGTTCACGCAAAGCTCACGGAGCCCGGCACTTCTCGGAAGTCTTCAGGGTAAAGTCCACAGTGATTCTTTTATAATCTTTTCCTGATTTCCTGCGTTCGTTATATATATTTTTTCATATCCTGCCTGAAATCCTGATATCAGGCAGGATATTGACAAAAAACTATACGCTGAATAAGGTATCCTCATGAAGATAGACAGAAACAGAATACTCATGATTCTCTTTGGTTTGACTGTTGCAGTCACCGTTTTTACAGGAATTACGCTCGGAATCGCGATTGCCGGTGTGGTCAACAACATGAACGACCCGGAATTCGGCAAAATCAAAATGCCGGTGAGTTCCAAAATATACGATATCAAGGGCAGACTCATCACCGAACTGTTTGCCGAACAGAAACGTGAAATTGTCAGTATTCACGACATGCCCCCCTTCCTGATCCAGGCATTGCTCACCCGTGAAGACCGTGAATTTTACAGCCATAACGGATTTAATCTTATCAGCACCTTCCGGGCCGCTATCATGACACTCAGCGGCGGCCATGTGCAGGGAGCCAGCACGATCACCCAACAGCTCGCCGGTCTGTTATATGCCGACCGAAGTGAACGGACTGTATTGCGGAAAATCGTCGAATTGTGGTATGCGCTGCAGCTGGAAAAAAAGCTCTCGAAAGACGAAATACTTGAACTCTATCTGAACCAGATGTATTTCGGACATGGATGCTATGGTGTCGAGGCCGCAGCGAAATTTCATTTCGGACATTCGGTGCGGGAACTCACACCTGCCGAAGCGGTCATGCTGGTCATCCAGCTGGCAAACTGGAATGAATACTCACCCCGTAAAAAACCGACCAAGGCAAAAAAAATGCAGGAGACGATCCTGGATGACATGGTCGCGCTCGGTTACATTGAGAAAGAACCGGCGAAAGAGTCATTTCACGATTATTGGGCAAACTTTGATATTACACAGAGCTCGGGTGGTGCTTTTTTACTGCGTGAAGACCATGCCCCGTATTTTACCTCCTATGTCCAGAAAATTCTTGATGAAGAAATCTTCGGCGACCTGAATATTTTCCAGGACGGCCTCGAAATTTACACCACACTGAATCTTGATTACCAGGCTGTCGCCCAGGACATCATGAAAACCAAACTCGATGAAATCAACAAGGATTACGAGAAAGAACTGGAAAACAAGGTTACCGGAACCGATTCTTTTTATCTTCCCATGATCGATCTTATCGGTCTGAGCTTCAATATGCCCCACCTTCATGTAGACAAGCACCGGCACATGATTGAAACGATCGAGGAATATTCCGAAATTGCCAATCCAACCGTTGATATGGTTTCCAGCATGTTCGGATTCAAACAGTCCCGTGCGATTGCAAAATCCGTTTATCAATGGAAAAGGGACCGGTCAAAAGTATCATCCATCCAGGGCGCTCTGGTATGTATCGACCCGTACACCGGATATATCTATGCAATGGTCGGCGGCAGGGAATTCAATTCCGAAAACCAGATAAATTATGCCACGATGGGTTTTGTCCATCCGGGCTCGGCATTCAAACCGATCTTGTATTCTGCTGCGCTTGAAGACCGCGCAATCATGCCGTCGACAATCCTGAAAGACAGCCAAATCTACTTTGAGATGCCGGGCGGAGATCCGTATATACCAAACAACTACGGCGGTGTCTATAACGGCGATGTACCCGCACGTGATGCAATTGCAAAATCATTGAATATCCCGTCAATCAAGGTACTGGAAATGATCGGCTTTGATTCTGCAATCAGCATGGCATCCCGGCTCCTTGATGTAAAAGACCCGAATGAAATTCAGAAAATTTTCCCGAGATACTGGTCTTTGGCGCTTGGGGTCGTCAACACGTCCCCGCTGAAAATGAGCCAGGCCTTTTCCGCCTTTTCCAACGGCGGCCGGGGGGTCACTCCTCTTGGTATTTTATATGTAAAAGACAGAAACGGAAAAGTAATACTCGATCTTGAGAAAAAACGTCTCGCAGATTTACGGCAGCAGGGACTTCCCCAGCTCATGAAGCCAGAAACTGCATATCTGATGCAGTCAATGCTGATCAGTTCCGGTGAATACGGAACCGTCAGCTTTGCCAAAAAAAATCTCAATGACATGAAATATCCTTTTGGCGGAAAAACCGGAACAACTCAGAACTGGCATGATGCCTGGACAGTAGGTATTTCTCCCTATTATACCACTGCTGTCTGGTTCGGTTTTGACAAAGGAGGCGGTTCACTGGGAATTAACCGGACCGGAGCGAGCCTTGCGTCTCCTGCCTGGGGTACCTTTATGAACGAGATACACAAGCAGATGGACAAGGAAAAACAGGAGCAAAATAAAACTTATAGTACGCTTTTTTCCGAAAATCCGGCGGTTTCCTCTTTATCTTCCCAGCGGATGGTTGAACTGCTCGCACAGAAACAGCATCTTCCCCCTGCATGGGTCAGCCATATACAGCAGAATCATACATGGGTAAAGCCGGATACACTTGTCGAGGTTGCGGTGTGCCGCGATTCAGGCCAGCTGCCTTCACCGTATTGTCCGCAGGATCGTATTCGAAATGAACTCTTTTACCAGGACAATATTCCCGAAACAGAATGTTCCTATCACAGGGATTTATGGATACATGAAACAGCCGGAGGCGAAAACATCAACCGTAATTTCATCGAAGGAGCGGGAGTAACCGACATCACCGATTCAGGCCTTCCTGATCCGAGAAGCATGCCGAAGAGTTTCGAAGAATTCGAGAAAAACCCTGACAAGGGACTCACTGTTGAGGATTCTGATCCCGATAAAGCCAAGATCGAGAAGGATGAAGCACTGCGTCAGTATCTGCTTGATGACTGACCATTTGTATCTGGTTTTATAAAATCCTGCAGGCACATAAATTCTGCAGGATTTTATTTTTCCTGCTTCCCTGCTCTTCACCTTTTTATCAATTGGGATTATACTGTGGCTCAAGGAATTAAATAATATGAGAATCAAGATTGCATCAATTGTAGTCAGAAAACGTATCCGAAAGGTATTTCATGATATTGAGGCACTTGCAGACAGCATGAAAAAATACGGACAGCTCTCTCCGATTATCGTCAACAGGGATAATGAGCTCATTGCAGGCGAACGGCGGCTTACTGCAGCACAATTCCTGGGATGGACAACTATCGAGGCGGTCGTCATTGACAAGGAAGAAGACGCAGAAATGCTGGAACTTGAGCTGGAAGAAAACGTACAAAGGTCAAATTTGACCCAGGATGAAATCCTGTATGGATTCCAGCGGCTGGATAAACTGAAAAATCCCGGGTTTTTCCGCAGAATACTCACTTTTTTCAAACGTCTTTTTAGAAGGCTTTTCAAACGGAACAGGCGAAGAGACTAAACCACTTCCCTGCTTTTTTCACACAAGAGCCATGGTAAAAACACAATTAAAATTCATCATGAAAGCATATCGTTCATTTCGGGGAGGATTTTGTGAAAAAAACAATTTGTATTTTATACGGCGGCAAATCAGGCGAACATGAGGTTTCCTGTCAGTCTGCTGCATCGATCAGCCGTCACATCAGCAAGGATAAGTATCATTTGCTGTATATCGGGATACAAAAAAACGGTACCTGGCATGTTCAGCCCCCGCTTGTATACAGCACTCATCCTGCACGTGGTGAAATGCTTGAAATCATTGATAACCCAGAACCGATTAATTTGATCCCCGGTGAAGGTTTTTCTTTCAAAAACAAGCCTCTTCATATTGATTTTATCCTGCCGATTCTCCATGGTACATACGGTGAGGACGGTACCCTGCAGGGAATGCTCGACCTGTTTTCGATCCCCTATGCAGGAGCAGGAACATGTGCAAGTGCGGTGTGTATGGATAAAACACTGGCAAAGCGCATTTTCCGCGATGCCGGCATTCCGGTAGTGGATTTTCTGGAAATCAGAAAGGCAGAATACCAGCAAAATCCGGGGACAATTCAATCATCGGTTGAATCATCATTTTCATATCCCTGCTTTATTAAACCGATACGCGCCGGTTCGTCTGTCGGCGTTTCAAAAGCAACCGACAGGGAATCCCTTCATGCCGGCCTCCAGCTTGCCTTCAGTTATGATTCAAGAGTCCTTGTTGAGAAGGCCATCAATGCCCGTGAAATTGAATGTGCGGTAATCGGCAATGACAATCCGGTTGTCTTCACTCCCGGCGAAGTTATTCCGAAACATGAGTTTTACAGCTATGACGCGAAATATCTTGATCCAGACGGCGCATCCCTGTGCATCCCTGCCGATCTGTCCCCAGAAGTTGCCGATACCGTGAAAAAGATGGCCTCAGACGCGTATAAAGCCGCTACAGTGGCCGGTTTCTCGCGTGTAGACCTTTTTCTCGACAAACACACAGGAGAAGTGTTTCTGAACGAAATAAACACCATTCCAGGTTTCACCCACATCAGCATGTTTCCCCGAATGTGCGAGGCCGGAGGACTTGAATACTCGAAATTGATTGATGCAGTCATCGAATTCGGAATGGAACATTACAGACAGGAACATGAAAATATTTCTTATTCTCTGGATGCAAATACCGGAAGCTGATTAAAAATGAAGTTTCAATGTTATAACAGTCAGATCACTGTTCCGTAAAACATTGACGATTGAATCGAAGCGTACATTGACCTTTTCGCATGCTTCACTGAGGTATGACAGATAATACAAACCCAGCTCGGTGTTTATTTCCTGCTCCGGGATGCTTCGGTAGAATTCCGTGAGGCTCCGTTCCTTCAAATCGAGGATTTTCTTGTTTTCCACACTTTGTTTGAGCTCCCGGTATTCCGATTCGCGGTTGAAAATGGTAATATGGAGTCGGTTCATTGTGCCGATCGATCCGCTCTTTCCGCCCATATGCCAGGAAATATAAATGGTTTCATTCGCCTGTTCCATCTCTGAAAGAATCCTGTTTCGTAGATTTATATTATGCAGGATTTCAGCACTGTCGATTGTTCCCTTGTAGTTGCGTCTGATATATCCCTGCATGTTTGCGTTCTCGGCATTGATTGCCAGTTCCATGATCATCAGGGAAAGATATTCCGCTATTTTTGATTTTTCAAGGTACTCCCTCAGCAGATCGCGAATCTGGCTGATCAGGGAATAATATTCCTGTGATCCCTTGAATTTGGTCAGAATAAACCATGTAAACGGCCTCATGTTCATGAGATATTTATCCAGGATATAAATTTTTGTTGTTTTCTCATCCGGCAGCAGATTGTTGTCAATTTTGATCTGTTCGAACAAATTGGAAAGTATTTCACGTTTTACTTCCTGCACAATCGTCGGATCCTTGGTGAGGATACTCTCAAGATATGTATCATTTATCTTTGTTCTTTCATCAATAATAAAACTCGGTTTTACCCTGTTCCATTTTTTAATCAGATCGGAATTAATGACCTTGCGGAATACAGCATCATCCAGTTGTTTGTAAAGAATACTGAAAACCACCAGTTTTGACAGATCCATTATTTCATGCCGTTTGGAAACAAACTCGCTTCGTGACAACTCCAGTTTTGATATATAATTGACAAGAATCATTCTCTGAATGGATGGCGGCGCGAAATTATCAAGTGATATACCGTATTCTTCGATGTTATCCGCCATCTTGAATCGGGTGAGTTTTTTATTGTGTTTGATAAAGAAATTAATACCATCGCTTGTCAGAACGATTTTCAGGGGGAGACTGATGAATGGTTTTTTTTCTTTCAAACTCATCTTTTTTTTACCAATTGTTCTTTAAGAACCCTAACCTGACTGTATTGTACAAGCATGCCCGTTTTCGTGCAAGGTTTTTATTCCCCTGCCTTTTGTGAGCCATAATTTAATTTTCGTTCAAAAATCATTTTAAATGAAGGCATTTAGATATATATTTTTAAACTTTTTTTACCTTCAATATTTCTGTTTTTCAATGAATACTCTTTTCATATTCTGCATAATTATTGCAATAATTACAACACAATTTACCAATGATCAAATGAAACAACACGCTTTACAGGTTTTCTGGCTGATTGTTCCGGATCTTCGTCAGGCGCCCCGATCAGAAGAAGCATTACCACACGCATCGAGAAAGGAACAGTAAACAGTTCTTTTATTTCCTGCTCATCAAATGTGGTAATACAGCACGTTCCCATGCCCTCATGAACTGCCTGAAGCATCATAAATGACATCGCAATCGACAAATCAACAGGATACGACAACTGGCCGTTGGGCATCCGGTAATCAATATTGGTTGTACACGCGGCAATGATCGCGGGTGCCTGGCCGACATATTCCTGACCAAATGCCGCATCCTGGATTTTTTTTCTTAAATCCTCTTTTTGAATGACAATGAATCTCCACTCTTGCCGGTTTTTGGCTGAAGGAGCGCGGACACCCGCATCGACAATTCGATTAAGAATTTCCTTTTTTATCGGAGTAGATTTAAACTTTCGAATACTCTTTCGGCCCAGTATTTCCGGGAGTATCTCCATTTGCTCTCCCCCTGTACTTGTTTTTCTTATTCATTTCTTTTTTCGATTATGCAATTTCGTGTGTATATCGCAGTACAGGACAAGGTGCGGGACCCCTTCTTGACGCAGTTCCGCTTGTATCCTATTCTATACACGCCATGAAACACAGAATCCTGTATTTACTTGTTATTTCGCTGTTCATTCTCCCGGTGCAGACCACGTTTTGTGAACCGGACCTGCATGATTTGTATAAAGATATTATTACAGATATTCAATTTATGCAATCGCTCTTCCCGTATTCTGAAGGTTCAAAGGGGGAAAAAACACTCATTAATTTCATCGAAACACGGCTCACCCTGCTTGAGATTCCGTATTCTTCCCTGTCTTTTGCAAAATCAAAGAACAGCCATTCTTTTTCCAGAAATATTGAGGCAACCATCCCGGGAATAAAAAATGAGACGCTGGTCATTTGTATCCCTATTAATACTCCATCAGAAGTTGAATTGAAAAAGAACGCATACTCCTTCAATATCGCACTTGCGTTGTCTTTGTGTAAATATTTCAGTACGAATACTCCTCCGGTTTCTGTAAAAATACTGTTCCTTGGAGCCGAGTTTGGCCCGACAAAGCAATATCCGCTGGGGAGCAATCTTTTTCTTGATTCGTTTTATCCGGAGTCACCGCATGCGTTTTTGTATCTGAATTTTCAAAGCATCCCGAATTCTGTCAACATCGATACCGGCAGCAGAAACAGACTGTCACCTGCATGGATCGTCAGTCGTCTGGTGGATTCTCTGCAGAAAAACAGCGTCTCATTTCTCAATTCCCACGCTGAAAACCAGATGTACAGAACCGGCCTGACTGATGAAAAAACCGTTATTGAACCGTTTTTACGGAAAGAATATCCTGCAATCAGTCTGAGCAATACATCGTCAGCTTCTGCTGGCACAACGGATGAAATGTCTGTGTTGAAAATCAGAAAAGCAATTATTGATTTTTCCAAATCTTTTCAGCAGGATATTCCCATTGACTGGGATCAGCATTACCTTTTCATTCAGAATTCGATTATGACTGTGATATTCCCCGAGACAGAATATATCGTTATTGTCTCCATTCTTTTTTTCATTTTCATTCTTGCCGCATTTATACGCCGTCGGATGATTCGGAAATACTATCTCACCCTGGTCAAAAACCTCTGGAATATTCCTCTTATTTTTATCATCAGTTTTGTCCTGCTTTTAATCACGACATATATTCTTGAGGGCCTGCTTGTTCTCCGGGATGTTCCGCTATTGTGGAAGTACCTCCCCGGACTGTTCCTGATTTTAAAGGTAGCCATATTTTTGTTTTTCAGTGCGATTATTGTGAAACTGCTGCAGGGCACACCGTTTTCCAAAAACGGCAGTTTCTTTTCTGTCACTGCTCTCTTTTTCACCATTCTAAGCCTCATCATCATTTCGATGATTAATATTTCATTTTCTTATTATTTTATCTGGGCGCTGATCTTTATCATCCTGTTTACCCTTATGAGAAAACGTTTTCTCAAAATCCTGTTTTTTCTGTTTTCACCGATTCTTATCATCGGGATACTCTATGATATTTTTGCCATTCCCCAGTATCGATTCTGTGAAATTATATTATTTGACAAAATCGCGGGAAATTTGCTGATCGCAGTAATCATCCTGCCTTTTGTACTTTTATTGATCCGCATTCGACTACTGTTCCGGTACCATGCAAAGTTTCTGTTTTCCTCAAGAACCATTATTTTTTCAGGATTGTTTCTGCTGGTTTGTACAGCCGCCATCTCGGTGATGTTCATATATTCGCCTTATTCAGCGGACAATCCAGCGCCAATTACCATCACCCGGACAGTTGATAATGACACGAACCGTCACTTTCTTTCATTTTCCAGTCCGGTGCGGCTGCCGGTCATGCAGTTGAATGAAGAAGATTTTTCCGGAACTGTCCGGGTCAATTCACGTGAATATTCCCTGTCACTCCCGGGAACACATGATTATTTTTCTTCCCGTCTGACGAAAAAAAGTTTTTTGAACCGGATAAATATATCGATCCAGCTTTTCCCGGAGGGAGAACCGCAGATTATTGAGTGCGTACTCAGCTCACCAACCCCGTTCGTACTCTATGATGCAAATTTTCCATTTTCAAAATCTGAAGAAGCGAATCTGTACCGGATACACATTGGAGCCAATCCTCCGAAAAACACATCTATCGAAATGACACTTCCTCCGGGGAATGTCTATGACTTCTCGGTCACGATGCGGTATAAAACTCCCCCGGATACTCTCGATCTTACCGGCGAATCGCTGAACACAAATTATACATTGATTTTCAAAAAAACAATTCATTTTGACCTATAATATATATTGAAATGAAAACCGTATTTTTCCACGCTGACCTTGATGCATTCTTCACCTCTGTTGAACAGGCCGATAATCCCGCGTTAAAGGGCATACCAACCATTGTCGGCGCACTTCCGGGACAGCGCGGTGTTGTGGCTGCCTGCTCCTACGAAGCCAGAAAATTCGGCATTCATTCCGCCATGCCGATATCCCAGGCATTCAGAAAATGTCCCCAGGCAGTATATCTTCCGGCAAGAATGGACCGGTATATCGAAGTATCGGGAATGGTCATGGGAATCCTTCAGGAGTTTACACCGCGAATGCACCAGATATCGATTGATGAAGCCTTTCTTGAAATGACCGGGACCGAACGGCTTATGGGCACACCCTGGACAATTGCAGAAACAATAAAAAATGCCGTTCAGGACAAACTCGGGCTGTGCATTACCATAGGAATTGCTCCAAACAAGTATTGTGCAAAACTGGTTTCCTCATACTGCAAACCGGACGGCTTGTACGAGGTGCTGCAGGGTGAAGAGATCGGGTTCCTTGACAGCCTTGCCCTGAAAGACTTGTGGGGAATCGGTCAAAAAACACTGGCGCGGCTGAATGAATTGAATATCATGTCCATACCCCAGCTCCGGGAATATTCAAGAGAAATTCTGTCTGCATTATTGGGTAGAGCCTGTGCCGAATATATCCATGCGGCGGTCAACGGTAAAGATCCCGGGATTTATCCCGAACAGCCGAAGCATCAATCGATCAGCAGCGAACGGACTTTTTCTGAGGACTGCAGAAACGCACAAGACATTAAAAAAATGCTTCTGCAGCTTTCGCACGAAATCATGTTCCGCTGCATGAAACAAAAAAAGAAGGCTGCCACCATAGTGCTGAAACTGCGGTATTGGGATTTTTCAACTGTTCAAACCCAGCACACCGTTAAAAACAGGATCAATTCCGCGGAGGAGCTGTACCGTCAGGCATGTCTGCTGCTGGAAAAAAAATGGGACAAGAAAACACCGCTGCGTCTCGTCGGCCTGGGCCTCGCCAATGTGTCAACGCATGAGGAACTCATTCAGCCGGAACTGTTTGTTCAGCCCGACGATAAATCAACAAAACTCGAGAAAGCCGTATATACCATCCGGAACAAATATGCCGGGGTCAATATTACCAAGGCACGGCTGATGAAAAAAAAGAATTCTAAAAACGGGACTTAAGTTGATCATTGAGTTAAAAAATCATTGATTGCTTTCATTTCAGCTTCAGTGACACCGTTCATTTCTTTTAATACCTCAAGTATTTCCTGGATCGTTGTGTAGGCATGGAGGGTGACACCGTACTGTTCAAGTTCTTTTCGGCCGCGCGTCCCGCGTTCAATAAAGACAACAAGGTCTTTGACTACGAGTTTTTCAGCTCGCAGAACTTCCAGGGCTTCGGCCTTGCTCACCCCGGCAGAAATCAGGTCATCCACCAGCACAACGGTTTCACCAGCAGTATACTCACCATCTATGGGTGCACCGCTTCCATGCTTTTTTACCGGAATGCGGGGATAAATCATGGGCTCGCCTGTTTTCAGGCAGATTGCCGTTCCGACCGGTACAGAGGCCACCGGTATGGCAGCTACCCGAGAATACACAAGCGGTGCGAGCAGTTCACAGTATGCATCCGCTACCTCCGAGAGCAGCACCGGATCACTGATCAGCCGGCGCAGATCAATATAAAAAGGCGATAGATCTCCGGACTTCAGGGTGAATGTTCCGACCTTGAAGCATCCGTGCTGTATGATTCGTTTAATGAGATTCTTTTTCCTCAGTTGTTTTTGGCTCATCCCTGATGATTTTATTTTCTTTTTCTCTTCGAGTGCTTTCCCGATTGCTTCATGGTATTCTTTTGCTTTTTTTCCAGGATCGGCATCCTCGATAATATGCCGTACCACCACAGGAATGATGCCCTTTCCGTCCTCACGGGCTCCGTTTATGATTGCATCAGATATTGTTCCGCCCTGCGCCCCGATTCCGGGTGCAAGAATCCATACATCCGGGCAAACAGCCCGTACGCTCCGAAGTGATTCCGGGTCATTTCCCGCGACCACGATTCCGTTTGCAGGACCCAATGCCTCAGCCAGTTTTGCCACGCGGATATAGAGCTTCTCGGGTGTTTCTCCCTTATGCCGCATGGTCTGGAGAAACTGGATTTCTGCGGCTCCCGGATTGGATGTTCTGCACAATAAAAAACATCCTTTGTCATTCCAATCAAGGAAAGGCTGGATTGATTCCCTGCCCATATAGGGATTAAGCGTGACTGCATCTGCCTTGAAATGGCCGAAAACGCTTTTTGCGTATGCTTTTGCGGTGTTTCCGATATCGCTTCTTTTTGCATCGAGTATGACCGGTATTTCCTCCGGGATAAACGTCAGTGTTTTTTCAAGTGCGCGGATACCTTCGCTTCCATATTGCTCGTAAAATGCGATATTGGGTTTGTAACAAAGAGTGTATTCTGCTGTCTGTTCAATGATTTTTTTATTGTAATCGAAAATTGTATCTGCAATACTACCGGAGGATTCGATGGTTATCGACGGATCGAGGCCGATACACAGAAGTGTTCCTTTGACTTCTATCCTGTTTTCAAGCTGTGTAAAAAAATTCATGATTCCTGTCCTTGTTTCGGTTGCCACCTGATTCGATTTTCTGTTCAATGCTGACATGATTAATCTGGTGCTTTTGATTACCTACATATATACAGAGAAATCATAAACGTTTCAAGACAGAAAGTACTATCGGCCCACACTGGGAGTGTGCAAACCGTCCGATACTTTATTTTACAGAGTATCGATTAAACCGTAAATATCAGATTGATCCGTTATCAGGGTGCTTTTTCTTTTTTTAGCGGGCACCATGCAGGGATTATCGACGAGTTTTCCAGCATTGTTCCATATTTTTTCGGGTGATAACAATATTCATGCGTTACTTTTAGGTGAAATTTACATTCTTTACAGGAGGAGATATTGAGGTTTTCCATGAAAACTCCTTTAGTGTAAATTTATCTTGTTCAATCGGAACAAACGCACAGGATGCTCTGTTCTCATGAGTCTGAGTATTTTCTTCCTCCCTATATACTTTAGATGATTTGTATTCTGTTTTCAAGAAAATATCCCGGAATAATTTGCAGTGAAAAACAATTTTCATTATTCTTCACAACTCTTGACCGCTTGGTAAAATAGGAGTATCTTTCTTTTATCGTTAAAAAGAGAGGGTTTTTCTCTCCTCTTCCATAAAAATTGAATTCATCATACGCAAAAGGAGGGTCATTGTGGATCACATGCTCCAGACTCTTATCACAGAAAACGAAAAAAAGATAGTACTGCTGGTACTTGACGGAGTCGGCGGACTGCCGAAAGACACGGACGGCAAAACAGAACTTGAAACAGCAAATACACCGAACCTTGACAAAATTGCCCGGGAATCTGAAACCGGCATGCATCTTCCCATAGATTTCGGTATTACTCCCGGTTCTGCACCGGGACATTTGGCTTTATTCGGCTATAACCCGCTCTCCTATCCCATAGGCAGAGGTGTTGTTGCCGCCATGGGAATTGGTTTTCCCATGAAAGCCGGGGATGTGGCAGTACGGCTCAATTTTGCGACACAGGACAGCAATGGCAATATTACCGATCGCCGTGCGGGAAGAATCCCGACAGAAACCTGTGCAAAACTGTGCGAAATTATTTCGAAAGTAAATATTCCCGGAGTTGAAGTTTTTGTCCAGCCGGTAAAGGATTACCGTGCATGCGTCATATTTCGCGGGCAGGGTCTTTCTGATCATGTTGCAGATACCGACTCCCAAAAAACGAATGTCAAACCGCTCGATCCCGTTCCCACATCGGAAAAAGGCAAAAAAACAGCGGAGATCGCAAAAGAATTTATCAAACAGGCGTGTGAATTATTGAAAGATCAACATCCGGCGAATGCCGTTTTAATGCGCGGATTTGCGGAACTTCCCCATATTCCATCCATGAAGGACCAGTTCAAACTGAATGCTGCGGCGATTGCAGTGTATCCGGATTACAAGGGCGTCAGCCGTATCGTGGGGATGGACATCATCGACGGATGTGCAAATCTCAGCGAACAGATAACGGCCTTGAAGGGTAACTGGGAAAAATATACCTACTTTTTTATTCATCACAAATACACCGATTCAAAAGGTGAGGACGGCGATTTTGACGCCAAAGTTGCGGAAATAGAGAAGGTCGATAAAATACTTCCGGATATTCTTGCCCTGAAGCCGGATGTTCTTGTTGTTACCGGTGACCACTCGACACCCGCCGTGATGAAATCACATTCCTCTCATCCGATTCCATTTCTTATAAAGACATTAAATCTTCGTCCGGATGCTGCAGAGTCCTTTGGTGAACGTGAATGTGCAAAAGGTTCATGGGGTATAGTAAAAACCACTGCGATCATTCAGATCGCGCTGGGATATGCAGACAAGATCATGAAGTTCGGCGCCTGATTACCGGTTACAATTCAATCAGCAGGAGTTTTAATGCTTCCCGAAAGGCTTCCGGGACAGCAGTAAAACTTCTGCGTTTTGAACCGCGGAAAAACACCCAAGATGCCGCTGATTCAATTACTGTACAAAAACCCGGAAAAGCCCTTGTCATTCAGCTTCGCGAGCGTCTGCTGGGCTTCCTTTTCTGACAAGTTTCTTCCGATAAACACCCGGTAATAGGTTTTTCCCCGTATCTGTGTTTCAATGATATCACCGGAAAATCCAAGTTTCACCGCATCCCGAAGAATAAATTGTGCATTCTCCTGCATGGTATAGCTGCCGATCTGAATGCTGTATCCGTTTGTGATCTCTTTTTTATCTGTTTGTGTTTCTAAAACCGGCACTGCCTTTGAATCTTTTTCTTTGCCGGATGATTTACCGGTTTCTGCGATAATTTCCTGTTCCGACTGGAATGCGATAAATTCATGCGGAAGCGTCATCACCATTATCTTTGGATCGTTGATATTATCCGTCAATGCAAGATATTCCGGGGACGAAGGAAACTTTTCTTTGAGTTGATTCCTGTATACAGTACTTTTCCCGGTATCTTTCTTGCTGTTAAAATAGACAATAATTCTGTACAGCGCCCGCGCATATGCAGGTGAGGACGGTGACCCTTTCGCAATATTGCCCAGTACTTCCTCGGCATACTCTGTGTTATTTTTCATCACCGCAACTTCCACCAGCAGATACAGCGCTTCAGCCTTGTCCGTCTCATAATACAGAACGGGGTATACCTGTTGTAGCCATAATAGCGCCTTGTCGGGGTCGCCGGAAAGCAAGGCAAGCTGCGCTGGTGCAAGGATAAACAGGTCTTTTTGCGGTTTTTCAAGCGGGGTAAATGCCTTGACAAACGAGTTTTGCGCTGCAGAATAATCACCGAGCATTGCATAATGAACACCGATATGAACCAGAAGTTCCTTCTGCTTTTCACGGTCTTTTACTGCCGGAAGATAATGTGAATACAGTTCAATGACGTGAAAAGCATTTTTTTCAAGAGAACCGCATTTTTTGAGTATTTCAAAGAAACGGGGATTTTCTGCACCTGTTTTCAGCCATTCTTCATAGACAACCTGAGCCTGGTCATATTTATTCTGTTTTTCCAGCAATTCCCCTGATTCAATAGTGATCGGCACCTTGTCAGCAAATACCGCGGAGGGCAGCAACACAAAAAAAACCAATAAGATTACAACATCTGCTTTTTTTCGCACAGTTATTCCTCATTTTTTTTTGATTTTTTCAGCTGTTTTTCTTCTTTTTTGTTTTTCTTGTCCTCAACTTCCTTTGCTTTTTTATTTTTTTTCCTCTGGCGGCTGATGATGGAAACAGGAATAGTCACCATTGCACCAACAGCGAATGAAAAAAGAATCAGAAAATAAACCGGAATATCTGTCATTGAGGCAAAAACAAATGATACGGTTGCCTTGTTCTCAAGATTGAATCCGATAAAAATGATCAAAATAACCAGACAAATAATTATACCAAGATATTTCCAGGGCATGGGTGATAACCTCCTTTTAATTTTTGATTTCTGCAACAAGCGTCGCTCCCTTCAATTCAGTAATATGGAGTTTTTGAAAAGTCCCGATGAGCGCAGCAGCTCCGGGAAATACGACCATATCATTATGTTCTGTCCGTGCAAGCAACCGGGTATCGTCACGCCGGGAAACTTCTTCAACCAGAGAAATTGCTCCAGATCCTATTTTCCTCTGCAGTTTCTCCTGTTTGATCTCCCGCTGCAACGCAATCACCTCTGCAAGACGTTTCTTTTTTTCTTCCCCGGAAAGCGTATCAGGATAATCAAATGCCGCAGTTCCCTCACGGGGATTGTAATAATACATGAATGCATCATCGAACCGCAGTTCCCTCATGGCATCGAGTGTGCGTTGAAAATCTTCGCCGGTTTCCCCCGGGAATCCAATTAAAATATCGGTTGTTACGGTCACTTCTCTGACAGTATTTTTCATGTACAAAACAAGTTCCCGGTACTGTTCAAACGTATACTTCCTGTTCATTTTTTCCAGAATTCTGTTCGAAGCATGCTGCAGCGGAAGGTGTATATGACGGCACAGCTGGTGGTGTTCTGCGATAATGTCGATCAGCTGTCTGGTCATGTCTTTTGGATGAGAGGTCATAAACCGGACCCAGGCATTTCCGCAATAATCGGCTGCGATGGTTTTCAATAAATCCATAAAAAAAACCCGCCCCTGTTTACCGGCATAATTATATGAATTGACATTCTGTCCAAGGAGAGTGATCTCTTTTACGCCGTTTTTTACCAGTGATTCAATTTCGTTATAAATATCTTCCGGCGGGCGTGAAACTTCCGGTCCGCGGACATAGGGGACAATACAGTATGAACAGTAATTATTACAGCCGTGCATGATCGGGACATATGCCTTGAAACCGCCGCTGGAGTGACTTTTTGAAAATTCATAAGGGGTTTCCCGTGCGGCGACGATCCCTCTTTTTTCTGCAAGTGCGTGCTCAACGATCTCAATAAAGTTTTTTTTCTGAAAGGTGCCGACAACAATATCAACTTCCGGGACTTCCTTTTGTATTTCATTCTGAAGCCGCTGACTCATACAGCCGACCAGTCCCAGGAGAAACGGGCGATTCTGTTTTTCATGCTTGAAGTTCCCGATCCGCCCCCATATTCTGTCTTCTGCTGTTTTTCTGACCGAACAGGTATTCAACAGAACCAGCTGCGCCTGTGATGGCTCCTGTGCCGGCTGCCATCCATGCTGCATAAGATCCAGCTCCAGGGCCTCTGACTCCGCCTTGTTCATCTGGCAACCGTATGTCTCCAGCCAGTATCTGCGTTCTGCCATTCGCTTTCCCGATTCCTTTCGTATACATCCATGACCCTGCCAATAACTCAATAAAAACCGAAAAAAAACAGAAGCAGTTCCAAAACAATGCACTGTTTCATTCAGCTCTGGAACTGCTGTGCCAATAAAAATCGCAGGAAAAGATGCTTATGACCGCTTTTTCAGATTGATAAAAAATTTTATAATTGAATATACACCCAGTCCCATAAGCCCCAATCCTGCAAGCCAGAACAGCGGATTGAATAAATTGGCAACAATTGCAATTCCCGCCACCGCACCAGCTCCGAGAAGCACAACACCTGCTTTCTTTTGTGATTTTGAAAGCAGCATGCCAATGCCAATAACACCAAGCACACCAGCTGCAATCCAGGGGATGACAGTTCCTGACAGCCCGTTAATTATCAAAAGGCCAATACCGGCTCCGACCCCGCCGACCCCGTTCATCAGCTGTTTTGACATTTCATTCCGTGATACTAATTCCCCCATGTAATACCTCCAAATCATATTTCAGACATGTATTTTGTCTCTTTTTAGTGTAACAATAATCATTTGTCATTGTCCAGATTATTCGGAATTATTTCGCAATACGCTGGATTGACATATAAACTTCAAAGTTTTACAGTATTTTCCATGAATTCCGTAACCAGAAAACTGATTTTTCTCCTCTCCTTCACATTTATACTGATTGGTGTGGTTCTGATTGTATTCCAGCTCAATTTCATCCCGAACAGTGTAACATCAGTTTTTTCTTTTGCGGTAAAACTGTGGCCGATTGTCCTCATTCTGGCAGGAATTATGTTTCTGCGAGATTCTTTTTCACGCAGGTATTATCTGAACCGATATGAGTTAAAGGAAAAGTCAATTGATATCCCCCTGCCGAAAAGCATTCAGGAAATCCGCTTTGAAATCGAGTTCTCGTTTGGCAATTTTACCCTCGCCCGTTCAAAAACAGCCAAAAATCTGCTTGTTTATGATCAGTACGGTCCCATGCCTGAACCGATTATTGACATTCAGGAACTGGGGCTGTCGTCCATTATAAAAATGAACAAATCAAAACCGTATCTTTCCCCGCATTTCCGCATACAAAACAGCTGGTCGCTGTCTCTTGCCGGCAGCATCCCCTGCCGCTTTGACATCAGCATCATCGAAGCAGATATTGCCCTTGATTTTAACGGGTTGGAGCTCGAAAATCTGGAATTGCATGCAACAAATGGTGTGCACAGGATAAACTTTGGATCACAGAAGAAAAAAATAAATGCCATTATTTATTCGGCAAGCAGCCAGCTTTTATTGACCGTGCCCGTGAAATCATTTGTCCGCGTAAATTTGAAAAATCCATTCTGCATGTTAGAATACCCACAGGGTGATTTTATGAAAAACGAAGACGGCACATTTATCTCGACAAAGGTAAAAAACAGTTATGGCCTGATTGAAATTTCAATTGACGGACCAATCAAGAATCTTGTCCTGGATATTGCCGAATAATTGTACTAATACGGAAACCCTTCCGGAAAAATAACCCTGTCTCCTTCTGTAATACCGTATTTTTCGAACGTACCCTTATTTACCTCAAGAGCGTACCGAACTGCACCCCGTGAATTCACTGTTTCAAGGTTCAGAGGCTCCATATCCTCTATCTGCATGATTTTTCCCTCTGCATTCAGAAATGCAATAGATAATGGAATGAGAGTGTTTTTCATATAAAACGACATTTTTTTATCTTTTTCATAAACAAAAATCATCCCCGCAGTTTGATCCAGATGTTCCCGAAACATCAATCCAGTTGTTTTTTCATTTTCTGTTTTGGCAATTTCCACTGTGAATTCAATGCCATTTATGGTCATCCGGACTGTTTTTAATGTGTCCTGGCCTTTGCTGCCAAGACACCCTGCAGCGGATAAAAGAATCATAATAAACAGAACCGTTTGAATTTTATTCCACATATACCACCAGCCCTTTCAGGTATTCCCCCTCCTTGTGAAACGGGGAAAAAGGATGATCCTCGGGTGCAGCGAGCTCCCTGCAGATCCTGATATTTCTTCCTGACGCCTTTCCGGCATCGGTCATGATTTCCATGAAGATATCCCGTGTCACTGCCTGTGAACATGAAAAAGTGAATAAATAACCACCGGGATTTATTTTCTTTAATGCAAGCAAATTCAGCTGGCGATACCCCTTGATTGCATTTGCCTGGTCTTTTTTTGAACGTGCAAACGGGGGGGGATCAAGAAGGATCACGTCAAACTGTCCGCAGTGTTCAAGATACTGAAAAGCGTCTGATTTGATCCATTCACATTTTGCATGATCCAGATCGTGATTCAAGGACAGACTTTGTCTGCCCAGTTCAAGCGCTGATGCTGACGCATCAACCGATGTCACGAATGATGCACCGCCTTTCAATGCACTCAGGGAAAATCCACCGGAATAGGAAAACATGTTGCAGACGTTCCGGGCAGCAACATAATCTGCAAACAGCAGCCTGTTATTTCGCTGGTCAAGATAAAAACCTGTTTTTTGACCGTTTAAAATATCAACCAGATAGGAAATCTCGTTTTCATGTATTGTCACAATGGTATCAGCTTCACCTTTGAGAAATCCCGTTTTGTGCTGTAAATTCTCTATGCGGGCTGCTTTTTCATCACGTTTCAGAAATATATGCTTTTCCGGATACATTGATTGCAAAACCGCAGTGATATCCGGCAGCAGTTTTTCTGTACCAAAAATCAGGGGCCGTATGACAATAACAGTATTGTAGACATCAATGACCAGGCCCGGAAAAAAATCTCCTTCTGCATTGATCAGCCTGAATGCGTCTCCCCCAATAGAGAGTGTTTCCCTGAATGCCTTCGCAGCAACAAGCCGGTTTTCCACCCAGTCTGCCTCCGGCTGTGTACTGCCGAAAGAAATCATCCTGCATGCTATTTTACTGTTTACAGAATAAAATCCGTAACCAAGAATTTCCCCGTCTTGTCCTGTGACCGCGACAATATCCCCGTGTGCCACGGAGTCTGCAATTTCCTGAATTGAATTCTGATAAATCCACGGGTGACGGTATTTTTTAACAGGTATTTCTTTTTCTTTTTTGACTGTAATCATTTTATGCTTTCTTTAATTTAAAATTGATCAATATATTTTATGAGAGTTTTCAATCGTGTCAAGCAGAAACAAATCTTCAAAAAAGTATAATAAAGTTTAATATGTATTATTTATAATACAGTCACACCCTGTCAGCAGGCGAATATCAAAATTGATCCAGAAATTCTTTCAAAGATGCATCTTCATCAACAATATCGGCACGCTTTTCCTGCTTTTTTTCATTGAATTTCTGCAAATCCAGATATTTTACAGTAAGCGGTTTTTCAAGCGTCAGTCTGATATTCTTTTTTTCCCAATACACGAAGTCTGGTGTAAACTTGTCGAACGTTCCGTATTTTCCCTGAAAAGTAGTAAACAAACTGTAATAATCAACTTTGTTTTCATTCATATCAATAATGACGGAAAATAGCTGCTTGTCGACGAATTGAAGAAATATCCTTTTTACATATCCCTTGCCTTCGGACTCAATCAATGTCTGTTCCTTTGCCGGGAGAAAATAAACATCAGGATCCTTATGATTGAAAAGCGGATCTTTTGCCAGAAGCTCTTTCGCCTGGTCAATTCCCATACCAATTTGATACGAACGGAAAGCTGTAATACTCTCCACACCGGTATTTACCGGTTCGACAATATCTGGTTTTGGCGTTACTTCGGGAATCCCGGTCTGGGCATACCCGGAAATGACCGCACAACCCGCACATAATAACAAGACAATTTTTTTCATATTTCAACCTTTTGAAAGTGCAATACTCAATGCAGTTGTCAACTTTAACACATCCTGATTTCCCTTGCGAACCCGTTCACAAAGAATAACTGCGATCTCCCGTATTATTTTGTATCCCAGTTCAGGATATTGTCCGCAAAGGGTCTCAAATTCATCCCTTTTTATTTCATAAAGGGTACAGTCTGTTGCTGCGGTTAATGTTGCACTGCGTACATCATTTTCAAACATGGCCATATCACCAAAAAATGATACATGCTGTGAATTCAGTTTCACCATGGATTTTTCAACCTTGCTGAACCCCTTTTTCCCTACTTTCAGCGTCAGATTTTTGGTGACATCAACAACACCGTCTACAAAAAGAAACATTGAATCACCAACCTCTCCTTCATGCATGATGACATTCCCGCTGTTGATGCTGACATGTTTGCAGATGGTGGAGAGTTTTTCGAGCTCTGATTCATTCAAACGTGCCAGTAAATTGATCTTCTTGAGGTTTTTTATTGTCGATCCGTTTTTTCCTGACATATTCACCCGCCTGTTCCCGTGCCGATAATAAACGCACTGTCATTTTCACCGATGACATAGTCGAGTCCCGGATTTATTTTCACATCGATTTCTGCTTTTTCTTCACCGACAATATCTATTTCAGCTTCATGAAATTTTCTTTTGATAAAATCATCGATTGCCGAAGAATCTTCCGACAGAATATCATCAAGGGTCATTTTCTTTTCCTGAGATATAAAACCAATCAGAATCCCCTTCTGGCTTTTCATGAAATATTCATGGAGGTCCTGGAATTTTTTCCCTACAAACTGGGCCGGAATTTCCAGCTGATGAATCGAATTCCGGTTCTTGTTGGAAAGTATTTCCTTCACCAGGAGCGGAATGCCTTCTTCCCGTGCGCTGGTTGAAAACAGGTACGCATTAAACTCGCCGTAAACAAGGATATTGTCCACATTTGCCCGCCGCAAATGCTGTTCATTTGTTGCATTAATGATCTCTGCGCTGATCGTTATCGTGTTATTCAACGCATTCAGGGCAAGTGCTGCAAGAATCGTCCGTTCATCGGGGCTTCCCAATTCCGGGCGTCTTGTGGCATCTGCAAGCAAAATCGCATTTTTGGCGAATTCACTTCCCGCCTTTTTCAATACATTTTCATTGACAAAGTCACCCCGGACAAAGTGCAGGTCTAATGCCGGGTATTTCGTTTTCAATAACTGAAAATCTTCAGGATTAATTTCATTAATGAGGACAATGCCCGCATCTTTCATGGATGGAATGGAATTGAACTCCTGCAGGATTTTTTCTGCATTCTGGTTCCATCCGCAAATCAGCGTATGCCGTTTAAATTTAATATCTTCCAAACCTCTTCCCTCCCGCAATTTTCTGTCAACAATAATACTTGCCACGGTACCGGATAAAATGGAAATAAGCGTTATACCAAAAAACATCAGGATACCGGCGATGATTCTTCCCACCGGCATATGCGGATAGATATCCCCATAGCCGACACTGGTCACCGTAACAACTGCCCACCACACTGCATCCGCAAAATTTGAAAAAGCAGTACTGTTTGACAACTTCTCGGATACAAAGACAAGACCTGCGCCGATAAGCACAGTAAAAAAAACAGCCAAAAACAGTTTTGTTATTTTTTCCTTGCGGATATAATAAACAAGATTTTTAATACTGGTAAATATTTTCAAATCACCTGGTCTCCTCTTCTGCTGAAAAAAACTGCCGTGCCTGCTCTGATGCTCTATTTCTTCCTATATATTATCGGACATTTCCGGAAAAAATAGAGTTGTGAAAAAAATAGTTCGCCTGAATGTTCAAGAAGAGTAATTTTCCATGACCGGCTGGATAGACATTAATACTTGAATGTCTATCCGGCTACAGCAGTCCCAATTCATGTATTTCCTTGAGAAATTTTTCCTTGTTGATCGGTTTTACCACATATGCCGATGCCCCGCCCTTATATAATGCATCAATGACATTTTTTGGATCGTCAAGCACTGTGGTCATGATCACCTTTGCTTCTTCTGACGGTTTTATGCCGGAATCCCGCTCATAATCACGAATTGCCTTCAATGCTTCCTGACCATTGACTTTCGGCATCATGATATCCATACAGACGAGTTCATAGGGTTTTTGTTCTTTCCAGGCAATCTTGAACGCTTCGATCGCTTCTTCTCCATCTACGGCAACATCACAGTCTCCGTATTCCGCAAGTATATTCTGCAGCAATTTTCTGCTTCCAAAGTCGTCTTCTGCGATAAGTACTCTCATACGTAAAAATCTCCTTTCTGTTTGTTTCGACGATTATTTCTTTTCCTGAATGAAATAATTCTCAATACCTTTTTTAATTATCAGAAACAGGCTCTTTGCTCTCTTCATGGTCGCATCCCGAGCTGCCAATTTTAACTTGAATGTCTCATCAATTATCCTGTGCATTCCCGCTTCTCTCACATCATTTAAAAGATATTCGGCAAGCCGTTCAAGCACGTGGTGTTCCTCCCGCTTTATTGCCGCATGAACCTCTTCAATATATTTCTCAATACGAACATGAATATTTTCATCATCGTGTGCAATCAGGTCATATTTCTCTTCCTGAATTTCATTCCTGGTTTTATCATCCATTACCGGAATATGTGCCAATGTGCTGTCTTTCCGGCGAAAGGATTCAATTGTCCTGACCAGATCCGTAATATGAATCGGCTTCGGCAGATATCCGTTCATGCCCGCGGCAAGGCACTTTTCCCTGTCTGTTTGCTGGGCATGCGCAGTAATTGCGATAATCGGCAGCGTGGACAGCGAATGACTGTTATCAGATTCCCGAATTATTTTTGCTGTCTCATACCCGTCCATGACCGGCATGTTAATATCGAGCAGTAAAATATCAAATTTTATTTTATGCAGAAGTGAAATGGCTGATTTGCCGTTATCCACACAAAATACTGTATTTCCTCTTTTTTCCAGAGCGCGCTGAATCATTTTCTGGGTAAACAGATCATCTTCTGCCACCAGGATTTTCATATTTCCGGAAACATCTATTTGGTCATGATTGTGTATTTTTCCTTTCAGCTCAGGGACCTCTTCCTCTGTCAGGCCAAAAAGGGCTGTAAACGAAAATTTTGACCCGTGATGAACACGGGATTCAACCCATAAAATACCATGCATGAGCTCTACAAGTTTCTTTGATATGGTGAGCCCAAGTCCGGTCCCTCCGTATTTTCGTGTTGTTGAGCCGTCAACCTGCTTGAAGCTCTCGAAAATTGTCTCCTGCTTGTCTTCCGGAATTCCAATACCTGTATCTTCAACAGAAAACAACAGTGTTACTTTGTGGTCGATAACAGAATCAATATGTACCGTAAGGCGCACATATCCGGTTTCGGTAAACTTCACTGCATTGCCAATCAGATTAAGAATAATCTGATTCAGACGATGGGGGTCGCCAATAACCGTTGCCGGCACATCACTCGCGGCCTGTAACCGCAGTCCCAATCCCTTTTTAAACGCCTGGACTTTCATGACATCGATTGCATCCTGACAAACTTTTTTCACATCAAACAGGGTATCTTCAAGTTCGATTTTTCCGGTTTCGATTTTTGAAAAATCAAGGATTGAATTCAACAAAACAAGAAAGGACAGTGATGACTGGTGAACAATCTCGAGATATTCTTTTTGATCTCTGGAGAGACTCGTCTCCAGAGTCAATTCGGTCATCCCGATAATACTGTTCAGCGGAGTGCGCAATTCATGGCTCATATTTGTCAGGAATTCTGATTTGGCCCTGCTGGCGGATTCAGCGGTTTCCTTTGCTTCCTTGAGCCTTCTTTCATATATTTTCCGCTCACGGATATCAATAAGGGTAAAGACCCAGCCGGTCGTGGCTTCATTCTCATCACGCAGCGGCGCGAGTGTAATCTCGGTTGAAATGAGTTCACCATTTCTGTTGTACAGTTCGAATTCATGCCGGCTGTAAAACAATTCCTGCCTGCAAATCTGCTGAAGCTGTTCTATTTTTTCCCTGTCATCATTGCAGAGTAAAAAAATGCTCCGCCCGACCAGTTCATTTTCAGAGTATCCGAACAACCGGATACCTGCCGGATTACAATTGATTATTGAAAAATCATCCTTGGTGATAAAAAGGGTGTCCTGAAGGCTCTGAAACGTCTGTTCCAAAAGTTGCTCAGTACTCCTTATTTTCTTTTCCGCACCAAGCTTCTCTGAAATGTCCTGTAAAAAATAGACTGTTGATATTTCCTCATCGTTTTCTTCTTTTTGCACAGTGAGTGATATGGGTAAATACTGACCGTCATTGTTTTTAATGCTTACTGTGCGCTGACTGCTCTTTAACTCCGTTAGCGGAAGAGCTTTTTCTTTTTTCAGATCAAAAAAGGACACAACCTCAGAAAGTTTTTTCCCCTCGGCTTTCTCCAAAGTCATCCCGATCATCGTTTCAGCAACATTATTCATAAGGCTGATAGACATGCCGGCATCGGTCTTGATAATCCCCAGTCCGATCCGTGTCAGCGTACTGGACAGCCAGAGCTCCTGTCTGCGGAGTTTCTCATTGATTTTCTGCTTGTACAGCGCGATCTCGATATTTGTCTTTAATTCGATTTCATTAAAAGGTTTCAGCAGATATCCGATTGGTTCTGTATGTTTTGCCCGTTCCACTGTTTTTTCATCAGCATATGCAGTCAGATACATAACCGGGATTTTGTAATCCTTCAGGATAATCTCAGCCGCCTGTACACCATCAATTTCACCAGACAGATTGATATCCATAAGAATGATATCCGGTTTTTTTTCCTGAATTTTGGCGAATGCGTCAGTCGCTGTCTGTGCAATATCGGCAGAGGTCATGTCAATTTTTTTCAACATGTATTTGATGTCAGTTGCAACTATTTTTTCATCTTCGACAATCAATATATGATGCATGATGTTTGCCGGGCCCCTCTGCTTGTATCAAACACGGCTGACAGACGGCCTGGCCCCTGTCAATTTCCGGTTAGAAGAAATATATTTACTCAATTAATTGTAATTTGCCAATTTGAATATTTCAAGCATTTATACAGAAAAGAAAAGATGTTTTGTCCGGGTCAGATAAAATTTGTTGTTTCAAGAAACGAAAGTAACTGGATGAACGTTTCAAGAAATCCAAGTTTTCTTCGTTTCACCATAACCTGAATCATGACAACCTTCAGTTTTTCATGAATAAACCATTCCCGGATTGATATGGGATCGTTCACTGAAAGCCCCAATTCATCAGCAGACGACCCGGGAATGATCCTTCGCACAACATAATGATTGTTCCAGACTTCATCGGCTACCTTGTCTATTTTCATTCCAAAAAGTGGATAGATCACATTGACCTTGGAATCACGTTCCAGAGCCAGACTTACCGGTACCCGGGGCCGGGGTGATAGACTGATATAGGCAGTATATGCCTCATTGTCGCGGGTACAGGACACTGCAAGAAGCGTTTTTGACTCATAAGAGACCATCAGACTTTGAATCTCCCGAAGTGTTTTGAATTCTTTCCCGTTTATTCCGGTGATGAGATCACCACCGCGGAGCCCGGCATTATATGCCGGTTCACCAGGAACAACATAAATAATTTCCATCCCTTTTTCGGTTTTTTCAACCGCACATCCCATCCAGTAATGGGTAATTGGGGTAGCAATATATTCAGAGAGGTCTTTGGAGTTTGCCGGAAACATGCGGGGCAGAACTTTGTTTATCCATTCAATCGAAACACCGAAATTCAGCCCTTCAAACTGTTCAATCCCGGCAAAAACAATTCCTACAAGCCTGCCGTCCTCATCAATGATCGGTCCGCCGCTGTTCCCCGGATTCACCGGAGCATCGATCTGCATTGCATCACCAAGCTGTAGAAATCTGCGGCCGGTCGCTGAAACAATACCGGATGTCACCGTATTCTCCAGTCCGCCCGGAGAACCAATCACCTTTATTTTGTCACCCGGATCAATTGATGTTTCTCCAATGGAGCTAAAAATGTATTTCGGATCAATCTCTGTTTTCAGCAGGGCCAAATCAAAAACTGGGTCATAGGATATCACCCGGGCCGGAATTCTCTGGTCCGGCATGTCGGAGAGCCGGATATACAGGCGTGAATAGCCTTCATATTGGGGATTGACCTCGCTTTCAATCACATGGTAATTGGTCAGGATAAAACCGCGGGGATCAATAAAAAAACCGCTCCCGACAATATTGTTTGGCATGCCGACACCATTTTCAAATTTAATTCCTTTATACACCCATATGGTCACCGTTCCGTCAATTACTTTCTTTATTGGTGTGATTTTCGAGGTGATTACCCTTGCCGGTTCGGGTATGGGCATATGACGTTTTTCCATTTCTGCAATAACCGTGAGGATCGCTGTTTTGTTTTCCAGTTTTGTCGCGAGCTCCAATATATGCGAATATTCGCTGTTTGTAAGCGTTTCGTGTTTCATGGCCTTGATTGCTGTCAGGACGGCCACTGAGTCATTTCCCTGCTGTTCCTGCAGTTCTGCCTGCATCATGAGAAGCTTTTTAACTGACCAGCCGGGAAATAAAGCGGGTTCGCCGATATTTATCGCTGAATCGACATATGCAATAGCTTTTTCATAATCCTTTTTATCCATACTCGACTGGAAATCTGCCTTTACCATATCTATTGTTTGATTTCGAAGTTTTTCGAGCTCCTCTTTTAACAAACCGTTTCGGGATCGTTCTATTCTGTTTATATACTGAACTGCATCAAGGTAGTTCCCCTGTGCAAGCATTTTCTCGATATCTTCTTTTTGAACAGCCTCCAGCGGCGGAATATAACCTGGTGCGATGTCATAGACGGTGTTACAGGAAAAAAATAATCCTGTTATACAGCAGAACAACAATACAACAAATCCATTATTATTCAATATTGACAGTTTTGACATCTTCATACATTCAACTCCAGGGATAAACTAGTATTTCATAGCCATCATCATCATCATCATTATTAATTATCACTCTTTGTTTTATAAAGAGGAACCATTCTTGTAGTCTTATAATAATAAACAATTTCTACTGTTTATCGTAACAAATAATAACAAAATTCTAAACAAAAAACACGGGATAATCCTGTTTCACTTAAAAAAACAGGGCGGAATCAAAGTTTCCTGTGTTGCATACAGATTACTTTTACTCCACCCCATCCCTTAAATAAAAATATTAACTATCAGGAATCCGGTATCCAGACTATTTCTTCACCACTGTCTTTTTTTGTCTGGAAACAGCTTTTTTTGGTTGTTCGATTTCATCGACTTTTTTTGGTATATTCAAAAGTTTTCTGATTTCGTCGTCATTCAGTGTTTCCACTGTTACAAGGGTTTCCGCAAGCAGTTTCAGTTTTCCTTTATTGTCTGTAAGAATCTTCATTGCCTGTCCAAGACAGGTCTGCACAATATCTTTTATTTCTTTATCAATCTTTTTGGCAGTTTCTTCCGAGTAGTCCTTGTGGCGTGCAATTTCTTTCCCGATAAAAATCGGTTCTTCTTTCTGGCCGTATGCAATCGGCCCCATTGCATCACTCATTCCCCATTCACAGACCATTCTTCGGGCAATATTGGTCCCCTGTTCGATATCCTGCTGTGCACCGGTTGTGTTCTCTTTATATCTGATCTTTTCTGCGGCATATCCGCCCATACCAATGACAATTCTGTCCAATAACCATCCCTTGTTCTTGCTGTAATTATCCTGTTCAGGCAGTGAAATGGCCACACCGAGAGCCCGTCCATGAGGGATCACAGTCACCTTGTGCAGTGGATCCGCATTTTTAAGAAAATAATGCAGTAAAGCATGGCCTGCTTCATGAAATGCGACCATCTCTTTTTCTTTCGGCGGAATGACCTTTGATTTTCTGGCCACACCCATAAGAACCTTGTCGCGAGCCTCTTCAAAATCTTCCATTTCAACTTTCTGCTTGTTCTTCCTGGCGGCAAACAGGGCAGCTTCATTGACAAGATTGGAGAGGTCAGCGCCAGAGGTACCTGGTGTCGCCCGGGCAACCTTGTTGAAATCAATGTCTGTTGCAATGGATATTTTTTTACAGTGGATCTTGATGATATCCTCACGTTCCTTCACATCAGGCATATCCACGACAACCTGCCGGTCAAATCTCCCTGGTCGCAGCAAGGCAGGATCCAGTACATCGGGCCTGTTTGTGGCTGCAACAATAATAACGCCTACTTTTGTGTCAAAACCGTCCATTTCAACCAGCAGCTGGTTCAGCGTTTGTTCGCGTTCATCATGGCCGCCGCCGTAACCTGCGCCGCGGGTTCGGCCCACTGCATCAAGTTCATCGATAAAAAGAATACAAGGCGCGCTTTTTCTTCCCTGCTCAAAAAGATCGCGGACCCGGCTTGCGCCGACACCGACAAACATCTCAACAAAGTCAGAGCCGGACATGTGGAAGAACGGGACATTCGCTTCACCGGCAATCGCTTTTGCGAGCAGTGTTTTCCCGGTTCCCGGCATGCCGACAAGCAGAACACCCTTTGGGATCTTTGCTCCGATTTTGGTGAACTTCTGCGGATTTTTCAAAAACTGGACAACTTCCTCAAGCTCGTATTTTGCTTCTTCCTGCCCTGCGACATCATTAAACGTAATCCTTTCATTTCCCTCAAAATACCGTTTGGCACGGCTTTTGCCGAACGAAAGTGCGCGGTTTCCGCTTCCCTGAAGCTGTCGGAACATAAAAATAAATATACCGATCATTAGTATCCATGGAAGAATGTTTATTAAAATTTCCATGAATCCCAGTGACGGCGGCTTTCCGGTAAAACTTATCTCTTTCTGACGAAGTTCTTTCATGAGTTCTTCATCAGCAATTGGAATAATGGTTTTATAGGTTGTCCCATCCTGCTTCTTGTAGATAATTTCGCGGTTATGGAAAAACTCAACACTGGTAATCCGTTCGGCTGATTCGGTTTTCTCAAGGTCGGTAAGGAACTGCGAATAATTCGTTTCAACCAGGTTGAATGTATTGTCCTGTGTTATGATAAACACAAAGATAAAAACTGCTATTCCTATTATAATATATAAGGTAAGACGGCTTCCGATTCCTCCGCGCTGGTTCTGCGGGTTATTATTGTCGTTATTTTGTCTGTTCATATCCAATGTTACTTCTCCGCTATCGTTTGAAAAATATTTTATTTACCAACTGAAAGGCCAATGTAGACAGTATGATAAATCGATGTATCTTTGCTTTTATTAATGTATTGAAATTATTACTTCAGTGCAAGTCCAGAACAAGCATTTTTCCGGATTGAACACGTTCTCCTTTTTTGGTAAACCGGACAATATTTTTTCCGCCAAACAATCTGCCCACAATGGCCAAAATACCTTTTTCGTCCTCAACAATCGGTATCAAATGCCGTTGTTCGCTATTTAATTTCCAGTCCTGAAATATTTTTTTGATTTTTTTTCGTCCATATCCCAGGTAAATTCTGTCGCCGTCGTGCCATGACCGTACAATAACCGGCGGAACCATTTCGTTTTCTTGTATAAAAACAGCATTTTCAGATTCTTTTTGTAACGGTTCAGAACAAGAAAATGTTCCTGAAAGATTCTGAAACCTGAATGGCTTCCCGATTTCAACAGATATAACATAATCCTTTTTCACAGGAGAGACAACACATGATTCCAAAAAAAGGAATTGCTGTCGGGTGCTGAATTTTATCCCATGGCCTGTGCAGAATACCCTGTTTTTCTCATCCCTTGCGGCCGATCCCAGCAATGGAAGGAGAAATTTATAGGGAAGCCGTTGTTTTAAATACAAATCGGAACAGAATCTTCTAAAAAATTGTCTGTAAATTTGGTAAACAGATTCGAGGCGAACAGCCGGAGATTCCTTAAAAAAAATATCTTTTCTGATGCAATAGCCATTTTGTGCAGATTCCCAGGAAAGCTTTTCTGCGGCGGTTTTTTCAATAAACTGCTGTGTCATTGCCATCTTGGCAGAGACCGATTCCATGCTCCGCCGAATACCGGGAAAAATCTCTTTCACGACTGGAACGAGCAAATGCCGTATTTTATTGCGCAGATATACCGTTTCCAGATTGCTTGAATCGGTTGAATAGCATATTTTGTTTCCGGTCAAATAATCAAGAATTTCTTTACGCGAGCAGTCCAGAAGAGGCCGCATGATTGACCGGGAGACAGGCTGTATTCCCTGTAAACCGGCAGGACCGGATCCCTGGCACAGCCTCATGAAAATGGTTTCAAGCTGATCATCAGCTGTATGTCCTGTCGCAACAGCAGTATGAGGAAAATCCGCCTGAAGCTCGTTAAAAAAAGAATACCGTTTCTCACGTGCGAGTTCTTCCATGCTTCTTCCGGTTTTTTTCTTCAGCACCGCAAGCTCTCCAAAGGGAATATCATGATAATAACAGGGAATATCAAGATTTCCGCAATTTTGTCTGACTAGATCCCGCTCTTTTCTGCTTTCTGATGGTGACCGGATTCCATGGTCAACATATGCACAGGCAAGCTTTAAATTGTACATGGTTTGCAGTTCTTTCAGCAAAAACAGCAAAGCTGTGGAATCCGGCCCGCCTGAATATGCCACCAGTATCCTGGAGTGTTGAAGAAATTTGTGTATGTTAAAAAAATATTCAATCTTTTTGCGGATCATCTTCGTTATTTCGGCGGTTGATCTGGTTCATGACCTGAACAAGTGTCTGGTTGGATAAATTCAGCAGTTCGAGAGCAGCCCGTTTTACCGCTCCTGCCAGGATCGCTGCATCATGACGTTCGGGTGTTCCAAGTACATAACTGATGACATCACCTTTATGTTTGGGCCGGCCAATTCCAATACCAAGACGCTTGATATTTTCAGTTTTTGCAGATGCAATCAACGATTCAAGTCCGTTATGTCCGCCCGAAGATCCCTTGATTTTCAATTTGATCGTACCAAGCTCAAGATCCAGATTGTCAAAAACAATTATTACATTTTCAAAAGAGGTTTTTGTTTGCTGTAGCACGCTTTTCAGTACTTCACCGGAACGATTCATAAAGGTCATAGGTTTTACCAGAAAAAAAGACTTTCTCCGATAGACACATTCAGCCAGTAAATAATTACTGTAAAAATGCGGCTTTCTGAAAGAAATACCGCATTTTTCAGCTATAAAATCAACAACGTGAAAACCAATGTTATGCCGGTGAGTTGCGTATTCATCTCCGGGATTTCCCAACCCGATGATTACATATGGCAGATATTACTCCTCGGTTTTTTGATTATCCTGCGCAGCTTCAGCTGCAGCCACTTCAGCGCCTTCAACAGCCTCTGTTGCGGAAGCTTCTTCAATAACAGCCTTCACGATGATGTGACAAATAACCTGGTCTGCAGGATTGCAGAAGCGCACCCCTTCCATCGGTGGGAGATCGCTCACATGTATTGACTCGTGAATGGCAAGATTTGAAATATCGATAGTAATTGTCGCAGGAATATTGCCGGGCAGACACTCAACTTCAACTTCATGAAGAAGGTGTTCGAGAATTCCGCCCTCCTTCTGGCCTACTGCGTTTCCATTAAGATGCAGAGGGACGTGAGTCTTCAGCGTTCGGTTTTTATCGATCGCATAAAAATCCAGATGCATGATCTTGTTTTTCAAAAGATCTTCCTGGTAGTCTTTTACCAGAACATCGATCTTTTGTTTTCCCAAATCAAGGCTGATGATGATATTTTCAGATATAACCCTGAATTTGTGTGAAAATTCATTTTCATCAACTGCAATTGCAATGGGCTCTTCACCTCCATATACAATCGCGGGGATTTTTCCTGACCGGCGCAGTCTTCCTGTATCGCCTTTTTTTCCTTTTTCCCGCTCTGCTACTGTGAGAGTCATTTTATCCATAATTTATCCCTGCCTTCCGGTAAATTTTATTCTTTGTTCTCCGTTGACTAGCTGGGACGGCAGGATTCGAACCTGCGAATGCCGGAACCAAAACCCGGTGGCTTACCGCTTGCCGACGTCCCAGTAAATAATTTTACCGCGAATACAACCAGTATTTGCGGTGGCTTTTAGTGAGTATTATATTTTTGCACAAACCCAGGAGGAAAATTATCCATATTCCCCTGTCAAGCGGGATAACAATACTGATTTTTCATGTTTTTGTCCAGTGGTAGATAGAGAAAAGATTTGCCCGTGTTATGTGAAAAATTCTATTTCCGGCATCGAGACCAGCGGCCTGGCAGCGAAACAGATCATATCATTTTCAACCACATGTTGTGCCATCAGGTCAACATCATGCTGATCCGTGAATACCCCTGCAAAACACGCACCGCTGCCGGAAAGCACGGTAAAATTGACTTTCATAGTACGGCATAATTCCTCTATCAACCGGTATTCCGGATGATGGTTTTTTATGACCGGATAAAATGTGTTAAAAAACGGCCACTTCACCGGATCCGGGTTCATATACCATTTTTTTATTTCCTCCTTGGTCAGTGATAATTGTTTGTCTTCTTCCTTTATTTCTGCATCAAACCACTTGTATGCCATAGCTGTATTGACACGAATATCCGGAAGGATAAGCAGTAAATGATAATCATCGCGCGGGAATACGGGAGTAACAAGTTCACCTCTTCCCTCCACGATTGCCGATGTTGATGACAAAAAAAACGGCACATCACTGCCAAGTTCAGCCGCAATAGTGCATAGTTCATTTTTGGAGAATGCGTCAGGAAATATTTTATCGAGTACACGAAGCACTGCGGCAGCATTACTTGAACCTCCGCCAAGTCCTGCCCCTTCCGGAATTCTCTTTTCAACAGATACCCTGAAATCACAGCTGATTCCCGCATTCCGGCAGAACAACCGTACTGCTTTTGTTATGAGATTGTCTTCAACCGTACAGGAAAAAAACCCTTTCAGTTCAAAGCCGCTTCCCTGATCAAGTGCTTCGATTTCGATTGTGTCGCTGAATGTGGTCATGACAAACAATGATCTTATGTCATGAAAGCCGTCCTGCCGGGTTCCCAGGATATCCAGATGAAGGTTTACTTTTGCGGGAGATTGTATGCGTGCACAATGAAACGCAGTCATGACAGCTGTTATTCCTCGATAAAATGACAGCCGCAGGAAGTCTTGTTTGCCGATGCAGCGCGGACAATCAGCAGTGAGGTCAGGACTGCATTTCTCAATTCGATAATCCTGCGGGTGATTTTTGCCTGTTTGTAAAATTTTTCAATCCTGTGGCTCAGATAGTTCAAGTCTGCCAATGCACGGGAAAGCCTGTTTTTATTGCGGACAATCCCGGCATAATTCCACATTGTTGTCCTGACATTCACCATATCCTGCAAAATCAGCACCGGATCAAATACTTCCTCATTCAGCGGAAAAATCCATTCCGGAATATTTTTTATCAGTTTTTGGCTGACAGGCTGAATGGCATCCGAAATTGCCAAAGCAGTTTTTTTGCCCCACAATAATCCTTCCAGTAATGAGACCGATGCCAGACGGTTTGCCCCGTGGACACCGGTACAGGAATTTTCACCGACAGCGAATAATCCGCTGATGTTTGTTCTGCCGCATAAATCCACCTTGATTCCGCCGCAAAAATAATGCGCTGCCGGGACAACCGGAACAGGCTCTTTCTCTATATCTATTCCAAGCTCTTTGCATTGCGCATAAATTGCCGGGAACCGTTCATGCAGACTCAGGCTTTTGATTTCCTGCGTATCCAGGAGTACATATTCTGAATCAGTTTTTTCCATTTCATAGAAAATTGCTCGCGATACTTCGTCCCTCGGCGCGAGATCCGCAAGCTTCCCATGGTATTTTCTCATGAAAAACTCGTTATCCCGGTTTTTGAGGCGCGCGCCCTCGCCTCTTAGAGCCTCGGTAATCAAAAACCGTTTGACATCACGATGATACAAAATGGTCGGATGAAACTGGATATATTCTGCATTGATTATCTCTGCTCCGATACGGCATGCCATGGCAACCCCGTCACCGGTCGCACCCACCGTGTTTGAGGTGTGCAGAAACAGGTGGCCGACACCGCCGGTGGCGAGCACCACTGCACCGGCAATAAACACATCAACCGATTCTGTTTTTGCATTCAATACATATGCACCGATTACTCTGGTTTTTTGATACCTGTCCTGCGGATTCATGGAATTATGGCTGCTGGTAATCAATTCTACCGCCGTATGTGCAGGAAAGAAGGTGATATGTTTTTTATTCAATGTCGCATCCAGCAGACTTTTTTCAATCGCCGCTCCGGTCTTGTCCTTGACATGAATGATTCTTCGTACAGAATGTGCGCCTTCCTGGGTAAACTCAAGATTATTTTCATTATCCCGGCAAAAGGGAACCGAAACCCTGTCAATCAAAAAGTCTTGTACCAGTGCGGGGCCCTCTTCGGCCACGGCCTTCACGGCATTGTCAAAATTGATTGCACATCCAGCTGCAATAATGTCTTTTTGAAGCAGGCCAGGTGAATCATGTTCATGTTTGAATACAATGCCGCCCTGCGCATATTGTGTATTGCATTCAGAAAGATTTGCATCTTTTGAAATCACGGCGACTTCGTATCCCGCTTCCGAAAGCCAGTATGCCGCAGTGAGGCCGGATATTCCCGTTCCGATTATCAGAATATCAAATTCTTTCCGTTTTCCGTGTCGAGGCATGCTCCTCCCCTTTCTTTTGTTCAACCAGGCCGATCATGCCGGCCAAAGCCCGTTTTGCATCCTGTTTTTCAGTCTCATCGATACCAACTTCATATTCTGAACTCCCTGTAAGGAGACTCTGCAAGGTTTGATACAGTTTTTCAAGAGTGATCTTGTTCATATTGACGCACCCCGATTCCCGCAGCGGAAACACCGCAGCATGCCGTGTCTCTCTCGCAAGCCTGTTGACCAGGTTCAGCTCGGTTCCGACAAACAATGTCGTCCCGGCCGGAGATTGTTCAACTTCCTTTATAATCTGTGAGGTTGAGCCGGCAAAATCTGATTCTGCAACAACAGCTTCATCGCATTCCGGATGCACCAGTATTTTCGCATACGGATAATTGACTTTTGCTTTCCTGATATCCATTGGTGAAAAGCGGGCATGGACGTTACAAAAACCTTTCCATAAAAAAAGTTTTGTATCAGAAGAAGTGTTCTCCGGATCGGCTTTTCGATGTATGGTACCGATCACCGTATTTTTCAGTTCCATTCTGCGGGCGGTATTAATTCCCAGGTTGAAATCAGGAAGAAAAAAAACCCTCTTGCCTTCTGCCATGACCCGTTCGACCAAAAATTGTGCATTTGAAGAGGTACAGGTGAGTCCGCCCAGTTTCCCGACAGCGGCTTTCAGGGAGCTGCTTGAATTGACATAGACAATCGAAATCAGTGGTGATTTTGCCAGCGAGCTGCAATATGCATAATACTTTTCAAAATCTGCGGCATTGGCCATGTCGGCCAGCGGACATCCTGCCTCCCGGTCAGGAATAAGGACGCGCTGATCAGGGTTCGCCAGTATGGCGGCGCTTTCGGCCATAAAATAGACCCCGCAAAAAACAATATACTTTGCCGTTGATTTTGAAGCAGCGACTGCAAGTGCATAGGAATCACCGATGATGTCTGCGTACTGACAGACTTCATCCTTCTGATAGTAATGGGCCAGGATGACCGCATCATCACCAAGCTGCTCTTTGAGTTTTACGATTTCTTCCCTGTATTCCATGGCAGTTACTCCAGTACAATTTTTAATGAAAAATCAAATGCCGGGGCGGAATGAGTGATCCGCCCAATCGAGATATAGTCAATTCCCAACGGAACAATTTCTTTTATTTCCTCCAGGGTAATCCCGCCGGACACTTCGAGCAATACCCTGTTTTTCGCGAGCCCTATAGCCTCCAGTATCTGTTCCTTGTTCATATTGTCGAGCATGATAATATCGACACCAAGTTCCAGCGCTTGTCGGACATCTGCAAGGGTCCTGCATTCAACTTCAATTTTGAAACGCTCTCCCCATTTATTCCGGACTTTTTCAACTGCATTTTTGATAGAACCCGCAGCATCAACATGGTTGTCCTTGATCATCACCATGTCATACAGTCCCTGCCGGTGATTTTGTGCGCCCCCTGTTTTCACAGCATATTTGGAAAGTGCCCGGTATCCGGGCAGGGTTTTTCTTGTATCAAGGACGATTGTGTTGCCGTAATGACGTGCCTCTGCTGCACAAGTTCCCGCCGCAGTGGCAACTCCCGACATAAAACTGATAAAGTTGAGTGCTGTCCGTTCTCCTTTTAGAATGGATAATGCTTTTCCGCGGACATGGGCAATACACTCCGTCCTGCCGAGCCTGTCCCCGTCCTGTTTCAGGAATTCGATGTCAAGATGGTCATCAATTGTGTGAAAAACCTCGCAGAATATTGATTTTCCCGCCAGAATCCCTTCACTTTTACTCAGCAGCTGTGCATGTGCTGTTTCATCGGTAAAAATTGACTCTGAGGTGACATCACCAATTTCATCAAAATCTTCCTGCAACGCCAGCGTAATGAGTGTTTTATAATTATCATCCATATAGCCCGTATGATAAAGAAACTTGTTCGCTATTGCAAGTGAAGGTTCGGTATAATTTGACAAACAGATTTCCGTACCGTATATTTTTTAGATACAGGATGTAATTCCTTTTCCATATTCTCCAAAATAATGAGGTTCTGTGAACACAACGAATACAGATATAAACACCGCCCTTCAAAACCGGTTTGAAACAGCATGTACAGACATTTTCACCGAAAACAAACTGACAATTACTGCACTTGTTCCCTCGGATGCCATCCTCAAGAATCTCCAGGTCATCGCCACCGTCGGACTGACAAGCGACATCCAGGGAAACTTGTTTCTCGGATGCAGTCATGAAGCGGTGATTTCCCTCAGCCGTGATTTGTATTCAGCACAGGGCATCAAAGCCGATCCCAAGAGCATTGAGACCCTTGCCCGCTCCACTCTGGGAGAAATTACAAACCAGGTTGCAGGAAGGGCTATTATGTACCTTACAGAGATCGATCTCGACTGCAATATTACCCCTCCAACAGTATTCTCAGGGAATGCGCTTCAGTCTGAATTGTACGCTGCAGAGCATCGATTCGGACTTATTATTAACGGAACTTTCGGTGATATCATCCTTCATGTAGAAATTAAAAATATGAAAAAAAAAACCGAATAAACAGTTGACAAGTTTATAATGATCGGCTTAGAGTTGTGAATGTAAGAATACACTCTACGGAAACAATTTTTGCGGGGGGATAAAAAAAGCCATGTTTGCACGCAAGAGAAGCATTCTTGACGACCTCAAGGAACCTGCGTTTTTCATGATGGACGAAGATATCGAAAATTATGAAGAAGAGGAAGAGGAAGCAGAAGAAGCAGCAGAAGAAGAAGACGAATACTATGACAACGACTTTGATGATTATGATGATTTCGACGAAGATGAGGAAGATGACGATTACGAAGACCTGGACGAAGATGATGACTTCGAAGAAGATGACATAGAAGAAGATCTTGAAGACGACGAAGAAGAAGATGACTTAGTCGACGATTTTGACGATGATGAAGAAGAATACCTCGACGATGATGATTACGACGTCGAGGAAGATGATCTGGATTACGAAGATTTCGACGAATAAGGTATTTCCGGACCAGGATAACACAGCTTTTCCAGTTCATAGAAAATTCGTTTCTCTTTATCCATTACATGAACAATAAAATTGCCGCAATCCAGTAAAAGCCAGCCGCTGTCGTCCTTTGCTTTCGAATGATACAGTATCGCATGATCGCTTTTCCGGAGAAATGCTGCAATACGTTCAGTAAGGCTTTTCAGGTGAACCGAGCTGTGGGCAGTTGTGATGATAAAATAATCCGTATATGAACTCTGGCCGCCTATATACAGGATTTTTGTATCTTCACCTTTATGATCATCGAGGAGTGCTGCAACAGCAGTGACAATTTCAGGATGCGTCAGTTTATTTACAATATTGGCCATCAAAATCATTCCCCAAAATTATAGTATAATCTGCACGGCTTTTTCGCACCGTATCCGGCTTCGGCGGCTGGACATTTCGGCACCGAATAATAGTGCCAATTTCCTTTGCTATTTTTTCATTCCCGTTGTTCGCAATAATAACCGTTTTTTCCGCATTTTGTACATCGGCATTTGCCACGGTCAGTATTTCATACCCATACTTTTTGTATATATTGGCGGCTTTTGCTGCCAGCCGGGACGTCTCTGTCCCATTGAGCACATCCAGTTTTACGATCAGATCTTCCGGGCGGATCTCACCGGTTCCGGCCATGTATTCTATGGTCTTTTTCACCGTCAGCCTCAGGTAATCTCCCTGATCATTCGGTGAAAAAATCATCCCTCTAGATTCATGTGATATTGTGGTTCCATGGACACGATTTGAAATAAGATGATCGAGGATTACCGTTTCATATTCATGGAGCAGTGATTTCACCTCTGCTTCCGACAAATCTGTTTGTATATTCTGCATAAAAACATGAAATGCTTCCGGCTTGAACAATAAACCTGAATCTTTATAATCAATTATCCGCTGCAGAATCGCCCGCACAATCTGTTGTTTCCTTTCAGCGGTTTCCAGATCAGTATCATCGGGAAGCTCAACTTTTAACAGTTCCTTTATTTTCTCTCCGTCAACAATCACACTCCCGGCTTCAAGAAGAATCCGCTCGCCATTGACTTCGGTATCAACAGGATTTGGAATAAATACCTCCAGTCCGCCGAGCAGGTCTACTATCTGTTCCATTTCCCGGAAATCAATATCGATAAAAAAATCAACTTTTACCGACGTCAACTTTTCCACCTTCTGCATCAACGGGCGGAAATCAGACTGATTGTACATCACTTCAAGGATATCATACCGGTTCAATGGTTCGATCATTGTCCATAAATTTGCGGGCAGATGAAACAGGGCACTTTTCTTTGTTGCCGGATTATACAAATACAGCTCCATCATGTCGAGATGGTCTTTTTCACCGACCGTAAACAAAACGCTGATAATCGAATTCTTTTCAACAAGATCCACGACACGGTCAGAACGAAATACAAAAAGTACAAGGGTAATCGAACCAACGGCGATACAGACAATTATCCCCAGCAGGATAATACTGACAAATGATTTTTCATTCCTTTTCATCCATGGCTACCTTTCTGCGCAGTTTGTCATATATTTCGTATGAAATTGGTGCAATTGGTTTTTTTTCGATTTCAAGAAATGCAAATATTTCTCCATAAACACGAAAAAGCATCATATCAAGCGGTTGTTGTAACAGTTCCCGCCGGTGCATCTCTTCCAGATACTTTCTTGAAGGTTCACAAAAATCAGCCACAAAGAGAATTTTTGCAAGCATTCCCATATTTTCAGCGCCGGCAACATGCTGGCGAATTGCGTCAAGAATGTCTGGATCCCCAATACCATACCGGGATTCTACAATATACGCTCCGACGATTCCATGAAGCACTTTCGGGTGACGTAATCCCCACTCCGAATCACATAAATTCTGTTCCTGAACAATCGAAACAAGCTGATCATCGCTGTATTCACGGGCAATATCATGCGCGATTCCTGCGACAAGCCCCTTTTCCGATGCGACAGTATACTTCAAACACAAGGCTTGTGCAAGTTTTGCCGTCTCTACGCTGTGTTTGTAGCGGCGGGGTGAAAGTTCTTTTTTTATATCCTTCTTTATCTTGATATACAGATCATGCAGATCTGTAGAGTTTTTTTTCTTCAATATAAGAACACACTCCCTCTGGAAGCAGAAACCGGACAGGCTCGCTGTTTTGAATACGTTCCCGGATCTCTGTCGATGAAATGGAAACTATTTTATTCTCGATCACTGTACAGGGAAATCCGTAGTTTTTTGATTTCACATGCAGACGTTTCACTACAACGAGTTCAGCAAGTTCAAGAATGTCCTGTGGATTTTTCCATGTGTGAAAGCTGTCGGCAAGATCATCCCCGATTATCAAACCGATTTTTCCGGGAAAACCGTATTTTCTATGAACTTCCCGCAGCGTATCGATCATGAAAGAAATCCCCTTCCTCTTAATTTCACAGTCATCAACACTAAAACAGTCATATGGTTTTACTGCAATGTTCAGCATTTCCAGACGGTCAGCCGGTTTGACAGGGCTTTTCATCTTTTTATGAGCAGGCATAAAAGTCGGTACAAAGATAATGTGATCATATCCCGCCTTGTGCAGTACTTCGTCTGCAAGAAAGAGATGTCCAAAGTGAACAGGATTAAACGTCCCGCCCAGAAGTGCTGTCTTCATTCAGTTTTCCAGTCCGTTCAATGAAAATGTTCTTCAGTTCCTCAATACCGTTCATTGTTATACTTGATATTGTCATAATTTTATCATTTGGAAAAGCCTTTGCCATTTCGCCGGGAAGGTCATTTTCTTCGACTGCATCAGATTTTGTACAGACAATGATCCTTTCACGGCCGGCAAGTTCCGGGGAAAATTCTGAAAGTTCATTCAGGAGTACTTCCATCTCATGTATTCCGTTTTCTGCGGTGATGTCAATCAAAAACACAAGAAGTTTTGTCCGGGATATATGGCGCAGAAAGGTCAACCCCAGGCCCACCCCTTTTGATGCTCCCTCAATAATTCCGGGAATATCCGCAATGACTACTTCATGGCCCTTGCAGGACAGTATCCCCAGATTGGGCGTGAGTGTAGTAAACGGATACGAGCCTATTTTTGGTGTGGCATTGGTGAGCACCGATAACAGCGTGGATTTTCCCGCGTTGGGAAATCCAACCAGTCCGATATCTGCAATAACCTGCAATTCGCAGAAAAGTTTCCGTTGTTTGCCGCTTTTTCCGGGAATGGCAAACCGTGGAGTCTGCCGGGTTGCACTGCGGAAATGCCAGTTTCCCTTTCCGCCATTGCCGCCTTCAAGGAATATCCACCGTTCACCCGGTGTTGAAAAGTCTTTGATAATTTTTTTTGAATCAGGATCACGTAAAAGCGTTCCCAGGGGCACAGGGATTTCAATTTCACCGCCGTCTTTGCCGTGCATACGTTTTCCCATGCCTGGCCTGCCGTTTTCCGCTTTGAATACCCGCTTTAATTTCAGGTGCATAAGTGTACGGACATTGTTCTTCACGATAAAAACAACATCTCCGCCCCTCCCGCCGTCACCACCGTCCGGGCCACCCTTGGGAACATATTTTTCCCGCCGGAAAGAAACCGCGCCGTCTCCGCCATCACCCGAGGATACTTCTATTGCGACTTCATCAACAAAGCCGAACACTCTGAAAAAAGATTATTTTGCTGCAGGAACAATGCTGGCGTATTTACGGCCGCGTCTTTCCTGATATGCAACGGTCCCGTTTGCCTTTGCGAAGAGTGTATCATCACGCCCGATGCCGACATTCACACCGGGGTGTATACGGGTTCCTCTCTGCCGGACAAGGATACTTCCTGCAGTGACAGTTTCACCACCGAAACGTTTTACGCCAAGCCGCTGTGAATTGGAATCGCGGCCGTTTTTTGAACTCCCGCCGCCTTTTTTATGTGCCATCTGTTTCCTCCGAATTCTTTGTAAATAAATCTATCATTATTGTCTGGGGATAATCATTCTGCAGCTCGAATAACCCTGTCAGAAAAAATGCTGTAATCCCCGCGATCCGCGAAAAATCGGCACTATCCTGAATAGTTATTTCAGCCGCGAGCATCCCTTCTTGTTCATGCTCGTCTTTTATATCTGCAACACCGGTTGCATATAACGCAGTGAGCAGTGTTCTCGTCAGTATTGACACAGCAGCACAGAGCGGATCATTCCCCTTGATGTCGAGCCCGGCATGTCCGGTAACATTCAGCTCCGAAATGCATTCATGGGAGTCAAGCCCTACTGCAACTGCAATCACGGTGCTTCCTTGTCAAATCTGGTTCCCTGCATCTGACTGCCGGGAAAACATGTTATTTTACCGCAGTTGAGATGTTTTCAACGCGAATTTCAGTGAACTGCGAACGGAAACCGTTCTTTTTCTGGTAATCTTTTCTTTTTTTGTATTTGAAAACAATTACCTTTTTTCCGCGTCCATGGGTTTCCACTTTTGCAGAGATTTTGGCCCCCTGAACATACGGCTCACCAACAGTAACATTGCCCTTGTCGCTTAAAAGAAGGATTGAATCGAATTCAACTTTATCCCCTTCCTTGCTCTCAAGACGGTCAACTTTGAGCAGAGAACCTTTCTCTGCCTTATATTGCTTTCCTTTAATTTCAACCAACGCGTACATTAATTAACCCTCATGTATATATTCAATTTGAATCAACGAGAATATCATAGAAAAAATCAACGGTCAATAGGGACCTTTCCAAAAACTGCGGCCTGTCTGGTGCAAAACCGAAAAAAGTCATGTCCACCTGGATTTTTCCCAAAATTACAGTTATTCCTGTCAATTTGCATGGAATGCATCAATAATATAGCAAACAATCTTCAGAAAAGCCACATTTTTTTATCTTATTCACCCGCATAGTTGACAAGTGTTTCAACCCTGATATCGCGCAGCTTTTCCATATAGTTTAAAAACGGCAATCCGATGACCCCGAAAATCGCAGATACTTTTGCACCGCCACGTGCGAGAAGTTTGCAGGCAGACTGAAGGGTTCCTCCGGTGGCGATGAGATCATCCACCAGTAAAATCCTGGCGTTTTGTTTCACATCCTCCTGATGTACTTCGATGACATCAGTTCCATATTCCAGTGTGACTTCTTCCTGAAAGGTTTTTCCGGGCAGTTTTCCTTTTTTCCGGATCAGTACCAGCGGCAGTTTTCGCTCCAGCGCAAAGGGAGCGGCAAACAGAAATCCCCGGGATTCAATTCCGGCAACTGCATCGAACTCAATGTCTTTGAACAATTCCTTCATTTGTGCAATGCAGTACGAAAAAGCTTCCTGATTTGCAAGAATGCTGGTGATATCATAAAAAAGAATCCCCGGCTTGGGGAAATCAGGGATTTTACGGATGGCTTTATCAAGATCATACATGGCGCGCATTCTCGAAATCTTTGTAAAATCGGTCAATGGCAGCGGCCCATTCATCCAGTTCTTTACCGGAGAGCTTGTTGTTTTTTATGCGGAATGATGTCTCAAAAAAAGTTGCACCGGTATCGGCCATGGCAGATTTGAACAGCTCGCCGCTGGCAGAACCGTGTTCGGTAAATACAGCAACAAGCCTGCCCGAAAAATTGACTCCTTCACTCGCACGAACAATTTCCCGGTAATCCTCATGAATCGCATCCGGTGAATTCAACTTGTTCCCGAAGATGATAATATCTGCAGGGGCGACATCGGGTATCTCAGCATTCAATGCCGGTTTGACCGTTACCTTGTATTTTTTATTTTTGAACGCGTCAGCAATTGTTTTTGCATATTCTTTCATAGAATTCTCTTGCGGGCCAAAGAGAACCACTACATTTGCCATATGTTTCCCCTCTTTTTCTTTATCAGGTAAAGGAAGTTTCAGTTCCTTTTTTCTGATACACATTTCTATCATAAACAATATCAACGTATTATACAAATATTTGCAATGCAACGCAATAAAGAAATCAAATCCTGAAAAAAAAGCCTGTACCAGTTATTGTTTGCCTTTATGCCAGCGGAATGCCGGAACCCGGGCACTGGCACGTAAAGAAAAGGATGAACGCTCTCCCCTGCTGAACAGCTGATATGCGCATCCTGCAACCATCGCTGCGTTATCGGTACACAGCTTCAAACTCGGGAACACTGATTTTATATCCGGATGTTCTTTTAGTATTTCCCGCAGATAGCTGTTGGCAGCAACTCCGCCTCCGAAAACGGCGGTTTTAATATTGGTATCTTCAGCGGCGCGGAAAACTCTGCTTAATAGAATATCGATTGCCGTTTTTTGAAAACTGGCTGCGATGTTTTCTGCTGATTTTTCCGACTTTTTGTCCCAGAACAGATCAAGCTGATTGATTGCTGCATTTTTAAGGCCCGAGTAGGATACATTATAGCGATGATCGCCCTTATGCAGGGACGGGTGCGGAAATTTAAACGCTTTTGCATTGCCGTTCACCGCCAGTTTCTGTATTGCCACTCCTCCGGGATATCCGTAATCGTAAAACTTTGCGACCTTGTCAAAGGCCTCACCGCAGGCATCATCGATAGTGGTGCCGAGCACTTCAAAATCGTCAAAATCATTGACCACCGCTATCATGGTGTGTCCGCCGGAAACAAGAACACCGATAAACGGATACCCGAGCGGCTGTTCAAGCTGCACAGCGTATAAATGCGCCTCGATATGGTCGACACCGATAAACGGCAATTGGCTTGTGAATGCAAGCCCTTTTGCATAGGAAAGCCCCACAAGAAGCGACCCGATCAGTCCCGGCCGGTATGTCGCGGCCACTCCGTCAATATCCTGCAACGTGCATGAAGCTTCTTCCAGCGCCTGCATCACCACCGGAGTAATCCATTCGAGATGCTTTCGCGAGGCAATTTCCGGGACTACGCCATAAAAGGGCCGATGGATAGCTATTTGGGTTGCAATGATATTTGAACAAATGACTTTCCCGTCCTCGACAACCGAGGCCGAACATTCATCGCAAGAGGTTTCAATTCCGAGTATTTTCACTGAATACGGCTCCTGTTATATTCGATAAGTTCCCTGACAGTGACAAACTCGATTCCCGAAGCGACGAGACGGTCATACTGTTCATTCAGCACGGCGATCACCTCGGGGTTCTGCACATGGCCGATCACCACCACACTCCCGTCCCGTTTTGCATGTTCGATGCCTTTGTTCAGCGAGTCGGCAATATTTTCCTTTCCCGGAACAGAATCCAGAAAAATCTTTCTCTCTGCGAAAGAAATATTATATTTCTCTGCATATGCCTTGCCGAGGGTTGCGGCGGTTGTCCGGCTGTCAAGAAAATACATATTTTCCTGTTTACAATACCCAAAAACCGCATCCATGACCAGATCATTCTGTGTCGCCAACGAGCCCATATGGTTGTTCAGGCCGGATGCATGCGGAACGGTTTTCAGGTTTTCCCGCAGGAGCTGTTGTATCTGTTCCCGTGATGCATCAATCCCGATCATTCCCGGGCCTGTTTTGTTTTCTCCGATCGGCTGCATGGGCTGATGCAGAATTACTTCTTTCTTTGCCTTGAAAGCATTTTCCGCATTGAGCTTTGAGTTCGGCAGCAGCGGCAGCACAGCAACAGTGAGTTTGCCCTTAAATAAGAGAAATGGAGCAAGTGAGACGGCATCATTTCCCGCGTCATCAATCACCACCGCAATCCTGCCGATGATCACACGTGACGTTGCAGACAGTAATGCGGTATTCCTGTGCTGAACATTTTCGCTTGTTTCTTCGGATGTCTGCGAGGCTGATGCATCCTGCATGCGGTCATTCTGCCTGTTGTTTCGGGCCCGGGAATCTGATTCCGGGTCAATCGAATTCTGCATGCTATATCTGTCCGGCGCCACTGATATTGGTACATTTCCTTCACCGTTATTTTTTGGAATGTTCAGCAATATCAGCACCAGCAGCACAAGAATGCCTGAAAGCAATAAAACCAGTAAGGGTGTATTCACCCGCGTACCTGTTCTTTTCCTTTTATTCGCTGCTGTTTTTTTTATCGCCGGCTTTGATTTTTTTTTCATTTGAATGTACTTCCTGTCTGTGTTCCATGCACACGGTATTACTTGATTTTCGGCATCATGTAAAGTAAATTAACCCCGTCAATCTACTCCCCTTTTACTACCAGCATTTCACTTGCCTCAAGCTGCATGAGTCGGTATGCTATTGAACATACCGTCTTTTACAATTGGAGTGAAGCATTTGTGCAGCAGAAAATAGTTTTTGTATTTCTTGACGGGTTTGGACTGGGGCAAAACAGTCCGGACAATCCGGTTGTCACATTCGGAAATCAGTTGTTTACTGATTTTTTTCCCGAACTGCCAGACTTGAACCTCAATATAAAAACTGAATCAGTGACTGCCATCCCTCTGGATGCTGCCTGTGGTGTCCCCGGCATCCCCCAGAGTGCCACCGGCCAGACAACCCTTTTTACCGGTATAAACGCTGCAAAAGAAATCGGCTTTCACCTTCCTGCCTTTCCCAATCATGGACTCGTTGAGATTATTCATCATGAGAATATTCATTTGAAAATAAAAAATCTGGGCAGGAAGCCTGTTTTTGCCAATGCCTATTCTGACCATTACTTCAATTATATAAAAGAAAAAAACCGCCGGTTTTCGGTCACCACACACTGTGTTTTCGGGGCAGATATCCCTTTTCTGATGATTGAGGACCTGCTGGAAGGAAATGCACTTTGCTGGGATATTACCCGCGAAGCCTTTCAGAAGTACAAGGTGATTCATTCTGTTCCGGTCATCAATGGTAAACTGGCGGGCAAACATCTTGCCGGAATAACAAATAACAATGATTTTGTTTTATTTGAATCATTTAAAACAGATTTAATCGGCCACAAACAGGACCGTGTCAAAGCGGAATTATTTCTCGCTGTGTTAAAAGACTTTTTTTCTGCTTTGAAAAAAAACATTGAACCAAAGACCAGTATTGTCATTTGCAGTGATCACGGGAATTTTGAAGACCTTTCGACCGGTATGCACACGACAAACCCGGTGGGGCTCTATGTCTTCGGCCCGGCCGCCCCGTTTTTTCATGATGTGAAGAATATTTCCGAAGTGACACCGCGTATTGTCAATGTAATGAGTGAAGAATGATATATCACTGAAACCGTGTGAGAGGGAAAAAAGCCCTCCATGATGAAGGGCTCATATTTTCAAAATTTTATCAAAAATCTGTACAACTAAAATCCAGCCTGCTTCAGCGTTGTTGTAAGCTGTGCATTCCCCTTGGTTTCTGCAATATCCATTACCGTTTGTCCTCTGGAATTCTTAGCGCTGACATCAGGTTTGTACTGAATCAATGCGATCACCATCGGCAGATCGATTCTGTTAACCGCAATCATCATTGCTGTATTGCCCATATCATCTTTATCATTTATAGACACCTGTTTCGAATCAAGGAATGACTTCGCTGTGGCGACATCTCCCCGGTTCACTGCAGCAAAAAAACTGTCTTTTGCAGATATCGGGGGAGCGGCTGCCATTCCATCTGCAAATACAACAGCGCTGCCAGCCAGGAATAAAATCAGTATCCAGATTAATTGATAGTACTTTTTCATAGTAATGCTCCTTTTATTAATATTTATTTAATGATTCTCTAAATTGATTCAGGAATCAAATTTATTTCAAATAAAATTATGAAAGCTGTGCACTTCAGCGGCCTGGTCTACTATTATAAATCCGCGATCAGTCTCTGAAACGATCATGACAACCCCGATAACTACCGGGATAATATCAATATTTTCGTGTTGAAGGTTCTATAAGGAACTTCCCTCTCCTGGTGTTATGATAAAAAAGATCCTTGATGGCGGCCAGATGGCTTCCTTACAAATTCTTCCTCTGCGATCTCACAGCGGACTCTGCGTGATATTGTTTTTAAAAAAAGCCGCCCACACACATGTGCAGGCGGCCCGATATTCAATAAAATAAATTTATTTCTTTTTACTGTTGAGCACTGCCTGCGCAGCCGCAAGGCGAGCAATCGGCACGCGGTACGGTGAACAGGATACGTAATTCATCCCGATATTGAAACAAAATTCAACAGTGGTTGGATCACCGCCATGTTCTCCGCAGATACCAACTTTAAGATCCTTCTTTGTCTTCCGGCCTTTTGCAATACCGGTTTCAACAAGAAGTCCCACGCCTTCCTGGTCAAGAACCTGGAAAGGATCTCTATCAAGTACGCCTTTTTCAACATACTCCGGAAGGAATACACCGGCATCGTCTCGTGAGTACCCAAAAGTCATCTGCGTCAGATCGTTGGTTCCGAAAGAGAAAAACTCCGCATGCTCTGCAATCTTGTCGGCGACAAGTGCTGCGCGCGGAATCTCGATCATCGTTCCGATCATGTAGGCAACTTTCCTTTTCTTTGCCGCAAATACAGACGCAATCACTGCCTCTGCGTTTTCCTTGAGACGTTTGAGCTCTTCAACGGTTCCGACAAGCGGAATCATGATTTCAGGAATAACTTTCACACCATTTGCGGCAACTTCACATGCTGCACTGATGATTGCCTCAACCTGCATATCATAGATTTCCGGATAGGTAATGCCAAGACGGCAGCCGCGGTGACCGAGCATCGGATTGAGTTCATGAAGTGAATCAATCTTGTCATTCAATGCTTTTTCAGTAATACCGATTTTCTTTGCCAGAGCAATGACATCAGCTTTTGTCTTTGGCACAAACTCGTGTAAAGGAGGATCAAGCAGCCGGATCGTAACCGGAAGGCCGTTCATCGCCTTGAAAATGCCGACAAAGTCGCGCTTCTGAAGCGGCATCAGTTTTTTAAGAGCCTTTTTGCGTGCTTCCACGTTTTCTGCAACAATCATTTCCTGGAAGATCTGGAGTTTTCCGCCTTCAAAGAACATGTGTTCTGTGCGGCAAAGTCCAATACCCTGAGCGCCGAAATCGCGTGCGACTTTTGCATCGTAGGGTGTATCGGCATTGGTGCGGACAAGCATTCCCTTGTCTTTGAGACCGGGACGAACCGCATTCAGTCTGATATCATCTGCCCATTTAAGGAACGTTGAAAACTCACCTGCAACCTGCGGTTTTACCAGCGGCATCTCACCGGGGAATACTTCTCCGGTTGATCCGTCGATTGTAATACTGTCGCCCTGCTTGTACGTTTTTCCCTTAATGACGGCAGTTTTGCCGGTGATGACAACATCCTTACAGCCTGCAACACACGGAGTTCCCATACCACGCGCAACAACTGCTGCGTGTGAGGTCATTCCGCCGGTAGAGGTAAGAATACCCTGTGCAACGTGCATTCCGCCGATATCATCCGGAGATGTTTCTTTGCGGACGAGCATGATTTTCTTGCCCTTTTTCACCCAATCTTCTGCTTCCTGTGCTGTAAAGACAATCTGTCCTGTTGCAGCACCGGGAGATGCATTCAAACCCTTTGTCACTGCTTTGACAGTTTTTCTCTTTTTAGGGTCGATCATGGGGTGCAGGAGCTGGTCGAGCTGTGAAGGGGTTACCCGCTTCACAGCTGTTTCGATGTTAATCAGTTTTTCTTTTACCATTTCAACAGCAATACGCACTGCTGCAAGTCCGGTTCTTTTTCCGGTTCTGGTTTGAAGAATATAGAGTTTTCCCTGTTGAATGGTGAACTCGATATCCTGCATATCCTTATAGTGTTTTTCGAGTTTGGCTCTGAGAGTGACCAGCTCGTCATACATCTTCGGTTTTTTCTTTTTCAGCTGGGAGAGCATTTCCGGAGTTCTGATACCGGCAACAACGTCTTCGCCCTGTGCATTAATAAGGTATTCTCCGTAGAAATAGTTTTCACCGGTTGACGGATCACGGGTAAAACACACACCGGTCCCTGAATCTTCGCCAAAGTTTCCAAATACCATGGACTGCACATTAACCGCAGTTCCAAGCAGACCTTTAATATCATTTAATTGTCTGTATTTGATTGCTCTGGGGTTGTTCCATGAACTGAATACCGCATCAATAGATCCCCACAATTGTTTGAGGGGGTTCTGGGGAAAATCCTCTTTCGTGAATTTCTTGTAGACTTTTTTATAGCGTTCTACAACCTCTTTCATTTCGTTTGCGTCAAGGTCTGTATCAAGTTCGACTTTCTTCTTCTTTTTTACCGCTTCAAGTTCTGCTTCAAAATGTTCATGGTCAACACCGCGGACAACATCACCGTACATGTTGATAAAACGTCTGTATGCATCCCATGCAAAACGTTCATTGCCTGAATTCTTGATGAGCCCCTGAACTGCCTTGTCGTTCATGCCAAGGTTCAGGACGGTGTCCATCATGCCGGGCATTGAAGCCGCTGCGCCGGAACGTACAGAAACCAGGAGCGGATCATTTGGATCGCCAAGTTTTTTGCCCATCAGTTTCTCAAGTTTCTCGAGCGTTTTTTCAACTTCTTCCTTGAGACCCTTTGGGTATTTTTGCTTGTTCTTGTAATATTCATCACAGACGACTGTTGAGATTGTAAAACCAGGGGGGACGGGAACGCCAATGTTGGTCATCTCGGCAAGGTTTGCACCTTTTCCGCCGAGAAGTTCTTTCATTCCTGCGCTTCCCTCGGCTTTTCCACCGCCAAAGAAATAGACATATTTCTTATTTGCCATTAAAAGATACCTCCGGAAAAATTATATGTGTGATTTTTATGCATGTAATGTAATTTAATTATGATCAATTGTCAATGTAAAAAGGCAAAACACGCCATATATAGAGAGAAATAAATCACAAAAAGTGTTTTCAAGAAGAATTTCCCACGAACTTCACTTTCATATCTCCTCACTGTGATGTTTGCGTTCTTTGTGTGAAATTCTTATTTTCGATCAAGTTCGGCGAGCACGAGGTCCGCGCACTTGTCGCCGGAAAGCAATGTGCATGTTACCCCAAGACCGGGTTTTGTGTAAGCACCGGCAAAAAACAGATTGGGCACACATGATTTCAAATCCATCCGGTCCATGCCGGTTTGCCCCGCGGTTTGGGAATATCCGTAATAGGAACCATAAGGCGAGTTGATATGACGCTGAATGCTCACCGGAGTGGCAACATTGTAATACAGGGCGTTCTCTTTGAGCTTCGGGACAACCCGGTCGCACAAATCGATGTAATATTCTGCCCATTTGGCTTTTTGTTCGGTATAGCGGTCATGTTTCTTCCAGTTCCCCGATTCATCCATCCCGGCCCATGAGCTGATATGGTCATAAAATCTGATGGTTGCAGCAGGCTGTGCAAGTCCTGAATCGATGGCTGAATAATTGGTAATTGAGACACCGGTTTCGGGACAGTGCCGCACTGCCGGATCAACCAGTGCTGTATTGTACGCTGACTGGATGCTGTTTTTCAGGGCGATATAAATTTGCACCGATGACCGCTGTGAGAGCCGGTACCTCCGGGCATGTTTTCGGATACGGATACATTGTGTCGGCAGAAGCTGTGAAACCGCATGGGGAATCGGTGCATTAACAATGACCTTTTTGGCAAACACAGTTTGGTGTCTTTTACTTTTCATATCGATATAGTCAACACCGCAAATCCTGTTGTGATCGTCTGCGATCAATTTCACCGCCTTGTGCCGGGTAAGGATTCTGTTTCCGGCACTGCAAGCAGTGATTGCATCCGCGAGAGTGGAGCTCAGTTTTCCCGAACCGCCTTTTATATAATACTCGCCATTGGTACCGGATTCATCGTCTGCAAGGAGCGTATCCATTGCAATGCTGAAAAAAAACGGGCTGAGCGTTTTGTAATCCTCGTCAAAACAATTGAACCGTGAAAGCAGTATATGTCTGAGCTTCCTGCCCGTTGCTCCATTCATCGTGATAAATGAGCCGATTAAATCTTCAGCTGATTTCTTTGAATTTATGTGGAGAATACAGGAGGGATCGCGCAGCAGGGTTTTGATTGCCTCAGTGATCTTTGCAAGGCCATTGCATTTAATGCTGTTGATATCCAGATTCCGCCCTGTCCTCTTTAGATATTCCATATATTTATCCAGCGGCTTTTTATCTATGCCCAGGTACTGTGAAATGTTTTCAGCATAGGATGATTTTCTGGCAGACAAATTAATATCCGTATTGTCAAACGTGTTGATATACCGCTGGCCGGATTCCGGGGAAACCAGTTCAATCCTGTCCTCAATCCCGACATCGTGAAAAAACTTCCTGATCTCGCTGTTTACTCCGAATGAATTCAGGGAAATATCAAATTCGAACCCCTTGCGGGTAAAATTCGCCGCCATTCCGCCCGACTGCGGTTCTTTGTCGATGAGCAAAACGGATTTCCCCGCTTTGGCACATTTTGCCCCTGCGCTCAATCCTCCAAGCCCTGCACCGACAATTACAATATCATAAATTTCCTGCTTCATAAGAAAATAACAATCCTGTTTGATTTTTTAAACTTTATATTTATTATTTACATTATTATTAACATTAATATCAATATTATTTATTGTCAAGTAAATAATATTGATATCATAAAATATAAACCCCCTGCTTTTAACAGCTTGTTTCACCAATTAGCTGGTATATAGTTATAGCTGCTCCCCCTTGTGTATCTTTTCCTGGTTTCATGGCTTCCTTAAAATTTATATTATCTTTGTGTTCTCTGCGACCTTAAGCTGAAATTCTTTTTCCTGCTTTTCCTGCTTTTCCTGCTTTTCCTGCTTTTCCTTATTAATTCTTCTCTTCCATGCACTGCTTTCCTTATAAATTCTTCTTCCTGCTTTCATTGCAAAAAAAAGGCTGCAAGAACTATGGTGTGTCCTTACAGCCAGTGCCGCCCGAAAGCAGCTCTATGTCATGATAAACCGGAAGGAGAGACATCCGGTTTATCTATTAGTTATTGATATACGACTTTAACAGCTGGCTCCGGGTTGGGTGCTGCAGTCTTTTCAGCGCCTTTTTTTCGATTTGACGGATTCTTTCCTTGGTCAGTTTGTATTTGTCTCCAATTTCCTTCAAAGACATTGGTCTGCGTCCGTTCAACCCAAACCGGTACTGAAGGATATCAGATTCCTTGTCGGAAAGGGTCGTCAAAATATTATTAATATCATCCTTTAATGATTTCTCGATAATCACATCGTCCGGAGCAATATACAGTTCGTTTTCAATAAAATCCCCTACAACGCTCGCATCCTTGTCTGAATTCACCGGAGATTCAAGAGAAACAAGATCCCGTGATATGTTGATCAAATCCGAAACATGGTTTTTGTCCATTTCCAGTATATCTGCAATTTCCCTTATCTCGGGCTCCATGCCGTTATCAGTTTGCAGGGCCTTTCTGGCTTTTTCAATCTGAACAAGTTCATTTGCCCTGTTCAGGGGAAGACGAATCATTCTGGATTTTTCACAGATCGCCTTTAAAATTGCCTGACGGATCCACCATACTGCATAGGAAATAAAATGATACCCCCGGTCCACATCAAAACGCTCAATCGCATTCATGAGGCCTATATTGCCTTCACTTATTAAATCCACCAAAGGCAAACCCTGATTCTGATATTTCTTTGCCACATTGACTACAAAACGCAAATTTGAGCGAACAAGCACATCTTTTGCTCTTTTTTCGCCTTTTGCTGCTGCGCGGGCGTGTGTATCTTCCTGTTCGCGGGTCAGAAGAGGAATCTGGTTGATTTCTTTCAAATAAATCGAAAGTATATTCTCGTCATCTGAAAATATTGACCGTTCTTTTTTCTTTTTTACTACTGCTGCCATACTATCCTCCACCTATCTAATAGCAATGAGTGTGCCAATACATGTCATTGTGAGATAATTTTAATTACTTACTGGATATGGAGTTAATAATAAATCAAAATTTATTATATGCCTGATAAAATCGATTGAGTCATAATGACGCAATATTCTTTATTTCATATGTGTAATGGGTCAAAATATGCCATTAATAATCTCTTCCACAGCAGGTGTGCGCCCGCAGCACATACAAAACGGTAATCCGCTGCCGCACCCGCACCGAATTGTCTCGTGTACTATTCCGCTTTCACTGAAATTGACTTTTAAAACTGTATCACCCAATACCTTCGGCATATTGAGGAATGGAAAAACAATTTTCACTTTGTGGAAGTATTCACGTTTTTCATTGATTGTTCTTTCTGATAATATACTGCTGTGAAGTATTATTTTCCAATGTTCTTTTATCAATTCGAATACCACATCCTTCTCCGGCTCGGTCGAAAACGTATGGCATTTTTTCTTTTCAAGATACCTCATGACCTGAATTGCATAAAAGGCCTGACGGTCATCCAGCTCATCGGTTTTTTGCTTGAGCATTCCGTAGCCGTTCGAATACCGCTCGATCATTTTTTTTATCAGCCGGTTCTTTTTATACCGGTATGCTGTAACCCAAAGGTTGAGAGCGCTGTTGATGAGTCCCAGTTTTTTCAAAGAAACTCCCAGATAAAAAAGAATTTTTGAAAAACAGTTGCAGTCAGCTGCCGGACAGTTTTCGAGCGCATGAGAAAACACTTTGACAGCATTTTCGGCATCATGACGGGCAAGTAAGGATTTTCCTTTCTGGATTTCAGCTTTCCATTGTTCCACGTATTGCTCCAAGGTTATCATTAAGGTAATAAAATTAAAAAAAAATGACAACAAAGATGACATTTTTCTTGACGAGAGGTATTTGAAAATTGTACATTAGATAAAATTATAAAACTGATAAACAGATCATATTTTTACAAAACATTTTTTTTAAGTGAGTGTGTACTTGATTATAGGTATACACAGTCCGCAACAGGAGGAAAGAGATTATGAAAATTACACCATTGGGCGATCGGGTACTGGTAAAAGTAAAACTTGAAGATGAAAAAACGACAGGCGGAATTTATATTCCCCAGACCGCTCAGGAAAAAACACAGCAGGGTGTTGTTCTTGCTGTCGGTGATTCTGAAGAAATCAAGGTAAAAGTGAAAGACACAGTTATCTACGACAAATACGCCGGAACCTCAATCAAGATTGACGGCGAGGAGCAGCTTATTGTAAAGGCTGCCGACATACTCGCAGTTGTGGAATAACACTCAAAACTGTCCAGTTCAAGCCTGCCGGTCCGGGATTGCTCTCCTTTTACGGCAGGCTTTTTTATGTCCTGATCTTTACCACAAACTCTTCCAGCTCCCGTAAAACCGATTTTGTCTCGCCGGTAACAACCCTGGTCTCGGGAAGAGAAGAGAGAAAATATTTTCCATAATATTTTTTTACAATTCGGGAATCAAGAATCAGGACAACGCCCTTGTCGGTTTTTTTCCGGATAAGCCGGCCAAACCCCTGACGCAGCCTGACAACCGCTTCCGGGAGTGAATATTCCCGAAATGGGTCGCCGCCTGCAGTCTTGATGAGTTCCATTTGCCTTTTTAATACCGGCTCTGTCGGGACGCGAAACGGCAAACGGGTGACAATTACGACCTCCAGGGTTTCACCCGGACTGTCGATCCCCTCCCAGAATGAATCAGTGGCGAAAAGCACACTGCTCGTCTCGGTTCGAAACTTAGCAAGCAGCCGTCCGATATCCAGTGTTCCCTGCTTTAGAATATCAATCCCCCGGGCCGAAAGAGTTTCCCTTATTTCATCATAGACGGCATTGAGCAGGGAATACGAGGTGAACAGTACCAGTCCCCTGCCTTCAGAAATGGAAAGCGCCTCTCCAATGGTCTGTGTCAGACAGGATTCAAACCCCGTTTCTCCCGGCTGCGGCGGGTCTTCCGGCAGGCACAAGAGCACATTCTCTCTGTAGGGAAATGGTGATGGGAATATTCCCTCTTCACAGGAACGTTCATCCCAGTTTTTCAAGCCAAGCCGGGATTTCCAAAAATCGAAATTCCCCCCCACCGCAAGCGTCGCACTGGTAAAAACAACCGTTGCGTAGGGTGTAAACACCGCCTCACGCATGATAGGCGCTATATCAAGCGGTGTGGAATTAAACCGGACAACAAGATCGCCCTTATTGCTCTTCCAGGACTCGATCCAGAGGATTCTGTCGGCGGGATCTTTCTCCTGCGCGAACTCCCGCGCAAGCGTCTGGATGGTCAATAAACGGCGCAGATGAATCCGCAATTCATATTCCTCATGGTCATCTGCGTCCCCTGCTTGTTTCGCCGCTTTCTCAAGCACTTCCTCGCAGGCATTGTAAAGGCTTGTAATGGCGGAGATAAAATCCTTGAGAACACTGACCATTTCCTTCTGACGCGATCCGGCAGCCACATCCTGAAACGAAACGCTTTTTTCGGTCTGGATGGCATTCAATGCAGCTAGATTCAGTTGTTCGGTGTGTGCGATTATGGCTTCGATATAAAGGGGAATATTCTGAATAATACCGGCATCAGGGTACTTTCTGTCAAGATACACCAGTATTCCCCCATGTCTTCCCTTACGCTGATGGTAGAGCCGACCGAGCACGCGCCGGACAGAATACCTGCTGAAGCTTTCCGAGAAATAACTTGTGGCGCTCTTATCAACCCGGTGCGCTTCATCAAAGATGATTCTCGAGAAAGGAGGGAGAACCGCGGTCGTGTCATATCCGGTTCCCTCATGACGGACAGCGAGGTCGGCAAAGAGCAGATGATGATTGACAATCAATACATGCGCCCTGGCTGCCTGACGACGTGCCTTGAGGACAAAACAGTCTTCCCTGTTTCTACACCGCAGTCCCAGACACGTGTCTGATTCCGAATTGACATCCTGCCAGACACTGTCTGCCGGATAAAATGACAGATCGTCCCGTGCGCCAGTTGCAGTTGACATTGACCATTCTTTTATAGCGGTCAATTCCCTGTTCTCGTCATCAAACATCGTATAATCTTCGAGCGCCTCGTTAAGCCGGTTAATGCAAAGATAGTTTCCCCTGCCTTTGATTAAAACAACCTCGGGGGTTTCCGGCAGCAGTTGTTTTACAAGCGGGATATCCTTTCCCATCAACTGTTCTTGTAGCACGATGGTTGCGGTGGAAATGACCACCCTCTCCCGGTTTTTTTTTGCCCAGCTGAGTGCCGGAAGCAGATACGCAAGTGATTTTCCCACACCAGTCCCCGCCTCTGCAACTGCCAGACTGTTGTTATTGAATGCATCAACAACAAAGCTGCACATTGCCTCCTGGGTGGGACGCTGTTCATATTCAGCATGGACTTTTTCAAGTTTCCCGCCGGGGGCAAGCATATCAATAAACTCGTTTGCATCCAGCATCTGCAGTTCTTCAACCGCAACCGGCTCGGCAACAGCGGTGAGCCGCTCGACTTTGTTGTCGACAATGAAAAACCCGATCCCCTGATTCCCCAGCTGGGAGGCAATGGACAGGTCTGCTCCGGAGGGCTTGAGCGTCCCGGAAGGATGATTGTGAATCACCACATCGCTTTTTTCAGCCTGGGGGATCAAAGCCGGAACCGCATTTTCATTGCCGCGGGCAACAACCGTCACCATGTAGACGCTCCCCTCACGGTTGAGCCTGCCGACCGCAAAGACCTCATTCCCGTCATGCTCATGGATTGCATTACGAAGGGTAGTGATTGCGTCTTTTGTGAAGCGTTCAGAGGTATTCATTACGGTTGTGCAGAAAGCCTTTCGATAAGTTTCAAAATGAGTGTAATCAGCCTTTTTTCGGTTGCTTTTGCCGTAGCAAGGACTTCTTCATGAGAAAGGGTACCGGCAGAACGTCCGGCAGCCAAATTGGTAATACAGGACAGGCCTGCAACCTGCATGCCCAAAAAACCCGCGGTAATGGCCTCGGGAACCGTCGACATCCCCACCATATCGGCACCAAGAGTCTGCAGCATTGTTATTTCTGCAGGCGTCTCATACGACGGCCCCTGCATGGCCGCGTACACCCCTTCTTTAAGCTGTGGATCAATGTCATGACACAGGCTGATAAGTGTCTTTGCATACACGGTACTGATATCCGGAAACCGGGGGCCGTAAGCAGGATCATAAACTTCCCGCAATGGATTGACGCCCATTATATTCAGGTGATCGGTAATGACTGCAATATCGCCCGAAGAAAATGAAGCATTTATTCCGCCGCTTGCATTCGTGAGGATGAGTGTTTTTACCCCCAATGCATGGAGCAAAAAAACCGGAAAGACGACATCCTCGATGGGATGGCCTTCATAATAATGGAACCTTCCCCCGCAGACTGCAACGGCGTCGTTCACTTTCAATGTACCGGGATGCCCCTCTACCGTGGTGTTCGGAAACCCGGGGATATCTGTGTAATGAATATCGCTGCCTTTGATGGAATTCAGGAGCCCGCCAAGACCGGAACCGGTGATCATGCCGATTTCCGGTGATACATTACTTTTTTCTTTGATGGATGCGGCAGCTGTGTGCAGGCGCTGTTTGTATTCTGGATTCACGCGGGAAACTCCTTGCTGATAATTGAATGTATAATAAACGGTTTTTTGGGAAAAGAGAAGGGGGAAGATATTTCCCGCGTGAACTGCACAAGCTCGCGGAGGAATGGAAAATTTCAATCGGTAGATTTTCTCTTCAGATTCATCTATACTTCATCACAATCATGGATAGAAAAAGGGAATACATGGAACACACACAAACCTTCGAAAATAAAATTCTCGGGTTATTCAAACAAATTCACCCTCTTGACCGGGTCCCGCGTGCGGGATATCTGCTCCGCGGGGTACCGGTACCAGAGAGCGTGTCAGCGCACAGCCATTTCCTGACACTCCTGGCCATTCTTTTTCTTGATGAATATCCGGAAGGGTTTGACCGGGAAAAGGTGGTAACCATGGCGGTGATTCACGATCTACCGGAAGCCCTGCTGATGGACATCCCCATGCCGGTTGGTGACGGGATAATGGGGAATGCGAAGCGGCACGCAGAGCAGACAATTTTCAATCAGTTTTTCAAAGGATTTCCGGACCGCTATAAAGATTTTTTCGAAGAATTGATCAAACGGGAAACACCGGAAGCACGGCTTGTTGCAGCACTCGACAAGGTACAGATGATGATTAAAATCCTCTGGTATACCCATGCAGGCTGGGGAAATCTGGAGGAGTTCTGGGATAATCCGGAAAACTTCAGGGATTGCGGCATTCCGGAGGTAAAACGACTGCACGAGGCAATTGCCGCGGCAGCCTGCAGGAAAATACCGACGAAGAAGAATTAACCGCAGATTACACTTATGAAGAATGGAAAGCTAACCACGAAATACACAAAAAGACACGAAAAATATTTTTCATTCTGAAATTTACCGTATTGATATCTATAGACATTTTTTCGTGAATTTCGTTTTTTTCGTGGTCAAAAATAATTATATCAGCTGTTCTTTTTTTCATCCAGGAACATCAATAGTTCATTATTTTCTTCCTTTACAGGCTTTATTTGAAATAACGTATTGAGAAATCTGTGAAATCCGTGTAATCTGTGGTTTCAATGGAAGATTGAAATTCCTGTTCACAAATATTTTAATTGAAATATCGGGCCTTAAAAAGTCCGGTAATACTGGAGTAAAAAAACAAACTATGTCTGAATTTTCTAAAATCCGGAATATCGGAATCATGGCCCATATTGATGCCGGAAAAACAACAACAACAGAACGGATACTCTATTACACAGGAAAAAGCCACAAGATCGGTGAGGTCGACGACGGCGAAGCCACCATGGACTGGATGGAACAGGAACAGGAACGGGGTATTACCATCACTTCTGCGGCGACCACCTGTTTCTGGAAAGACCATCAGATAAACATAATAGACACTCCCGGACATGTTGATTTTACCGCTGAGGTAGAACGTTCCCTCCGGGTCCTCGATGGCGCTGTCGCCATTTTCTGCGGCGTCGGCGGTGTTGAACCCCAGTCAGAGACCGTCTGGCACCAGGCAGACCATTACCTTGTCCCGCGCATCGCCTATATCAACAAACTGGACCGCATTGGCGCTGATTTTTATGCGGTACTTGAAGAAATGAAGGAAAAACTGAAAACCCGGCCGCTTGTCCTCCAGCTTCCGATCGGCATTGAATCGGATGTAGAGGGAGTGATCGATCTGCTGACAATGGAAGAAATCCAATGGGACCAGAACGACAATGGCGTCTCTTTATTCCGCAATGATATCAATGAAAAAAGAAAAGCTGACGCGCTGGCCTGGCGCGACAAGGCCGTTGATGCGCTCTCCGCCTATTCCGACGAGATCGCTGATCTGTATCTTGAGGGCAAAGAAATTCCGATAGAGCTGCTCAAAAAGACAATCCGTCAGGGAACCATCAACCGTGATTTTACTCCGGTCCTCTGCGGCGCGTCCCTGCGCAATATCGGTGTTCAGCCGCTTCTGGATGCAGTACTCGACTACCTGCCTGCACCCGATGAGCTTCCGGCAATGAAAGGTGTTCACATTAAAAACGAGACTGAAGTAGATGTTCCCTGCAAGATTGACGCACCCGCACTCGGTCTCGTGTTCAAAATACAAAATGACAAGGAAGCGGGAAGCCTCTGTTTTATCAGAATGTATTCAGGGACTATAAAAAAAGGTGAAGCACTGTTCAATATCAACAAACGAAAACGCGAACGGGCAAACCGTCTGCTCCGGATGCACGCGAATAAAACAACCCATATCGAAACCCTCTCTGCTGGAGACATCGCCGTGGTGGTCGGCTTCAAGCTGGCCCAGACCGGGGACACAATCGGAAGCGAGGGATTCCAGGTTGCGCTTGAACAGATCACCTTTCCCGAACCTGTTATTTCGGTTGCAATCGAGCCAAAGACCTATTCTGAGGGCGACAAACTCAAGGAAGTGCTGGAACTGTTAACAAAAGAAGACCCCACCTTTACGGTCAAGGAAAATGAAGATACCGGGCAGCTGATTATATCAGGGATGGGAGAACTTCATCTTGACGTGATTGTGACCCGCATATTGAAAGATTTTGGTGTTGAAGCAAAGGTCGGCAAGCCGCAGGTTTCCTATCATGAATCGATTTCAAAACAACTGGTTCATACGGAAAAATACCAGCGCTCGCTCGGCGGCAAAGACCACAATGCCGAGATCACAATCAGGATCTTTCCGCAAACCCGCGGGACCGGCAATACATTCACCAACAAAATCCCGGAGGGGACGCTTCCTGCTGAACTGCTCGAGGCGGTTGAACAGGGCATTAAAAACGCAATGGGATCCGGCCCCGGTTTTGGATATCCGACAATCGACATCGGGGTTGAACTGCAAAGCGCAGTGGTCACCCAAGGGACATCCACCCCGATGGCATTCGAGGCGGCCGGTGCTTTGGGTTTTGACGCTGCCTGCCGCGATGCCGAACCGGTCATCCTTGAACCAGTGATGATTGTGGATGTTTTCGCGCCGCAGGAGTTTGTCGGTGAAGTGATCGGCAATCTCAATTCCCGAAACGGCATTATCCAGAGTTTGACCAGCAAGGCGGCATTCGAACATGTCCGCGCCGAGGTGCCATTGTCTTCGATGTTCGGTTATTCAACATCACTGCGGAGCATCACCCAGGGCCGGGGTACCTACGCGATGGAGTTCTCGCATTTTTCCAAAAAACAGGGGTAAGGGAAGCGGCTCACACAGAGGCAAAGAGAGCATGGGGAGAGAAACTTTTTTTTTTGCAAAACTATTCAACTTTTTATGACTTAAAAAGAACCTAAAGTGAAAAAAGCGGTACATGGATGTACCAAGATAATGGAGCATTACGACTCCATGGATGGAGGAGTATGCGGGTTTGGGTGGGTGCAGGGAGGGTATTTACACAAATACCCTCCCTGCAAAATTTCCCGGATTTTTCAAACCCGATACAGTTGACCATCAACTTCAATTCCATTAAGTTATGGTGTGAACACGACACATGATCATTCTCCCGGTTCAACCGGTTTAAAACACCACTGCGGTGTTGTCGGAATATCGGCCATAAAAGATATCAACATGCCCGAACGGCTCTTTTATCCCCTCTTTGCCTTACAGCACCGGGGCCAGGAAGCTGCCGGGATTGCCTACAACCGCAACAAAAAAGTGGTCTTCTATAAAAGCCTTGGCATGGTTTCTGGTGTTCTGTCACATTATCTTGGTGAACAGCACCCATCCAAAGTCGGGATCGGCCATGTCCGTTACTCTACCCAGGGCGGGAACAAAATCGAAAACGCACAGCCGTTCTGTATTGCCTGCAACAAAGGCCAGATTGCCTTTGCCCATAACGGCAACATTTCCAATTCCGATGACCTGCGGGCATCCCTGTTCGACAAGGGCTCTATTTTTCAAAGCACGTCCGATACCGAACTCATCCTGCATCTGATTTCTCGCTCCGAAAAGGCGACATTCCGTGAAGCACTGCTGGAAATACTTCCCAAACTCCAGGGAGCATTCTCCGGCATATTTATCCATGAAGATACCCTGTATGCAGTCCGTGATCCGCTGGGATTCCGGCCGCTGGTCATGGGCCAGTCGCTTGACATGACTGTATTCGCCTCTGAAACCTGCGCGCTTGACACGCTTGGTATCCCCGACCATGAAGACGTACAACCGGCAGAAATGATTATTGTTAAAAACGGCCGGATTGATCGTGTTCAATGGGCCCCGGTAAACCAAAAAGGCCAGTGTATATTTGAACTCATTTATTTTGCCCGTCCCGACTCCACTGTATTCGGGTATTCGGTGCATATGCTCCGGAAAAAATTGGGCGCGGCGCTTGCTGCGATCGACGATCATCACGGCGATATTGTTATCTCTGTCCCCGACTCGGGCAATAGCGCTGCATTGGGTTACTCTGTCACATCAGGAACTCCACTGGAGCATGGCCTTACCAGAAACCACTATTCCGGCAGAACATTTATCCAACCGACCCCCGAAACCCGCGAACTGGGGGTACGGCTCAAACTCCATCCCATTAAGCGTGCAATTGCCGGCAAGAAGGTCACCATTATTGATGACTCGATGGTTCGGGGCACGACCAGTAAAATACTCATCAGTCTGCTTCGCGAAGCAGGTGCAAAGGAAATTCATCTTCGGCTTTCTGCACCGGAGATAAAAAACCCTTGTTTTTTCGGGATTGATATCCCCACCCCGTCAGAACTTATTTCGAACAGGATGACACCCTCCCAGATTGCCAGGTTCATCGGAGCGGATTCTGTCCAGTTTCTGCCGATTGACTCGCTGCGGTCTTGTGTCGACAATCCCGATGACTTCTGTTACGGCTGTTTTGCCGGCACCTATCCCTGCCCGGTCAAAGATTCCCCAATGAGGAGAAAAGATTAATGGCTGAAAGCAACCATTCATCAATTACCTACCGCGATGCCGGTGTTGACATCGAGGCCGGTGATCGATTCGTCGACTTTATCAAATCGATCAAATCCAAAAGCATTCCCGGAAACATCGGCGGATTCTCCGGCGGATTTGAACTTGATGTTTCAAAATACAAACACCCCGTGCTGCTTTCCTGCACCGATGGCGTGGGCACAAAACTGCTGGTAGCGCAAAAACTTGAGAAATTTGATACCGTGGGGATTGACCTGGTTGCGATGAGCGTCAACGACCTTGTTGTGGCAGGCGCCATGCCCATTCAGTTTCTGGATTATATTGCCTGTGGCAAACTCAAACCGGAACTGCTGCAGCAGGTCATGAAAGGCATTGTTGCCGGCTGTGAACAGGCCGACTGTATCCTTGCCGGCGGTGAAACCGCAGAAATGCCCGATCTCTACAAAGCCGATGACTTTGACCTTGCAGGATTTGCCGTGGGGATTGTCGAAAAAGAAAAAATGCTGCCCAAAAAAGATGCCATGAAAGCAGGCGACATTATCCTTGGAATTCCTTCGGCCGGGATTCATTCAAACGGCTTGTCGCTCGCCCGCAAGGCAATCGCAGAATCTGATACAAATGCCTGGAACCTGCTGCTTGAACCAACAAAAATATATGTACAGGAAATGAAACCGCTTCTTGAAACAGGGCTCATTCTTGGTGCCGCGCATATTACCGGCGGCGGGCTTGTGGGAAATATTGTCCGGTCATTGCCCTCTTTCCTGAAACCCCGGCTCTCATGGGACTGGCAGGTCCCCGAAATATTTTCGATCATTCAAAAATCCGGCAATATCACTGATCATGAAATGCGGAAAGTCTTCAACATGGGTATCGGGATGGCGCTGATTGCCGCTGCGGAGAACGAAAAACAATTAAAAAACATTGCCGTACAATCAGGATTCGGCCTTGTCAAAATCGGGGACTGTGTCGATGGCTAACCTCGCTGTTTTTGCGTCCGGCAATGGTTCGAATTTTCAGGTGATAGCAGAAGCGGTGCAGAAAACCGGCCACTCGGTGGAATTTCTGCTCTGCAACAACTCATCGGCCTTTACACTTGAACGGGCAAAAAAACTGGGGATCAGGACGTATCTTGTTTCATATAAAAACAGGGACCGGGAAGAAGTTGAAAAAGAAATATTTTCTCTCTGTAAAAAACATGATATTTCTGTGATCGCACTTGCCGGTTTTATGAAACTCCTTACCTCATACTTTTTAACCCGTTTTCAGGGCGAAATCCTCAATATTCATCCATCTCTGCTCCCGAAATATGCGGGTGTCGATGCGATACAACGCAGTTTTGAATCGAATGATCCAGAGGTCGGGATTTCAATTATCAAAATTGATGCAGGCGTCGATACCGGCCCTGTTCTCTTTCAGAAAGCAATTTCGCGGCCGGAATCGATGACCATTGAGGAAACAGAAGCAGCCATTCACGCGCTGGAACATGAATATTTTCCCAAAATCGTCATCCAGGAACTGGATAAAATACAAAAATAAAAAAACTGCTCTGGGGAATTCAACTTTTTGCAAAAATAATATATAAATAATCAAGAGGTGTATAATGAAAGTATTGGTTGTCGGATCCGGTGCACGGGAACATGCGGTCACCTGGCTGTTGTCAAAAAGCAAAATTATTACGTCAATTTATATCGCTGAAGGCAATGCAGGAACCGCCCTGCTGGGAAGAAACCTGACCGGGGTCTCTCCGCTTGATGCAGGGGCAATACTTGCAGCCATAAAAGAACACCAGATTGACTGGGTGGTTGTCGGCCCCGAAGCACCCTGCGCAGAAGGAGTTGTTGATGCCATACAGGAAGCCGGCATCCCGGTTTTTGGTCCAAACCAGTCTGCTGCACAGCTGGAATCAAGCAAACTGTATTCAAAACAGTTTTTAAAAGCACATAAAATTCCCACCGCAGCCGGGATCGAGTTTTTCAGCGCCGGTGAATTTGAATCCTATATTTTAAGCAACCGCGACAAAAAAATGGTGATCAAGAAAAACGGGCTTGCCGCAGGCAAGGGAGTTCTGGAATCCTCCGATACCATGGAACTCATTGATTTTGGAAAAAATGTACTTCATGACGATTCACTTTTGGTTGAAGAATTTCTTGAAGGATGGGAGACATCAGTCTTTGCCCTGACTGACGGCAAAGACTACAAGCTGCTGCTTCCCTGTGCCGACTATAAAAAAGCGAATGACGGCGACATAGGCCCCAATACCGGCGGGATGGGATCGGTCTGCCCTGTTCCCAAAGTTGACGGTTCACTCATGAAGAAAATCGAAAATGACATTGTTGCTCCCACCTTTGCAGGCCTGGAGAAAGACGGGATCGGCTATAAGGGAATTGTATACTTCGGCATTATGGTAACAAAAGATGGCCCAAAGGTCCTTGAATATAATATCCGCTTCGGTGATCCGGAAGCACAGGTACTGCTGCCGCTGATAAAAACGGATTTCGGTGAAATTCTAAAAGCAATATTCGAAGAAAAACTGGGTTCTTTAAAGATTGAATTTCATAAAAAAGCTGCCGTCACTGTGGTGGTGGCCGCTGACGGGTATCCTGGAAATTATGAAAAGGGAATCCCGGTCATGCCGATCGAAGCCCCGGATGAAAACGAAGCGGTGATTTTTCACGCATCGACATATTTCAGTTCCGCCAAAGACGTGTTTACCGGCGGCGGCCGCTGCTTTACGGTCAGCGGATTCGGCAAAGACCTGAAAGCCGCCGCGGCAAATGCCTATAAACATATCGACAAAGTACGGTTTATCGGCGCCTGGTACAGGAAGGATATCGGCCGGAAGTTTTATAATTAAGCAATATTTCCCAAAGAGGCGCAGAAAAATCAAAAAGTACATGACAGATTATATTTTTTTTAAAAACGAATTGAAAAACTGATACAGAGACGCGAACAGTATCAGGAAAAAACAAAGTACAGCGTTCTCTCTGTGAACTCTGTGAACTGCATGTCTCTGTGTGAAATCTTATTTATTACCGGAGTGATTATGAAAGACATCTGCATTATACTGGGATCAAAGTCAGACGAGGAGCAAATCCAGCCCGGAATTGATCTTTGTGAAGAAAAGAAACTCTCGTATGAATGCCATGTGTATTCAGCTCACCGCAACCTCGACGAGCTGATCAGTTTTTTATCTGAACGGGAAAAAGACTTCAAGGTGATCATTGCCTGTGCCGGGCTCTCTGCTGCCCTTCCCGGCGTCGTCGCCGCAAAAGTGAAGCTCCCGGTCATCGGCGTGCCCCTTGTAGCCGGCCCGCTTTCGGGGATTGACGCGCTCCTGTCGATTGTTCAGCTGCCAAAGGGTATCCCGGCGGCGACCATGGGCCTGGGCAAACAGGGAATTTTGAACGCGGTATACTTCGCGGAACGGATTGTCAATCTGACAAAAAACAAATAGAAAAGATCTCTCACAAAGTATCCCCGGAAAATGGTTACTATTATTCCTTCTTCTTTGTGATCTTCCAGACTGTGTGAAAAGTCAGCCAAAAGAGAAGAAAATAAACCACAGATTCCCGCGCGATTATCCGCGTGTACAC
>JAFGJO010000033.1 GCA_016929065.1 Spirochaetales bacterium | reverse complement strand
GATATTTCCCTCCGCGATCCTCGCGATCTTCGCGCCTTCGCGAGATAATCTATTCTTTTTTTCACATACTATTACACCCAAAAGTGTTCCGCTGCTTTCAAATTTATTTTTTATCTTGATTTGACGTTCAAACCAAAAACAGGCTATTTTATATCCAGGATGTTCGAAAATAAATACGATAACGATGAGCGGTATATGATCTGTCCCAATTGCGGCGGGGTGATTCCCGCAAATTCTGTTGCCTGCCCGGAATGCGGCTCAGATGAAGAAACCGGATGGGCAGAAGAGGCCTGTCCCGATGAAAAGATTATTGAACTCAATACAAAAAAGCCCCAGTCAACATTATGGAAGAAAATTGCCCAATATGGCTCCATGGGCATAACGGTTCTTATTGTATATGGATTAATAGCGTATTTTATTCCATTTGGCGTGTTTATCGGGTTTCTTGTAACGGGAGGGCTGCTTACAGCCTTTCTATCTGTCGGCAGGTTTCGCCCTTTGTCAAAACTAAAGGAAAAAGACCTTGAGAAAGAACTGCTCTCGATATCCGGACATGACTCCGAACGGGTGGAGCGTCTTGTCATCTATGAGTGGAAAAAAAACCCGGGAGCAACGCGTGTAGAAATGGTTCAGGCTGCAATCGACCGGTTGAAATGGGACCGCCGGTAAGGCTACTGAACTCCCGGAAATGAATCCACGTATTTGATCGTAAAATCCGGGAAGGAATCAACAATCTGGATTTTGTAGTCCGGGAATGAATCGACGATCTGCCATTCGCCGGGATTGTCAGGAAAAGAATCAACCTTCCTGACATGCAGATCAGCGAATGAATCAACTACCTGTACTTTGAAATCAGGGAACGATTCGACAAACTGGATTTTCCCGTAAATTCTGCTGACATCTGACATAATGCCTCCTGTTTTCATTATAACATATGAAAGCGGCTTTATCCAAAAAAACTCTTTCTTGACTGCATGTCCTGTTGTTATTAAATTAGTAATGAAAATCATTTTCACATAAAGGAATACTATAATGAAAGATGGAAGAATTGCGGTTCCTTCAGATGGAGAAGGCGGCATGGATGGAATACGGTCGGGGCATTTCGGCCACTGCGACGTTTTTACGATTATAGAACTGAAAGACGGCAGGGTTGAGAATGTATCGATTCTCCCCAACCAGGAGCATTCACAGGGGGGCTGTCTTGTCCCGGTGACGCTGCTTGCGGACAACAGGGTAAATGCAATCATTGCAGGGGGAATGGGACTGCGTCCTTTGATGGGATTTAATGCGGCGGGGATTGATGTCTATTTTGATAACCAGCATGCACAGGTCCGCAGCGTTATTGATGAGTTGATGAATGGAAATTTGGAGAAAATGTCAGAACAGATGGTCTGCGGCGGGCATTAAGCAAATTTTTGCGGCCGTATAGTTTTTTTCAGCAGTACACGTAAAGTGATTGCTGTTAATATATAAAAATATATCAGGAAAGGAAAATGTATTATGGAAGAACAAGCTGTTAACACGCGTATGCCATTGATTGGCGATCCTGCTCCCGCGTTTACCGCGAAGACAACACAGGGGCCAATCAATTTTCCCGCGGATTTCAAGGGGAAATGGGTAATCCTTTTCAGCCATCCGGCTGATTTTACTCCGGTCTGTACCACTGAGTTCATGACGTTTGCGAACATGCATGAAGATTTCAAAAAACTGAATACTGAATTAATTGGACTTTCAATTGACAGTCTCTACGCGCATATCGCGTGGCTGCGGACGATCAAGGAAAAGATAGAATACAAGGGGATGAAGGGCATTGAAGTCAATTTCCCGCTGATAGAAGACATCAAAATGGATATTGCCAAAATGTATGGAATGCTTCAGCCGGGCGCGTCCTCGACCCAGGCGGTCCGGGCTGTGTTTGTTATTGATCCCAAAACAATTGTGCGGGCGGTTCTGTATTATCCATTGTCGACCGGCAGGAATATGGACGAGATAAAGCGGATGATTATCGCCATGCAGAAAGCGGACAAGGAAAATATTGCCACACCGGCGAACTGGCAGCCCGGCGATGATGTGATTGTTCCTCCTCCGGGGTCATGCGGTACCGCGAAGGAGCGGGTTGAAAGTAAAAGTGATGATACCTACTGCCTTGACTGGTTTATGTGTTTTAAAAAACAGAAATAGTGTTATCTGAAATAAAAAAGCCCGGGAGTCCATATCTTCCGGGCTTTTTTTGTCTGTATCCGGAAAAGAGATCAAGAGACTGCGCCGATGCTCCAGGTCGCTTTCACCGGATTTCTAACCGGAAGCCGATGAAATTTGTTCTTTGGATAGCCGAGGGTGAAGATGCCGGCTATTAACCTGCCTTTCGGGATATACAGGGTTTTAAAGAGTTTTTTGTTTTTTGTCGCAGCCATCATGGCAAAGCCCATCCAGCAGCTTCCGATTCCCAGGGCATGGGCAGCCAGCATGCCGTAGGTTGCTGCAATCGTCGAATCCACATACGAAAGTCCGCCCATATCCGGCACATGCACCAGGATAACCGCCGGTGCGTCAAAGAAGATGACATCCTCACCCGAGGCATATCTTTGTATCATGTCTTCCATGCCGAGCGCGGTGCTTTTACTGTCCATAATCTCATATAAAGATTTTGAGACAAAGGGTTTCAGCAATTTTCGAAATCGCATCAGATTTCTGAATGATCTGAATGATTGTATGGTTAGATCTGAAATCATTTTTATCATTTCCCGGTCTTTAAGGATGATGTACTCGCACGGCTGCGCATTGTGTCCGCTCGGTGCATAGCGCATCACTTCAAGAATTTTTTCCAGTTCTTCTTTGGAAATGTCTTTTTTTGTATACTGACGCACGGTACGTCTCCCCAAAAGGAGTCCCGCAACATCCTCAAATGCTGTTTGTCTGCCGGGGATGTCCTGCGACCGCTCATGCGCCTGGTATTCAATCGCGTCCTAGGGGCAGACGGCAATGCAGTGGCCGCAGCCGGTGCACCAGCCGACCGGGTCGCTGTGTACGGCTTTTTTTGTTCCGTTCATCGAGAACAAATTGGCAGTGCATTCTGCGATGCAGAGACCGCATCCATTACATTTTTTGTTGTTGATTGATAAAATTTTCATATTCACCTCCTCTGTGAATCTGTCAAGATTAACTAAATAGTTAGTTAATCTTGAAAATAAAAAAAAATCAGTGGTTTTTGCCTTCCCTGTTTTTATGATATTGTTCATGTGTCTCTTTCATTGCAATACCAAACGCTTGATACAGCTCGGGTTCGGTCATGCTGAAATGACCGCACCATTTTTCTTTCAGCATAAGATAGCTGATATAAGGGATGATCCCGGTAAAGAATTCGACAACCAGTTCCTGTTTTTCCGCATCGGTTTCATCCGGTTGCGGGACCCCCTGCTGCTGTTCTTTTGGGATATTCCCCCCGATATCAACAAGCCGGAAAAGGGGGGTATCCTGAGAATTGCCGGTCAGCGATTCCATAAAAATGATTTTCAATACATCGCGGTTCGCCGCGAGATACCCCAGGTACTCTTCTTCGAATTTGCGCTTGTTTTCTTCAGGATTTTCCGCGAATCCGCCCCGGTTTACAAAATTGAGGAGCATTGCTGTTGATTCTTTGAAAAAGGTGGAGAACAGCTCGTCCAATATCGCTTCTTTGCTCTTAAAATAATAGTAGATAAGCGCTTTGTTCACTTTTGCCTCTTTGGCGATATGGTCGATCCGTGCGCCAGTATAGCCTTTTTCGGCAAAAATCTTTTTCGCGGTATCGAGAATGCGCTGTTTTGATTCTTCGCTGTTTTTTTCAGGTCTCATAATCAATATATCCTAACTAACCATTTAGTTAATAATATAACCCTGTTTTACTATTTTGTCAATATTTATTTTAGAATTTTTGGTCAATCCCATTCACCAAAAGTCTGGAGGCTGGATATCATGCCGGTCGTGACATGCCTGCCTGCTGCTTCGCTGAAATATGAAGAAAGCAGGCGGAACATCAATTTATTCAACACTGGGACATGGCGACAGCATTCAGAGCTGGCGAAAAACAATTCCCAACAGCGGCACTGTTATAAATGTCCAGACAAGCGAGATTCTCATGAAAAACCTGCCCCTGCCGCACTCACCCCGGCTATACAATGGCAATCTCTACATGCTTTTTTCCGCCACCAGAGAGATCGTATGCGCGGACCCGGAAAAGCGGACCTATGAAGTAGTCAACTGGATTGAAGGTTTTGTGCGCGGCATGGCGCGACAAGGCGACTACATCTTCGTGCCCACTCACGCCTGCGTAAAAACTCCTCCACCTTTAAAAATCTGCCCATTGCGAAGAAGGCTGTAGATTCAGGAGTGACTGTTTTCCACCTGTCCACTGGCGCGCGCGTTGCCGAATTGCGATACAAGAAAACGGTGGATGAAATCTTCGACGTACAGATAATCCAGGGCTTGAAACGGCCCGGCATCGTTAACATGGAGATGGGCGTGCATAAATTATGCTTGAGCATTCCCGGCACCACATTCTGGGCAAAGCCAGAGAAAAAGGAATAAAAAAAGCGGTATGGATCTATGACAAATTTATAGACAGGCAGTTGCCGCACAGCAACAAGGCGATCTTGAAAACGACGAAAATCCTTCAGGCAAATTGAGAAAGTCATGCCGGAAAACTCAAAAACTTTCCACCGTCTGGGAATCATTGTCTGGCAGAAAAAAAACTGCTGGAAGCGGTTCGCCTAATTCCGCGGTATTTTTGCTGTTATCTGAATATCGGCGCAGTCTGTCAGTATCTGCGTAAAATTAACGAGGCCTCCGCGGCCTGTGAATACTATCTGGCCGGATACCTGGCCGATGTCCGGGCGCATTTGACAGCTGGCCGGCTCTTACACCTGTAAAAAATTCACTCCAAGGCGATTTTACCTGCGAAGAATCAGGACAATATAACAAAATACCGGGATACATCCCGCTATCAGTTCCCCGGTAACTTTATAAAAAAGGAGATGCTAAAACAACATAAAAATGTTTACAATGCTGTGTTTTCGAAATAGTAAATGCTGTCAAGCCATACACCGATACACAAGTCCAAGTCACCGTCATTATCGATGTCCGTACATACAGGGGATGCATAGTCGCCCACATCAGTCAGGCCAAAGGGATTGATCACCGCCGCGGCAAAAGCCGGCGCAGCGGCGCTCCCCGTGTTCTGGAAATAACAGGTGTTGCCGGCACCATTTCCGATAAACGCATCCAGATCCCCGTCATTATCGATGTCCGCGAATGCAGGGGATGCATAGTCGCCAATATCAGTGAGGCTAAAAGGATTAATTAACGCCGCGGCAAAAGCCGGCGCAGAGGCGCTCCCCGTGTTCTGGAAATAATAGGTGTTGCCGGCACCATTTCCGATAAACGCATCCAGGTCCCCGTCATTATCGATGTCCGCAAATACAGGGGATGCATAGGTCCCCACATCAGTCAGGCCAAAGGGATTGATCACCGCCGCTACGGTAAAGGAGGGCACAGCGGCGCTTCCCGTGTTCTGGGAATAGCGTGTTATGCCGTCTTCTGCACCGATGAACGCGTCCAGGTCTCCGTCATTATCAATGTCCACAAAAGCGGGGGACGCACGGTCGCCCGGATCAGGCAGACCAAACGGATGAGTCACCACTTCGGCAAAAGCCGGCTCGGTGGCGCTGCCTGTGTTATGAGAATATTGGGTGTTGCCATATTCTGCACCGATAAACGCGTCCATAACTCCGTCATTATCGATGTCCCCAAAAAACGGGGATGCGTATCTATGCGCAGAATACAGGCCAAAGGGATTGGCCGCCGCTTCGGCAAAGGAGGGCTCAGCGGCGCTCCCCGTGTTCTGGAAATATTGGGTGTTGCCAAAATAATCGCCTATAAACAAGTCCAGATCCCCGTCATTATCAATGTCTGCAAATACAGGGGATGTGAAGTCGCCTATCGCAGGCAGATCAAAGGGATTGGTCACCGCCGCGGCAAAGGCCGGCTCAGCGGCTGTCCCCGTGTTCTGGAAATAGAAATAGTTTGTTGACAGGAAGCTGTCTGAATGGATATACGCATCAACGTCCCCGTCATTATCCATGTCTGCAAATACAGGGTATGCATAGGCTCCCACATCAGTCAGGCCAAAGGGATTGGTCACGGCAGCGGCAAAAGCCGGCGCAGAGGCGTTCCCCGTATTCTGGAAATAGCTTGTTATGCCGTCAAAATTTCCGATAAACGCATCAAGGTCCCCGTCATTATCGATATCCACAAAATCGGAAGTTGCACAGTCTCCCACATCAGTCAGGCCAAAGGGATTGGTCACCGCCGCGGCAAAGGCCGGCTCAGCGGCGTTCCCCGTGTTCTGGAAATAATAGGTGTTGCCGCCATTATTTCCGATAAACGCATCAAGGTCCCCGTCATTATCGATGTCCGCAAATACGGGGAAGGCCCTGAAGCCTACATCAGCCAGGCCAAAGGGATTGGTCACCGCCGCGGCAAAGGCCGGCTCAGCGGCGTTCCCCGTGTTCTGGAAATAGCGTGTTATGCCGTCAAAATTTCCTATAAACACGTCCAGGTCTCCGTCATTATCGATGTCCGCGAATTCGGGGGAGGCCATGGTACCCACATCAAAAAATTCAAGGGGATTAATTGTAGAAGCCGCAAAAACAGGTGTGATCGTTCCGCCGCCTCCGTTCCCTCCGCCGCCAGGCGCGGAACAACTTGTAGACAGCATAGTCAGGGCTGCAAACCCGGTCGCGGCTAAAAAAGGCTTGAAATTAATTGGATCAAGCGGCCCGCGCAGGCTCCCGTAGAGCCGCTTCACCTTGCGAATCCAGGCGCTCCGCGTGGCAAATGAGAGCCGGTAAAAACTCCTGTCTTCCAGCATCTTTTGCAGTTCTGTCGATACGATCTTGAGTTCGGTAAGTTTTTCAGTGTATTCCCTGGGTTTATGCACGAAATTTCCTCCTCGGCATCAATTATACTAATCATATACAAATGGGCGGGTGTAAGTCAAATATATAATGAATGATAGAAATTTATATATTCTGTCTGCACCAGCGAAACGCCACTTGCAGCCGAATTTTGCCAATCGCTGATATTTCCTTCATCGATACTTATCAGCCAGAATTACTGAATTGCTTTCAGATTCAATATATACCTTTCCCCTGAAAAATGCGCATTCATAAAGGGTTTTGGATTTTTCAGGTGTTACAGATATTTTGGAGGTCCGCGGCCATGGTGTTTCAGGCATGCAATAATATAATGTATCTCATCCGAACAGATTCTCAGAAGAAATTAAAAGGTCATCCTGGAATATTCATTGTAAAGTGCGACACAGCGGCCGTACCGGGCCGCTCGGTAACTTGTTCTTTAGAAAACAAATGTCAGCTCTGGAGGTGTCCGTGGTGTCCGGGGCAGCTACTAATTACTTGCTCGCAGGAACGTTTTTGGTGATTTGAAAAGTTACACATCCACACCCAGAACCGTTTTTAACCCAAGACCAGCAAAGAAACTGATTGCGGCAATGGCAAGTGAAATAATCGCCATCTCGATAAATCGTTTGAAGAATTTAAGCCCCTTTGCAGTTGTTATATAGAAGGTATAAACACAAATGATGGTCACTGCAACGCACAATGTAATACCCAGCGCGATAAATGAATTGAGCCCCAAAAAGTATGGAAATATTAAAAGTATAACAGTGATGATATACGCCGTTCCGGTATACACTGCAGCCTTGACCGGGCTTTTTACCTCATTCTGATCTGCTTCTTCTTTTGAGGAGAGATATCCGGATGCGGCCATTGAAAGCGATGCCGCCACTCCGGTGACCAGGCCGGAGAGGGCAATCAGGTCGTTTTTTCCATGAAGTGCGAGCGTGAGCCCTGCGAGCGCGCCGGTGAGTTCGACCAGCGCATCATTGAGTCCCAGGATGATCGAACCCGCATATTCAAGCCGCTCTTCCGCGATCAGATTCAGCAGGCTTTTTTCGTGTGTCTGCTCATCCCTGCTTAATGCCATAAGCGCCTTGTTATTCTTTGACATTGATGAATACAATTGTGAAGCGAGCTCTTCACCCTTTTCCATCAGTTTGAGTCCGAATGACAGGCCGAAGACAATAGAGACAAAATAATAAAAGTGTACTTTCAGTTTTGCCGGAGCCACTTCCTGCTTTGTGATTTTTTTCAGAGTATTGTAGTGCTTTAGTTCATCTTTCGCGATATCCAGCAGTATATTTTTATTGTTTTTGTCTTTAATTTTGTTCGCGATTTTGCTATAAATATAATGCTCGGTGATTTCATTTTTCTGCATTTTAAGAAAGGCTTTTTCTGTCTGTTTGTCCATCGCAACCTCTTTTTTGACTTTGAGTACCACTAAAAACCCCAATTTGGATTTTTAGCTGATTCCTTCTTCTTTTTCAAAGTTAATAATTTGTTCTACAATATTACCGAGAATTTTTCCAGTTTCTGATTCGCTGTTGTCATGAACAAAAGGTGTTCCTCCGTCCCCTGACTTTACCATTTCCGGCTCTATCGGGATGTGTCCCAGAAAGGGTACCTGCAGTTCGGTAGCGGCTTTTTCTCCCCCCTGCCGGCCGAAGAGGTCGGTGGTTTTCCCGCAGTGCGGACAGACAAACCCGCTCATGTTTTCGATAATACCGATAACCGGCACCTTCAAGTGCCGTGCGAAAAATACTGTTTTTCTGGAATCGAGCACTGCTACATCCTGCGGTGTTGTAACAATAACCGCACCGGTTATATCCCCGATAAGCTGGCAGACGCTCAAGGGTTCGTCACCGGTACCGGGAGGAGAATCGATAATCAGGTAATCCAGTTCGCCTCAGTTTACATCACTTAAAAACTGTTTGATCATTGCCATTTTTAATGGCCCCCGCCAGATAACCGGATCATCGGCGTTTTCAAGAAAGAGTCCTATACTGATGGCTGAAAGATTCGGATTCACGCAAAATGGTTCAATTCCTTCAGCACCGGGTATAATTTGTTCTCCTTCGAAACCGAGCATTTTCGGAATGTTCGGGCCGTGCAGATCGGTATCCATGATTCCGACCTTTTTGTTTTTCATCGCAAGCGCATACGCAAGATTTACCGACACCGTGCTCTTCCCGACACCGCCCTTTCCGCTGATAACGATAATCTTGTTTTTAATACGCTCCATACGTTCGCGCAGCCGCTTGTCTTGTTCAATTTTTTCTGTCATATCCTTCATTATCAGATTTCCTTTCAGTCTTTAAGTAAATAGTCGGCAATCGCCTTGTGCAGTGTGCTTGCTGCCAAAATTGCGCAGTGGTGATGATCCTTTGGGAGGTCTTCCAATGCATCGATTATCTCTTTTGGTGAAATTCCCAAAGCATCCTCAATGTTTTTTTCTTTTACTTTTTCTGTTACATATGAACCGCATGCGTAAGTGGCCCCGCAGCCGTCGGTATGAAAACAAATATCCTCGATCTGCCGGTTTTTTATCATAAGGTACATTTCCATGGTGTCGCCGCAGAGTCCCTTTATCCATGCTGCTCCGGATGGATCGTTCATTCTGCCGAAATTAATCGGATTCAGCGAATATTTTTGATACAGCGATTTTGTGTATTCCATAATAAGAAATCACCCTTGAATTGTAATGACTGTTCCCGCACCGCCCTGGACATATGCTTTGGGAAATGCAGCGTGTATCTCCTGAATCTTTTGCGTACAGTGTGTGGGGCAGATGAGCGGAATACCTTTGAGACGCTGAATGTCAGAAAAATCATGGAATCCGCCGATGACCGCGTGTATTGGACCGTACTGGGCCGCCGCAATCAAAATGTTTTTTAGTCCCGGATGTGAACAGCCGGTGATGACAACGCTCCCGTTGACTGTTGTCAGAACAAGAGACTGTTCACAGTGAAGCAGTTCACCGGTTGAGTAGATTCCCTTTTTAATTTTGACCGGCTGGCTTTCGACCTGGACGATTTTTTTTGCCCTCGTGACGCCGCGGAGTGTTGCGGGGAGATACGCAGTGACATTGCCGTTGGCATGAAGGACATGTGAAAGCCCTCCGATATGATCATAGTGATTGTGTGAAATAAAGACAATGTCAATTGATTTCGGATCGATGTTCAGGGCTTTCATATTCTCCAGCAGAATATGGCCGCAGCCGCCGGTATCAAAAAGGATTGTTGTCCCGGCGTCTGTCTGCACCAGACAGGAAAACCCCCAGTC
>JAFGJO010000032.1 GCA_016929065.1 Spirochaetales bacterium | reverse complement strand
TTTTTTGTGTGCGCTACGTTAAGACTTCTATTCGTTGGGTGCAGTGCTATTTATAATATCATGGTTGCTCTGGAAAATCGATTACTCTTATTTTATTATTGTAATAATCTATTAAAATATAATGTGTCTGGATATTGTAAGCTTCTTGCCATTCAATTGGGATATCTATTGGGTCACCATTGTAGGTATTTATCTTGAGATATATTTCCGGTAGGCCATCATTATCAAAATCCTTTATGAAGAAAGTATCTGGTTTAGAATCATCAAATCCCCCTATGTAACCACCGTCAATTTGAAAAGGAAAAGTTTGAGTAGTATTCGAAGAACTTAGAAAAAGGCTTATTTGGTAACAACAGTGAGCACCGCCGCTATATGAATAATTTATTGTATCATGAATATTGTCATTATCAAAATCGAAACGAGATAGGTAGGGTAGCTGCGTTTCATCTTTATTACATGAGACAATAAATGAACAAAGTGTGAGTAATATGGCAATTTTAATCATGTTAAATAGCATTGCACCCAACTCCAAGTGTCTGAATTTAAAAATTCGTGAAAAAATATTACATTTTTTCTCTGAAAAGTGCAAGAACAATTATATATTAGCCGGCAGGCAATCAGAATTCAATTAGAAATCCTGTCCCTTCCTATACCAGGAGAGGTACAGACAAGCTCTCCTGGTATTTCTGCAGTGCCAGCATGTTGGTCTGGCCGGCTGTCTTTTTTCTTCCTGGCATGGTATGTGAATTTCGCAATACGTGCTTTTGTTGTATATTTTACATTGTATGATTTTTTTACCTATTGCAACTGTCGTTTTTTATTTTTCTCTGTGCCTCTGGAAGAGGTTCTTTCCGTCACTTTAGATAAAAGATCCCTTCCTGGTCCACTGTATTCGCCGAAAGATACAGTTTCTTCCCGTTTTTTACAGTGCGGTAATCAATGACCCGGATAATTTCCTGAACGGCCTCTGCTTCAGGAATGAGTTTAACCAGGGCATTGGGAGCCGAATTCAAATACTCTTCACTGTAAATATAGTCTTCCCTGTCGGGGTGTACTGCGCAATAAAGAATATCGGTTTCCACAAGGTCGTTGAAAAAGTGTGTGCCCAGCGAAACATCGGGGATGAGCCCTGAGTGCATTTTTGCCACTTCGCAGAGGATTTTAACAGAGTTGATCTCCGAGAAACTCACGGGAACACCAAGTGCCGGAGTGGTGGTGCCCCAACGGCCCGGTCCCACCAGGGCAATGGTCGGCGGATTCTTGTTGTCTTCGTGCGGAAGATGGTTGATCTGGCCGATCAGACGCGCGACACTGTAGCATTCAGACAGCGGCAGGCCGGAGTATTTCTCCGGGACCACATACACCAGCAGATCAATTTCGACTGCACAACTGGTGCCAATGATGGGCCCTGCTGTTTTGATGATGATATCCTCCGGTTTAAGATTTTCCGGTGCTTTGACCGCGGCGACCTCTCCCTTTACCTGGAACGGCCGGCATTGGAGCAGATTGATGCAGAAGTTGTTTCCATCATAGAAATTGGCGGTAAACTCAACATCTACCGGATACTCATAGGCTTTCTGAAGTGTGGAAAGCAGTGATTTCATGTTTTCTACAAATGGGGTATGGGTGAGCAGTTTTTCAAAGGTGAGGATATACGGGAAAACATTCTTCATGTTGCGTTCACGGGCCCGCTGCTGAACCTCCCGGTCCACTGTGGCAACCAGGTCCAGATGAATGTTGAGTGCCGCACCGGCGATATCCTTGAAGTTACCCGAAATATAGGCATTTTGCTCCAGATCAAGCAGATCAACCCGGTGCTGTGAATACCGGCCCATCTCGGCAAGCTCAGCAACCGGCCGGCGGGTCGGAGCACTTAAAGAAACCACGCGGGTGTAGTCGTCATCGCACCGGTCAACCGCGCGGGTGCCGAGCCCGAAAACAAGCCTGAGCAAACCGGCCCCGGGATCGATTTCCCTGTTCCAGACATACGGATTATACGAAAACCCCACACCCGCGAGTTCGGGAAAATACAGATTGTCATGCTTTGTCCCGCTTACTCGCTGTACCAGAAGCGCCATCTGCTCATCGCTTTCCAAAAGCCCCCGGTGTGCGCGGTATGCCAGCGCCTCATAGGTGAGGGTGCTTGCATAGACGGTGCGGACCGCGTTCATGAACGCTTCCATGCGCTCTTTTGGCGTACCCTGGTTCGCACAGAAGACGCTTTCGTATTTTCCGGAAAATGCATTGCCGTACGCATCTTCAAGCAAAGACGAGGAGCGGACAATGATGGGCGATTGGCCGAAATATTCGAGCATTTCCTCGAACTGCGACATCACTTCCTCTGGAAACGCGCCGTGAAGCATTTTATTGCGGACGTTTTCCGTACTGTTCAGCGGAATCTCGCCCTTGATGAGTTTTCGCCGCAGCCACCAGCAGCCGTTCTGGATGAGGTATGAATAAAAAACATCCGAACCAATAAAGAATGAGTCGTGTGCTTCAAGAATTTGTTCCCATGACTGATCTTCATGCACCAGAATTGCACGAGCTAAAAGCATGCCGGCGGATTTTCCGCCGATAAGCCCGGTGCCGATCATCCGTTTTCCTATTGCCACAAGATTGCTTAAAGAAAGATATTTTTGTGCGAGTTCGTTCAGCCGTTCGTCGCGGGTGAATGCCATGCGTAAAAGCTGTATTTTCAGGTTCTGCGCTTTTGCCGAGTTTTCGAACTTTTTTTCGGGGTCGCGCGAGGTGATTTCCCATGCGCGGTAAAAGGTTTTTGTCCAGGTGTCGTACTCTTGCAGAGTGAAATCGAGCCACGGCTGGGGGACCGAGGTCATGATGCCGGCAATGACCATGCTCTCGGTGACCGGGGTAAAGGATTTGTTTTTCCAGTGGTGGAGCATGTACATTGTGGGCGAATGCCGTTTGTAAACCTTGAGGGGGTGCAGATAATAATCCCCGTTTTTTTTGTACACATCCACAACAACCTGGGCTGTATTATGGATGGCATTGGTCGCAACCGCCATATGATGGTCGCGGAACAGGGCGAAATAGGTGGCGGTTTCAAAATCATACAGATACGGGCAGGTAAGCATGAAAAAGTTTCCGAGCATCCGGTCTGAATACCAGTCAGCGGCGAGGTCGGAAAGGCAGTCAAAGACATAGCAGGCCCCCTCTCCGAATTTTTCGATGACATCAAAGATTGATGAAATAAAGTTCTCAAATCCTTCATTCGGTTCAAGGTGATAAGTGTGGGCATCCACGTCCTTCGGCAGCAGTTCGGGGTGGTCGGCAAAACGAAAGTAGATCAGTTCACGTTTTTCTTCTTTTGCCTCGTGGCAAAACGGATGCACGAACGGCACATAATCATCAACAGAATCTATCTGAAACACAATGTTGTCGCCGGGCCGGACACCCTGAAACACTTTGTCGAGCTCCGGGAGCCCCGTACTCATCTGCGAAAATACACGTGCCATGGCGAACTCCTTTTATTTGCTGTCTGCAATTGCCTGGACGACTTTGATCGTATCAACAGCTTCCTTTACATCATGCACTCTCAGGATATTTGCCCCGGACAGGGCGGCGACAGCCTGTGCTGCAATCGTCCCGGCAAGACGGTCCTCGACGCTTCGTCCGGTCACTGCATCGAGAAAAGATTTTCTGGAGAGCCCTATAAGAAGGGGAAATCCCGATTCCCTGAATGACCGGATATAATTGAGTATTGCAAGGTTGTCTGAAACGCGTTTTCCGAATCCAATGCCGGGATCAAGAATGATAAGTTCTTTTTTTATCCCGCATGCCATTGCGTGGTCTGCGAGCAGCTGTAGTTCATGTTTAATCTCGTTTACAGGGTCGGTATAATGCGGCTGTTCCTGCATGGTTTTTGGTGTGCCCTGCATATGCATCAGGACAACCGGAACGCCTGCCTCTGCAACAAGACGGGCAAACCTGTCATCTTCCCGCAGTCCCGACACAGTATTGATCATGTCGACGCCAGCATCGAGTGCAGCAGAGGCGACCTCTATTTTCTTTGTATCAATAGAAAGGATACCGTTCCATTGGTTTTTCAATGCCTTTATCAACGGGACGACGCGTTGAATCTCTTCTTCAACAGATATCGGATCAGAGCCGGGGCGGGTTGATTCGCCGCCGATGTCGAGAATATCAGCCCCGTCAGCGATCATCTCCCCTGCCTTTTTGAACGCTGTATCGAAGTTTGGCGTTCTGCTGTCTGGATAAAATGAATCGGGAGTGATATTGAGGATACCCATGATGTAATGTTTTTTCGAGAAGTCGAGAAGGTGATTCTGCCATTGGATTTTTAACAGATTTCCGGATGCGTGAGTCAATGGTTCTCCTTTCGGTGATATAGTGATAGTAAAACGCAGAGAATTATCTGTCAATTGAGTCTGGTAAACGGGTGTCTGTGTATTTTCTGCGGGTTTTCATGATGCAGCCGCTGTTTATGTGTCTTTATTGGATCAAGAATTGGGTAAATATAACGGTTGACTATTTGTGAAAAAGACTATATGTTTAGTCAAGATTTAAGAAACACTCGACCTTCGGCAAATTCAATCACGTTGTGGAATATACGATTACGCCGGCAAGCTGTTGTAGAGAAATCATTCGTACAGCAGGATACATTCCTCTTAATACGGGAATTATTTCAGGGAAGAGTGGCAAAGGCCAACATGTCAGTGACAAGGAATGTTTTCCCTCGTGACAGCTGGAATAATGGTACGTATTTTACTCATAATAAGTAATATAATTTCTCGTGCAGCTTTACGTTAGAGCAGACATTTATCTGCGATAGTTTGCACATGCCTTTCGCTTGAATCACAGACATAACCAAGGAGTTATACTCATGACTTTTAAGGATTTAGAATTAATCCAGGTGCTCTGTACTACACTTGAGCACAAGGGCTATGAAACGCCCACCCCGATCCAGATGCAGGCAATTCCGCCGGTCCTGGAAGGCCGGGACATTCTCGGCTGTGCGCAGACCGGAACAGGGAAAACCGCAGCTTTCGCGCTGCCCATCCTGCAGCGTCTCTCCAAAAAAAGCGACCGGCTCTTTTCCGGCCAGGTGCGTTCGCTTGTTGTTGCGCCGACCCGCGAACTTGCATTGCAGGTGTATGAAAGTTTTTCAGCATATGGCCAGAGAATGGGCATGCGGATGGCAGTGGTCTACGGCGGTGTCGGATATACCCCGCAGATCAACAAATGCAAACGCGGCCTCGATGTTCTGGTGGCAACACCGGGACGGCTTCTGGATCTGGTTGCCCGCGATGCACTGACGCTTTCGGCAGTTGAAATATTAACGCTCGACGAAGCAGACAGAATGCTTGATATGGGTTTTTTCCCTGATATCAAACGCATTACCGCACAATTGCCCAAAACAAAACAGACTCTTCTGTTTTCTGCGACCATGCCGGATGAAATTCTTTCATTCGCAAACAGCCTTCTCGACAATCCGGTACGCATCCAGGTGGCACCACAGTCTGCAGCCGCGGACAATATCGACCAGAGGGTGTATTTTATCGACCGGCGGGACCGTCAGGAAGTGCTCGAACATGTGTTGTCCCAGGAAGAGGTAAGCAGAATGCTTATTTTTACCCGTACGAAATTCGGTGCGGACAAACTCGCCAAAAAACTGCATCAGAACGGTGTGCATACAGAGGTTATCCATGGGGATAAATCCCAGAATGCACGACAACGCGCGCTGATCAAGTTTAAAAGCGGAACAGCACGTGTGCTGGTGGCAACTGATGTTGCCTCCCGGGGCATCGATGTTGACAATATTTCCCATGTGGTGAACTTTGACCTGCCGGATTCACCGGAAACTTATGTCCACCGGATTGGCCGGACAGCCCGTGCCGGTGCTTCGGGAATTTCAGTGTCGTTCTGTGATAAACAGGACAGGTTCCTTATCCGTGATATTGAACGGCTCGTAAACATAAAAATGAATACGGTGATCTCACCGCTGAAAAGGAACCCGGCTTCTGAGGCGTATGACAACACACCCAAGAAAGAATACAATGCCATGTCGTATGCGGGGCCGAAAAAAGAATACAAAGCGAATTCCGGCGGCAAGCCCTGGCAGCGGGAGCCCGCAGGGTATGGAGAGCGAAAGCCGGCTTTTCAGAATAATGAAAAACGCGGTTCTTATTCCGGTGCAAAAGGCAGAATTGAACGCCGGGACGAAAAATACAGAAAGTCCGGGTTCACTTCCAATAATCGGAATGAACAGGATCATAAAAAATCCGATAATGAAAAGAAGCCCTGGTGGGTTCAGAAAAAAATGGGTTTCCAGAGATAGAACAAGGTTTGAAATTCAGTCATAGTACAGGCTGCCTGACACAGGCAGCCTTTTTTATGTGCGCCCGGCAGGGCGCATGAGCCAGCATCATCAAATGGTTTGGGTGCATATCCATAAATGTTTAACTGTCATCCCACGGCTTGACCGGGGTATCTTTTAAAGCATAAAGTATACTCATGAAAATATTGTTTGTACGCCACGGAAAATCGGACTACACGCTTGCCGATCTCCGGCATCTCTCCTACGCGGAAAAAAATTATTGCCCGCTTGATTCTTCGGCCCTGCATATGGTGGAGGAGACAGCGCAGGACTTGCGGTTTAAAGATGCAGATATCATCTTGTCATCGCCTTTCACACGGGCATTACAGACAGCGGAAATTCTCAATAGAAGGCTGCAAAAACCGCTTGTTGTAGAGTATGATCTTCATGAATGGGCGGTTTCACTGGACGGAAGTGCTGTCATTGATGAAAATGAAACACTGCGGCGGTACTATGAGTTCAGGAATTTGAATGGGGCAGTGTCAGCTGGAAAAAAACTTCTGTATGAGAGTGCTGAATCGGTTGAAAAGCGGGGGAAAGCTGTACTTGAAAAATACAAACAATATAAAAAGATCATCGTGGTCAGTCATGGGACATTGATCATGTGTGTCACAGGGATATTCGGTGATGTACCCCTTTGCGGGATCGTTGAATATGAGTTCAGGAATGATTAATCATAATTAAATTATATTCTCTGCTGCCGAGGCCGATTTTCTGTGCATGGTCAAGCTGGATAAACGGGTCAAGCTCCGGGTAGCCTTTTTTCCCGAGATGGCTGCCCGATTTTTCCGCGGTTAAATCAAAAGTCGCCTGGTCGATTGCCACAGGGTCTGCAGAAAGCAGAATACCGATATCATCAATGACCGGTGTCTGTTTGACATGCAGGCAGTCGCAGTCTTTCGTCATGCTGGCAAGTACATTGATATAGACACATTTGTTTTTTTTGCCGATTACCGCGCCCAGTGCGTGTTCTGCCATCTGTTTCTGAAGCTCCTCTGATCCCACACCCCAGTTATAAGCAACCGCGCCGTAGTTGCAGACCGCCAGACATTCCCCGCAGCCGGTGCATTTTTCTTCTATAATAAAAGCTTTGCCGTCTTGTTCAACGATCGCGGTTTCCGGGCACCAGCGGATGCATGCCCTGCACAAGGTGCAGACTTCCGGTTTGACAAACGGTTTAATGGAGGAATGCTGACGCAGCTTTCCGATCCGCGATGCAAGTCCCATCCCGATATTTTTTATGCATGCGCCGATTCCCGCCTGCATATGCCCGGTTGCGTGGGAGATAACGACCAGCCCGTCTGCAAGAACTGCTTCCCGCGCAATATGCACCGATTTCTGCAGTTCGCCCGGAATGGCAACCTCTATTTCTGTATTGCCCAGAAGCCCGTCCGCCATGATAAATGGGGCCATGGTTTTCCCCTGGGTAAACCCGTGGTTAAAGGCGTGTTCAAGATGGGAAATGCCGTCATAGCGGCATCCTTTGTACAGGGTTGCGGTCTCGGTTAAAAAAGGCCGGGCGCCCATATCCCGAATCCACTGGACAGCTTTTCGCACTGTGTCCGGGCCGACGTGGGTATCGTTGTTTTTTTCTCCGACATGAATCTTGACCGCGACTTTTTCCGGTTTCTGGAAAATATTGCATTCTTCCTGGGAGGCAAGCAGATCTGCCATTGCCTGAGACCGGTCTTTCTCTGAACTTTGACTTTCGAGTTTCCTGAAAAATACATTGCGTTTAAACATGTTATCCTTCTTTGGCATACACTTGCAGAAGTTTTACTATATAATAGAGTTTTTTATACACTCCCACCATAAATTCCTGAAGGTTTTTGTCGGTGGAAGCTTCAATTTCTTTCCAGTTGATGATCAGCTCGTGCGGGGCACGGCTGTAATCGTCGATAATCAACTTCAGGTTTTTCCCGATGGTAATGAGGTGCTGTCCCGCTTCGTGAATGAGTCCGCGCGCCATGTCATTGACTTCCTTGAGCATTTGCCGAAGTACCTTTTGCGCGGTTTTGTCTTTGTCTGCCTTGTGAAGGTAGGAGCGGAACTTGGCGCCGGTCTGGGTCTCTTCTGACACCGAATTGTCAAATTCTGTAATCCGGTCCGATATCTGGATCAGTTCATGGAACGCGTCGGATATCTGCTGGGAGATGATGTTTGAGGTCCATTTGCCCTTGATCAGAAAAAGGTCAATCGTCTCTCGGATATCCTTTTTCAGATAATCCAGGAGAAACGCTTTGAGGTAATTGAGCGGCTGGACAAAAATATATCCGCCCAGCATCCGTTTTGAAAACTGGGCATTCGATTTCTCGGTATAATTTTTCAGCCGGGAAATGGATGAGGTCCCGAACACAAGGTTTGTCAGCTCATCAACCTTTGACATGTGTTTTTCTTTAATGATCTTTTGAATCGTCAGTTCGGTTTGCGTCTTGAGTTTTGAAAGGTAGGATTCTACGATTTTCTCGCTTTTTGGCATTGCCTTGATCTTGTAATACGGGTCTTTCTCGAGATACTGGACAATATGAAGCAGGATGCGGGAACGGCGGAGTTCACGGATTCTGCCCAATACTTTTTTCCAGCCCGCACGGGGGACAACATCGACTCCCCGGTATTCCTTGAGAATGTCGAGGATTTTATTCCAGTCTTCGGTCTCTTCAATCAATGCAATAATTTCCAGAAAGTCCTTCATCTCATCGGTGATGTATTCCCCGTTCGTGGCATCGAAATGAGGTGTATAGAAGAAATTCCCTTCGGGCATGCCGGCGTCGAATTTTTTCAGGAGGAAAAAATAATCAAAATGGATAAGATCCACGAATGATGTCAAAAGCGAATATGTATGATTGATTATGCGCACCTTGTCGATATCGAATGCCGACATAAACCCGATGAGCTCGTCTTTTATCTGGGTCGACAGTTCCCTGACGGGAATTTTTTCGGCGCGAGCCCGTATTGACGCTTCGGTAAGACGTTCGCGGATTTCCAGAATGTCTTTTGGAAGGGATTCTTCAATGATGATCTGCCGTAATGCTCCGGAATAATCAGCATGCTTTACCAGGGATTGAGCAGGGCCCAGGAGTTTATAGAATTCAAAAAAATACCTGGCGAAGGCCGGTTCCATCACCTCGGTGCGGATACGAAAAAACTTGTATTTTTGACGCTTGAGAAGCTTTGAAATCTCCCTTAGCAGCCGTTTGCGTTCATGCTCGGCATCTGTGGCATTAAAAATAAATCCAAATATGCGTTGGAAAAATGAGAGTTTCTTTTCCACCTGTTTTTTCGGGATTTCCAGCGGTTCTGCTTCCAGCTGCTCCGATTCATCATTGAATTCCATGTTTAAATGGTATTTTAAAATATTCCTCCTGTCAATTGAAGTTTATTAAAAATTACGGTTTTGCATGTTCTGCAGGAAGGTTGATCCGGCTGGACGCAGCATGCCGGTTTCTTTGCCGAATCATGTTGCGCGAACCGTCTGTTTTTGGTATTTTATATATATGGATACCATTTTAAGGAAATCGGTCGAAGCTTTTTTTCTCTTTTCTTTTTCCCATTATTAGCGGGATCATTTGTAACAATTACAATACATTGATATACAGGCCATAAAACACAGAAACATTGACTATTGCCATGCAAGGAGCATTATAATGGAAATTAAAAGGAAACTTGAAAAAATATTCAGGCGGTACAAGGATCTTGAGGAGGTCATTGCTGACCCGCAAACCGTCAAGGACAAGACAAAATACAGGGAAGTCATGCAGGAGTATTCCGAGCTCGGGGGGGCAGTTTCCGCATATCAAAAACTGCTTGCAGTAGAGGAAAACGAGGATAATACAAGAAAACTGATCGGGGAAGCCGATGAGGAAATGCGGGAACTTGCAGAGGAAGAACTTGAAGCGATTCTCGTGGAAAAATCGGCTCTGCTCGAATCCATCAAGGTTTTACTCATTCCCAAAGACCCCCTTGACGCCAAAAATACCATCATGGAAATCAGGGCCGGGACGGGCGGCGAGGAAGCAGCACTTTTTGCCGCGGATCTGTTCCGGATGTATCAGAAATACAGCGACCGCAAGGGCTGGAAAACGGAAATAATCTCATCCCATGAAACCGGAATTGGCGGATTAAAGGAGATTATCTTTTCGGTGCAGGGGAAAAGCGTTTTTGCGGATTTGCGCTGGGAGAGCGGGGTTCACCGTGTTCAGCGGGTTCCGGCAACCGAATCGGGAGGCCGTATCCACACCTCCGCGGTGACCGTAGCCGTGCTGCCCGAGGCTGAGGAGACGGATATCGATATCAAACAGGAAGACCTGCGGATCGATGTATTTCGCTCCGGCGGCCCCGGCGGGCAGAGTGTCAACACCACTGACTCCGCCGTGAGGATCACCCACACACCTTCAGGCCTGGTGGTCATCTGCCAGGATGAAAAATCGCAGCATAAAAACAAGGCAAAGGCGCTTCGTGTCCTCCGGTCACGGCTCTATGAAATGGAAGAGGAAAAGAAACAGAATGAACGCCGGGATGCACGGCGAAGCCAGATAGGAACAGGCGACCGTTCGGAGCGGATCCGCACTTATAATTATCCGCAGAACAGAATTACCGATCATCGCATCAATCTGACATTATACAAGCTGGAACTCGCTCTGGAAGGTGAAATCGATGAAGTGGTTGAGGCGCTGAAAATGTCTGCCCGTGAAATGGTGCTCGGAGCGGATGTATAGATGACTGTCCGCGAGATGCTGCATGAATCAACACAGCGGCTGCAAAAGGCACAGGTTGAACTTCCGCATCTGGATGCGCTGCTTCTGGCTTCGCAGGTGATGCAATGTTCAAAAGAGCAGGTGTATGTTTCCTATCCCGACGAAATTGATCCGGCTTTGTATATCGAAGTAATGCAGCTGATTGAACAGCGGTGTACCGGCATTCCTGTTTCCTATCTGCGCCGAAAAAAGGATTTTTACAATAACGAATTTTATGTGGACAGCAGGGTGCTTGTGCCCCGGCCCGATACCGAGATAATCGTCGATGCGGTTAAAGAGTTTATCTTACAGCGAGGGGGGACCGGGCAGGTTCTGGATTTGTGTACCGGCAGCGGGTGTATTGCCATCACGCTTGCAGAACTGCTGCCGGCAGTGCACATCACCGGTGCAGATATCAGCAGCGATGCGGGAGAGGTATTTCTGCGTAACGCTGAAGCGATTCTTGGAAAACCGCTCCCGTTTGTCTGCACCGATCTGTTCTCAAATATCCAGGGCAAATATGACTGTATTGTGGCCAATCCCCCATACGTCACCACTTTCGAGGTCGAAGAGATGATAAACAGGGGATGGCCGGAACCTGTACTTGCTCTTGATGGCGGGCCGGACGGCACAGACTTTCTTTGCCGAATAATCAAACAGGCGCCGCAGTATCTTAACCATAACGGCGCTCTCTTCTGCGAGGCAGCCGGGCCCCAGATGGGAAAACTGAAAGACATAATGGAAAAAGAGAAGTATATTGATATTGAGCTCTTTAGTGATCTGGGGGGCAGGGAACGTGTAATCAGGGGCATTTGGCAGGATAAATGAAGACACAGGAAGAAATAGTCCGGCGATTCAAAGAACGGCTCATTCCCTATTCCGATGAGGAAAAGAAAATTATTCACCAGGCTGTGGACTGGGCAGCGGGACTCCACAATACACAAAAACGGGAAAGCGGTGAACCCTATATCATGCATCCGCTTGAAGTTGCCGCCATGCTCATCGATCTTCATCTTGATGCAGAGGCAATTGCGGCGGCGGTGCTGCATGATGTGCTTGAAGACACAGTGATCACCAGGACAGAACTGCGCAAACGTTTCGGCCGCGAGATAGAGGCGCTGGTAAACGGCGTGACAAAGATATCGACGATCAGGGCAAAAAGCAAAACAGTACTTGAAGCCGAGACCGTACGGAAAATGCTCTTTGCCATGATCAAGGATGTCCGGGTGATGCTGATCAAACTCGCGGACAAGCTGCACAACATGCGGACGCTTCATTTTCTTCCAGAGGACCGGCAGCGGCGGTTTGCGCAGGAGTGCCTTGATATTTACGCTCCGCTGGCCGGCAGGCTGGGAATCTCCTGGCTGAAAAATGAACTCGAAGACCTTGCCCTCAAACATCTGCAGCCTGATGTTTACGATCAGATCCGGAAATGGGTCGCCGGGAAAAGAGTTGAACGTGCCGGGTATCTTGCGCAGGTGGAAAATGCGGTACTCGAAGAAAGCAGAAGCATAAAGCTTGATATAAAGGTGGAGTCGAGGGCCAAACATTTTTATTCGATTTACCAGAAAATGAAGCGGACCGGAAAATCGGTGAATGATATTTATGATCTTTTTGGAATCCGGATTTTATGCAATACACCGGGCGAATGTTATGAACTGCTTGGACTCGTCCACAAAATATGGAAACCAATCGAGGGCCGGTTCAAGGATTACATCGCAATGGCAAAATCAAACCGGTACCAGAGCCTGCATACCACGGTGATGGGATTTTCCGGACGACTGATCGAAATACAAATACGCACCTTTGAAATGCACCAGACTGCCGAGAACGGCATTGCCGCCCACTGGCTGTACAAGCGTGGATTTTCCAAAGAGATTGTCCGCCCGGAAGATATTCCTCTGATCACCCAGCTGAAATCGCTCGTTGACGCAAAAATAGCCTCGCGGGAGTTTCTCGACAAGATCAAGCAGGAACTTTTGCGGGACTCCATCTATGTATTCACTCCGGGAGGAGAAGTGGTGGAGCTGCCGAAAGGATCAACTGCCATTGATTTTGCATTCCACATCCATACCGAGGTGGGGAGCCACTGTTTTGCCGCAAAGGCGGACGGAAGTATTATTCCGCTGAACCGGGAATTAAAAAACACTCAGGTTATTGAGATTATTACCTCGCAGAATACAATGCCTCATGTGAACTGGCTGCGCTATGCAAAGACAACGCGCGCCAGGTCGAAAATACGGCATTGGCTGAATCAGCATGATGCAAACCTGTATATAGACCGGAATATTGTTGCAAAGAAAAAACCAGCAGTGCACATCCATGAAAAAGCACCCGATACACCGCCCAGGAAAGAGGAAGCAAAGAATGATGTCGAGCGTGAGTTTTTTGACAAAACCCGTGTGGGCATTAAAAGCGGCAATGAACGGAATCTGATGATCCGTTTTGCGCAATGCTGCAAGCCGATGACCGGTGATGCGATTCTGGGCTATGTCTCGCGGGGCAGAGGAATTATTGTGCACCGCGCTGATTGCAAAAACCAGTTTCATATCAAGGACTTTCAGGAAAGGATTATCGATGTTGAATGGGAAACCGTCTCGCCCCGGGCGACAAAACGTTTTAAGGTAACCGCAAGGATGAGCAGCGCCCTGTTTTCTGAAATAGAAGGGGCACTCAAAAAATATCATGGTCATTTGATCGAGGGGCGTCTGGAAGAAAACGGAAATGATACATTGAGCGGTTCTTTTTCTGTAGAGATCGACAATAAGGAAGATTTCGCCAAAGTGATGAAGAGTATCCGCACGATTCCCGCAATCATGAATATTCAGCCGATCGGCAGCTGATAATAAATATTCATTATTTCTGTTGATCCGGGAAATCCTGTCTGTTTTTTTGGAATAAAAATTGGACAGGATCGAAATGATTTACAGGATTGTAAATTTATGATAAGGCAGGAAAAACTTTTTTTGTTGTGTCCATTCGTGGAATTTGTGGTTCATTCTTCTTTTTCTATACTCCGCGGTGCGAACTCACCCGTTCGATAAACTGCCTGCATAACCTGATGCTGGTTTTTCGGTGGTATTTGTCCGGCAGAAAACCCGGGTCGCAGGCATCAACAAATGTTTTGACGCTGTCACAGAACTGCTGGATAAACTTTGGCGAAAAGGGAACCTTTCTGCCAACTCCGGTGGATTCAATTTCCCGGTTCCGATGGAACAGGGGGTCCAGGCCGCCGATAATCATTCTGAAATCAGTCACTGTTCCCCGGTAAATGTGTGCAAGGCCTGCGAATTTGGCAACCGACAATGTCGGGGCGGTGATTACCTCAAGGCTGCGGTATGTTTGAATTTGTGCCGGGGTGATTGGAATGCTCACTGCAGTGCACACTTCGCCTGACAGCAGATTGTTTTTCCAGGGAGTCCGGATAAACCGTGCGATGGGCATCCAGGTATGGATCAACGGGCTTCGCACTTCGATGCGGGCATCAAGAATTGTTAATGGCACGATCAAATCAGAAAACGGCGACCCCAGGCAAAGATTTCCTCCAATGGTGGCGGAATTTCTGATTGAGGGGCTCGAAATCTGTTTCATCGCATCAATCAGAATTCGCGGGACGATGTTGGGTCCCAGGGACAGTATTCGGGATATGGGCACACATGCCCCGATTTCGATGGTGTGTTCTTTCCGGCGGATCCGGGTAAGCTCATCGATCTGTGTAAGGGAAAAAACAGTATCGGGAATTGATTCCGGTTCATTGGTGTGCAGCTGCTGCATGATATGTGTTCCCCCTGCGAACATCATCGCGTTCGGATACTCCTTGAGCAGGGAGAGCAGGTCACGGAGCGATCCGGGGGAAAGGATGCGGATGTTATCTTCTTTTAATTTCACGTTTATTCCTCCGGTATTGCGCTGCGAGCATGATGGCGTCAACAACCTGATGCCATCCGGAAAACAGACAGAGATTGCCTGCGAGAAATTCTTCTATTTCACCGCGAAGCGGGGTTGTTTTCATTGTCAATATTGCATGTGCAGTGAGTACAAGGGAGGGTGCGCAGAATCCGCATTGAATGATGTTTTTCGCCAGGAAAGCTTTTTCAATATCTGTGTATTCCCTTGTTTTCACAAATCCTTCAATTGTGACCACCCTGGCGTCCTTAAGCCGGAATGCCGGAAACAGACACGCATTGAGCAGCGTATCATTTACCAGGACCAGACAGCTGTTGCATTCACCGGTAAGGCACCCGGTATGTGTCCCTTTGAGCGCATGCGTTCCGCGGATAATTTCCAGAAGTGGTGTGAGGGGATGACAGGTGATGTCGGTTTTTTCCTGGTTCAATGTAAACGTAATATTCATTCTGACTCCACAATATCTTCGATGTGTGTTGGTGAGAACGGGAAAAAATTGATCTCATGGTTAATCGCCTGGGAGACAGCGGCGATATATGCAGGAGCGACGGGCAGCGAGGGGAGTTCGCCGATTCCCTTGCCGCCGGCAGGGCCCTGTGCGTAATGTTTTTCACTGAATGAAATATGTATCGGCGGAATTTTTTTATACACTCTGTATTTGTGGCCGTGGGGAAATGATGAATGATGGAGCATCTCCAGAGCGCTTGCGATTTCTTTCTCGATATGAATTTGTGCAATTTCCCGGTCTATAATAATTCCCGATTCCAGTGCAACCCAGATGCCCGGAATTTCCACCACGAGTGTTGCCGGATCTATCTCTATCTCGATGACCATGGCGCACCATGAAAGCGTCCCGGCATCAGCTTTTTCAAACAGCTGCCGCGGAGAAACAGTCTTTTTTTTTCGGACGGTGTGGATGATGGTGACCGGTTTCCTTGATTTTCCCATTTTTTTTTTCAGTTTGCGGCAGCCGTCCTCGATTAATTTTCCGATTTCGGTCACTGCATGGGTTTCGTAGATGGGGCCGGAGTTTGGATTAACCGAAGTGTTGACGGGTGCGATGGAGATCTGCTCAGGTTTTAGATTCAGTTCTTTCGCTGCAATGGAAGAAAAAAGATATTTTAATCCCTGGCCCATTTCTGTTGCAGAGGAGTAAATGGTCAGAGTATTTTTTTCAAAGGTGAGCCTGATTGAGTGCTTTTCGTCGGCGCGTGATTCATCGATAAAATCAAAACCGAAAAAAGCCGTCGAGAATCCGATTCCCCGGATTGGATACTGAAAATGGGGAAACGGAATGCTCCCCCGGAGTGCCTCATAGGCCCTGTACTTTCTGCTGAAATCGGATTGGGTGATGACTGTGTCAATGCAGCTGGTGATGGCGGAAGCGGTATCAGTATTGCCCGGTTTTTTTGTTTTTGATTCGGTCTGCAGATGTTTTTTCTTAAATTCTGCCGGATTTACCCCGGCAAGCCGGGCTGCATGCGTCACGTGCAGCTCAATCGCGAAAAATGCTTCGACCGCCCCGCCGTTGAGAAACCTTGTGTACGGCGCTTTGTTGGTCCGGACAGTTGCTGCTTGAATTTCATATGTTTCAAAATCGTATGCCCCCAGTAGTGTATAGATCGCCCGGTGAAAAAGGTGCGGGGAAATACTGGGATAGGCGCCGCAGTCGGTGACCAGGGAAACTTTTGCGGCCAAAAGTTCGCCGTTCGGGCCGATCGCAGTTTTATGTTTGATGATTGTCGGATAGCGTTTTATGGTATTGTCCAGCGTCACTCTGACGTTCTTTTTGGTGACAAAGGCGCATAATCCTGCCAGCGATGAAATGATCATGGGGAGTGCTTCCTTGTCTCCGGGGTCCTGCACGGAATCAGGAACGATAATGGTAATCTTCACGGCAGGGATATCCAAAAGCGAAGCGAGATTGTCGCGGATATGAAAGGCATTTTTTGTAGGACAATACACGGAAAGATTTTTTTCTCCGTAGATGGCGACACTGCTCTGCGGTTCCAGAAAAACATATTCCTGAAACCCGACACTGTATTCTTCTTCCAGTATTGATTTGTTGTTTTTGAACACCTGGTGCACATTTCCCCTGGAAAAAGAAAAAGAATCGGCAATCGTCTCATTATCCGGATGTTCAATCGAGAGCCGGGGCGATTCTTCATTGTACCCAATATCCACCAGCTGTGCCAGTTCCAGCAGCTTCTCTTCCTTCTCGCCGATGAGGATGCAGATTGGTTCACCCTGGTAATGGATCGTCTCTGCCGCGAGAACCGGCATGGTCCCGTCAAAGCAGGAGAGGGTGTTTGATCCCGGGATATCAGCTGCGGTAATGCAGTAATATCCGTCAGGAAGAGGCGGAATTGCCAGAATTTCAAATGTTCCCGTATAAATCGGGGAACACAGAACATAGGTGTTCAACAGGGAGGGGAACCTGATATCCTCAAGGAATTCTATTTTTCCGCGGAGTGTTTTTACTGCTTCTTCGCGTATATTCATTTCATTGAACCTCTTTGGTAAATCTACACGCTTGATTGAAAATCCGGATACGAAACTCTCTTGTGTATCAGTATACCGAAGGATGTCTGTTTGGTAAATGTGGGAGTGGGCAGAAAATAAACAGACAGTTATTTTTCGGGTTTTGGAGAGGTTGCTGCGCTGCCGGGAACCGCAGTATGAACCGGGCGATGGGCCTGGCCGATTTTTTTTACGGTCTGGATGATATACATCAGATCTTCCTCGTCCAGATCCGGATAAATGGGGAGACTGATGCATGCTTGTGAATTTGCCAATGAAACAGGAAAGTCATCGGGTTTGTACCCGTATTTGTTTTTGTAATAGGGCATGATATGCAGGGGGGTGTAATGAACCGATGTCCCGATGCCGTTTTCGGACAGTTTTTCAATAAATACATTTCTTGACAGGGTGCAGTACTCCGGCTGGATCCGGATCATGAACAAATGCCATGCATGGTCATCGGTGTATGCCGGAATATGCAGAAAATCCAGGCCGCTGAGTTCCCGGATATAGATATTTGCAATATGTCTTCTTTTTTCAAGAAAATCATTCGCGCGGGTGAGCTGCACCCTGCCGATGGCAGAGGCAATATCCGACAAATTGTACTTGAAACCCGGCTCGATAATTTCATAATACCACTTGTTCTGCGCAGAATACCGGTCCCAGGCCTCACGGTCGATGCCGTGGGTTCTCATGACTTTCATCCGCTGTGTGTATTCGGTATTATCAGTTGCAATCATCCCCCCTTCGCCGGTCGTGATGGTCTTGTTTGCATAAAAACTGTATACCCCGATCTGCCCCAGGGTGCCGGCATATTTTCCGTTATACTTTACCGGAAAGGCATGTGCACAATCTTCGATGATATGGATGTTTTTTTCGGCGGTAATTTCGCAGAGTGATTTCATGTCGCAGATATTTCCCGCAATGTGTACGGGGATGATCGCGGCAACATGATGCTTGTTTTCCCTGACTGCCTTTGCAACCAGTTCCGGGTCAATGTTATAACTATCCGGCAGGATATCCACAAACAGGGGGTGGGCATGCATATAGCGGATAATTTCCGCGGTTGCGGCGAAGGTATAGGGAGTAGTGATGACAAACTGGTCTGCTTCCACTCCCGAAGCCTCAAGGGCCAGATGAAGGCCGGCTGTACCGGAGGTTACCGCGAGTGCATGCTTTGATGAAACAAATTCCTGAAATTCTTTTTCAAAGGCAAGGGTTTCCCGGCCGGTGGTAAGCCATCCGCTCCGCAAAACGCGCAAAACCGCATCCTCCTCGTCGGTGCCGATTGAGGGTTTTGCAAACGGGATGATTTTCTTAAATGAGCTGCTCATTGTATATTTTCTGATACGAGGGAACGACCTCGCCGACTATTTTTTTTAATGCGTCCATGCGCCGGAACAGGAAGGGCTGATCCCGGTCGAAATAACAGATCGGCAAAAGCTCTTCCAGAATCTTCTCAAGATCTCCGATTAAAAACGAGGTTCGCTTGAGTTTATTGATTTTGGGAAAGTCGGTTGGTTCAAGTGTCTCGTTGATGCGGTAGAGTTTTTCATCGATCCGTTCGCCTGGCCGCAGGCCGGTGATTGCGATTTTAATATCCTTGTCCGGTGTGAATCCATTCAGTTGAATAAGCTGGTGAATCATGTCCTTTATATAGACGGGGTCGCCCATATCCAGGATATATACTTCCTGGCCGTTTCCTGTTCCGCCTGCTTTTAATACCAGCGAGACCGCTTCCGGAATGGTCATGAAAAACCGTTTTGCTTCGGGATCGGTAAGCGTGACCGGCCCGCCGGCAGCGATTTGTTTCTGGAACAGGGGCAGAATACTTCCCCGCGAACCCAGGACATTGCCGAACCGGACAACCATAAAGTCACGGTCGGCGGCATTTACCGAAAGCACAATTTCTTCTGCGAGCATTTTTGACACGCCGTATACGCTCGCGGGCTCCACTGCTTTGTCGGTCGAGATAAGCAAAAACCTGCTGGTGTTGTAGGTAAATGCTGCGTCAACCAGGTTTTTTGTGCCGAAGACGTTGTTTTTTATCGCCTCGACGGGATTTTCTTCAAGCATGGGGACATGCTTGTGCGCTGCTGCGTGGAAAATCACATCTGCATTCAGCCGTTTGAGCAGGTAGAAAATATAGTCCCGGTCCTGCAGTTCTCCCAGAATGGGAATGATTGTCGCTTTTTCCCCGACACCGCCCTGTTGGAGAATCCTCAGTTCGCGATCAATATCATACAGGCTGTTTTCGCCGTGTCCGAACAAATAGAGCCGTGATGCCCCGCCGGAGAGCAGTTGCCGGGCCAATTCGCTGCCGATGCTTCCGCCTGCACCGGTAATGAGAACGCGTTTTCCGCGCAGATAGGAGAGGCTGCTTTTCAGGCTTACTTTTACCGGTGTCCGGCCGAGCAAGTCTTCGGGATTAAGGGCACGCGTCTGGATGAGATGAGCGCTGTTGTCCAAAACCTGGGAGAGGTGCGGCAGTATTTTTACTGTCAGAAAAGGAGCCTGTTTGATGCTTGCATAAATTTGAAGGAGCTGTTCACGGGTTGCGCTGGGAATTGCGATAATTGCTTCGTCTGCGGGGATCTGGTGGTAGAATAAAAGAACCTGTTGTAACGGGCCCAGCACCGGAATGCCCATGATGGTGGTGCCGATTTTCTCCGGATCATCGTCGAGGAACGCAACCACCTCGCCCAGAATCGGCTTTTCCTTTATTTCACGCGCAATACTCACTCCGGCAATGCCGGCGCCGATGATGTATATCTTTTTTGGTACTCGTCTGGTTTCCATTATTTCCCATCACCTGTCTGCGGTGCCGCTTCTACCGATTCAAATCCAAAGTCGATACAAAATGAATCCTTGTAAAGGGCAAGGCGCACTTTTATCCTCTTTTTCCTTTTATCGACCTTTATGATCATTCCCTCAAGTCCTTTTAACGGCCCGGAGAGAATTTTTATCGGCTGGTTTGGGGTGAATAAAACCATGGATTTTGCAATGGTTTCTCCGCACCGGATAAAATGGAGGATGAGTTCACGGTCCCGGCCGGAAAGACAGCTGATGTTTGTATTGCTTTTCAGGAAATGCGAAAACCCGGGAATCTCTCTGAATTTCCGGAAAATCTGCGGGGCAATCGAGGAAGCCTGGATAATCAGATAGCCGGGAAACAGCGGGGAAAGGACATTTTTTATGGCCCCGCTTTTACGGATCTGCAGTTCTCTGCGGAACCAGAACACGGTCACGTCTTCATCCCTGAACAATTCCCTGGACCGGGAGAGGACATCTGCTTCTTTTCCGTTTTTTACCTTTAAAACAAAATAATTCATTTCCATCGCTTTGCTGTGACCAGAGGCATTTTTATTATAGGGCCTATACTGTATCTATAACACAGTTCTGTTCTGAGCGCAAGTATTTCGTTGTGTTGCCGTCTCCCCTCTGTGTGAAATTTCTTTTCTTTATTTCTCCGCAATTTGATATACCCCTGAAAATGTTTCCGTTGACTGGAGGGAGGTGAATCGTTATCCTTGTACCATAATCAGGAAACCATGGCCAAAGAAATCATTGTAAGCGCAGAACACAACAACACGAAACTGCTCAAAGTGCTTCAAAAAACAGCACCGGACATTGCCTCTGTCGGGATATTCAAACTGCTCCGCAAAGGCAAAATAAGTGTAAATAATGAAAAGGTGAAAGACCACACATTGCTGGTCAAAACATGCGATGTGATTGCCATTGATGATGTCACATCAAAGACGCCGAAACAGGCCGTGCCAAAAATAATGGAGTTTCATCCTGAGGTTTTGTTTGAAGATGAATGCCTGTATGTCATCAACAAGCCCGGCGGCCTGGCCGTGCATTCGGGTGCGGGCGATACCGGCCAGACGCTTATTGACATCCTCAATGGACAGCGGAGTAAACAGGAGGGGCAGGTTTTTCTGGTTCATCGTCTGGACAAGTTCACCACCGGAGTTCTCATCCTGGCGAAATCACGGGAGATCGCCGGGAAACTGCAGGACATTATCGCTTCGGAACAAGATAAAAAAATAACAAAACAGTATACGGGAATTGTCTTTGGCAACACGCCGGTGAAAGGTTCCTGCATCGAGCCACTGGACAACCGGCCGGCGGAAACGTATTTTTCACGCGTTTCTTCTCGCCGGTGGCATGACCAGCACCTTTCCACCCTTGACATTTCCATTAAAACAGGCAGGAAACACCAGATCCGCAGGCACTTTGCAGACAGAGGTTTCCCGATAGCAGGTGATGATGACCATGGAAACTGGAAGCTCAACAAGCTGTTTTTCAGCGAGTTCCGCATTAAGGGGAGTATGCTTCACTGCCGGCGGATCAGGTTTTTGCATCCGGTGAGCAACATGATGATGGATATCTCGGCGCCGGTCCCGGAGGTTTTTTTGCGTGTGATGAAAACTCAGGATAACAAGGTTCATACAAGGCCCGCCAGGGGCACAAAGAATTAAAAAACAACGGATTTAAACAAGAGAACCATCTGGTACAGAGGGTCTTTTTTCTTTGTGTGCTTTGTGAGAGATACGTTTCAAGGAGCTTTTATGAAAAATATTTTCAGTGTAAAAGATAAAGTGGTACTGATCACCGGGGCTACCCGGGGACTGGGATTTCACCTTGCACAAGGGTTTGCCCAGGCCGGGGCTCTGGTCGTGGTTAACGGCACCCGGCAGGAAGGAGTAGAGGAAGCGGTAACAGCTTTGTCGAAGGAAAACCCGTCTGTCAGGGGATTCAGGTTCAATGTCACGGACAGGGAGGCTGTAGTTCAGGCAGTGGAAACGATTGAAAAGGAATGCGGGCCCATCGATGTCCTGGTAAACAATGCGGGGATCCACCGCAGGGCTCCATTGGAGGAAATGTCCCTTCCTGACTGGGATGCTGTTATTACCACCAATCTCACCTCGGTGTTTGTCACTGCACAGGCTGTTGCAAAACACATGATTCACCGTAAAACAGGAACGATAATCAATATAACATCATTGAATGCGGAAATGGCCAGGCCTTCGATCGCAAATTATTGCGCGGCCAAGGGCGGATTGAAAATGCTCACCAAATCCATGGCGACCGAATGGGGAAAGTACGGCATCCGAACCAATGCGATCGGGCCAGGATATTTCGAGACCGATCTGACCAAAGTGTTACAGGATGATAAAGAATTTGATTCCTGGGTAAAAAAGGAAGTACCGCTGGCCAGGTGGGGCAGGCCCGAAGAGCTTGTTGGTGCGGCAATATTTCTGGCGAGCGGTGCTGCCAGTTATATTAATGGCCATACCATTTATGTTGACGGCGGATGGCAGGCCTGTCTGTGATAAGGAAGGTAGGAAAAAAGGTAAAGAGTTATTTATAAGGAACGCAGGAACAAAGGAAAGGAATGAAGATACAGAACCCGGGAACGGAAAGAATTGACAGGGTCGTTTACGGATTCCTCAAAGATCTGTTTGCATTTTCCTGACTTTCCTGTTCTCCTTTTTTAATAAATGGATCAGAGTCTTTCCTTTATTCCCTGTTGAGCATCGCGATCACCTCTTTGTGAATTCCAGGCGCTGCTGCCGCCATACTCTCGGGATGTTTTACCGGATCATTCCCGTGGTAATCCGTGACCGTGACCCCTGCACCGCGGAGGATCGGGATGAGCGGCAGGCTGTCCCACGGATTCATCACCGGATCAATCATGATATCAATTTGGCCGGAAGCAAGAAGCCCATAGCCGTAGCAGTCACCCCATGTCCGATATACCTTAACGCTGTGAGCGAGCTTTTCGAACCCGGATTTTGACTGATATTTCGCCGGGTTCAGCGGGTCAGAAGTACACATGACGGCATCGCCAATCTTCCGGCACTTGCTGCAATGGATGGGTTTATCATTCAGGAACGCTTTTTTCCCGTCTCCAAAATAGAACTGTTCCAGGATCGGATTATTGATAATTCCTGCGACGGGTTCACCCTTATGCAAGAGCCCAATCAGGGTGCCGAACAGCGGGACATGCGAGACAAAACTTTTTGTGCCGTCAATCGGGTCAAGTATCCAGACATATTCTGCATCTGTATTTTCATTCCCGAACTCTTCTCCAATTATTCCATGGTTTGGATACCAGGCTTTAATCATTTTCCGCATCAGCTGCTCTGCTTCGCGGTCGGCAGCAGTGACCGGAGACTGGTCAGCCTTGGTTTCAACCGCAACCCCCTGCAAATAATAACGGGTGATGAGCTTGCCGGTCACATCAGCAAGTTCCTTCATCTGTTGATAGAGCTTTGATTGATCAAGATTGTTCGATATTTCTTTCATCTGACACTCCTTGCATCATGGGCCATTATTCATTAATTCAACATTCAGGTAAACAGGGCCAACAGTAAATTATTGGAGCAGTTGAAACTGATTTGATGGAAATGCTCACCGCCGATTGCGCAGGTGAGGAAAAAAGTGCGGCTGCTCTTTTGCAGAATTATCTGTGCTATGGATATTCCCGGTCACTTTTTTCTTGATTCGATTTTTCTTGCAAAAAAATAAATGAAAAGGTATATTTTTCCTGTTCACTTTTAGGATTAATCTGGTTTTTTACAATTATATTTATGAAAAATAAAACTGATGCCATTAATATCATTCAAAGCAAAACCGGGGCAGGGCAGCAAGACTGTGCCCGGGCTCTGGAGGAGAGCGAAGGCAGTGTGGTCAAAGCTGTATTTCTGCTGAAAAACCGGCAGGCCGCCGTCCGGGCAGCCGAACAGCAAGCGGCGGAAACAGGGAGCGTGGCATCCGCTGCGGGACTCTTTAAAAAACTCAACCTGGATGAATTTGTCATTGATGCTGTCATTGGCCTGTTCTCCCTTTTTGTGCTCTTCGTCCTTCTTCCCTCCGGCCAGATGCTCTCTGGAAGAATCAGCCTTGGGGCAGGAGTCGCTCTGTTTTTGATTGTCGATTTTTTCCTGCCCTTCTATGCCGGCCGGCTGTACAGACAGTATGAGGCTGGCATAGAAAAATACACTTTTATAAAAAAAATTGTAATGGCGGTCTGTTCCCTGACTATTCTTTTTCTGTTCATCGGTTTCCCGCCACAGTTGGCGAAAATACATAAGGACATCGAAGCCCTTTTCCCCTTGCTGTATATTTTCGGAATATGGTTTTCCTTTTGCGGCGGGCTGATTGGTTTCAGCTTTCCGGGGAAGATCAGGGAAGAAAACCGTATAAAAGACAGTGCGGATGCAGCTGTTCTTGGCATCGCTCTGATGAGTCCTCCTGTACTGGGAATTGTTCTTCATGCACTGGGCGCCTTTAATGGAGTGGAGCGTTTTTTTTACTCACAGAAGAAGGGGCCGGTGGCTGCCCGCTTCATCATGGAAAAAATTCTTGTTCCCGTCATTCTTGTGCTGGTGATGGCTCTCATGCAGCAGGTATATATAGAAGGCAGTGTTCTTTATTTTCAGGACAAAGATCCCGCTGCTCTTATTCCCCGTATATTCTTTTACCTTTGCCTCGCGGGAATCATCCCTCTGCGGTTTGTGGCAGGTTTTGCACCCCCGGTGAAACCGGTAAATCTCCTGACGGGACTGATTTCCTTCGGTCTTTACCTTTTTTCCATGCACAGCACCATCCTGTTTCTGCTGTCAAAAAATCCACAGCTTTTTTAACAGCTGCCTGGAATCAAAATATTGCTTATTTTAATTATAATGGTTTCTTTGTCTGTCTTTTCTCATTCGTGATGACGTCTGGACAGGATGACCCCTGGGGTGTATAAACCGGGACACATTACAATAGAAAATCTTAAACTGACCGGAGCATATCCAAACATGACAGTTATTTATTAATGAAAAAAAGGAGACGGTATACGGCCGCCTCCTTTTCTTTTGGTAATCAGTAATTGTCGCCGAGCAGCAGTGAGTACTGGATCTTGCCGGTCATCAGATTTGCCCATCCCACGATATAGTGGTTGTAATTTCTGGCACAGGAAATATGTGCTGACATGTACGTGTATCTTTCAGATGTCGTTGTATTTGCACCCGCTTCATCCGAAAGGCCTGTCGCGGCTGACAGTGCGGAGCCGTCTATGAAATACCGCTGTAAAACCACTTGTGTGGTATTTGTATACAAACCGGAGGTCTGCGCAGTGTATTTTATCCATGTCACTGCCAATTCCCAGGTATTTTTAAAACTGATGTCGAATCCCGGTTCTGACCGTATTCCGATGGTTGCAATACCCGGGTTTTCAGAAACCGCTCCCAGCGGGCCGGCCGTGGTGCCGTCGGGATTGAAGGTCTGCATCACCAGTCTGCGCATACTGGGTGAGAAAATATTGTATTCAACCCACAAAGCGGCAAAATAGCCGTGATCATTGATGGTAACCTGCGGCCTTCCTTCTATGTCCAGCATGGGAATATCCTCAATTGTAACCAGCAAGGCGCCTTGCCGTGAATATTTTCTGATTGAAAACGCGCGGGTGGTAGTGGAGTAGTACGCGACCACGAAGTTTCCGGTGCGGTCCATGCGGTTCCGACGATGAAATCCCCGTCGGCGTTCATCGCGAAACCGGGAGCGGTATATGTATAATACCCATTGTTTACCTGAAACGATTTTGTCAGCACGCCGTCTGCGGAATACATTTTGACCATATGGAACCGCGCGTACCCGGAGGTCGTGACCTGTCTGTAATCAACATAGGCAACCACAACGTTTCCGTTCCGGTCCATCCCCATCTTCGGGATGTTGTAATAATCCGATTGTGAGGTTGATGCGATTTGAATGGGGTCACATTTCGGCGTGCCGTTCGCGTAATACAGCTTCATGAAATATCCGTCCCATGATGAGGAGGTGTCCCGCCGCCATAATACCGCATAATCACCATTGTCGGACATGGCGATGGTTACTCCGTTGGTCATGTCGCTGATCAGATGGTCGGCGGGGTTTGCGTTAAATGGACCGAGTTTGTCGACGCCTTTCAAATCGAGAGGAAAACTGATTTCGATGCCGATTTCACCCGAGACATAATCGAGAACAATGTGCGCATTTGCCGTCTCACCGTTTTTGACCGTCACAGGAGTTGTCCCTGTGTACTGCATGATATCCGTGTCATTAAACGCGTTTAATGTAAGGGTGTACAGACCTTCTTCAACATTTTGGAATGTCAATGTCTCACCCGGCTGTCCGCTTACTGTTCTGCTTGTTGCCCCGGCGATGTTTTCAAGTATCGCGTCGAACCGGATGATATCGGATGGTGATACCGCCCGGTTCAGGTTGCCGGTAATTGACCTGGTTCCGGCTGCACCCGGGGACGGAGTATTTCCTGCGGGAAGCGTGATAGTGACGCCGCCACCTCCGGTTATTTCCTGACCGCCTGTTCCGGCTGATAGTCCCAGGTCGCAGGAAAAAACCAGGCCCAGGAATACAATCATTGTGATTCCAATGATTTTTTTCATATGAATCTCCTTTATAGTTTGCCGGGTATTATGTTTTTCTGCAAAACCCGGTGGTTTATATACTCCAATATAGTTTCCAGATGCAACCAACTCGTTAAATAGTTGTAAATTTGTTGTAAATTCCGCATGTCCTTGTTTTTACGTTTTTTTTGTTTTAACCTGTTTTTGTTATGCAATATACCATGTTCGACATTGGGATTTCATGGTCAAACAAGAGTGTTGCCCCTGATTTTATGGAGAATTATCAAAATATAGAAATCCTGGCAAATCGTGAGTTCCCTGTGAGCTGACACCGGTTCGGCATCTTCGGCGGTGAACATATTTCTTCATTCTCTTTCCCCTGGTAAAAGCGGCAAAAATGCCATGAATGTTGGCCTGTAAAAACATTCATTATTGCCTTTGATTCGCTTGACACCGCCCAACTCATGTGGTAATTTGCCTTCCAAGAGAAACAATAATGAAAACATGTATTTTATTTCCCGGACAGGGCGCGCAATATTCCGGAATGGGCCGTGACCTCTTTGAGGCGAGTGCGAAAGTAAAGGAATTGTTTGTTATAGCGTCCGAAACAACAAACTTGGACACACAAAAACTGCTGTTCGAAGCAAGTGAGGAAGAGCTCAAAGAGACTGATAAAACCCAGGTTGCGGTCACGCTCATGAATCTCGCTGCGGCGACAGTGCTGGAGGAGCACGGTATTGTCCCTGACGGATGCGCCGGGTTCAGCCTCGGCGAATATTCGGCGCTCTGTATCGCAGGTATAATAGAGGTAAAAGATCTTTTTCCTCTGGTAAAGATGCGCGGCGAGTTCATGGAAAAGGCCAGCCGAAATGCGGATACTGCCGGCGGAAATGCCGGAATGGCCGCAGTGATCGGACTTGCCTATGACATTGCTTTCCAGAGCCTGGAGCAGCTTCACCGCAGCGATGTGTTTATTGCAAACCATACCAGCCCGGTACAGGTGGTTCTTGCGGGAACGCAGGAGGGCCTTGCGGCAGGCGCCGAAGCGGTCAAAGCTGCAGGCGCGCGGCGGGTGATCCCGCTGAAAGTATCGGGGCCGTTTCACACCCCGCTTCTGCAATCAGCTCAGGAAGAGCTTGAAGGATTGCTCTCCGGCATCACATTCCGTGACCCGGGAAAAACCGTATATTCGAATGTGACAGGCGGCCGGATTACCTCGGCAGATGAAGCTAAACACCTGTGCGTACAACAGGTGACCTCATCTGTATTGTGGGTGAAAGAAGAACAGGCGATTCAGGCCGACGGGTATGCACGCTATATCGAAGCAGGGCCCGGAACAGTCCTGAAGGGGCTGTGGAAAGCGTTTACAGACACCAGTGAATGTAGGAGTGCCGGTAAAATGGAAGAAATAGTACAAATTTCGGAGGGATAATCAGTATGCTGCTTGAGGGTAAAAAAGCGCTCGTCACCGGCGGTGCACGGGGCATTGGAAAAGAAATTGTGACACTTTTTTTAAAGGAAGGTGCAACGGTATATTATTTTGACCTGGCTGAAGGTGATGCTGTATCAGAAATGCAGTCGCTTGCAAAAGCAAATGGCGGAGCGGTCTTTTTTAAAAAGGTTGATGTATCGAATGAAGAAGAAGTGAACACTGTGGTCAAGGAAGTCATTGCAGAAAGCAACGGGCTTGATGTGCTGGTGAACAATGCCGGAATTACCCGTGATGGACTGGTATTTCGAATGTCATTGGAAAACTGGGAAAAAGTCATTTCCATCAATTTGACATCAGCATTTCTTGTTTCAAAACATATCGCAATGGACATGATGCGGCGAAGAACCGGATCAATTATCAATATGGCTTCTGTAGTCGGGGTGGGCGGTAATGCCGGACAGACCAACTATTCTGCTTCCAAGGCAGGCCTTATTGGTTTTACAAAAAGTCTTGCAAAAGAAGTTGGTTCCCGCGGCGTCCGCGTGAATGCGGTTGCCCCCGGGTATATCGTTACCGACATGACAGAAAAACTGAGCGATGAAGCGAAAAAGGCAATGCTCGGCCAGGTTCCGATGAACCGCGGCGGCACACCTGAAGAAGTTGCAAAAGTGACTTTGTTCCTTGCTTCAGAATTATCATCATATATTACCGGCCGGGTTATCCAGGTTGATGGCGGAATGATGATCTAAGGAGCGGGGAATGGAACGTCGAATTGTTGTCACCGGGCTGGGAGCCTTAAATCCACTCGGAAATGATGTCGCCTCAACATGGAAAGGAATCAGGAATGCCAGAAGCGGGATCACTGCCATTGAGCACTTTGATGCATCAGCCCTGTCCTGCCGTATTGCCGGTGTTGTGAAAGATTTTTCTGCAGATGACATTCTCGATTCAAAAGAAGCCCGAAAACATGACAGATGCTCCCTTTTTGCAATGGCTGCAAGTACCCAGGCTGTAAAAGATTCCGGCTTGAAACTTGACGCGATTGACCCGTACAAAATTGGTGTGATTATAGGAACCGGAGTCGGGGGATTGGACACCTTTACGCAGGCGTGCCATGATTTGTTTTATAAAGGGGCAAATCGTCTTCATCCTTTAACCGTTCCAAAGCTCATCTGCAATATATCCGCGGCGAATGTCGCCATTGCTTTTAATGCCCAAGGGCCCTGTTTTCCGATTGTCACCGCCTGTGCATCCGGAACAGATTCTATTGCCACCGCATCCCAAATAATAAAATCAGGGATAACAGATATTATGATTGCCGGCGGAGTGGATACTCCGGTGACCCCGGTATCCCTGGGCGGATTCTGCGCGTTAAAAGCTCTTTCTACCAGTTACAATGATGTTCCGGAAACAGCATCACGGCCGTTCGATAAAACCAGAGATGGATTTGTCATCGCGGAAGGCACCGGAATACTTGTCCTTGAAGAATTATCGCATGCGCAAAAGCGCGGTGCAAAAATATATGCAGAATTGGCCGGATTTGGTCAGACATGTGACGCCTATCACATGGTCGCTCCCGAGCCTTCCGGCAAGGGTGCGGCAGCTGCGATTGCTTCTGCATTAAAACATGCAGGAATGCAGCCTGAAGATATTGATTATATTAATGCACACGGAACGTCCACTCCATTAAACGATCCAATGGAAACAAGGGCGATTAAAACCGTATTTGGAGACCATGCATACAAATTGAAGATTTCTTCAACAAAATCGATGACCGGACATATGATTGGCGGAGCCGGCGGCGTTGAGGCAGTACTCAGTGTTCTCGCGCTCAGGGATCAGTTTTTTCCGCCGACGATAAATTACAGCGAGAAGGATCCTGAATGTGACCTTGATTATGTTCCCAACAAGGGAGTCAAAGGGACCATTCGGGCAGTGTTGTCAAATTCGTTTGGTTTCGGCGGACATAATGCGGTTGTTGCGTTCAAGCAGTATTCTGCCTAGGAATTGCTGACCAGAAAAGTATCCAGAAACCGGCACACAAAATCGTACACATTTCCCAGCGACTCTCCTGACATGGCATCCGGCAAATCCGCCTGGGTATGCCACTGCGGGTAATCAATATCAATCAAAATAAAAGAGGGAATTCCTTTTTGCAAAAACGGGTAATGGTCGCAGATAATATATTTGTATTTTGCCGTTTTTGGTTTGAGAAGCGGCATGAATTGATTATCGACCGCGCAGGCCATGATTTGTTTTGCAAATTCCGTCCCTGATTCCTGTTCAAAAAGATGCATGTCAAAATCAAGAATCAGATTTTTGCCGCCGACCATGTCGAGTACCAGTACTTCTCCCGGCGGTTCGGGGAGCGGGTGATCGGCAAGATATTGTGCCCCGGTTGAAAACTCAAACCCGTCAATATTTCCCACGTCTTCGGCATCGAAGAACACCGCATGGATATCGCGGCAGTAGTTGCGGCCGGCCAGATACGCGAGAAGCTGAATCTGTATGGCCGTGCCCGAACCGCCGTCATTCGCGCCGGGGATGGGAATATTGATTTTACCGGGATCGTCTTCATTGTCTGCAATAAGTCGGGTGTCGAAATGGGTCCCGATTAACAGCGGTTTCATTGATGGAACTCCGGCTGCTTTTTTTACCGCAATGATGTTTTCACACTGTGTATCTTTCTGCTGGAAAAAAATAGAAAATTCCTGGGAAAACAATTCGTCGCAAAACGGTGATATTTTTATTTTGAGTGCTTCAATGAATTTTTGATGCGAAGCAGTGCCCGGAAGGCGCGGGCCGAACGCAACCTGCCACTCAACAAGCGCCATCAGTTCGGCAGAAAAATCCGGCGGGACAGTATTTTCCCTATTCGAGGGCACAGACGACCCCGTTTTTTTTCAACGACAGTTTAATCCGTCTGATACCGGGCTTTGAATAGGCTTCGAAGGCGGCATCCTCCAGATGACGAACCAGCGCAGATTCTATGCCGCGTGCGCCGGTTTCCTTTTCGAAACTCTCACTCACGATCAGGCCAAGCACGTCATCATCAATCTCCAGGGAAATATCCTTGAATTTGAATTCATTCATATAGCGGGTGAGTACATGAGTGTGGAGGATACGCGTCAAATCCGCTTTGGAGAGAGCGTGAAACGGCAGAATACGTTTGAAGCGGCCGATCAGTTCAGGCAGAAATCCATAGTCCAGAAAATGCCGTGCAAGGGCAACATCATCTTCGGTGTAGGTCACGGCAATGCGGGCATCCGTATTGCTGCCCGGTTCCCTCCCAAAACCGATATGCAGTCTGTTTTCGTGTTCGATAATGCTTTTAAAGCCTGAAAATGCGCCGCAGGCGACAAATGCAATGTTTTCAGTGGAAATGGTCGCTCTGGGTGAATATTCTGAATGCGATAATTCCAGCGGGACCGGAATTTCAGAGGATTCAAGGAGTTTAAGCAGTTCGCGCTGCACTCCAAGACCAGATACGTCTTTCGTGGTTCCCGCGCCGGCGAAAACAGCATTGTTCTGGCCGGATGCAATCTTGTCGATCTCATCGAGACAGACAATCCCGAAACTGGTATGGACAGGGTTGAGTTGTGCGGCATACAACAGGCGCGTGAGAATGGTGGCGACATCCTGGCCGACATATCCGGTTTCCGAGAAGCTGGTCATGTCGACAATGACTGTGGGCAGTTTCAGGATATCGCGGAACAGCAATTCTACCAGATAGGTCTTCCCGCAGCCGGTTGGCCCCACAAATAAAAGGTTGGTTTTTTGGGGGATCTGTTCCGGGCTGATCTTGTCGATGAATATTGCCTTGAGGCGTTCAATGTGGCGATAGGCCATGAGGCTGACCGATTTCACCGCCACATCCTGTCCGATGTAGCCATGGCGGCGGATTTTCGCGGCGATTTGTTTTGGGGTAAGTGTTGGCAAGGCCATCAGTGTGCGGACGGCTTCCTCGTGGAAACTGTGTTTCGGATTAATACCCGTATTCTCCAGCGACATGCCAATGAGTATACCGGTATTTCAGAGAGATGGCAATTCCTGGTTTTTCCGTTTTTTTTCAGTATGTCTGGTACAGGAGGTGTCTCAATGCCGTTTATTAATCTGTTAAACCATATTCATTCCCTGCTGCGCCTGAGAATTTCAGCCGCGGAAAAACAGTCCGGGAAAACGACGCCACCATTGCCCGGGTGAATTGCCCGGTGCGGCTGATCCAGGCTTTCGGGATCCCTCCTGCCGGTTTCCCAAAAGCCTGCGGTATCCTTGATAGTGAGAAATATAAAACACTCTACTGACGGGGGCGGTGATAATGATGGAAGAATAATCCGGATTCCTGGAGCGGATATCTGCCCGAACTGGTGTTTATGGTGTGATAATTCTTGAGTCAGGAATATTTCGCAACGCGCTTGTGTCCGCGGCATTGGTAATAAAAATAATCTCATCGGCTCCCGCCTGTCCGGCTATCCCGGCAAGTTTTTCAAGACTTAAGGGGACATACATGGTAATTGCCGATACTGCGCCGAAGTCCGGTACAGACGACCAATCCTGAAGGAGCTGCAGCCGCATATTGGGACTGTTGGTGACAATTTTATATTGAACGTACGGAGACTGTTCAAGAAACGACAAGGTTCCGGATAGTTTTTGCTTTTCACTTTCCATCGTACCCGACACATCAATTGCCAGTAGTATTTTTTTTGCGTTGGTAGCACGGGTAAAATGGGTGCCTGCCGCGAGGCCTGCATAAAATACAATAAAAATCCCGGCCCATACAAACAACTGTTTCATGGCCTGCTCCTACATTTCCAGATTCAGCAATGCGCCGATCTTGTTGACGATTGCCTCGTCGTTCGCGCTCATGCTTGCCGCTTCATTTATGGAGGAGATTTGCTGCAGCAGGGACGTATTGGTGTCTTCTCCGTAGGCGATGGTGTATATCGGAATATCCAGGGTATTGGCGATGGCGCCGATGTCCTGCAGCGCTTGAAAACTTCCGGCATTCGTCTGGCCGTCGGTAAGGACAAACAATACCGGCCGAAAATCGGGATTTTCGGTGGTGTATTCAACAAGCAGGTCCATTGCAGCAATAATGCCGTCGAACATGGCAGTGTCTCCGCCGGTGGTCATGGATTTAACCGCTGCAAGGTAGCGTGACTGCTGCAGGGCATTAAACGGCTGAATCGGCAGTTTTAAATGAACTTCCGTGGAGTATTCCACCAGCCCGATCGCGTTTTTCGGATCAATAAACTGTGCCCCTTCGCGGAGCGCGATCTTCAGATTCTGAATGGAGTATCCGCCCATGGAACCGGAAACATCACTCACAAATACCGCGGCAATTTTTTTGCCGACATTTTTCTTTTGTTTCCAGAGCGCCTGTGCGGCGATAAGGGTTTCTCCCGAAGGAATGACATATGATGACTCGTATCCCGCGTTCTGGTTGAATTTAAACTCATTGGCAAGATTTCTGCGGGATTCCGCGTATTTTGCGAGTTGGGCAAGCGCGTCCCGTTTTTCCGCGGAGAGCTCCCCAACGCCGTACAACGGATTGTCATGGCGGATCCCGAAGGGAATGAATTTGTACCCGTTTTGGAGTACCTCTGCCCGCAGATATGTCTGGTGTTCCATGACAAATGCGTCCAAAAGCCCGCCCTTTGTCACGGAATCGCGCATTTGAATGGTGGTGAACGCGACGTAGGGGACACCTCTCTGAAATACCTCAAATGCACTCACCACTTCGTCAGAGAGCATTTTCGATTCATTGCCTTTTGCATAGGCGCTTAATATGGAAATAAGAAAATTCAGGCCGGTGCTGCTTGCATAGGGATCAGTATACCCCATTGCAATGTCACCCTGGGCAACCGCATCAATGACCGCCTGAAGTGTTACTTCCCCGAAATTCTTTTTCAGCAGATCATAGGTCGCGTCTTTCATGACAATTCCGGCAGTATTGCCGACAAGACTTTCGGTATACATGGTGACCGGTACTCCCGAGGCCTGTGTCATTTTAATCCAAAGGAGATTCGACGGGGAAAAAGCATCGGGGATGTATTTTCCCGATGAAATATACAGATACCCGGTTCCGCTGTCGATGTAGCGGACACGCACCCGGATGCGTTTACCCTCTGCTGTACGGACATTATTATTGTTAAAATCACGCGCAACAGTGGTAAACCAGTTATCCGGCTGGTTTTCGCCCGATTTTTCAGTTGAACAGAATACTTCGATGACCACATCAGCTGATGAAACATCGCGTGGATTTACCGTCAGGGGATAGTGTTTGGTGATCAGGGAGGGATCAGGCAGTGTATCCGCCAGATTTGGCGTTTTTATTTCTGCAAGGGTTTCCACCGACTGTACGTAGCTGGTGATGGGGTTTATGGTTCGTGACATATCTTTCAGCCGGGTTTTTGCTTCTTCGGGTTTCATTGTGCCGAACTGCTGGTCCGCATTTTGCGTGCTGTAATCGTCTTCACATTCAGAAACGGTAACAACAATAATGATGAAAGCGATGAATATTGCGATAATCGCGCCGAATACCGCGCCTGGTTTTTTTTGTGCCATGTTATAACTCCTCTATGACTTCTTTCAGTCCCTGGTTGATGTATTTGAGCTCGTCAGTTGCTACCTGCGTCTGCTCTTCGTTGACAGCAAGAAGTGTTAAATTTCCGCTGAATGTTTTTAATGTGGCAAGTGTTGCCTTGAGTGCCTCGAGCTGGCCGGCCAAAATTGATTCCATCCGTTTTTTCTGTTCCTGGTTGCCGAACTGGAGAAATCGTTCGTGGAGTATTTTGTGATTTTCACTGAGTTCCCGAAGATTGGCCATCATCATTCCAAGTTCGGCAGAATATGTCTGGTCCGGGAATTCCTTGTTGATGCGCGCAAGAAGGGAAATGCATTCCTCTGCCGGTTTCCGGAAAGTGTCGGGACAGGAGCGGAGCAGTTCCAGAATTTCCCTGTTTCTGTCTTCGTACGGCATGCGGTTGAAGTGATCCTGAAATGCTTTCGATTTGAATGACAGATATCCCCACAAACCGAATCCTGCGACATCAAGAACCGCTGCTGCAATTGTCCATATCAGTGAGGGAGTAAAAAGAATGGTGTACAGGATATGCACGGTAAAAATTGCCGCAACTGCCATCCAGGTCGGCGGATAGGTAAAAAGCAATTTTAAAGGTTTTCTTTCATATAAACTCATAATATTCCCCGTGTTTGTAAAAGCCGGTATTTGATGAATTGCCCGTACGCAGTAAATAACTCAAGATGCCTCTTTTGATAAATACATGCAATGCAGCATTGCCGCGGGCTGATACACCAAAGCGGACAGCATAAATACAATGATAGAAGAAGATTTTTCAAGGGTCAAGTGATATCAAAAAAAATATTGAAACCTGTTGTGGTTTGCAGTAGAGTTACAGGGGGTAAAAAAAACCGAAAATACATCCTTGTGTGAATTATAATACACATAAAAAAAGTAGTTTTATAATGCGGTGAAATTTTACAGAAAAAGAGGGATGATTCATGAAAAAGCTGTTTATTGTTGCCTTGCTCATTGTCTGTTCCCATGGCTTATTGGCTGCGGAGAATCTGAGTATCCTGGTATCTCCGTTCTGCAATAATTCGAGTGAGGAATATTCCTGGCTGGGGTTCGGCATCGAGGCCTCGGTGATATCGGATTTGTCTCAAATTCAGGATATAGCTGTTATCAGCACGCAAGACCGGAAAAAAGCGCTTGATGAACTGGCGTACCAGCTTTCGGGACTGGTTGAAAAAGACAAGGTCCTCAGGGTGGGAAAACAGGTGGGGGCAAATGTCATCCTCTCCGGTGAATATACGATGATCGGACAGGATGTCCGGCTCACCGCGCGGCTTACCCATGTTCAGAAGGGCATGGTGATTTCCAGTCTGAAACTTGACGGGACAATCCATGAAATATTTGCCATGCAGGATGAAATCGTGGTCAAGCTGTTGTCCGGAATTGATGAAAAAGCCTCCAGCGGCATCAAGGCGGTGAAACTTTCAAGCCAGGAACTGGCGAAAATACATAGCTCAAACGCGGATTTCAATTCCTACCAATACCAGGCCAAGGGTTTTGAACTGTCCGAATCCGTCCCGCAGGAATTTCTTGATATCGAGGAACTTATATTCAAGGCCTTTAATGCGGAACGGAAAAAGGCGGGGCTTGTGCCGTTCAATTACAGCCAGCGGCTGGCGGGCTTAAGCCGGTATCACAGCATGAACATGCAGGTCTACCAGTTCTCCGGATTTGTGGACCAGTATGGTATGGGCATGGAAGGCCGTAAGCTGGTTTTCGCTCCCGAGCTGATTGGGGATGTCGGCCAGTTCTTTGCTGTAGTTATGGGCAATTCGCCGGAGCGCGTCGCGCAGGAGTTTGTCAAAAAGGTCATGGAATCCGATCTCAAGAAAGTGGTGCTTGCAAAAAACTATAATAATATCGGCATCGGAGTATTCCGCGGAGACGGCGATGATTATGAATACTACTGCAATGTCATGTATATGGATCTGTGGCTCGAGATTGTTTCGAGTATTCCCAAGAAAGTGAGTTACGGGGCAGAGGTCGAAGTGACCATCCGGTATGTGGGGAAAATTGACCGCAATAATGTCGGATTAAGTGTCCGCTTTCCGGACAAAAATGCGAAGTTTTTCAGCAGGGATGGAAAAATATATCAGGGAGCGGGACTGTATACACCGGAGAAGTGGAACGGCGATTTTTTTACCGTGAAAATAAAATGTGACAAGGGGCGGGGAGCATATATGATGCGTCCTGCAGAGGGCGAGAAATATTACACCGAGGTTGGGGTCACCTTTATTGCGCAATAAAAAAAACTTGCATAAAATAAAAGATGGCCTACAATAATACCATGAGACGATTATTTTTTGTTTTTTGTATTTTTATTTTTTCCGCTTTTTCCGTAAGCATGCTGGGCGCATTGAACCGGAATCCGGAGGAAGTCATTGAGGCGGTTTACCGTGCGCGCATGCAACAGAACGTGACCAAGCTTGAGCTCTTAGCCATGCACGACCATGAGCGGTCAATTACCCGCTCGGGGAAACAGTGGCTGGACAAGTTTATCATGAGCTATACGGTCGCGGAAATTAAGATAAAAAGCTTTTCACATGCATATGCCCGGGTGGAGCTGAAAATGAAGTCGGTGGAGTTTGGTCTTGTCAACACGGCTGAATACTGGAAGCTCGAAAAAAAAGACGGCATATGGACAATCGTCAATATATTTTTTGAGCAGACCGAATCGATCAAGGCGTATCTGAGCCCGAATATGAGCCTGGAAGCAATGATCGAAAAACTGATTGAACTGGATTTAACCGGGTACACAGTTGAGGTCGTGGAAGAATACGAGGATATTGAGGGAACGCATATGATGCGTGCCGCGCATTTTTTTGACCAGCGCTATAAGTACAAGGGGAATTTCAGAAGAGCAGTCGAACAGGTGAATATTCATATCGCAGAGAGCAGAAGGATTCCGCTTGATCTGGCATGGGGATATCTGTTGAAGGGGCTGATGTATTACCAGTACGGCAAGGAAAACAACAGTACCTGGTACCAGGAAGAAGGGTACCGTCAGATCTCCTTGAGTATACAGACAGACCCGCGTCCATACTATGCTTTGATGAACTCGGATGGAAGCGGCGGCGGACTTTCTTACTCAACTCAGAAAAAGACCGAGACCCGCACCGAACAGCGGTCGTACGGCGTGGAGAAAATGTTCAAATAATTTCCAATATTATGTTTTTACAGCATTGAAAGGAGCAGTACATGAACGGAAAAATTTTGCTTGGAGCACGGATACTCGTTGTACTTGGTATTCTTGTCATGGCAGCTGCGGTTTTTATCGAAACAAACAATGTCGCGGTATTTTCCACAGCAAAAGCAGATCTTGAAGCATTTAAAAAAGAGGTCGAGGAAAAATACAAACTGGAGAAGCCCGCTGCGCCGGTTGATTTCTCAACACGGCTGATTGCCCCGGTAAAACCGGCAGACGATGCAGCAGCAGAGGAAACAGCGCAATATGAACAGCGGCTGAAGAAGTATGAGGAAATGAAAGCTGCAGAAGAAGAAGCATTCAAATCAGCCGAAGAAGCTTATAAAAAGGATTTATCGGAATATAATTATCAGATCAGCCTGGTAAACTTTGAAAAGGCAAAAGAAGCTGAATCGGTAAAAAAACAGCTTGAAGACAAACAGGAAGAAATTGCGGCACTGCAGATCGGGATCAACCAGATCACCCTGAATGTGCTTCTGCGGTTTTTCGGAGTGATTCTCATGCTGCTTGGAGCCGTCGGCGTGCTAGTGTACGCAGATACCATGGAAAAACTTGGGCTTCTGGTCATGCTGGGATTCGCGTTCAAGACAATAATCGGACTGTAACAATTTTTGGAATACAAACCACTCACCCCGGCACATTTTGCCGGGGTTTTTTTGGTCATGAAAACGATGAGCGGATAATTCCGGCAACGGAATACATCATTGTCCAAGCTCGTTTTTCAAAGCAATACCGAGCTTGTCGATTGTATAGGGTTTTTTGACAAATGCACCGGCACCCAGTTTCTGCATGTCAAGCACTCTGCCGGTTTCTGCAAATCCGCTGGTAATGAGAGCCTTCTGTGCGGGGTTGATTTTCAGGATCCGTTGAAAGGTTTCATGCCCGTCTATTCCCGGGTCCATGATCATGTCGAGAATGACGCAGTCAACAGAGTGTTTCTTTATGTATTCAACCGCTTCCTCGCCACCGGAGACACTCACCCCCTTGTAGCCAAGCCTGGCAAGCAGCGTGAGCGCGATATCCCGCTGTTCCGCCATATCGTCAACGACCAGAATTTTTTCCCCTTTTCCAATGTATTCTTCAAAGGGTATTGCTTTGTCGATTGACTCTGCAGTCCGGGTGGTTGGGGGGAAATACATGGTGACGTCTGTCCCATTGCCGGGAGCGCTTTTTACATCAATATATCCTGCATGATCTTTGACGGTGCTGTAGACCACCGACATGCCGAGGCCCGTTCCGCTCCTCCGGCCCAGAACCTTTTTTGTGTAAAACGGCTCAAAAATTTTTTCTATATGTTCCTTTGCAATTCCCACTCCATCATCTGTTATCCGCACAACAACATATTCGCCGGGGGGTATTATTTCGAATCCCTTGTATTTTTTTTTCAGCGATCTGATTTCTGTGGATATGCGTATTTCTCCCTGTTCGACAATTGCCTCTGCACTGTTGGTGACCAGATTCATGAGGACCTTGGTAATATGAAAGGGGGTTCCCATGATATTTGCAAGCGGCTTGTGTAAATTAATTGTGATTTTTATTTCTGTATGCGAATTAAAAAGGCTTTCGTATTCAGGGCTGGAAACAAACTCATTGATGACATCATTGATATTGACCGGGACAGTCAGTGCAACACCACGGCGTGCCAGGGTGAGCAAGTCCTGTACCATTGCCGCTGCGCGTTCTCCGGAGCGTTTAATATTGATAATGGGAGTGATAAACGGGCTGTCGGAAGGCATTTCCATAAGAAGAAGTTCCGGGTAATTGATGAGCCCTGAAAGAATATTATTGAGGTCATGGGCGACTCCGCTTGCAAGGTTGCCGATTGCTTCCAGTTTCTGCGACCGTTCAAGCTGTTTCTGCAGGCGTTTTTCCTCTTCTTTCGCGTGTTCAAGTGCGGCAATGTGGGCCATCAGGTTGTTGTTCACATTGTTCAGCTCCCGGGTTCTGGCCTCGACTTTAATTTCCAGTTCCTGGGTGTGGTGTTCAAGCTGAATCTGACTTGCTTTTAATTCACTGAGCAGATTATAGAATGCAACAGACAATTGGCCAATTTCATCGGACGATTGAATCGTATTGTTGTTTATGTTGAGCGAACCGCCTGACCGGATATTTTCAATTGTCGTAACCAAATCGGCTAATGGCCGGGTGACCCACGAGGTGAGAATAAATACAAAAAAAATCAGCATGACGGCGATGAGTAAAATAGTAACGACCAGGGTGTTGACGATCATTCCCTGCAGTTTTCCGGTGAGCAGGTCGCGGGGAAATCCAATGATAATCGCCCCGATGACATTATGGTGCGAGGCATCAAGGACAGGTACGGCAACATTTTCAAAATCTTCCGTATGAAAGTGGGTTCCATTTTTTTTGTCAAAATTGGTGATACCGGGTGTGCCTGTTGGAAACTGGAAGTACTTGCCCTGCTCGTCCGGATTGTTGTGAAAAAGGACTTTTCCGGATGTATCGACGACAAGAGCATGGGAAATATCATGATAGGTTGAGGTGACAATTCCGCACTCGGTTTCAAAGTCTTCAATGTTGGTTATTGGAATATGGAGCGCAATCAGATGGTCCAGTTTGTATTTCAGTGTTGAGGCCAAAATCTGTGCACGTGAGATGATGGCATCGGAGAAATTGCTGATAAATACGGCGGTATGGACGGTTGTATTTATTGAAATTCCAAGAAACAGAAAAACCAGGCAGATAACAATAATTTTTCTCCGAAGGGTTTTTTTTAAACGCACTTACTGCTCCCAATTGTATTTTTCGATCACCATGGAAGAGAGCAGAACGCCCGCAGGAGGATACGGAATTCCAAGATCTTTAATACGCCGCAGATTGATGATTGCTTTCCCTTTTGAGGTCGCCAGAACAGGGATATCCTTTGGGGATTTCTTTTCGGCGAGTATCTGCTGTGCAATTTTTCCAGCCACGCGGCCCTGTTCGAGTGCTGAAACCGATACGGTGCAGAGAATCCCGTATGAACTGCGGTCCTCCCAAAAACTGAAATCCGGAATTTTTGAATTTTCCGCCACCCAGCGTAACAGTTCGGTATAGCCAACACTTTTTCCCTGTTCATCCTTGAACTGGGAAATACCGATGATACAGAGTGCATCAGCCTTCCCGTGAAGGTCTTTTATCGTCTTCTTGAAATCGGAAAAGGTCTCAATTGTTTTCCATATTGAAAAATCAAGTTCGGGGAACTCGGTGATTTTTTTCTTCATATCCTCGAGCACGCCCTCGTAGCTGATATTATTGTCAAGAATTACCGCGATTGTTTTCAGCTTTGTTTTCGGGATTGTTTTTTTCAGCAGGGATATTGTCTCGACAATATGGAGCCGTTCAAGTACTCCGGTGACATTATTTGCGGTATCAAAGCCGTATTCTGATGGATCCTGGTTTACGCCGCTGAATACAAACGGTATTGATGAGTTCAGGTAATAGGTGGCAACATATTTCTGTGCATAATCATCACTCGTATATACCAGGTCGGGTTTCCATGATTCAATCATGTCACGGGCCCTTTTCCCCGCGAGTTTTAGAAGCTGCGGGTCATCCTTTCCAAATGTATCCATCTGGTGCACCTTGTATTCCACATTAGTGAGGTTCAGCCCTTCCTTGAATCCGGCAAACTGGTCATCGGTCCATACCCAGGGAGAGTGATAACTCATGATATGCAGGATTCTGTAGGGGCCGGCTGAGCTTTGTGATGTGTCGGCAATTGCCGGCGATGGTTCCCTGTTGCAGGCGGTGAAAAACAGCAGTGCGCATGCTGCGGTCAACAGTAAATAATGAATCGTTCCCGGTTTAAACTGATGATTGTCCATATACTGAATTTTAAGCGGTATGGATCATAAATTCAAATATCTTTCCAAAAAACAGTCTGCCAGCAGATGTTGTGAATTTCCAATACTGTTCAGATTGTCAGGATAATATCTATCGGGTCAATGACCTTTCGCTCAGAGGACTGAGGGATCTCGGGGTGTGCGAAGATATGCTCAAGAATGATTCCTGCTGCCCCGTAGGCGACAGCCTCCTCGCCGTACGACGAGTTGGTGATGACGCAGGGAGGCTGCATCTGGTATGGAGATTTTTCCTGGATTGTTTTTTCAAGGATGGGGATCAATACATCATGGAAATGAACATTGATATGAGCGATAAACACATTGCTCACGTTCAATACATTTACCAGAAGGGCAATGTTTTCCGCTATTTCATCTGCAAACCGGATAAAGGTTTCCCTTTTCCTGTTGATTGAAACAACATCATCGATATGGAGTGAAAACTGGTTGATGTCTTCTTTCTTGGAAAAAACGCTGCGGAACTCCCCGGCCGAAAAGCTTGAGCCGTAATACACCTTGTTGTTGAGCACAACCCCAAGTCCAACAGCCAAGCCGCCGAATTTTTTCTGGATAATTTCATCTTCGCGGATTTCGATGAGAAGAAAAATGAAATTCTGGAGATGTGGACTCTTGTGGAATGCCAATTCTCCCCATGCGCCGCAGTTCGCATCATTATCGAGGTACAGGGGGACATCAATATGTTCAGAGAGGGGAGTAAGGATATCAACCGGCGTGTTGATCTGCAAAGGGATGGACTGATTGATGATTCCCCGCTGCGGATTCATTATTCCCGAGGCACCGATACCGATGCCGATGAGTTTTTTATTCAGTTCGTCCATTTTGGTTTTCAGGAAACCAACTGCGTCGATCAGAACCGGGATGATGTTGTCTGCGTTTATCTGGGTGGCCTGGGTGTGGGTATACACCATGTCTCCTTCGAGGTTGACGACGATCAGTTTCCAGTAATTCGGCTGGACTTCAAATCCGGCTACACATCCAAAGTCCTTGTTGATGGTGAGGTGAATGGGTTTTCTGCCACCCTGAGGTCCGGCTTCACCTTCGGACATCTCCAGTACAAATTGGCGGTCAAGAAGAATATTCATTATTTTTGTTATTGTCGATTTGTCCAGACTTAATTTTTCAGCAATATCGATGCGGGTTATTCCTTTTTTCTGCCATAAAAGGCGCAGTACGCGTGAAATGTTGATTGTTTTCATTTTTCTTCCTTTTTTTGAATCTGAACAATAAATTCATTTCTGCCGGTTTGGGTAATTGCGGGGATCCCCTTTTCAATATGATCCGGATTGGTAATTTCAAATTGAAAAAGCTTCCCCCGAAATATTCTTTTTACAAGAATTCGTTCCCAAGATGAAGGTATGCATGGATTTATAGTCAGTGTCTGATAATCCGGTTTTATGCCGATAATATACTCCATAGCGGCCCTGTATGTCCATGCCGATGTGCCCGTCAACCAACTGTTTCTTGCTTTTCCCGCATGGGGATGTTCGTTTGAAAGAATATTCTGCGACATGCAGTATGGCTCCATTTCATACGTCTCGATTGAATCATTTTTTTTCATGGGATTGATTGTACAGAATAATTCATAGGCCCGGTCGCTGTTGCCGCACATGGCTTCTGCAATAATCATCCACGCGTGAGCATGACAGAATACCCCTCCGTTTTCTTTTGTTCCTGGCGGGTAGGTGCTCACTCCGCCCAGCATTGGATCATACCCGGAATACCCGGGCGCGCTCAGTTTGACCCCGACAGGTGTGTCAAGCCATTTTCTGACCGATGAGAGGGTCGCTGCGGCGCGCCCGGCATCGGCAAAACCGGATAGTATCGCCCACGACTGGACATGGCCGAATATTTTTCCATAGGTGTTTTGCGCAGAACCGACCGGCTTTCTTTCATGATCAAAATATCCAATATACCATTCCCCGTCCCAGGCCTTTGTATTGACGGTATGCTTCATTTCCTCATACAGCGTCCTGCATTCAGCCGCCCTGGGGTTCTCGCCAAGGAACTGGAACAACTCCTCCATTTCCAGCAGGGCCTTGCCGTACAGACATGCAGAGAACACTGATTCTGCACCTGCCGGAAGGTTGACGGTGTCATTCCAGTCTGCAAACCCCAGGAGCGGCAGGTCGTGGAATCCGGTATGATTTCGGGTGAACCCACACGCCCTGGAGAGGTGTTCCAGAAGGGAAGCGGACGAACGGGTTTCTACCGGGCTATCGTGGTTATAAAAAGGGAATTGCGCTGAAAGAAAATCCATGTCGCCTGTTTCCTTCAGGTACCGGGTGACCGCGATAATGAGCCACAGATGATCATCGCTGTAAAAAGGCGGCCGGTCGGAATGTTCCCTGCTGTCGCCGGCAACTGCCTCCATCGTAAGCCGTGAGAATTGATGCATGGCGTGGCCGTCTTCACATTGCATGGAGGCCAGTTTCGATAACAGCGATTTTGCCGTTTTTGGATCATGCACCACCAGGCCGGTGATATCCTGGCATGCGTCGCGGAAGCCGGTGCCCCGGTCTCCAAATCCTGTCTGGAAGGATGATAAATCCCGTGACCATGCAGCAGTAATGCTGCATTGATGCGGAAGCAGGATGTTAACCATGTCAGAAAATGACTGATCCGGTGCTGCTACGGTCATGACGGAAAGCCGTGAATCCCATTCTGTCTTGAGTTCGGCGAGGCTCGATGAGACCGCATCGATGTCTTCATAATGATTAATCGTCTTCCATTCTTTTTCCAGTGAGGTTGACTGGCCCAGCTGGGTAATCACATCCACTGATTCACCGGGAGCGATATTTCCGCAGTGGATCATCAACGCGCCGATATTTTCTCCCCCCAGGGCGATTCCATTTGAAAGTTCATCCTCACGCAGGCTCTTCGGCTGCTGCCAGCTGCCGTAGCCGAAGTCACCCAGGAAAACATCCCGCCTGCTTTCAAAAGACGTAAATTCCGGCGAGGAACAGAAAAAATTGAATGCGGTATCTTTTTTCATAAAAGCGGATTGTGCAAGCAGTTTTTTTCCGGCGGGACCGGTGTGGAGTCTGCTCTGCATTGTCTGGCCTACCCAGTCGCGGTTGGTGATGTTTTTTAATGCATCAAAATGACTGTAGATGACGACCGGGACAAGATCGGCCTCTATCGGTGCATGTGCTGTATTTTTAATAGTATACCAGTGTATAACCCGCAGTGAGTTTTTTGGGACGAATACATTAATAGTAATGTGAATCCCGTATTTTACGGCAATAAACTGTGAATAGGAGAGCCCAACCCGGCATTCCCAAAGATTGAGCGGAACAAGGCAGGGTGTGTAGTAGGGAGAAAATAACACAAAGCCGTCATCTGTTTTGATCCGGAGATAACAGGTGTTTCCATTCGGTTGGGACCCGGGATTCTGTGAAATATACCGGGTAATACGGTTGTTTGCAGGATCTTCCTTGCAGAGGGCACAGCCGCCGTTATGGTCGATAAATCCGCCGAAAGCGACTGTGCCGATATAATTTATCCATCGGGAGGGAAGGACCGGAGATGTGATAACATACTCACGCTGGTCATTATCATAATACCCTCCGGTCATGTTATTCTCCCAGGAAAATTTCTATAATGTGTTTGTTCCCTTTGGCTGAATTTTCAAATGGAATGAAGACTGAATTATTTTCATTTACAGAAAGTTCCTTTTTGTCCAGGAAAGCCTTTTTCAGGAAATGTGATGAATTATTTTTCCTGACAACCAAGATTTCATATTCTGCACCGCGGAACAGCCGTGTACAGGTAAATCCGGTTATCTCGCCCGGGAGGCGTGGAGAGACCACCAGCCCGTCCCAGTGGGGGCGAATTCCCAGAATCCATTGGGAGAGTGCGACAAAACTCCACGAGGCAGTACCGGTGAGCCAGGAGTTTTTTCCCTCACCCGGTGTCGCGGCTTCCTTGCCGGCAATCATCTGGGTATAGATGTACGGTTCTGTCCTGATAATATCGCTGATATGTTCCCGAAACGCCGGTGCAATCTTTTTATAATACTCCCATGCTTTTTCCGGACGGTTATTGAGGGTTTCGGCAATGGTGATCCATGGATTGTTATGGCAGAAGATACCGCCGTTTTCCTTATACCCGGGAGGGTAGGATGAGATTTCCCCAAGATTCAGGTAATATTGTGAATAGGCTGGATCGACCAGGACGATTCCGTATTCTGTTGAAAGATGTTCTTCCACCGATTCAAGCGCCTTCGCGGGAAGCCCCTTGTTTTTTCCTATTTCAGCCATCCCGGCAATCCCCTGGACCTCTGCATAAATCTTTCCTTCATCCAGGGTATTGCTGCCGACTTTGTCGCCATTATCATCGTAGGCGCGCAAATACCAGGAACCGTCCCATCCGCTTTCAACAACCGCATCATTCATACGCTGGATTTTTCGCCTCATATCATCTGCAGCCTCCTTATTGTGCAGATGATCGAGCAATTCAGCATATTCCCTGCCGGCGAGGATGTAGAGGCCTGCAATAAATACCGATTCGGCAACAGTTCCGTCTTTATTTGTGCATGTCTGAAAGGTCTCGCCCGGCTTGTTGGAAAAGCAGTTCAGGTTCAGACAGTCATTCCAGTCTGCCCTGCCGATGAGCGGAAGATTGTGCGGCCCTGTCCGTTTGTCGATATAGGAAAAAGAACGGTTCAAATGTTCTGAAAGGGGCTGTGCAAGTTTGGGATTGTTTTCGAAATCAACCAATTCATCAAGGATTTTCCAGTCCCCGGTTTCCTTAAGGTAGGCACAGACGGCCAGAACGAGCCATAACGGGTCATCATTGAAATCACTGCCGATGTCATTATTGCCCTGTTTGGTGAGGGGCTGGTACTGGTGAAACGCCCCGCCGTTTTCGAGCTGGGTGGCGGCAACATCCAGTATCCGTTCGCGCACCTGTGCGGGGATCTGGTGGATACAGCCCAGGATATCCTGGGTGGTATCACGGAATCCGATGCCGCGGCCGATTCCGGTTTCAAACAGCGAGGTACTTCGCGACAGATTGAAGGTGACGACACACTGATACTGATTCCATATATTGGCCATACGGTTGAGCTTGTCGGAATCGCTTTTAATATGGAAATTGCCCAGCAGGTTTGCCCACATGGTGTTCAATTTTTTGAATTCGGCAAATACTTTTTCCTCTGAATTCAGTGAGGAGAGCATGTTTTTTGCCTTTGTTTTATTGAGCACTCCTTGTGTTTCCCATTTCTCTGTTGACTTGTTTTCTGCATAACCCAGAGTGAACAGCACTGTTTCTTCTTTGCCGGCATCAAGTTCCATGTCAAATTGAAATGCACCGACAGGTGACCAGCCGTGAGCGATTGAACATGTGGCACTCCCTTCCAGAACCGCCTTTGGTTCATGATACCCGTTATACAGCCCGAAAAAAGAATCACGGTCGGTATCGAACCGGTTTGGTGTTTTATTTGCCGCATAGAATGAATAGTGGTTCCGGCGTTCCCGGTATTCAGTTTTATGGTAAATAACTCCGGGTTCAATTTCCACTTCCCCGATGGAGAGGGTTCTTTGCAGGTTGTTTGCGTCATTCAACGCATCCCACAAGCAGAATTCCACTGCGCTGAACAGAGAGAAGGTTTTTTTGTTTTTGGTTGTGTTCTTTACCGTACAGACTGTCACCTCGGCGGTTTTGTCGACAGGGACAAAAAACAGGAGTGATACCTCAAGCCCGTCTTTTCTGCCGATGATTTTTGTATACCCCATGCCATGCCGGCATTCATAAAAATCGAGCGGTGTTTTGACCGGTTTCCATGCCGGTGACCAGACGCTGCCGTTTTCGCGGACATAAAATAATCTGCCGTTTGTGTCGATGGGGACGGAGTTGTAATGGTACCGGGTGATGCGGCGGAGCCGTGCATCCCTGAAAAAATGGTAACCGCCTGCTGTTTGTGAGATGATGGAAAAATAATCCTTTGATCCCAGATAATTTATCCAGGGGAGCGGGGTCTCGGGGTGCTGGATTACGTATTCCCGGTTTTTATCATCAAAAAAACCGAACTGCATGAAAGCCTCCTTGTGAAATTGTGCCGGTCGGGAAGGGCTATTGTTTCAACCCGCCGGTAAGTCCTTCGATAAATTGACGCTGAAAAATCAGGAAAAATATAAGTGGAACAGAGACTGCAATGAATCCTGTGGCGACGATTACATCGTATGGTTTGTCGATATTTTTACTGTCCATAAATTTTATTATTATGGGAAGTGTAAAGAATTCCTGTGTTTTTAAAATAAGCATCGGGTAGAGAAAGTCATTCCATACAAGCCGGAATTGTATAATGGCCATGGCTGCGATCGCAGGCCTTGCAAGCGGCATGATAATACTGAATAAAATCCGGAATTCACTTGAGCCTTCCATTCGCGCTGATTCTATATAGGAAAAGGGTACTTTGACAAAATACTGCCGAAGCAAAAATATTGAAAATGCAGATGCGGCATAGGGAATAATGAGTCCCAGAGGATTATCGATAAGTCCAAGGGTGTTTAATAGCAGATAGTAGGGAACGACCATTGTGGTCATGGGAAGCATCATTGTTGCAATGACTATCACAAATACCGGCTTTTTGAATGGAAAATTCAGGTAGGCAAAGGCATATGCAGCGAATGAACAAACAACTATCGTTAATAAAATGGCAGCTATTGTCACCCAGACCGAATTTATAAAAGCAAGGCCGACATTCCATTTTGTCAGTCCTTCTCCGCCGATTAGTGCTTCCGTCATCGCTTTTAGATTATAACTTGAGATTGCTTCAATTGGATTTTTTTCGACAAAAAAAGGAACAGTTGAAGCGACTTCAGTCCAGGGCCTGAATGAAGAGTCTGCAAGCCATAAAAGCGGATAAAGAAAGAGTAAAGTGACTGTGCAGAAGAGTACAATCCCTGAAATTTTAAAAATCTGTTGAAATATTGTTTTTGGCTGCATTCCCATATTTTCCCTCTGTTTCTACTGTTCTTTTGACTGTCCCAGTCCCAGAAAGCGGAGCTGAAGCAGACTGATGGCCAGGATAATAAAAAACGCCACCCATCCGGCGGCAGATGCATACCCATACCGTGATGCCTGTGAAAAGGATTCATCATATATATATGCGACAATCGTACGTGCTGTTCCCCCGACATATCCATTGTCTGGAAACAACATATAGACAAGATCGAAAAGCTGTAAACAGCCGATTGCTGATGTTACCATGACGAATGTAAGGGCGGATTTCATCATTGGGAAAGTGATCTGCATGAGAACGCGAACAGGAGATGCCCCGTCTATTTTTGCTGCTTCATATAATGTGACATCTATTGACTGAAGGTTGGCCAGAAAATAGATGGCATGGAAACCCATCCATTGCCATGAAGATACGATAACTAGTAATGGTACAGCCAAAGACGGACTTCTCAGCCAGTCAGTATTGTTCGGCATGCCGAGAACGCCGAAAAACCAGTTAATCATTCCAAAATCTGTTGCAAATAGCTGGCGAAAGAGGAATGCGAGTACAATACTGTTTACGAGTACAGGGATAAAAAACGCCGCCCGAAAAATACCGCGAAATCTTTTGTTTATAGTATTGAGAATATTAGCCAATAAAAATGCAACAGGAATTTGTACAAGCATTGCTCCGAACATATACATAAATGTTGTTGCCACTGCCCTCCAGAATTTATCGTCAGAAAGGACCTGGATATAGTTGTCAAATCCGATAAATTCTCCTGGATTGAGCCGTGCTGCATCAGTAAGACTTTTTATGGCACCCATGCCGAACACAAACACTGTGAAAATAACCATAAGAATCAAATATGGTGCCAAAAAAAAGCCGGCAGTTATCGCTTCTTTCCGTAATCTGTTTTTTTGTAACACAGTAATTTCCAATCCGGGGCTATTAAAAACAATCAATCATTGCTGCCCCGATAAAATAGTATCAGACGTCTCGATGTATCTTCAAAAAAAGAGATACAACTATTCCTGGACCTTCCTGGAATTCTTTTAAAAGATTTACTGCTATTGAAAGAAAATCTTTTAAGACAACTCCAGGCGGAAAAAAACAGGGAGAGGAGATTGCAGCTCCTCTCCCGTGAAGAAGAGAACTTATTTTAGCCGCTTTGTTGCAGCTGCTTGCGTCTTTTGAAGTGCCTCATCAAGAGTAATTTCTCCAGCGTAATAAGTCTGGTAAAATTCTGTGAAATCGTTAATAGCATCCCAGAAAATATCCCCGGAAACTACTTCCGGCATTGCTCTTGCCTGAGATACTTGCAGTTCACCGAGTTTTTGTCCGCCGAACCTGGCATCAGGCTGTTTAAACACATCGTTATCCCAAATTTCGGACATCGGTGCCAGCATTCCTGATGTTTCATAACGAGCCGTTATAGCAGATTTGTCATACTGCATATATTCCATTATTTTATATATGGATGCAGGATCTTTATGTGCTTTTGGAATTGCAAGGAATGAACCACCCCATGATGCTGAAGTAGAACCTCCGGCGCTTACAACCGGCAGATCACGAACTTTAAACTTGTATGTTCCCTCATTTGCAGCTTCAGTCACCTGTGATACCCACCAGTCAGGAGAAGTGTATGAGGCCAAAGCACCGTTTTTAAGCATGGCTCCAAATTTGCCCCAATCCCATTCAGTAAATGCGCCGGTATTTACCCATTCAGCCCATTTCTTGGCAAAAGCTTTGAATTGAGGATCAGTAAAGGTCGGTTTTCCGGATGCATCAAGAATTTGGGCGCCGGATTGCTGCCAAATCATGAACATTGTTGTCTGCAATCCATTATTTGAATAGGGTAACGCATAATGAACAGGCTTCCCGTTTTCTTTTTTTGCGGTAAGTTTTTTTGAAGCTTCAAAAAATTCATCCCATGTTTTAATTGTTGCAACATCGACACCAACTTCTTTCCATAATGTGTCATTGTAAATCAGTACTACCGGATGAACATCATGCGGAAGTCCGTACACATGTCCGCCATAGGTTACCCATGCAACACGGCCTGGGACAACCTTTTTGAATGTTGCTGAATCTTTTACGAACTCATCGAGCGGATACACAAAACAATCTTTTGGATTCGAAGCAAGGATTCTGTTGTTTTCAATCATCCATTCGATCATGTCCGGAACATCTTTCCCTGTCATCATTGCACCTTGCAGTTTCTCTACAAATGCATCCTGCGCGACAAGCTGGATGTTTAATGTGATATTAAGTTTTTTCTCAATATCAGCTTTTCTTGCTGTCCATTCGTCTGCATTGTTTTGAGCGAATGTCCACATTGTGATGGTTTTTCCACCGCCATCAGGTGTTGCAGAGTCACCGCATGCTCCCAAAAGCATGGAAAATGAAACAACTGCAAAAACCAGAAGCAGTATACGGTTTTTCATAGTAACGCCTCCTTATTTTGTAAAAGCACATCCATTTTTAAAAAAGTATAGCATTCCAAAAAACAGATGTCTATCAGTACGGTAGAATCAGCACCTTTCTGGTGTTAAAACTTTTTGTCGCAACGCAACCCGTACCTAGATAGTTGAAGTATTCAACCAACTAAATATGTCGGGAAATTTAAACTTTGTCAACAGGCAATGAAAAAAATATTCATTAATCATCAATAAATTCGAATTGTTTTCCCGAAAAATATCCATTGACAGCCATTTTACCCGCATTATAATAACAAAATAAGTGTAAGGAGTGTTCTCGTTGACCACCTTTTTCAAGGACGATTTTGGCTCTTTCCCTGTTGGTCCGCTGCCGAGTTCTTATTTCGCCATTCGGGAATATCACTATCTCCCTTCCTCGGGATTCATGGGGGAATGGTATGAAGCAACCATTTCGCATACCTGGCGGCCTTGTACCGCGGCCTGGATGATTGTGGAACAGGACAGTAAAAAAAGACTGCTTTCAACGCTTGAAAGCACTGTTCCCTATAACAGAATCCTCGTTGCCGGCAATCCATTATGGTCGGATTATTCAGTTTCACTGCAGCTGCAGCCGCTTCAGTGTGACGGAATGGCGGGGATTGTCTTCCGCTATCAGAACAACCGCGAGTATTACTCGCTGGTGCTGGCTCAGGGAAAACGGATTTGCCTTTCCCGTATATGTCATGAAAAGACAAATCTATTGTATGAACAAGACTATTCCTATGACAACATTGCGCCGCATACGTTGGAAGCCGCGGTTGCCGGCAGCAGTATTTTTGTTGGTATTGACGGAAATATCATATTTTCCGGAACTGATGATTTGTTCACAACAGGCAGGACCGGCATAATTTCCACCACTACCTGTTATTTTGATAAATTTATTGTCTCCGGCGAAGAAAAAACCTGGCAGGCGTTTGTTTGGACACGTGATAAAAAACAGAGAGAGCTGGACAGGCTACGTGAGCAATATCCGGCACCGGAGGTGTGGAAAACAATACCAACCAAAGGATTCGGGACCGGCAGGCAAATCCGTTTCGGCCATCTGCAGGGGAACAGCAATTCCTGTGATATCCTTCTTGCCCAGAATCTGAAACTTCAGCCGGAAAATGACAGCTATTCCACGATCAGGTCTCTCACGGCGATTGATCTGAAGGGGAATATCCTTTGGCAGACAGGGGAGCCGGCCGACACCATGGATGCGGCCATGACCACCAGCGACCTTCCGGTTCAGATTTATGATATCGATGATGACGGGTTTGACGAGGTGATTTGTGTCAAAAACTTTTCCCTGATGATTCTTGACGGGAAAACCGGAAAAGTAAAAAACAAAACCATGCTGCCGAATGATGTCGCTGATGAGAACCGGTTCGGGTATCTGCATGGCGATGCAGTGATTATCGCCAATGTCCGTGGCAGGCCAAAACCGCAGGATATTATTGTTAAAAACAGATACCGGCAATTCTGGGTCTATGACAACAATCTTGACCTTTTATGGACAGCACGCAGGCCCGGGGGAACATATCCGCCGAACACCGGACATTTTCCCGTACCCTGCGTTATCAATGACGACAGCCGCGACGGGATTTTTTGCGGCTATACCCTCTTTGATGCCGACGGGCATGTCCTGTGGAATCATGACTGGCCCGATCATACCGATGAGATTATCATCGGCAGGTTTGATCCGGCACATGCCGGACTGCAGATTGCGACTGCTTCCGGGAATGAAGGATTCTGTATCTTTGATGCGGCAAGCGGAAGGGTGCTGCATAAAGACCTCCTCGGCCATGCTCAGCGGATCAGTGCGGCAAAGTTCCGCTCTGATCTTTCCGGAGTGCAATTTTACTGTGTTACCTACTGGCATTATCCGGGAATTATTTCTTTTCATGACTGTTCGGGGAAGAAACTCTTTTCGTTTGAACCTCCTTCCCTGGGGAATATTCTGAACCCGGTAAACTGGCGGGGGGATGGGGAGGAACTTGCTCTTTTAAACACCAATGTCACCGACGGAGGAATGATCGACGGATACGGCAGAAAGGTTGTGGTATTTCCCGATGACGGCCATCCCGATCTTTGCTGCGAGGTGATTGATGTGGCCGGGGATGCACGAAGTGAAATCATTACATGGGATACTCAGTCGCTGTGGATATACACACAGGATCGGCCGGCTGAAACACCGGTGTATAATCCCGTGCGGCCGCCGCACTGGAATAATTCAAATTACCGGGGAGAATATTCTTTTCCGGGTGACGGAAATGACAGGTAAGCAGATTGCCCGATCGAGTCGGGCAATGACAATAATACAGAACAACGGAGCGGCTGAAGTGTGGCACGACACTTTCTGTCATCCTCCGGCTTGACCGGAGGATCTGCTGAATTATAAATTCAAGTATGTATCAGGGACCTATGTCACATACCTAAAAGGCCAATTTTTCTTTCTGTAGCCAGTTGGTAAAGTGTTTCCCGTTGGGCAGCAGTTCGGGAGGGACCTCAAGCCTCAGAGCTATTAATGTATACCGCGCACATTGTCTTTTTTTGGAATTATTGCAGTATTTCAGGATAAAGAAATGGTCCAGACTTCCTGCAATCCCCTCAGACCACAATCGGCATGCTGATGCATGTTCACATTCCTTCTGCATGTTCATTTACTCCTTTTCGGCAGAGTGCCTGAAAACAAATCAATCCTTCGCGTATGCGAGAATTTTATCCGGAATATTCTTTAAAGAGACAATGTCGTCTACCACCCCGAGTTTTATGGCTTCCTTCGGCATCCCGAAGACCACACAGCTTTTTTCATCCTGTGCAATATTTTTTGCACCCGCCTCCTTCATCTCAACCATACCCTTTGCACCGTCATCGCCCATCCCTGTCATGATAATGCCGATTGCATTGACCCCGGCATAACGGGCAACCGAGCGGAACAGGACGTCAACCGAAGGCCGGTGACGGGACACCAGCGGGCCGTCGCGCAGTTCAACGTAATAGCGTGCTCCGCTTCGTTTCAAAAGCATGTGGCGGTTGCCCGGTGCAATTAAAGCGCGGCCGCGGATGACTGTATCGTTTTGTTCGGCTTCCTTGACGCTGATGGTGCATAATCCGTCCAGGCGGTTTGCAAATGCGCGGGTAAAATGTTCGGGCATATGCTGAACGATGACAATGCCGGGGGCATCCGCCGGCATGGCCTCAAGGATTTGCCGCAACGCCTCTGTCCCGCCGGTTGATGCACCGATTGCAACAACATGCTCGGTCGTTTCCAGCCTGGAAACATGTTTTGGTTTTGACAGGATTGCGTCGGCAGTGAGTTTTAAAGCAGGCTGGCCGGGGAATGTGCGTTTGACTCGTGCCCTGCTGGAGAGATACGCCGCCTTGACGGCATCGGTAATTCTTATTTTTGATTCTTCAATAAATTGCTTTGCGCCCATTTTTGGTTTTTCAATAATCTCAACAGCACCGTAATCGATTGCGCGCAGTGCGTTTTCCTGGCCCCGCTCAGCCTGGCTTGAACAGATAACCACCGGAATGGGGTGCTGGCTCATGATTTTCTGTAAAAACGTAAGTCCGTCCATTCTGGGCATTTCAATGTCAAGGATGATCACATCCGGGGCCTGCTCTTTCATTTTCGCCGCGGCGATAAACGGGTCCTGGGCAGCGCCCATTACCTCCAGTTCCTTGTCGCTGGAAATAATATCCACCAGGGTCTGGCGGACAACCGCTGAATCATCGACGACCAGAATTTTCAGTTTTTCATTTTTTCCCAACGGGATATCCGGCATGACCTTGCCCTTATTTCTTTTGATAGACAGTCGGAATAATCAGCTGAAACGGCAAATTCAGGTTTACCAGCGTTTCCGAATGGCCGGTGAATAAAAATCCTTTGCTTTTCAGCACTGCATGAAATTTCATCACCAGCTGCGATTGTATTTCTTTGCTGAAATATATCATCACGTTTCTGCAAAAAATAATATCCACCTTTGAAGGAAGAATAAATTTGTCTTCCATCAGGTTTAAACGAAAGAACCGGATTTTTGACCGCAGCCGGGGAATAATTCTCACCAGCTTTTCGGTATTGTCTTTGCTTTTGAGAAGGTATTTTTTCCGCAGCTCGTAGGGGACCGGTTCGATTTTATCTTCGCGGTAAATGGCTTTTTTCGCGGTTGCCAGCACCTGCGTGGAAATATCGCTCGCCAGGATCACGTAATGAAACCATGGATTGCCGAGTTTAAACTCCTCCAGAACAATCGCCAGGGTATAGGGTTCTTCTCCGGTGGAACAACCTGCGCTCCAGAATACCACGGGGTCCTCATGACTGCATGGCTTGTATGAGCAGAAATTCGGCAAAAGCTCTGTTGCAAGAAATTCAAAATGCCCCGGTTCACGAAAAAAGTCGGTTTTGTTTGTAGTGGTGACATCAAAAAGATGGGGGAGCTCATCGCGGATCCCCTTTTTGGAAAAAAGCAGTTCGCAGTATTCCTCGAAGGTTGAAATGTGGAGCGCGCGGAGGCGCTTAAGGATGCGCGCCTGAAGCATGGTTTTTTTCTCCAGCGGCATTTTGATGCCAAGATTGAGAGTAATAAAAACAGCCAAAGCCTGGAAAGTCTCATCAGACATTGCGGGAGGGACATAGAGGGGATAGGGATTTTTGCTCATACAACAGTCTGCTGGTTTACGCGTTGCGTTTCCTCCGCTATGGCATCGGTGGTGATGCGGCCGATATCCAGAATTAACGAAACCTTCCCGTCGCCGGTTACTGTCGCACCCAGTACGCCGTCAGACTGGGCGAAAGCTGATCCTAAAGACTTGATAACCACTTGTGCATTCCCTGCAACGTCATCAACCGCAAGCCCTATTCTGCGATGGGCATTGACGACGACGATTTTTTCGAAGTGCGGAATATCACCATCAATATCAAAATATTCCCGCAGCCGAATATAGGGCAGCATTTCCCCCCGTACCGGAAGCAGATGTCTGCGGGTGTCGAATTGTGCTGTTTCGTGTTCCAGCTCAACGACTTCTTCAACCAAAGACAATGGGATAACATACATATCGCCCGCAACTTTGATGAACAATCCCTCGATGATTGAGAGGGTGAGAGGAATTTTAAGAGTAATGGTGGTTCCCTTGTCTTTTTCGCTGGTGATGCGGACCTGTCCGCCCAGCGATTCAACAGTGCGTTTCACCACATCCATACCGACACCGCGGCCGGAGACTTTTGACACTTCCTGCGCGGTGGAAAAGCCGGGAAGAAAAACAAGATTAAGCAGTTCGGATTCGGAGAGGAGTGCTCCCTTTTCAATGATTTTATTCATCTCCGCTTTTTTCCGGATTTTGGCAGCATCCAGGCCCTGGCCGTCATCCTGTATTTCAATAAAGACGGTTGCTTCGGCATGGTATGCCCTGAGGGTGATTTTCCCCGCGACAGGTTTCCCCTTTTTCCTGCGTTCTTCCTCCGGCTCAATCCCGTGATCAATGCAGTTTCTAATGAGGTGGACCAGCGGATCATTCAGGCGTTCAATCACGCTTTTGTCGAGTTCTGTTTCCGCCCCTTCGATAAATAAATCAACCCGCTTTTTGAGTTCGCGCGACAGGTCGTAGACAAGCCGTTTTATTTTTCCGAACAGGAAATCGACAGAGAGCATGCGCATTCCCATCGCGCTTGTCCGGAGATCCTCGACGAGGCGTTCGCTTTCCTCTGAGATCAGCTGTAATTCACTGTCCCCCAGTGAATGCACTGTTGTCCGCAGCCGTGCCTGGAGCGTTACCAGCTCGCCCACAAGGTTAATAAGTTCATCAAGCCGTTCCGCCTTGACACGGATGCTCGACAGCTTCATGTCTCCAGCCTGCTGCTGTTTTTGCTGTTTGACAAAATCCTGCTCCGCAAGCGCGGAAAGCACTTTCTGCTTTTCAACTGCTTTCGATTCAACCAGTGCTTCACCAAGGCGTTTCTGGCTGTCCAATGCTCTGGTGAGTTCTTTTGGTGAAATATCCCCGCGTTCAAGCAGAATTTCTCCCAACCTCTTGTAGCCTGCATCGCTGATTTCGTCTTCGTCTTCGGTGATGGTCCCGATGATGTCAATCCTGATTGCGCTTTGGTCTTCGACAAAGATAAAGATATCCCTGATCTCGTCGAGCGTTTTTTTGGCAGAGAGCAGGATATCCCACGAAAGGTAACAGCTTTCGGGATTTATCGTGCTCAATTCCGGAATTTCATCGAGACGGGCGATTACCCTGGAGGTACCCAGTGCATCAAGCTCTTTCAGGATCGCCTCGGGATTTATCCCCTTTAAAAAAATATCCCCGGGCGGGGTAAACCGGATGCGGTACATGGTTGTAATGTGTGATTCGGGTATTAGGGTCGTCGTTTCATCTTCAACCGCTGTTTTGTCAATTTCTTCACCCTGCAGAAGTTTTTCCACGGAGGAGATGATCTTCTCCCTGTGCCTGCACAATACTTCGGGTACTTTTTTTGATGTTGTTGACGCTTCTATGGTTGCACGAATGCAGTCAGCGGCGCTGATTGTCAGGCTGATCACCGGGGCGCTTAAAGCCCGCTCGTTATTACGGATTTCGGAATACAGGGATTCAAGTTTATGGACAAAATCAGAAATATCCTGGAAACCGAACATTGCTGAAGTCCCTTTGATGGTATGCAGAATCCGGAAGATCTCCTGAATCTGGTCAATGGTGTATTCAGACGGCTCGATGTCCAGACAGATTTTTTCGAGCTTGTCGATCAGTTCGCATGCCTCATCCTTGAATGTTTCAAAATAGTTTTCATTCATTATTGATATAAATCCTGTACGTCAGTTTTTTTCTTCTCCATCAATCTCCGCCATTCCTGCCTTGTCCGGCTTTTTTATCTGTTTTATGTTTCTGTCTTTTTCCCCCCTGAGGAGGCCGGCATTCCCGCTTCTTTCATTTGTTCTATTTCTTTCTGCGAGAAGACCTTCTCGATATCCAGAATGATGATGAAATCGTCGTTGCGTTTCCCCATGCCCAGAATAAAATCGGTGGAAATGCTTGTCCCGATCTTTGGCGGCGGTTCAATGTTGTTTTCATCAAGCTCAATGACTTCCTGCACGCTGTCGGCAAGAATTCCCAGAATGGTGGTGTCTCCTTCAAGTGCAATTTCCATCACCACAATCCGCGTATCGATTGTTTTTTCCGTGATGGACATGCCGAACTTGAGGCGTATGTCGCACACCGGGACCACGCTGCCCCGAAGATTAATCACCCCCCGCATGAACTCCGGGGTGCGGGGCACTTTGGTAATATTTGAAAGTTCAAGAACTTCCCGTGCTTTTCCCACAAGGACAGCGTACTGCTCGTCTCCCAGGGTAAAGGTAAGGTATGTTCCTGTTTTTACTGCTGTTGCTTCACTCATCGTACATCCTCCTGTTGGTTCGCATTACTTTCTTTGGCTGATCGGAAAACAATGGGAAACATCATTATTCGTAACTTTTGAAATCCTGATCAAGGTCATCTGTTTTTTCTTTTTGTTCATGCAGATCGATATGAACACCCTTCACTTTCTTTTCCGGCGGGAGGGCAGAGACCTTTGTCGTCATTGCATGTTTTACAGGGGAATTGTGCTGAATATGAGACTGCTGTTTTCCCGGCTCAAGATTGGTTCTTGTTTTCCGGGTAAAGTTCATTCTGTCATGGTGCATCATCGCTTCCAGCCCTTCTATTTTAAAGAAGGCAACTGCATTCTGCAGGTGATCGGCCTGACTCGCGAGCTCTTCGCTCATGGACGCCATCTCCTCTGACTGAGATGACTGTTCCTGGACTGTTGAAGACATTTCTTCGGAAGCTGATGCATTCTGCTGGATAACCTGGTCCAACTGCATGACCGCGCGGTTGATCTGCTCGGCGCCTGCATTCTGTTCTTTGGAAGCAGCCGAAATCTCCTGAACCAGTTCCGCTGTTTTCTGAATGTCCGGAACGATTTTTTCAAGCATGTCGCCCGCTTTTTCGGCAATATCAACACTGGAAAGCGAAAGTTCGCTTATTTCCGCTGCGGCTTTCTGGCTGCGCTCGGCGAGCTTTCGTACTTCCGATGCCACTACCGCGAATCCCTTGCCGTGTTCACCGGCGCGTGCCGCTTCAATGGCTGCATTGAGCGCGAGCAGATTTGTGTTTCGCGCGATTTCTTCTATAATATTTATTTTCGCCGAGATATCTTTCATGGCCTGGACGGTAAGGACGACTGCCTTGCCTCCTTCGCGGGCATCATTGGCCGCTTTCATGGCGATTTTTTCTGTTTCAAGCGCATTATCCGCGTTCTGGCGGATGTTCGCTCCCATTTCTTCCATGGAGCTTGAGACCTGTTCGGCAGCTGATGCCTGCTCGGTTGCTCCCTGAGAGAGCTGTTCGGATGTTGCAGATAATTCTTCCGCTCCCTGGGAGACGCCCTCCGCGCTGGCCGACAGCTGCTGGCTGCCCTGGCTCACGTTTGCGGCCGAGGTAATGACGTTGCCGACAACTTCCTTGAGTTTATCGATCATGTCGCTCATGGCCTGCGTCATCTGGCCGACTTCGTCTTTTCCTTTTGCTGTAATTGAAACACGGAGATCGCCTTCAGCTATTTTTCTGGTAACACCCACAGCTTCCCGCAGCGGCAGGGTTATCATTTGTGTGATGATTATTGCCAGAACCAGTGCAATGATAATACCGATAATCGTCGTGACAACCGCTATTGTAATGGCAAATTGAATTGTCGTGTTGACTTCTGCCACAATTTCATCTTCCTCTTCTTCAAGCGCGTTTTCAATTTTCTCTAGAGCATCCAGAATAACAATTTTATATCCGTCGATCTGACCGTCAATATCCCTGACAATGTTAAATTGAGCTGTATCATCACTATTGTTTGTCTGAACTGCCAAAAGAGCAGTTATTGCGGGCAGCATTTCCTGTTCGATTTTTTGAAGATATTGTTTATACGCATCAATAATTTCAGAACCCCATTGATATTCCTGATCAGTATCGACAATGGTATACTCTGTATTTCCTTCGAGCATGCGGTATATCTCTAATGCCCGTGTTTTGAATTTGGGTATGCTGTTGTTCAGTTCTGTCGTATTCTGATTTATAATAGCATCAGCCACCACCCCGTAAATGCTTTGGAAATCAATCACCGCATCATTGATCTCCCCAACATCCGAGACACGTTTATTGAGAGCAACATTTTTGTCTGCAATCTGATTAAAGCTCCATATCTGGTATACTGCAATTGCTCCAAAGATAAATACCACCAATAAAAACCCAAATACCAGTTTTACTCCAATTTTAACATCAGCAAGTTTCATACATGCCCCCTTAAAAAAAATAATTATCTTCAGGCTGAAAGCCCTATTGTTTTTCTGCTTCGGTAATTGCCTTCCACAAGCAGTCATCGTGCTCACCGTGGTCGCAGCTGATCGTCCGCTCGAACCCGATTGTTGCCATGATCTGTCGCAGCTGTTCCGGTACCGATGTCGTGATTGTTATGGATTTTTCTTTTTTCAGGGATTCCCGGTGTACCGAGCACATCAGCTGAAGAAAAGAAAGGTCGATGCTGTCGATTGTTTCGAAGGCGATTGATATATGATCATGTGCGGCAATGTGTTTTTTCAGTTCTTTTTGAAGTTCCCCTGCATGGTGAATGGTGAGGTCGCCCGAGAAGACAATCTGTTCTTTTTTTGTCTTTACACTCATTGGAAAACTACCTTAAATTTGAACGTACTGTAAATTGTATGCATTATTGACAGAAAATCAAATAAATTTGATTAAATAGAGAAAATTAATTTATTAGGGAAAATAGAATTTGGAATATATAGTATTATTGTTGTATATCTATGTTAAAGTCTTTTTATCAACACCCGGCGCGGTACATGTCATCATTCTATGCGGCAACTGTCATCAACATGCGTGGATGTTTTAGCATAGCTCAAACTCCCAGCCAACGAATGAAATGAGTTGGCCATGACCGGGTGATCTGATTTGAAAAATATAAAACCGCTGCACTTATTTCACTTGTAAAATATGGATATTTCCATAAACTTGAATTAAAGCAAAAAAGTATTTATGGAGGAATACATGGCAAAGAGAGCACTAATAGTTGACGATTCGGATGCATCCCGGGACTCTTTGAGTTTCGCGCTGAAACAAAAGGGTTTTGAAGTAACGCAGGCGGTTGACGGCGAGGACGGCATGATCCAGTGCACTGCCTCGGATGGTTTTGATCTTATTATCACCGATATCAACATGCCGCGGCTGACCGGCCTTGAAATGGTAAAGAAGATCCGAACCCTTTCAAAATTCAAGTTTACCCCAATCATTGTATTGTCCAGCGAAGAAGATGTTATCAAGGACAGTATTGCTGCAGGTGCATCTGCCTGGATTCCAAAGTCGTCAAAAATGAGCCAGCAGCTGGTGGAGACAATACACAAGCTGGTTCCTTAGGATTTTCTAATTAAAGAAAGCAGATCACCCGGTCAAGCCGGGTGATGACACCGGAAGTAACGTCAAGCTGAGCCCTTCGACAAGCTCAGGACAGGCTCTGTCGAAGCATGAGTGGTTCGTTTTTATATGAGAGTCAGGTTCTTTGTATGATGCTGTCAATTGTTTCTGTCACCCCATAAAAAATAGTTTGCTTCCCGGCATGGATTGCCTTAAAATTCTATTCAGTTAAACAAATAAAATCAATTGAATGAACAGATGATGGCTGTGAAGTATAAACATGATGCGGGTGTTTTTTAATGAATGACGATTTGAAATGGAAGCAGGCAGAGCAGCAGCTCAAAGACCTGCAGGATGTGATTATTGAACTTGCAGCCCAGTCAGACCTGGAACAGGGGCTCAGGGTCTGCCTGGATTCGGTGATCAAAATATCCGGCCTGGACGGCGGCGGGATATATTTGACTGACAAGCAAACCGGAGCGCTGTCGCTGGTTGCGCATAAAAATCTTTCGGATAAGTTTATCCAAGCTGTATCATTTATCCCGCCGGAAGATCCATGGGCACAACTGATCATGAAGGGCGAACCGGTATATATAGAGCATGCAGGGGAGCAGGGAAATAATTTTCCCGACATTGTTTCTGAAAAAATAAAATCGCTGGTCGTAATTCCCGTAAAATATAAAAAGCGTGTAATATGCAGCCTGAATATTATTTCATATCGTACCGCATTAATCCCCGGGAAAATACGCCAGTCGCTTACCTCAATTGGAGCACACATCGGGAGTGCGATACGCCGGCTGCAGTCAGAGACTGCCATCGCAAAATCGGAACAATTGTACTCTGACCTTGTTGAAACAGCCCAGGACCTCATTTGGCAATGTGACGCTGAAGGCAGGTATATCTATCTGAATCCGGCATGGGAAGATGTCATGGGATATTCTGTTGATGAAATGCTTGGAAAAAAGTTTACTGATTTTCAAAGGCCTGAACAGGGAAAAAAAGACATGAATGAATTTTCCCGTCTGCTTTCAGGCGGGGTGGTCAAAGGGTATGAATCATGTCATATCGCAAAAGACGGGAAAGAACGGCTCCTTGTGTTCAATGCAAAATATGTCAGGGGTGCGGATGGTGAAATTTTCGGGACGCGGGGAACGGCCTATGATATTACCGGGCGGGTGAGGACAGCAAAGGAGCTTCAAGAACGAATTGCTTTTGAGGAGCTGCTCTCTGACATCTCATCCATGCTGTTTGCCGGCACCGACAAGGATCCGGCAATGGGTATCCGGGAAGCACTCAAACGGATTTCCGGTTTTCTTGATGCTGACAGGGGGTCGCTGTTCGGGTTGTCGGAAGAAAAAAACAAATTGGTTCTGCTGAGCCATTATGTGGAGGAGGGTGTTGCGGCCCCTGAACTGTGTATTACCGAAAAAATGCTTCCCTGGTATTTTTCCAAAATGAATCATGGTGAAGTGGTCATTCTGGACGAGAATCATCCGCCTGATAAAAAGGCGTTGAATGAGTTTGAGTATATCAAAACAATCGGCATGAAGTCGGTAATATCGATTCCACTTTTATCCCGGGGCAGCACATCGGGGATGATTTCATTCTCTTCTTTTTCCCGGAAACGGATATGGCCCATGAATCTGGTGCAGCGTCTCCGGCTTATCGGCGAGATTTTTATGAATGTGGTATATCAATACAGGGCTATTGCGGACCGGAACCGGATCTTTACCTATTCCATGGACATGCTCGCGACTGCCGGGTTCGACGGCTTTTTCAAGGCGTTGAACCCGGCATGGGAGAGAACACTTGGATGGAGCCCCGATGAGCTGTGTTCTGTTCCATTTCTGGAGTTTGTTCATTCCGATGACCGTGAATCTACCGTCAATTGCATGTCAGTGCTGAAGCTGGGTGATTCCGTGACCGGGTTTCAAAACAGGTATAAATGCAAAAACGGTGAATACAAATGGATATCATGGAATTCTTTTCCTCTGCTTCAGGAGCAGCTTGTGTTTGGAGTGGCGCGTGATATCACGAAACAAAAGAAATCCGAAGAAGTACTGCGGGAAAGTGAGGGCCGGTATTTTCAGCTTTTCAACAACACCAAAAACGGGGTGATTGTATTTGCTGTTGTTGATAAAGGAAAAGATTTTATTTTAAAGGACATCAACGAGGCCGGAGCGCAATTATACCGGAATCCAAAAGAAAACCTTATTGGAAAAAGTATCTATGAGATTCTCCCCGCAGTTGAAGAATACGGTCTTGTCAGCGTATTCCGTCATGTACTTGAAACAGGGGAGTCCGAATCCATGCCTGTATCATGTTACCATGACAACAGTTTTGAAGGCTGGTTTGATAATTTTGTCTATCTTCTTCCCACTGGCGAAATCGTGACTGTCTGCAGCGAGGTCACCGAAAGCAAGCGCAGCGAAAAGGCTTTGCGGGAGAATGAAGAGAGAATGCGGGCGATTATTGAAAACTCACTGTTCGGCGCGCATCTCTATGAAACAGACAGTGACGGTGATTTGATTTTTATTGGATTCAACCGTGCAGCAGACGAGATTCTTGGTGTTTCACACCGGCAGTTTGTCGGAAAAACAATTGAGGAGGCATTTCCTCTGCTCGCTGAAACGGAAATTCCTGAAATGTACCGGACGGTTGCACGGGAAGGAACAAAATATGAACGCGAACAATTCTCGTATGATGATCATCAAGAGGTTGCGGGGATTTTTTCAATTCATGCGTTTCAGACCGGTCACAACAGAATGGCGGTGTTTTTTCGTGATGTGACTGAAAAACGAAAATCTGAAGAAAAAATACGGGAAAGCGAGGAGCGATACCGGCTGCTTTTACAGAACGCGAATGATATGGTGTTTGTTCATGAGATAGCATTACAGGGACCGGGCAGATTTATCGACGTGAATGAGAAGGCCTGCCGGTTACTGGGGTATTCCCGCGAAGAATTGTGCAGCATGGAAGTCAGTGCAATTGATACTCCGGAACAGGCAAAAAAGCTGCCTCAAATAATTCATGAATTATATACAACCGGTCATTCAATGTTTTTGACTCAGCATGTGAAAAAAAACAGGGAGCGGATTCCGGTCGAAGTGAGCGCCCGTCTTTTTAAAATCCGGGACAAGGACCTCATCCTTTCTGTTGCGCGGGATATTACCGAAAGGTTTCATGCACAGCGCGAAATCCAGGAGCGCGAGGTCCTTCTCAAGGAATCACAGAAAGTTGCACAGCTTGGTCATTACACCCTGGATATTCAGCAGGAAACATGGCAGAGCTCTGAAGGGCTTGATCTTGTATTTGGTATCGGAGAAGATTATAAGCGGGATATTGAAGGGTGGATTACCATTGTTCATCCGGAACATGCAGAAGAGATGTTCACGTATCTTCAGAATCATGTCATTCGTGACCTTCATCTTTTTGACAGGGAATACCGCATTATCCGGAGGAATGACAAGGTAACACGGTGGGTGCACGGGCTGGGGAAACTGGAACTTGATGAAAACAGCAGGCCGGTCAGAATGTTTGGAACAATTCAGGATGTTACGGAAAGAAAACAGGCTGAGGAGCAGCTTGCTGCCGAAAAAGAACGGTTGTCGGTGACCCTGCGAAGTATCGGAGATGCGGTGATCAGTACTGATACTGATGGAAAAATCGTGCTGATGAACAGCGTGGCAGAGAAACTGACCGGATGGAAACTGGCGGATGCGGTTGGGAAAAATCTGACCAGGGTATTTCATATCATCGACGGTATTACCGGCGCGCCGTGCGCGAACCCGGTTGATGAAGTGTTGGCATCCGGTGAAATCGTGACCCTGGCAGATCATACCGTTCTTGTTGCAAAGGATGGAAGTGAACGGCTGATCGTGGACAGTGGTGCGCCCATCAAGGACAGCAGCTCCCGCACCATCGGCGTGGTGCTTGTCTTTCGGGACAATACCGAAAAACATCAGGCCGAGGCGAATCTGATCAAAACACAGAAACTGGAATCGCTGGGCCTGCTCGCAGGCGGTATTGCGCATGATTTCAATAATCTGCTGGGGGGAATTTTCGGATATATAGAAATAGCGCGGGATTACTGCGCAAGCGGCGCCTTTGAGGAAATTGATCCTCTCCTGGAAAAAGCCGTGAATGTATTCGGGCGCGCGAAAAATCTTACCCAGCAGCTGCTCACCTTTTCAAAAGGCGGTGAACCGGTAAAAAAGACAGGAGATGTCGGTGCGTTTTTGCGTGAATCAGTGCAATTCGCCTTGAGCGGTTCAAATGTGCAAAGCAGAATGCAAATTCAACAGGACTTGTGGACGGCTGATTTTGATGAAAACCAGATCGGCCAGGTTATTGACAATATTATTATCAATGCAAAACATGCAATGCCGTCCGGAGGAATCATTAGAGTCACTGCAAGAAATATGGTGGCCGCGGGGAAGAAGCATCCCGTTCTTGCAGATGGGGAGTATATCTGTATTTCCATTCAGGATGAGGGTGAGGGCATTCCCCGCGAACATCTGGCTAAAGTATTTGATCCTTTTTTTACGACAAAAAAATCAGGGAGCGGGCTGGGGCTTGCAACGTCTTACTCAATCATTAAAAAACACAGCGGTCATATTGAATTATTATCCGAGGAAAGCAGAGGGACCATGGTCACCCTGTATCTGCCGGCATCGAAAAAAAAGTTGCCCCAGGATCAACCGGTCATTGCTGTCTCTAAACAAAACTGCGGCAGAATTCTTGTAATGGATGATGAGGAATATATCCGCGAAATTATAACCGCGATGCTTTCACGGTTTGAGTGCAGTGTCCAGACTTCCCGTGACGGGGATGAAACAATCAGGCTTTGTAAAAAGGCAAAGGCAGAGAATGATTCGTTCAATATCATTATCTGTGACCTGACTATTCCCGGCGGTAAAGGCGGGAAAGACATTGTGAACGAATTGAAAAAAATAATGCCGGAATCGAAAATTATTGCTTCAAGCGGCTATTCGGAAGACCCGGTGATGGCAGCACCTGAAAACTACGGGTTTTTTGACTGCATACGAAAACCATACCGTCTGTCAGATTTGAACGCCCTGCTGCAGTCTGCAATTGACGCAGAATAATTGTCTGTTATTGATGTTTGTGATTGAAATCGAGTTCCTGTATTCCTTCGTATGCAGTAATGACATTGATTAGATGGTCGCCGATTTTTTCAAAATTCACGAGTACATCATAATAAACCATCCCGCCGGTTACCAGGGCCGGAGTATTTGTGATCTCCTCAAAATAAAATGACTGGTTTTCATTGCGCATTGCATTTATTTTATTTTCCAGCGTATAAGCATCCCCGACGGTAAATTTCGAACTGCCGGGAATATATTCAATGATCTGATGCAATAATTCCTGTACCGCATCAATCATCTCGATCAGTTTACCGGTGCTTTCAACGGGAAATTCAATTTTCATGGACTTTTTCCGTTCGAGCACATAAAACAGGCTTTCTCCATGGTCGCCGATACGTTCGATGTCATTGATGGTATGCAGAAGCTTCGGGATTTTTTGCGCGTCGATCTCGGAGAGTTTCTTCGTACTCAGCGTGGCCAGGAATTCGGTGATGTCGAGCTGGAGATTATCAATAATATTTTCGTTTTCTTTCAGGATCAGCAGATTGATGTTTGGTTCGTTTTTTATGAAACTCCGGACAATATCAATGGATTCAGACGAAAAGTGCAGGGCCCGCAGCACTTCCTTGTCTACCGCATCAAGCGCAAGCGGCGGGGAAGCGAGAAGGTTTTTATCGAGGTGGATTGCCCGGTCTTCCTTGATGACCATTTTCCCGGGAATAATCAGCTCGATAAACCTTGTATAGAGCCGGGTAAACGGCAGAAACAGGAGGGCATTTGCTACATTAAAGATTGTATGTGCATTGGCCGCCTGCCGTGCCGGGGTATTTTCTGTAAACGTTGAAAGAAAAAACACCAGTTGAGAATACAATGGAAGGATAATGAGAACAATGATGGTTCCAATCGTATTAAACAACAGATGTGCGATTGCTGTCCGGCGGGCTGCAAGATTTGTTCCAATGGACGCGAGCATGGCGGTGACGCATGTTCCGATATTGTCTCCCAGAATGACCGGGATGGCGGCATCAATACTGAGTGCCTCGTTCGAAACAAGCGCTATAACAATGGCAACTGTTGCAGATGAGGACTGGAGCAATGCAGTTGCAACCGCGCCGACGAGGACTCCCAAAACTGGATTGGCAGCAAAGCTTTTAAAAAGTTCATCGGTAATCCCGCTTTCTTTCAATGGCTTGACCCCCTGGGACATAAGGTCCATACCAAAGAACAGGAGGCCGAATCCAATGAGAATTTCTGCTATATTCTGTAAAAAAGTCCTTTTTGCGAATATTCTGATGATTACCCCGATAAAAATAACCGGCAGAGCAAACTCACTTACCTTAAAAGCCAACAATTGACCGGTAACGGTGGTTCCTATATTCGCGCCGAGGATTACGCCCACTGACTGTGACAGCTGCATGAGGCCGGCGTTGACGAATCCGACGGTAATAACCGTGGTTGCTGATGAAGACTGTATCAGCGCGGTGACAAACATCCCGGTTAAAAGGCCCAGAACCGGCCATTTGGTCGACCAGCGGAGAATATTGCGAAGGCTTTTGCCGGCAGTTCTCTTGAGCGCTTCGGGGAGAATATGAAGGCCGAAAAGAAAAAGTCCCAGGCCGCCTGCTACGGTGAATCCAATAAGAAGTTCTTTGGGTAAACTCATCGGGCTGATCATACGGTGATTGGTTTTTTCTGTCAATATATTAGCAAAGTATTAATAAAATGTTAAGCAGGCTGCCGACAAACTGGGTTTCTGTCAGCATCCTGTCAGGGAAATCCGCCAAATCGTGGTTTTTTATTGCGAGTTCATTATATCCCGTGTCCATTGAAACCGTCCTGTACACCTGATGCACCCTGACGGATGGTGTGTTGATGATTGAAGGTATTCCTGGTTTATAAACTCCTGGAGAATTTATCCACAACTTTTTTAAACCGCTGCGGAATTGGTGCGGTAAAAACTTTCTGTTTTTTTTCACCCGGAAGTCTGATTTTCAGTTTCCAGGCATGGAGCATGAGCGTGTGTTTTTCTTTACCGGACTGTTTTCCATATATCGGATCGCCGATGACCGGGCAGTTGATAGAGCGCATATGAACGCGCAGCTGATGTGTCCGGCCGGTATGGGGGGTGAGGGCGACCAGGCTGCCGGAATCCCATTCTGAAATCACTTTATAGTGCGTCTCTGCAATTTTGCCGCGGAAGGGGCGGCCTGCATCAATCTCCGCGCAGGCAAACTTTTTGCGGTTTTTCCGGTCCCGGTAATAGGCGGTCACAATGATGCCGGTTTTCTGCGGCAGTTTTCCGTTCACCAGCGCAATATAGCGTTTTCTTGTTGTCCGTAAACGAAACTGTCTGCTCAAAAACTCGAGTGCATCGGGATGTTTTGCGGTGATAATGACGCCCGAAGTGTCTTTGTCCAGGCGGTGCACAATGCCGGGGCGGAGCTCATGGTTTTTGAAAGAATCCTGGATCCGGGTACAGTGTGCCAGGAGTCCGTTTACCAGTGTGCCGGACGGGTTTCCCGCACCGGGATGGACCACCAGCCCCTGGGGTTTGTTGATGACGATGACAGAATCATCTTCATACAGTATCCTGAGTTCCATTTTTTCGGGAACAAGCTCCAGCGGCGGCGGCTGTTTGTATACAAGTGCAATGACATCACCCGCCTTGATTTTTCGTGAAAGCTTGGCTTTTTTTCCGTTTACGGCAATATCCGCTGTCCTTGTTTTTATCTGACTGCGCGTGCACAGCTTTGCAATGTCGGCAAGATAAAAATCAAGCCGGACATCCCGCTGTGTTTCAGAAACGGTAAACTGTTTTTTTTCCGGGCCTGTCTGTGTCATGGATCGCATGATTGTACACGAAAAAATGTTTCTAAGATAGTGCACCATTGGATCAAGGGTCACCGCGAAAGACACCAGGGGACACGGAAGGGGAAGGAGTGTAATCTTTATTGAATATGAATTGTGTTTTATCCTTAACAGAGATTGTGAAAGTTCAATTTTGAGATATTGTCAGAATGCAAAAAGGTTTCACATCAGAGATTATTTAAAAGAGCATTTTTTATAAAAAGCTCACACAGAGGACGCAGTGTTTACAGCGGTGCAGGGAAGAAAGTTTTCCGAATTTTGTGCATAATTATTATAGAACTATACAGGTATTCAAAGAAATCTTCAGGCAGCTTTTCTCTGTAACACAGTGCCTCTCTGTAAGAATGGCGTAAATCTGCTGCGCAAATTAGCACTGGGAGTGTTTTGCTGCGTAAAAATTCCATGACGTTATTGTTGCAGACAAGGTGTAGCCCCTCTTTTTTTTCATTCTGATTATCCTGATAATTCTGTTGATCCGGTCCTCTTTCCTCTTCTTCGCTCTGTGATAGATTCTTTAATTATCTTTTCTCTGGCCTGCTTGAAAAGCCTTGTTGATAAAGAAATCTACCACTGCGGTGGAAAGGGAAATAAACAGGGCGGTTCCGACAATCCACAACTGCTCTTCAACGCTGAACGGAATCGCAGTGGCATCGCGGAACGGCCAGGGAGCATAGGCGCGATCCTGATCATGTGCGTAATACCGGCCGATATCCACTGCCTCCAGGGCAATCAGGAATGAGAACGGCATGGTCCCGAAAAACACAATTTCGCCCCGCCTTAAGTCCAGCATCCATTCGGGAAATTCCTCTTCTGTATAGGGCTCGGGAACGTGCGTTGGATTTACCGGCAGGACCGGTTGATCCGGTGTTTCGGGCTTTTCGGGAGCATCGGGGAGCGGCGTCTGTGCAAAACATGTAATGCCGGTCAGCAGAAAAAAAGAAATAATGAGCAGGACATGTTTTGTCATGTGTTTCTTCCTCCGAAAATACCGGTGCCGATTCTGACAATTGTTGAACCTTCGGCGATCGCGATTTCATAATCGCCGGTCATCCCCATGGACAGCTCGCGGCACTGTGGAATCGCAAACCGGGTTTTGACCCCGTCTAAGGTGTCGCGAAGCCGGCTGAAAGCCTCCCTGATTCTCCCCGTGTCACCGGTAAATGGACCGATTGTCATAAGCCCCTGCACTGTAATGTGCTGTAATTCAAGGATTTTTTCAAGGTCCCGAAACAAAGAATCAGCGTCAAGATATCCGTTTTTTGATTCCTCGCCGCTTGTGTTCATTTCAAGCAGAATGGGGAGCATTATTTTCTGCTCGCTGCATAATGTATCGAGGACGGCCGCAGTTTCATATTTGTCAATTGATTCAATGCAGGCAAAGAATCCAGCGGCTCGTTTCGCCTTGTTCCGCTGAAGATGTCCGATCAAATGAAGAGAAACGTTTTTCGGCATTGGAGTATATTTTTCGAGTGCTTCCTGTACACGGTTTTCTCCAAAAAGAGTAATCCCGGCCTTCATGGCGGCCTCGACTGCTTTCTGGTCCATGGTCTTGGTCACAGCCATCAGTTTTACGGAATCCGTATTGCGGCCCGATTTTTGGCACATTCGTTCCATAGTTTCCTGTATGATTGAAATATTACGGTGAATAATGGCTTCGTCATTTTCCATGAAGTCTTATTATACTTCATGGAAAATGCCCGTCAAGTCCTCTCGACATGCATGGGGAAGCTTGTTTTTTTTTGCATGTACTTGCCAAATCCGGCTACAATGAAGTATTTTATTTGGACTATGAAAAAGACCATTATCGAGGCAAAAAATATTTTCAAATCCTATGATGAGGTAAAAGCTGTTGTCGGATTGTCTTTTTCCGTGGAATCTTCAAAGTGTTTTGGATTCCTTGGGCCCAATGGCGCAGGAAAAACAACGATGATGAAAATGCTGTATGCCAAGGCGCTTCGTGACAAACACCATGAATCCGAACTTTCCGTATTGGGATTTGATCCGGAAAACCATGAGCTTGAGATAAAGGCGCGGACAGGAATCGTCCCGCAAGAGGATAACCTTGATGTTGAACTGGATGTCATGCAGAATCTGCTGATCTATGCACGGTTTTATCATATCAGGAAAAAAGAAGCGGTCAAACGGATCGGGGAACTTCTTGAGTTTATGGAACTGGGTGATAAAAAAAAGGCGCCGATCAGGGCGCTCTCCGGCGGAATGAAACGCAGGCTGTTGATCGCCCGCGCGTTGATCAACAATCCGGAACTTCTGATTCTGGATGAACCGACCACCGGACTTGATCCACAAGTAAGGCAGCTCATTTGGGACAAACTGCGTCTTTTAAAACAGCAGGGAGTGACCATCCTGTTGACGACTCATTATATGGAGGAGGCGTTCCAGATTGCCGACACTATTTTGATCATGGACAAGGGGAAAAAACTCATCGAAGGGAATCCCGTCACACTCCTGAAAGAAAACATGGAACCATACGTGCTTGAGATTATTGATAAAAAAGAAGCATCGAAAGTTAAGGGGAACGGAAAGTCCGGCGTCCGCCACGAAGACGCAGGGGAACGGGTACTGTATTATTCAAAAAACGTGAATGAACTTAAAAAAATGGCCGGTAAGTTGCTGCCGGGAACTCATCATATCCGTGAGTCGAATCTGGAAGATCTGTTTTTACGTACCACGGGGAGGAAGCTGAATGCTGTCCAGTAAAAATGTTTATCCGCCGCTAATAAACCGGATTATGGGAGTCTGGTGGCGGCATATGAAAGTATACACGAAAAATCTTTTTTCAAACGGTTTTCCGCCCTTTATAGAACCGCTTATTTTTCTGCTTGGAATGGGGCTGGGCCTGGGCGCGCAGATAAAACTTGACGCATTTGACGCCTCCAGTTATGTTGCGTTTCTTGCGCCGGGACTTCTTATGACCACTGCAATGTTCACCGCAGCCTATGAGTGCAGTTTTGGAACATTTATCCGACTTGAGTTTGACCATGTCTATGACGGGATGATCGGCGCTCCCATGACTGCAGGGAATCTTTTGGTCGGCGAGATTTTGTGGGTGGGGACAAAAGGGTTTTTCTTTTCAAGTGCGGTCCTTCTTGTCGTGTCCCTGTTTGGCGTGGTTTCTACCCCGTTGGCCCTGTTCGCTCCGTTTTCCGGTTTTCTGACCGGGCTCATGTTCGGCGCATTATCGCTTTTTATCACGTCATTTGTAAAAACAATAAATCACTTCAATTTTTACTTTACCGGTCTTTTATCGCCGATGTTTTTTTTCTCGGGGGTCGTATTTCCGGTTTCAAAACTTCCCGCGGGATTAAAGGAAGCAGCTGAAATATTTCCCCTTACTCACACGGTTCGTATATCACAGGCGCTTTGCTTTGATAAATTGAGTTTCGAGCTGTTATATGATTTTCTCTATATAACATTGTTTGTCGTGATTGTGACCTGCCTGGCGGTGATTCGGCTCAAAAAGCGGATTATTGATTGAAACAAGAAACCACATGGAAGATTGGTTCACACGAAGACCACAGAGTCCACGAAGAGAAGATGGCGGGGTGACTTTATATTCTGTATGGACGTCATGGGAAACGAACAGAATGAATCAAATAATAATTGGGTGTAAAACCCTTCGTGTTCTTTGCGTACTTTGCGAGATGCAAAATATCAAAGATGCCGGTTACACATAATCTTCCGGCTGTTCTTCTTCCGGAGGTGCTTCCTTCTGCCGCATGGTATCAAGCTGAATCAGTGAGTCCCTGAACAGCGATTCCCTTTTTTTCAGCATGTCAAACGGCACCTCATATGCCTCTTCTATTATTTCCTTCTGGAAGAGCTCTTTTGCCGGGCCCACTCTTGGCTCTGTTTTTTTACTGAAAAGGACAATTGTCTCTGAATATTTTTCAGACAGATCGAGTTCATGCAGGGAATAATACAAACTGTAGGAATCTTTTTTTGCATAGGATGTTAAAAATTCAAGTGCCTGTTTTTTTTGATAATCTTCCAGCGCAAATATCGGTTCATCCATGAAAATATTTGTGCTGCCGTATAACAGGCTGAAGGCAAGAATTGTCCGCTGGAGTTCACCCTTTGAAAGCTGCTGGGTTTTTTTTGAAAGAAAGTTTTCAAGCTCGAATACTTCCACCAGCTGGTCCACAAAAATCAGATCTTTGGTGGTATGGAATCCGTTTTCGAATACATAAGTGAGCAGATCGCCGATGGGTTCTTCGGTTTCGAATTCCATATTCTGGTAGATATACGCTGCGTATTTTGCACGGTCTTCTTCAGTCTTGAATGTTTTTGTATCGACGCCGTCAATGAATACGTCACCGGTATCAGGAAGCAGGCGGCCGCTGGCAAGGAGAAGGAGGGTGCTCTTTCCGGTCCCGTTTTGTCCAATACAGGAGACGATCCCGTCGGGAAGGGTGAGGGTGAGATTTTCGAAGACAGGCTTTTCTGTTTCCGGATAGGTGAAGGTGGCATTCTTGAACTCAATCATAGAAGAAGAATATTACACGAAAAAACAGCTTTAAGTAAAGGGTGGAGTACAGGTTGCTCATGACAGATGTAAAAGGGTTCTTGTAGATTCTGTTATTTCCCTTTGTGTTAAAATCCCTGAAGGAGAGCAGGGCCTGTCCTTATGTTCCATGCGCAATCTCTTTCATTAGGTGATGTCAGTGTGAACCATTCGGCCATGATCACCATTCATGGAACACAAAGAAGACCGCACCGGCAAGAAAAAGGAATCCGACGATATAATTCCACTTCAATGATTCACCCAAATACGTGACCGAAAAAATCGCGAAGATCGTCAGAGTGATTACCTCCTGGATGGTTTTTAACTGCGCCGCGTTAAATGTCTCGTGCCCGAGCCGGTTGGCCGGTACCTGGAAACAGTATTCCGGCAGGGCGATGAGCCAGCTTACCAGTATCACTGCCCAGAGAGGGAACTGTTTGAATTTGAGATGTCCATACCACGCGAAGGTCATGAATATATTGGAGATAACGAGAAGAATAATTGTCCACATAATAACCTCCTGCAGTGCCTTTATAAGCGGGGAATCTCCGAGACGATATCAAGCACTCCCCGACAATATTATTTTAGTGAATTATTTATGCATTGTTTTACTCTCGCGTGATCATTCTTGTGCGCCTGACTGCCGCAGTAATGCTTCCACTTCTTTGTGGCCGCGGTACACGGATTTTCTTAAGGCGCTTTCACCAAGATTGTCTTTGAGAGAATAATCTGCTCCCGCATCAAGCAGTATTTTTACGGTTTCCTTGTACCCGTAATAACAGGATTTCATGAGTGCAGTTCTGTTATCCCCATCGAGTTCATCAATGTCGGCGTGCGCTGCAAGCAGCACTTTCACCGCTTCGGCCTTTCCCTGTTCTGCAGCGATCTGCAACAACGGCCATCCGATGTTGTTTTTCAAATTCGGGTCGCCCCCGGCCTGAAGATACGTACCAATTTTGGGAATATTGCCCTGGCTTACTTCCAGAAAGATCGGGTCGGGCGCGTTTGCAATTTTTTTGGCGGAACCGGACTCTTGTACTGCGCCGCTGCCGGATACACACGCGGATAATGCAGAAATCAGCAAGAATAGTAACAAGAATTGTCTCATGAGTTTATCCTTTGAACCGGAATACTAATTTGCCGGATATTTTATGTCAAGGGAATATTTATTCAGTGTTTCATGGAAGCTGGTAAACCGCCCGGCTTTCTTGGGGAATTATTCGGCTTGGTACACTTTGTCGGTCAAAAAAGTTTTCGCCGGAATCATGCATGCAGCTGATTATTGTTGTGAGTGGTAATAAACCATGATATAGTGTTTTTTGAAAACAAAAATTAAAGGAGCGTGACGGTATGGAATTGTTTTTGATTGTTACAGGAAGTATTTTCTTAATAATCCTGTTTTTTTCCGGAATCAGAATTGTACGGCCGATTAATAGGGGTGTTGTTGAAACACTTGGAAAGTATACAGGATTCGCCCGGCCGGGATTCCATTGGATTATTCCGGTAATACAAAGAATGATACAGGTAAATATTACCGAACGAATGGTTGATATTGAGCCGCAGGAAATCATCACCCAGAACAGGCTGAACGCAAAAGTTGATCTGGTTATTTACTACAAGGTTCGCGAAGACGAAGAGTCGGTGAAAAAATCATTGTATAATGTGCACAATTTTTCACAGCAGATTGTCATGCTGGCAAAAACATCCGCGCGTAATGTGATCGGCGAACTTATTTTCGAGGACGTGAACAGCAAACGGCACGAATTGAACGGCAAACTGCAGCTGGTGCTTGACAAAGAAAGTGATGATTGGGGTGTGCAGGTTGTTCGTGTGGAGCTCAAGGAGATACTCCCGCCCCAGGATGTTCAGGAAACAATGAATAATGTCATCAAGGCAGAAAACAAGAAAACTGCCGCAATGGACTTTGCCTCTGCAACCGAGATCGAGGCTGACGGTGAACGGCGCGCGGCAATTAAAGTTGCAGAAGGACGAAAACAGGCCGCGATTCTGGAAGCCGAAGGAAAATCCCAGGCCTTTAAAATGATTAATGAATCGTTTGTCGGAAATGCGCAGCTTCTGCGTCAGCTTGATGTCACCGAAAATTCATTAAAGGACAATTTAAAGATTGTTTTTACAGAGAACGGGATTTCCCCGCAGATTCTGATTGGTGATATTCCGATAAAATCGAAGATGAGAAAATAAAGTCCGGGGTGAAGGAAGAGAAAAGTGTAATTGACGATCTCGGCGGTTAATCCTTTCTCTTCCTTCCTCAATGATCTTCGTGTCCATTTTGTGTTTTTCGTGGTTAATCTTGAAATCAGTCTTTCCTCACCGGCCACACTTCTCCCTGTTTTGTCCCGTAGACATCCTTGTACACATTCTCCGGATATTTATACACACTGTCGCTCCATAAATTATAATACGACGGATCCCAGGAAGAGCTTATTGCCTGGAGGTGTTTTACCCGGGAATACGGGACAAGGTAGTGTTCCGTATTGTGCAAGAATAGTACCGATGCCGCCAACAGGATGGCGAGTGCAGGGACCGGGCGAAGAAGCCCTCCTGCTTTTCCGAATAGTTTTGCTGTTTGTTCTCCAATGCAGTTCAAAAACATAACACTCAGGATGACAAACAATACATTCGGAACAAGCCAGAATTCGAAATAGTGCGGTTCCCAGTAAGTGGAAAAAACAGCGAGTGCTGCAAATGAAAAAAATACGCAGGGGAAAAGGCGGCCGTATTTTTTTATCAGCGGCCCTGCCAGCAATATACTTCCTGCTCCGACGATCAATGTAAATACTGCCAGAACATTATAGGGGAAAGATGCTTTATTAAAAAAAGCAGAAATCTTGTAGGAAAATACAAAGTTGAAATCTTTGACAAATATACCATGAGCGCCGGTCAGGAATGAATCGGTAAAGCCGGTAAAAGGTGCCTTTGGATTAAAGCGTTTGAAGCCGTATCCCCATGCATCAAGGCGTGCATACCCCAAAAACCAGCGTTGAAATGACTGGATATCATCAATGAACGCGATGCCTTCCCTGGGTGTGTAGGTCATCCGGAAAAATGACGCGATGGTGAAATATAAAAGCAGTGAAAAAATAACTGCAGAGACTGCAAGGACGGCACCCGGTACAATATGAATAAGCTGTTTTTTAAAGTCGAGTTTTGGTTCCGGGAGGGTTATTGCAAATGGTTTTGCTGAAAGTCGGGATAGAATACCCGTTTTTGGAAATATAAAAAACAGGCAGCAAATCCCGGCAGGAATTGCCATATACTGATGGGCGGCGATGCCTGCCGCACAGGCTAAACCGCCTGCAGCCGCAAACAGTAATTTATACGTCAGCCGGGGCGTATTCCGTAACCGCTGGAGTATCCATAACAAAACAATCATCATCACGGCCGGGAATATCGGAGTGTCGACCTTTGTTGCATAGTGAAGATACCCCATGGAGAGGGCTGCAAGCAGTGTTCCTGCCAGCGCCATCAGCGTTTTTCCGGTCAGCTCATGAATAAAGAGCAGCAAAAAAAACAAACCGATTGCAGCAAAAAGCAGGGAGCGAAGTCTGTTCGAAAAAACAACGTCCTGAATACCAAGCGGAATTCCTGTCAGTTCATGAAAAAGTTTTCCGCCGATTTCCATATGGACATGATGGGGATTGACCACAGGGATAGTGTTGTATTTGATTGAGGTGATAATATTATTTGAATAAACAATCTGGTCCCAATCCAGAAACTGCTGCATGTAATGCAGATGAAACAGCACATACAGGACAGCAACGGCAGCGGCAAGTGCAACGACCAGAGGGGTATTGTATTTTTTAATAAACGCCGGCTTCTCCATTTTTATCAATTATAGAACGGCCTCATTCTTTGGCCAAGTCTTTTTTATAAAAATAGCATTGAAAAAAATATTTTGACTAATTCTATATGATGCAGTACAGTATTGATATGAATATTGAATCAATCACTGCAATGTCCACTGCTGCTTTACAGGAACAGGCGTCCATAAGCATTCTCAAACAAAGTATGGATTCCAGCCAGCAGGCGGTGTTAAAGCTGCTTGAAGGGATGGAGATGATTCAGGACCCGGCATTGGGGCAGCATATTGATACAACTGCGTAAGGCTGGTTCTCGTCTATTCAGGATAGGTGTGAAACAGCCCGTGATTTTCTGTCATCACAAGATTAGTACCGTCTTGTAAACGGCTGTATTGTAGTGGCAATGCAGGATAATCAATACTATTATTATCAAAAGTAATGGTGGTATTGTCAACGGACGAATTGTCACAGAAAACAAATACCGACAGTCTCGCAGGAATACAGTACACTTCAAATGGAGCAAGTTCCCCGATATAAAAAATAGGCCCTTATTTTGTATTTTTTTTAATAAACGCGCTGTACTCTTTTGTGTTGCGTATCCCGTCAAGATCATGGTCAGCGAGAATGCGTTCCATCCGATTCGGATCAAGATCAATTTCATACTGCAAGTGGAAAATAATAATATCGATATCGCTTCTCCAATGGTTAATGGCAAGCATGCATGCATAGTTGTGATGGGCGTATGGATTTGATTTGTTTGCCTGTATGGCCCGGTAAAACAGATCGGATGCTACATCATACTGTTGTTTTTGATATGCCTGATACCCAAGATCATTCAATCGCATTGATTCGGATTCAGCAAATACCGAAACTATGGATATCATCATCGCGAAAAGTAAAATACAACCACGCATATGCACCTCTTTTCCTTTTATCGGCCGGTTATACATTAAAAAAAAGTGAAAAGCTGAAACATGAGAGCGGGGGTGCTGCCGAATAGATTGCTGTCGGGTGGAGAATTAGAATTGATCCGGGGTACTGTTTCCTTTATAATTACCTGCATGGATAAATAGAATAAAAATTATTCAGCCTTTTGTGGAATGATCAAAAAAGAGGTATTGAATGACCATCAAACGGGTTCTTTCCCTGATTTTCAGTTTTCTTGGCTGCATCATCGCTTTCGGTCTTGCATGGTTCCTGCTGAATGAGGTGTTTGTTGCCATGGAAAATCTCTCTCCTTTTCTCGATGCCGTGAAAATAACCGGTGAGCAGGACATTGCCAAACTCGATGATCAGATTGTATGGGTGAGAGGCAGTTTTGTACTTGCTGAGGGTGCCGCTCCGGTAATTGCACGCCTCTCTGAAAAACAATGCCTGTATTATCATTATGAAAAGCAGAAGGAAATATGGATACCTGATGACGAGGGGGAATCGTCCCAGTCCTGGCGTACGGAACAGGATGAGAAAAAGGCTGCTGCAGTGGAACTCAAAGCAGGTGAACAGCGGCTGCAATGCAAAACTGGTGCTTTTGTGCTCAAGCGAATGCCTCCAGTTAAGGATTATGAGGAAGTAGATGACGGCATTACCTACCGGTATATCGAACATGTAATCCCGCTCGAGAACACCGTCACGGTCATTGGAAAGCTGATTCATAATGAATTAAAAGCAACCGATCGGGGAATTATTGTCAGTTTTTCTTCTTTTGAGAATCTCCTGCCTGAGTTCAAGGGTGATATTGTCATGGGTCTTTTTTTTATTATCCTTGTCTATATTCTTGCAGCGGGATTGTTTGTGATATTCCTGTCGCACATTTTCACCGATTGGAAATGGCGCCCGTCCCGGGTCAATATTGTTTTTTTCTTTGGTGCATTAGTGTATATCTGGATATTGACCGGCGGAATGCTGCTGAGCCTTTCGAGCGATCTGCTCGCAGATAAAATAATTTCCATCACGATGGTTGGGATTATTGCAAGCAGTGTATTTCTTTTCCCCTTGATATCTCATGCGTGTCATAATGAGGTGTCGCCAGCAGCACTTCTTTTTATCCCGGCGGTTGCGTTGGTGATTTTCAGCGCGTTTTTCTATTTCAATTCTTTTTTTACGGTCGGAAACTGGGTGCTGCCGTTGTTTGCGGCAATTCCCCTGTCACTGGCATCAGCAGGCATCATGGTATTCTGCAGGTGGATTGCCGGCAGATAAATATATTTGAATAACAAAACAAAAAAAACCGATTCGCTTTTCTCCTGGACTTTCAGTATATTTTTTACATAATTTAGAACGGGAGTTTTAATGAATATTCACAGTATGTCAATTTCTATTCCGGCGCAGCCCGGGACACTCCTGTGCAATGCAGCGTGTCCGTTTTGTATTTCACGGCTCACGGGGAGTGCACAGAAATGGCACACTGGATTAATAAACTGGACCACCCGGTTTGAACGTGCATGCGCCTTTTGTAAAAGTAATGGCGTCAATACACTGATGATTACCGGGAAAGGCGAACCGTTTATCAATCTTGAAGATACTGCCACTGCCTGTTCAATCGGCAGTGATTTTTTTTCTATTATAGAGGTTCAGACAAACGGTTCTCTGTGTACCGAGCAGACAATGGCGCGCTTGATGCACCGCGGGCTGACCACACTTGCAGTTTCTATCTCCCATCCTGACCCGGAAGAAAACGCGCGCCTCATTCATTTGCCGAAACCGGTTGACCTGCAGAAAATTGCGTATCATGCTTATCATCTGGGGCTGGTCGTGCGGTTATCCTATAATCTGTCAAAAGCCTGGAACGGAAAAGGAAAAACCACACTCGACTGGATAAAGGAAATATTGAATAACAGGGACCAGCTGGTTCATCAGTTTACCTTTCGAATAATCGACCTGCCGCCGCTCCATATGCGGGAGGAGCACCAGAACATTATATCGTGGATACAGGAAAACCGGCTCCCGGATGAAGAGCTCGAAGAAATCCACAACTACATCCGGAAATCCGGGACATTTATCCGCTCGCTGAACTGGGGCGCGTCCATTTATGATGTGAACGGATTCTCGGTGGCGATTGTCGAGTGCCTGCAGAAACCCACAGGAAGAGACGATGATATCCGGTCGGTCATCTTTATGCCTGACGGACATGTGTACAGCTCCTGGGAGCTGACCGGTTCTATTTTAATGTGAAATACTTTACTTCGTGTACTGCCAGTGCCGGGCCGGAACCTGAACTGAATGCGTTTATTCTCGCAAGACTTGATGAATTGAAATCTACTTTATAAGTAAAACAGAATGTGTCGGCAACATCAGCGAGCTGTGTAAGGAGGTGGGTCGCTGGTGGAAATATAAGACGTGTACTCCCTTTTTCATTTATTTTCTTTTTTCAAAATACACAACCGCAAGAATATCATTGTCTTTAAAAACAATAAAGATTCAGACGTCTTCCTGAATGCATTGGCGAAACAGCTTTTCATAATAAAAAGAACAGAGCATTGTACGGGTTGAATTTTATTGCGCGGTGAAACTATATCAGATATAATTTTTGGTAATACACTCTCTGCTCCTTCAGCGCATACAGCATTGAGCAAACATATTTTGCTGCCCGGAGGTCCTGAATGAAAATCAAAACTGTTCTGTATTCTGCTTTAATTTTTTTGGGTGCTTATGTACCTTTTTTTATTTCATTTTACTATATAAACGAGGTATCAATTACTCTGGAGAAGCTCTCGCCATTTCTTGATGCTCCGAAGATCGCCGATGAAAAGGATTTTGAAGGAATTGATAATCAGATTGTCTGGATTTCCGGAATGCTTGCGCCCGTTCAACCCGGTACAGTGCTCACCGCTCCGCTGTCTCAAAAAAAGTGTCTGTATTACCAATATGAAAAACAACGGGAAGATGAGGGGGACGAAGACACCTCGCCGTCATGGGATGTTGAAGAAAAAATGATTAAAAGTACTGATGTAGTTATTATGACAGGAGACAAGCAGACACTGGTGAATGCTGATCAGTTTGTTCTTGCACGAATGGCACCGGAAATCGAATACGAGGAAGAAATCGATAAAACAAAATTCCGTTTTATTGAGTATATGATTCCCCTTGAAAACCAGGTTTCTATAATCGGTATACTCAAAAATGGAGAACTGGGGCCGATCGATCGGGGTATTCTTGTTTGTCTTTCTTCATTTGATACCCTCGTTCCGGAGTTTAAAACCGGTGTGGCGGCCAGTCTTTTTTTTATTGCTCTTGGTTTTATCCTGGGCACAGGATTGATCGCACTGTCTTTAACATTGCTTTTACACGGGAGAATCCAGTTCCTGTCGTCAGATAATATTTTGTTTTTATTCGGGACACTTTGTTATATCTGGATGATAACCGGAGGAGTCACAATGAGCATTTCCGGTGTAACAATTGTTGATAGAATAGTACCCTTAACCGCAACCGCAGTGATGTCCGGCATTATCCTGCTGCTGCTAATCTTCTATGCTTGCCGGGATAAAAAAACACTTGCTGCATTTCTTTTTATACCGGCTGTTGGACTTGCTGCGCTGAGTGCCTTTTTTTATTATGATGTTTTATTTACTGTCGGAAACTGGCGGCTTTCGTTATATGCAGCGATCCCTTTGTCTGCGGGAGCAGCTTTCCTGATCGTGTTCTGCAGATGGATTACTGGAAGATTAAAAGCCGGATATAAAAGAGGAGAAGAAAAGTAATTCCATACTCCTTCCCCCGGCAGCTGCATAAACAAATACGGCGTGCAGTGGATGGTGAATTGTATTGAAAAAATAGTGTATACACTTGGAGACGGCTGAATTGTAAAAATTATTTGTAACTTTGTTTCCTTTTTGGAGATATTGATAAAATAAATGAAAGCATCCTGACTGTATGATGCGGCACTTTCAACAAACAGTCCGGGACAGGCGGAGGGAAAAGATGACTATGAAAAAAATACTGATTATATCTTTCTTAATGGCCGCTGTAAGCGCGGGGTTTTCCGAGGAATACACAAAGGATGATATTTATAAAATGCAGAATTATCTGGACTCCATCCTGATGGAGACCCGGTTTCTCCCGGCTGAAACTCGGACCTCAATAATGCTGAAGGTTCTGGAAATAAAGAAAATACTGAATAATCAAAACGATACCGGAATAAAGCGAATGTTTGGTGAAGAGGAATTTAAGGATCTGTTACAGAGAATCAAGGATGCGTGGCCGTACAGAGACCAGAAAATATTTCTTGCACGATTGAGCAAAACAGCGGTTTTTACGATGACTCAGGTCGGGGATATTTTGACATTGTTGAGTTTTGCTGATGACAAAAAAGATGCAGCCAGGATACTGCTGCCTGTGGTTATTGATCCTGAAAATATTGATGTGCTGTACAAACTGTTCTGGACACCTGACGACAAAAAGTATATCAATGATATCATCGACGGGACTGGAAAATAAACACGATAGTGTATGATGTACCCGGCAATTATCAGCAAACGAACCGGAAACAGGCTGGAGAAATATGATTGAGGGACAGGTCAAAAAATAGCAGAAACACGTTTCTTCCTGGTTTTTGTTATCTTTGCGGGTTTTGAGAGAAATATTCTTTACTCTTTTTCGCATTTCCACTATTATTGAGGCTCAAAAATCAAAAACAGGATGAATACCATGCAGATTACGTTCCCGGATCAAACCAAAAAAGAATTCGACAAGAATACCACCGGTTATGACATCGCTCTCTCCATTGCAGAAGGACTGGCCCGCAATGCTGTCGCCGTGTCGATTAACGGAACCCTCGCCGACATTTCCCGGCCCGTCACCGAAGATGCGGAGATCAGGATAATTACATTGAAGGATGCAGAAGGTTTGGAAATTTATCGTCACAGCTCGGCCCATATCATGGCTCTGGCGGTAAAACGGCTGTATCCGGATGTTCTGCTGGGATTCGGCCCGGCAATCGAAGACGGGTTTTACTATGATTTTGACAATGTTGAATTAAAGCAGGCTGATCTGGAAAAAATCGAAGCTGAAATGAAAAAAATTATGAACGAAAAAATTGTCTTTGAGCGGCATGTTATTTCATTAAAAGAAGCAAAGAAGCTATTCAAGGATGATCCGTACAAAATGCAGCAGATCGCGAAGCTGGGGGAAAGCGAGCAGTTATCCTGTTATAAACTGGGCGATCTCATCGACCTTTGCCGCGGACCGCATGTTCCGCATTCGGGCTTTTTAAAAGCATTCAAGCTGTTGCGAATCGCCGGCGCCTACTGGCTGGGAGATTCCAACAACAAAATGCTTTCACGCGTATATGCGACCAGTTTCCCCTCAAAAAAGGAACTCGATGACTACCTGGAAATGCGCCGGCAGGCCGAAGAGCGTGACCACAACAAGGTGGGCCGGGAGCTTGATTTATTCATGACCGACAAAAATGTCGGGCAGGGACTTCCATTGCTCACCCCGAAAGGCTCAACAATAAAAATAATCCTGCAGCGTTTTATAGAGGATGAGGAAATCCGCCGCGGGTATCTCTATACAATTACACCGCTTTTGGCAAAAAGCGATCTCTATAAAATCTCCGGCCATTGGGAGCATTACCGGGATGGTATGTTCATTCTTGAAGGTGACAATGCAGAAGACTTGTACGCACTGCGGCCGATGACCTGCCCGTTTCAGTATTCTCTTTACAATAGAACAAAACACTCATACCGTGACATGCCGGTCCGGTATGCCGAGACCTCCACTCTGTTTCGGAATGAATCATCAGGTGAAATGCACGGGCTCATTCGTGTGCGGCAGTTCACTCTGGCGGACGGTCACATTATTTGCAGGCCTGATCAGCTGGAAGAAGAGTTTAACAGTGTGCTCGATCTCATCAATTATGTGGCCACAACTCTTGGTTTGAAGAATCTCACCTACCGGTTCTCAAAATGGGATCCAAATGACAAAAAAAAATACATCGACAATCCTGAAGCATGGGAGTCTTCCCAGAAAATACTCAAGGCAATTCTGGATAAATCCGGTCTTGAATATTATGAGGCAGACGGAGAGGCTGCATTCTACGGGCCAAAGCTTGATATTCAGTTTAAAAACGTCTGGGGCAAAGAGGATACAATCATTACCGTGCAGATCGATTTCGCATCGGCCGAACGGTTTAAAATGAGGTATACCGATGCAGACGGCACCGAAAAAACACCGATGATCATCCACCGCTCTTCGATCGGCTGCTATGAGCGCACAATTGCAACACTTATTGAGCAGTATGCCGGCAAGTTCCCGTTCTGGCTGTCGCCGGAGCAGATCCGTCTTTTGACCATCAATGAAGAACTGGGTTCCTATGCGGAGACAGTGGCTTTGAAAATACGGAATGCCGGTCTGCGGGTCGCCGTCGACAAGCGCGGTGAAACACTGGGCAAGAAAGTACTTGATGCTCAGCATGAATATATTCCTGTTATTGTCACCATCGGAAACAAGGAAAAAGAAGAGGGAACCGTATCGGTACGCACCCTTGACGGTAAAGTCGTTCAGGGGATGCAGCTTGACGAGTTTATCAAAAAGTGTGAGGAACTGAACAAAACCAGAAATCTGGAGACAGTATTTTAGGGTTTTGTTTTTCTCTCCAGCGTTTTTCCTGCCGGAGCATTATAGCCTGCTGCGCAGAAAAACAATGATGAGCGGGTGGCGTCGGGTTCCGCACAGACTTTCAGTTTCCGGTATTGTTGTTTCTGTTCAAGCACTCTCACTCCTTGTGTCCAGTAACAGGTATTTCCTGGATCAGCTGAAGAGCAGCTGGGGGACAACCACTGCCAGATATCCCAGCATGATAAACGCAACGACTCCGGTTATTGCAGAACGAAGATCGGTTTCCCAGGTTCCACGAATTGCAAAAAATATATATACCCAAAAAATGATGTGAAAAATATCAGTGAAGTAATCCAATGTCAAATAGGTAAGAATGCCCATGGTTTTTATATCCATGAACACGGTAATGCTTGTTTGCGCTGTTGTCGCCATGCCGATATCTTCCAGTGTTTTTGCATTTTGAAATGCTGTTGTATAGTCGGAAAGCAATATGAAAATATTTTTTACAAAGGCATCCACTACAAAAATAACCGCAATAAAAATAAACAAGGTGATATAGTGTTTTATAAATATTTTTTGTTTTAAAAACAACCCGACGATAAAAAGCGGCAGTACCCCGGAAAGGATCTTTATAGCCATGTAAAAGATTTCTCCGGTAAATGTACTGATCGTATACAGGAACAGAGTGAACGGATTTTGTGTCCCGATTACCTGCGGCGAGATGTTGTCCTCGGGAAGCCCCAGGCTGTCCAGAATGCCTTTCGAAAATTTGAGTTGCGCAGCAATATGGGTTTCGCTTGACATGACCGGGATGAGCGGGATTGCCGAAATAATGGTCAATACCAGAATGATGAGAATTGGTATCCCCATTCGTGTATTAATCGTGATGTGCGAAAATCCTGAAACAGGACGGGTAAACAGTTTTTTCCATATGTCCAATGCTTCGTGCATGATTCCTCCGAAGTTTGTTTTTCCGATTCTACCATAAAACCCATATAAAAGTGTAGAGGGGGATGAGAGTGCCTCCCTGCTGTTTTTTGGAATTCTCCTTCAAATAATCTTCACATAACGATCAAATAGTGCATATAAAAACGGCTTACATTAACAGAAGAATGATATGGAGGAGAACCATGAAAAAGAAACTGTTGATTGTTGTTTTATTATTTGTTTTTGGCGCGGTCTATTCCTTTGCCTGCGAAATGACTTTTTTCCTTGATGGAAAACAGGTCGTTCCCGGACAGACCCTTTCCCTTGACCAGGGGAGATCGTATGAACTGAGGGTGAACTTTGTCGAAGATCACGGCAATTGTCCGGTCGAACCGGAAGAAACAGCATTTCTGCTGGCCGAAGAAAAATGGAAGACGACCAAAACAGCCCTTCCTCTGGTTCTGACACGGAATGTCGTATGGACTGATATTTCGGACCGTGAACATGAAACTGTGCTGGTATTTACTGCGCAGCAGACTGGAAAGACGACACTTGAAGTTATCCGAGACTGTACCAAAAAAGCAGGGTATGACGAGATATTTTATATTACCGTGAAATAATTTCACAGGGGAGACGTGAGTATGGCCGCAGCATTTCGAAAAAAGAACAATTGGATCAGGACAGGAATACAAATACTGTTTTTTGCTTTTGTGTTTTTTATTGTCACATTTGGCCCGGCGTGGTTTTCCGAGAATGGGAAAACAGGTGACTTGCATTCGATCTGCCCGTTTGGTGCGGTTGAGACAGCAGGCCGGTTGATATTTCAGGGATTGTTTATTCCGAAAACCTCGATGGTCAATATCATTACCTTTAGTTCATTGTTACTGGTAACCGTGCTGTTTGGCGGTGTGTTTTGCGGATGGCTCTGCCCGCTCGGCAGCTTTCAGGAATGGATAGGAAAACTCGGTAAAAAGGTATTGGGAAAGAAGTTTGACCGGCTTGTTCCCCGATGGCTTGACCGATTCTCAAGATTTCTCCGGTATGGTGTGCTTGCACTCATCATCATCACAACAACACAATTTGTCACACTGACATTTTCCGCATATGATCCATTCTATGCCCTGTTTCACACCATCACCGGAAGCGCATTGCCCTCTGCGGTCGCAATTCTTGGTGTAACGGCCATTGCATCATTTTTTGTTTCCCGTCCATGGTGCCGGTGGTTTTGTCCTCTGGGAGCCGTGATTGGCCTGGTTCAGAAATTGTCGCCCTGGAAAATCAGGACAAACCAGGGTTGCAATGAATGCGGTATCTGTTCAGCCAAATGTCCGGTTAATATCAAAATCCAGGGACAAAAAACAATTACCGATTCCCGGTGCATCAAGTGCGGCGAATGTGTTACTGCGTGCAAAAAAAACGGGATTGCGCTGTCTTTGCCAAAAGGCAAACTCGCCATAACCAGGATTCCGCTCATTGGTGTGTTCACACTGGCAGTGTTTGCCATGCCGATCGTGGCATCACAAGGGGTAAAGATCGCCGAATTGGCCGAGCTTCAACAGCAGACGGAGTCGGGAATTCCGCTTATATCAGTTGAGGAAATATCAGCCTCCATGACTCTGGCAGACCTTGGGAATAACTTTCATGCTGCCCCGGAACAAATTGCAGTTCTCTTGGCGCTCCCTGCTGATATTGATCCGGAAACAAAACTTCGGAATCTGGAAGATATCAATGAAGAATGCACGCTGCGGTTTATAAAAGATACCATGACCCGGTTCCAGCCGGGGGCAGGGGATACAGGCACAAAAAATGCGCTTGATTCACAAAACAGCAGGGAGTAATCTGTATGGAGGAGGCGGCATGTGGATAAAATACTGGTCGTAGAAGATAATGAGCAGATTCTTGAGGCAGTTTCACAGTATCTGCGCCTTGCTGAATTCGAAGTGTTTGAATCGTCAACACTTAAAAAAGCCGGGATGATCCTGAAAAAACATTCAATTGATTTATGTGTACTGGATGTTATGCTTCCGGATGGTGATGGTTTTATGTTCGCGAAAAAAATACGCACCATCCATAAACTTGAAACACCCATAATTTTTCTTACTGCCAAAAATCAGGAATCAGACCGCATCACCGGGTTTGAGCTTGGCGGGGACGATTATGTGACCAAGCCTTTCTCCCCCAAAGAGCTGACACTTCGTGTAAAGGCGGTCCTTTCACGCTCGCAGAAAGCAGCGCAAGTTGAGCAGGTGGAGACAAAGGCCGGGGAAAGCGGCAAGGTGCGGAAATGGAAGCTCGGCAATGCCATGCTTTCCATCGATGAGGATGCGCATATGGTTCTTGCCGGGACACAGGAGCTCGAGCTGACCGGTGCAGAGTGGAAGATCCTTGACTATCTGGCCCTGCATGAGGGAATTGTTGTTTCGCGTGACCAGTTGCTGGAAAACAGCCTTGATTATGATTTTCCGGTATCAGAACGGACTATCGATACCCATATCAAAAATCTGCGGCAAAAAATTGGCAATCCGAAATGGATCGAGACAATCCGGAGCTTTGGGTACCGGTTCAAGGGGAAAAAGGCATGAAGAGTCTTTTTGCACGGATTACCCTGGCCTTTCTTGGTGTACAGCTGCTGTTTATCATTATCCTGTCTGTGATCTTTTTTATTGGATTTCAGGGATCGGTCAATACATGGCAGTCAGAGAAAGACGAACCGCTCCGGCTGATGGCAAAAAAAATACTCGAAGAACCCGGTATACCGGCCGTATCAGAAATTCCCGGGGATACTCCTTTTTTTGTTTATGATGCCGGGAAAAACCTCGTTTTTTCATACAGGGACCGGGCCGATGGACGCGGGATGGGAATGCACAGGATGGATCAGCAGTTTCTTGAGCCGATTTACGGAGTTGACGGACGGCTGATCGGGTATTTCTCTTCCTCGCCCCGCAGGTTTTATGAGGATCAGGAAAACGCAAATCTTGTGGGGTCGATGACGTTGGTGATTGTCGTTGATCTGGTCATTGCGACTGCGGTCGGGGTGGGACTGATGTTTTTGTTTTCCCGCTCACTGGCAAAGCCTGCGCTGCTTTTGTCCCGGCGGCTTGATGCGATGGCAGCCGGTGATCTGCTTTCTCCTGTTCCGGTTTCCGGCGCCAGCGAAATCGTTTCCATTGCTCATTCAGCACGGCGCCTTGGCGAGGAGTTGTCTGCAGAAAAAACTGCCCGCGCGCGCTGGTCCCAGGATCTGGCCCATGACCTGCGCACGCCCATCTCTGCGATGCGAGCCCAGTTTGAGGGTATGCTTGACGGTGTACTGCCCATCGATAAAAGCCGAATAGAAAAAAACCACAAGGAACTGCTGCGGCTGGAGGATCTGGTAATGCATCTGGAAGAGTTGATCAAACTGGAGTCTTCTGAAATGTTGGTGAATAACACCATAATTGAAATACCCGGATTGTTTCATGACATCATCGAACGGTTTGCGCATGACATAAAAAAGCAGAAGATCGATGTTTCGCAGAATATACACATTCAAAACTTGTCAGCTGATGTTAATTTACTTCAACGGGCGTTGTTTAATATTTTCGCGAATGCCATACGCCATGTTGAAAAAAATGGAAAGATTATTCTTTCTTCAGAAAAAAAAGACGAAAAGATACTGTTGTCTGTTTTTAACTCCGGTTCTTTTATTCCCCGGGATGAACAGGAGAAAGTGTTCGACAGGTTGTACAGGGGCGAATACGCCCGGACAACACCGGGTTCTGGACTCGGGCTCACCATCGTCAAACAGATTGCAGAGCTGCACAAAGGCACGGCAAACATTGACAGCAGAGAAGGATGGGGAACCAGGGTCTCCCTTATGATTCCGGAAAATCAAAAAACAACCTGATGGGCTGGTTCCATCAGGTTGTTCAATTTGCATCATGAACTGTTATTTGTTCATGACCTCTATTTTTTTCGGTTTTTCAGACTCCTTGGTTTCCAGGGTGATGGTCAGGATTCCTTTTTCAAGTACTGCATCGATTTTATTGCGGTCTATTGTCTGATCCAGCGTAAACTCCTGGTGATAGTCGCCGTTTCGTATTTCACGCAGCTGATAATGACCGGGGATTTCAGGGTATTTTTTATTTCCATGTATGATGAGGGTGTCATTGTCTACATGCACGTCAAGCCCGTCCTTCGATACACCCGGCATTTCAAGCCGCACTTTGATTTTCCCGTTGTCATCATAAATATCCGCATAAGCAGAATACTGTTTTTTCTGTTTTTCAATTTCTTTTGTTGCCATATCACGCCTCCTTTATTTGATATTCACTGAAATCTGCTTTGGTTTGGATTCTTCCTTTTTGGGAAGTGTGATAACAAGCATCCCGTCTTTCAGTTCAGCCGATATATTGTCTTTTTCCACATCAACGGGAAGTGCAATCGTCCTTTGAAAACTGCCGGACCATGTTTCTTTCTTGTAGAATTTGCCTTTTTTCTCTTCGTGGGAATCTTTTTTCTCTCCTTTGATCGTGAGGACATTTGATGTGATTGATACGTCAATATCTTTCTGATCAATACCGGGCAGCTCGCAGGTGACGGTAAATTCATTTTCGTTTTCCACGACATCGGCAGCGGGAGAGACATTCCGGTCAAACAGACCCATCGAATTTGGGGACCGGTCGATCTCAAAAAGATCATTGATTGATTCCTGGAGTGATCTCATGTCTTTCCAGGGATCATACGGTGTTCTGTTGTTCCATTTTACAATTGCCATAACCATACCTCCTTGAAAATAATTGTTTCAAAAATAACAAAGCAAAAAATATGCCAATTTTCATGTATGGTTATAAAATTATAATTTCTTGTATAGTATAAAATTAAAATGCGAATCGAATTATATCTTGTATCAGCTGTGTAAGTGGTAACGCATATGTTGCACGCTGCTCCAATGAGGCGGGATTTTATTTCCTTTTTGTGGCAATTTGACCCAAAAAAAGGGTAGTGGGACATGATTTTTTGTGGCAAAATGCTACAATTCGGGGACGGAGTAACAAAATCTCCGGGGAAAAGAATACATCCTGTATTCTTTTACCCATTTCTCATACGTTTCTCTGCCTCCGCCATACCGCGAATTTCGGCAACCCGGGCAGTGACCGCTTTCCCGTGAAAGTGAAGGTTTTCGCTTTCGGCAAACGCCGCTATTTTATCTGCGTTTTTCAGAATTGCAGCCTTTGTATAATAGACCAATGAGCTTCTTTTTACGAAATCATATACTCCAAGGGGCGAGAAGAAGCGGGCGGTGCCGCCGGTGGGGAGCACGTGGTTCGGGCCTGCCCAGTAATCACCTACCGGTTCCGATGAATACTCTCCAATGAATATCGCGCCTGCGTGCCTGATCTGCTTGAGCAGCGTATCATGGTTTTTCGCGTAAATTTCCAGATGTTCCGGTGCTATTTTGTTTACTACTTCAATACCCTGGGATAGATCATCAACAACGATAATTGCCCCGTACTCATCAAGGATTTTTTCAATGATTTCCTTATGCCCGGAAAACCTGAGATGATAGTAAATTTGTTCTCCAACCTTCTCCGCAAGGGTTTCAGAATTGGTGACAAGGATGGCGGCTTCATACCCGGTGCGGTGTTCGGCTTGGCTCAACAGGTCCAGTGCCACCCATTCGGGATTGGCATGTCCGTCTGCCAGAACACAAACTTCCGAGGGCCCTGCAATCATGTCGATGTCGACATACCCAAAGACCTCACGTTTTGCCAGCGATACATATAAATTTCCCGGCCCGACGATTTTGTCGACTTTTGGGATTGTTTCGGTGCCGAATGCAAGCGCGGCAATTCCCTGTGCGCCACCTGCCAGATACACTTCCTTTACATCGAGGAGTGCGAGCACGGCACCAAGGAGCGGGGTTTTGTAAAACAGCTCGGGCGGTGTCGCAACGACAATTTCCCTCACCCCTGCTATTTGGGCGGGAATGATGTTCATGAGCAGTGTTGAGGGATAAAATGCCTTGCCCCCGGGAACATACACTCCCACGCGGTCGAGCGGGGTAATCCTTTGTCCCAGTTTGACCCCGTCCGCAAATTCCTTTATCCAGGACGGCTGCACCTGGTTTTCATGATACTTGCGGATATTGTACATCGCATCCTTGATGATCTTCAGCAGTTCCCGGTCAACCTGATCCAGACATTTTCGGAAATAATCGGATTTGACTTTCAGCTCATGTGGCTCAAGTGAAACACGTGAAAACTTTTTCGTATATTTTAACAGTGCCTTATCGCCCTTTTTTTTGACGTCTTCAACAATAGCGGTCACTGTCGCAGCTGCCGCCGGGTCAATCTTGATGGTCCGGTTCAGTATTTTTTCAAGTGCCTCATTGGCGCTGGTATAGTAATGTATTTTCATCAATCCTCCACGAGAATGTCCTGTTATTAATATGCATGAAACCATATCATATTAAAGAAAAAAATTCAATTTATGCTTCAAATATCGGAGAGATGGACTGTTTTCGTGAAATTCTTTCTATTGAATTAAAATTATTTTCGCATTATAGTCATTTTCAACATTTATTCCGGTATGTGAAAGGTATTTCAATGATTGAAGTATTCAAAATCCCCCTGCATGATGCATTCCGCTACAGCATTTTTGATGATGCCATGCCGCATCCCGATACCCTGGACCGCGAGGGCGACCTTGTCTTTGCATTGTCTCTCACTGCTGATGGAAAAATCGGGCGGATTGAATCCTTCCAGAACGGGGAGTGTCATTCTGTGAAAGAATATTTTTACCGGGAGGAGAAAATCTCGGTTGAAAAGGAAAGCTTTCCTGAAACCGGCGGGGTCAATGAGATCATTTATACCTATCATGATTCCGGATACAAAAAAGAATTTCTTAACTGCGGAGAACTTGATTATTCCGAACACTACACCCAGAACGCCGGGGGAATAATAACAGCTTTCTGTAAATTGGATGCTGAAGGCCGGGTGGTTGCTGAATTTCAGGCAAATGACAAGGGAGACATTGTCTATTTCAGGGATGAGGCTGGTGAAAATTCGTATTCAATCTCCTATAATCAAAGAAATCAGCTTCAGGAAATATCATTTACAGAAGACGGGGTGAAGGTTCTTGAGAAATATTTCTATTCCGGGGATTTACTTGCAAAGAAAGAGATCTGGTATGATGAATATCTCTCTGAACTGCATGAATACACGACCGAGGATGACGGGAAAAGAGTGGTTGAAAAGGTGTCTGTCGGCGGGGAGCTCGCCTATGAAGTCTTCCGTGAAGATGACAAATTCCATGGGCATTTTGTGCAGATAAGTAAAGTGCATAACAACCGTCTCCGGGGCTTCCGCGGCCATGCATATCACGGCAGTGATTCCGGGAAGTGCGAAATTAAATATGGCCGGGACGGGAGAATTGAAGAATTGTTGTCCAGTAATGAGAAATATATGGACCCTCTGCTTGGGATTCAATTTGAACCGAATGCGTATTACTTCCTGGAAGAAGAATAATCAGCAAAAATATAGATAAGGAACGCAGTTATGATAAGGAAAAGAGGAAGTTTGTTTTTTTTCCTGTCTTTCCTTATAAATTCTATTCTATTATTGTGGTTCCTTATATTTCAGCTGACAAATAACCTGAAACCTGGTACATTTTATCCATGATAAAAGAGAGGTGCATCATATGAACATTGAAAAGGTTTCCGGGCTCATCCGCGAGCTGTTAATAGAAATTGGTGAGGATCCAAACCGGGAAGGGCTGTTAAAAACTCCTGAACGGGTAGCCAAATCCTATGAGTTTCTCACCAGCGGTTACCGCAAGGATATTAATGTCATCATCAATAATGCGGTATTCGAGTCGCACGCAAACAATATGATCATCGCGCGTGATATCGAGGTCTACAGCATGTGTGAGCACCATATGCTGCCGTTTCTTGGTAAATGTCACATTGGGTATATCGCGAAGAACAAGGTGATCGGGGTCAGCAAGCTTGCCCGCATTGTCGACTTTTTCAGCCGCCGGCTCCAGATCCAGGAGCGGCTGACCGCACAGATTGCCCGCCAGATCCGTGATGCAGTGGATGCACTGGGAGTGGGCGTGGTCATGGAGTGCAAGCATCTCTGCATGATGATGCGCGGCGTGCAAAAGCAAAACTCGGTGATGACCACCTCGACCGTACTGGGTGAGTTCCATAACGATGTATCCACCCGCGCAGAGTTTTTCAGCCTGATTAACAAGCACGCAGAATAATCCGGTTTTGAAAAAAATACTTTTTTTTCCTCTTCCTTTCATTTAGAATTATGACAAATGGTGTGTTTCACACAATATCTTAGGAGGAAAATATGACAGATTTTACCAATCAACCGCAGCCGCAACAGGCTTCGGGTTCACTCAACCTGAATCCCGCCACGATTACCAGTCTTTCAGGTTGGGCACAGTTTATTGCGGTAATGAATATTATCGGCGGAGTTGTCGTCTGTTTTGGAATTATCACCGCGGCAATTGGTGTCCCCATAATTATTGCCGGAATGCGGCTTTTTAATGCAGCCAATGATCTGAAACAGTATCTTGTCACAAAAAATACGGGAATGATCGCTTCGGCATTTGACAAACTGAAAAGTTATTTTCTGATCAATGGCGTGATCATGATTGTTTATTTTGCACTTATGATTCTGTATTTTATCATCCTGATAATTGTCATTGCCGCTACAGCTGCATCTGGAAATTTTTAGAAATATCGTTTTTCGAAGGAGATATCAAACGGCTGGTGGAAACTGTGTTTTCATCAGCTTTTTTTGATACGATGATTCATTTTTTTCGGGCAATTGACAATTACTGGTTAAAAATGGTACACATACCAATAAAGAATCGGGCTGTAGCGCAGGGGTTTAGCGTACATGTCTGGGGGACATGGGGTCGGTGGTTCAAATCCACTCAGCCCGAATTTTCTAAAAAGAAAAAATTTATTCAGATTGAGTTACATACAGTGGATGTGGATTTGAACCACCGACCTGATATGTTTAGAGCTTGAATTCGAAGCAGAGAGCAAAGGAGTTTTCGAAGAAAACTCCCAGCTCAAATCCGGAACGGATTTGAGCCATCCACCTCAGCCCGAATTTTATAGTTTCTGAAAAAGGTCGTGGAGTTTTCGAAGAAAACTCCCAGCTCAAATCTGGAACGCATTTGGGTTATTCACAAAGCTGTTATGACAAAAAAAGAAATCCGGAAATTTATTAAAAAAATATTTCTTGAAACCGAGATCCGGGATCTGACAGCGGACAGCCGTGCAATCGCCGTACGCGTTATTGATCATCCGGAATGGCAAAAAGCCGTCTCAATACTGCTCTATGCACATCTTCCTGACGAAGTTGAAACCAGCCAGCTCATAGAAACCGCCTTGCAGCAGAAAAAAGCTGTGTATCTGCCTGGAATCAGCGGGCAGGCAATCGATTTTTATCGGGTTCGCACCGCTGGTGATTACTCAGAGAAAAACACATTTGGTATCCATGAACCTGATCAGCATCTTCCGCGGTTCATAATGGAAGATACAATCAATTACCCCTGCTGCATTATTGTTCCCGGACGGGCCTTTGATAAAGCACATAACCGTGTGGGCCGGGGAGCAGGGTATTATGACCGGTTTTTTACTGGTTTGAAAAATTCCCCGGCAGGGCATCCTTTTTTAATGGGGATTTGTTTTTCATTTCAGGTTGTTGCGGCCATCCCCTCTGCATCCCATGATATTCCGGTCCATACCGTGATCACCGAATCAGATATATACTGACACACCACTTGTCATGTTTTAAAATGCCCGTTACATTATTTTTATACAGCATGGTTATTATCAAAAAGGAGCGGTAATTATGGATGAAATCAAATCCGCATGGGAAATCGCACTCGAGCGCACCAAAGAAATAAAAACCGACAGAAAAGCTCTGGAAGAAAAAGAACTGGTCACTGAAGGGAAAAAGATAGCATCACAATATCTGGATGAAGCGGAGATGCAGGAAATTTCTGTCGCAATAAAAAAAATAGAGGCAAAATCAAAAAAGTTTGTCATAAAAGGGATCACCAATGCCTTGCTGGCCAATTATGTTCTGCCGCTGAATGAATATGCACAGGCACGAAACAGCCGTGTCAAGGAAGCGTTGAAGGTGATCTCCGGGAAGTCGCCGGCTGTCGAAAGTCTGCTTGGGCAGATTGACGGGTTTTTTGATAATTATACGAACGAACGAAGCCAGATAGAGTCTTCACTTGAGAAGCAGTATGCACCCCGGCTGCGGCAGAAAGAAGCCGCTCTCGCCCAGCAAATGGGACAGCCTGTTGAACTGAAAGCTGCCCAAGACCCGGAATTTATCGGATTGTTAAAGAAAAACCTGGGGATGTATGATGAAAAATATCAGCAGGTACTGAATCAGGCAAAAGAAGAGATACTGAGAATCCTGGGGGAGACAATGTAATCATGGATGAACAGATCATGCGGATTGTCACCGCAGCAGTTGTCTGCCGGGGCGGGAAATATTTTATTGCACAAAGAAAAGAGGGGGGAGCCCTTTCCCTGAAGTGGGAGTTTCCCGGCGGCAAGGTCGATGAGGGAGAAACAGGGAAACAGGCACTGCAGCGTGAAATGATGGAAGAATTGGGTGTTGAAGCTGACATTGGAGATTTTTTCTGCAGTACGCATTTTATTTATAACGGCAATATGTATGAACTCCATGCTTATTTGACGAGTTTTAGCGGAGAGCCGAAAGTGCTGAATGACCATGAGCAGTATACATGGGTGTTGCCGGAAGAGTTTTCTGCCTATGATTTTGCGGATTCCGATAAAGGCATCATCGATAAAATACTTCAGGAGTAACAGAAGGGCACACATCGGAAAACGATTTTGTCTTCGTGCAATTGCTATTGTTGTGCTATCATGATATAGTGATACAGCGAAGAGAGTTTGAAAACGGGTTGTGAACGCCGTCGAATCTTTCAATAGAAATCCAGACTGAATACTAACACTCATATGAAATTTATCGCAGACCTGCACATTCATTCACCCTATTCACGCGGGACGAGCAAAAACGCGCATCTGCCCGAACTGTTCCGCTGGGCACGCCTCAAGGGAATTCATGTTTTGGGCACAGGGGATTTCACCCATCCCCGATGGATCGAGGAAATAGAATCCTTGCTGGAAACCGACGGGAGTGGACTTTTTTCATTGAAAAATCCTCCGGGCGAACAGGTTTTTGAGGGAGTGGATCCATCCCCCCTTCCAATCAAATATTTGCTGCAGACTGAAATTTCCTCTATATATAAAAAAAACGGGAAAACACGGAAGATCCATACTCTTGTTTTCGCGCCGGGAATTCAGGAAGCAAAACGCATTTCGGCAAAATTCGCCGCAATCGGGAACATCACCTCGGACGGACGGCCGATCCTGGGACTTGATGCAAAACGGCTACTGGAAATGGTCCTTGAGGTATCGCCCGGGTGTCATGTTGTGCCGGCGCATATCTGGACTCCCTGGTTTTCCCTTTTTGGTGCAAATTCCGGATTCGATTCAATAGAGGAATGCTTTGAAGACCTTACCCCTTATATCTTTGCCCTGGAAACCGGCCTTTCCTCTGACCCGGTCATGAACTGGCGAATTAGTGCACTTGACCGCTACACACTTATTTCCAACTCTGATTCACACTCGGCATCCAAAATCGGCCGTGAAGCGAATGTGTTTTCAACAGAATTGTCCTATGACGGAATTTTTTCCGCACTAAAAACCCGTGAAGGTTTTGAGGGGACTATTGAGTTTTTCCCCGAAGAAGGAAAGTACCATTATGACGGGCACCGAAAATGCAATGTCGTTCTTACCCCGGAGGAAGCAATAAAAAACAAGGACTTGTGCCCGGTTTGCGGAAAAAAACTGACCATTGGGACCTTTCACCGTGTGCTTGAACTTGCAGACCGAAAGCATGGAAAACAACCTTGCGGACAAAAGGGATTTACATATGCGATTCCGCTCAATGAAATGATTTCTGAAATTGTCGGTACGGGACCTTCCACAAAAGGCGTCATGACCCTCTATGCAAAGGCAATTGCACAGGCAGGCAATGAACATACCCTGCTGTTTGAATCTCCATTCGAGGATATCCAAAAGGTTCATCCCCTGTTGGCTGTTGCTGTCTCCCGGCTTCGGGAGGGAACCGTGATCACCCGGCCCGGGTATGACGGAGAATACGGAGTTATCCGTCTGTTTTCCCCTGGGGAAATGGAATCGCTCGCCGGCCAGAAGGACCTTATTGCCCCTTTCCATAATAAAAAAAAAACCGCACCGGCCCAGCTGTTTAAAACGCTATCCGGAAAAAAGAAGCCTGCATTAATTCAGCCTGAGACTCCAGCGTTGAGTGAAGAGCAGCAGGACATTGTCGACTACACCGAAAAACCCATTGCAGTGAGTGCGGGGCCGGGTACCGGAAAAACACGTACCCTGACGCAGTGGATTGCGAATTGCGTGAAAACAAAAGCTGTCCCGCCGGAATCAATTCTGGCCATAACATTTACAAACAGGGCAGCAGAGGAGTTGAAAGAGCGTCTGTATCAGCTGCTTGGAAAAAAGGCGGAAAAACTGAATATCGGTACCTTCCATTCCCTGTGTTTTGACATAATAAAAAAATGGTACCCGAACGTACGCAGTATTTACGATGAAGCAGGACGAACGTCCATCATCCACTATCTGTATCCGGAAAACACACCCGCATCCAACACCCGGTTGTCACAGGAGATCGAAGCCTTTCTGGATGGAACACTTGCTTCCGGAGATCCGGAAGTGGAAACTGCAGCGATCAAGTATCAGGATATACTGAAGTCGATTCACGGGATCGATGTTGCCGCATTAATAAACGAAGTGAATTTGATATTTGAATCGCGCAGGGAAATCCTTGAGTACTACCGGAATCTGTTTATTGCCATCGCCGTAGACGAGTTCCAGGATATCAATCCCACACAATACAGTTTTTTATCGCATCTTGCCGGGCCTGCCCTGAAAAGAACAGATAGTGACCCGTCAGCACGGCGGCTGTTGTTTGTCATTGGCGACCCGAATCAGTCCATCTACGGCTTCCGGGGATCGGATGTGTCGTTGTTTTCCCGCTTTCAAAAAGAGTATCAAACTTACAATGCCTCACTCGGGAAAAATTACCGTTCGGATGCCAATATCTGCAATGCAGCAGGAGCTCTGATCAGCCGGAATACCAGGAAAAGCAGTGAGGGGCTTATTCCCGTGCTTCCTGAAAAAAAACCGGTTATCGTGATTTCTGCTCCCGATGAAACTGCGGAAGCGGAATATATCGCACGAAAAGTGAAAGAACTTGTTGGCGGTATCGACATGCTTTCCGCTCCCAGTGAAGAACTTGACAGCAGTTATTCATTTCGTGATATCGCCGTGATGGTGCGGACTCACCGGGCAGCAGAAGCGGTCATTGCCTTGTTTGAAAAACACGGGATTCCGGCTTCGATTCGGCGGGCGCGTGCACCACTGCGGATGCCTCCGTATACGACGATTGCCGATATTCTCAGGTTTTTTATAAACCGCCAGGATGTGGTTGCATACCGGAACATAGTTGCCCGGTTTATTCCGGAACTGTCCGGCAAACAGCTGGACATGTTATTTATCGCACTTCGTGATTCCGGAGGCCTGGTGGAAAACATTACCCAGCACCGAAAGGTTATTGAGACATGTTCGGAAGGCGAGCGTGGCAGGGTTGAAGCACTCCACCGGTTTCTTGAGTTTATCGAGGCGGAGATTGAGGAGCAGGGTATTCACAAGGGGCTGTTTCTGATTCTGGAAAAAATGCATGAGAAAATAAACATGGATCTTGAATCGCGGCTGTTTGAGGACATGCTGCTTGAGTCTGCGCGCAGCTTCGGGAACAATATTAATGGCTTTATCCGTTCCCTGTTTCTGGAGCCGTATGAAACCGGAGGCATCCCCGCAGCAGAGAAAGTGTCTGTGCTTACCTTTCATGCTTCAAAAGGGCAGGAGTTCCCTGTTGTATTTATTGCCGCGGCCGAGGAAACAATCACTCCGCTTTGCCGTAAAGACTGTGACCTGGAGGAAGAACGCCGGCTGTTTTATGTGGCGATGACCCGCGCAAAAAAGAGGCTGTTTATCAGTCATGCTGCTTCCCGGGACATGTTCGGAGAGCGGATGCAGAATGCTCCGTCGGGATTTTTATCTGAAATTCAGGGAAAATATGTTACATCGGTCATTCTGCCCGGGAAAAGAAAACAGCTTCAGCAGCCGTCTTTATTTTAAGTGTTTCCGCAATTCTTCCTCATACTCGGGATGTACTCCGATATACATGAACAGTTCGGATTGAATCCACAGGAAGTTCTTGTTTTCTGACGGAACAAGAAACCGGGAAGATTCCGCCTCAGTGCCGTCCTTGCTGAAAATGGTTACCTTCTCCACCGCGAGTACGGGATACACCTTATCCTGCTTGAACAGCTTCGCCATTTTGATGTAGTTGGAAGACATGTGCGGAAAAAAATCTTTAAATGCCTTTTCCAGATTGTCCTTGATTTTAACGTAAAAAACACCGGTTTGCATTGCTGCTCCTTTTAAAAAACATTCCAGGTAATAAAACCCCGGATCTTTTGCTGTTATAGTCCCTCAAGAGGGTTTTGGCCATACCATGGCGAATACTTCTGTAACACAGAAAAATTGAACGTGGGAACAACCATCGGCAGTTTCTGGATGCCGAATAACGATGGATCAAAATGCCAGTCACCAGGCGGCAATGATTTGATGAGCACCAGGAAAAAGATTGTGTCATTGTAGTCAACAGCACCTGTACCGTCTTCGATGCCGACTTTACAGAACCGGGCAGTATCACCTTTCAGGATGCCTGTTTTCAGGGTATCGAATGTTGTGCCCTTATTGCGGATCACTTTGAAATTGATAAATGATTTTTCTTCCAGCCATTCAAATGCTCTCATTTTACAATAATGCGTCTCATCGCGGTGGCAGGCTACCCATGCTGATTCATACTTCCCGGAAAACTCTTTGCGGGGGGACCGCTTGTAACTGTTTTCAGCAATCACTTCAGTCTTTTCTGCGGGCCGCTCGTTGGAAAGTTTGGTATCGAAGTAAAAATCTGTTGAAATATAGGTATCTTCATTCTTGTCGCATGCATACCAGAAACCGATGTAATCATATTCTGTTTTTAATGCATTCAAATTCAGAAACAAAACATCTCCCTTGCTGCCCTCAAACTCCTGTTCCGATATCGTCATGAATGAATCTGCCATGTCTTCTCCCGATTTTTCGTTCGATAAAATTCTAAGGGAAATTGGCTGTGAATGCAATAAAAAAAGCCATGGGGGCAATGTTTTTTTATTGTTCATTCATTGACAGATTTTTCCGGCACGTGTACTCTGAAATTACACAAACAGAGAACTGCAGGCCTTTTTGATAAAATGGAACAATTATGTATCAAAGGGAATTCGGTTTTCATGCACCTTTTCTGGTGTACAGATGTCATGAAACGGAGGAACAGTATATGTACAATATCGCAGTCATTCCCGGTGACGGGACAGGCCCTGAAGTCGTTCGGGAAGGGGTAAAGGTATTGAATGCGGCAGCATCGAAGTTCAAGATTGAGTTCAAGTACAAGGAGTTCCCCTACGGCGGTGAGCATTACATGAAAACCGGTGAAACGCTGCCGGATTCTGCGGTTGATGAACTCAGAACATTTGATTCCATTTTTCTGGGGGCGATCGGGCATCCCGATGTAAAGCCGGGGATTCTTGAAACCGGTATTTTACTCAAGGCCCGATTTTCTCTTGACCAGTATATCAATCTTCGTCCGGTAAAGCTGTATCCCAATGTGGAAACACCGCTTGCCAATAAAAAACCGGAAGATATCGATTTTGTTGTTGTCCGTGAAAACACCGAGGACCTGTATATTGGCTCCGGCGGATTTTTGCGCAAAAACACGCCGCACGAAGTTGCATTACAGGAAATGGTTGCCACACGGTTTGGTGTGGAACGATGTGTCCGGTATGCCTTTGAATACACCCGGAAACGCAACAAGGGCAAAAAACTCACGCTCTGTGCCAAGACCAATGTTCTGATTTTTGCCCATGATCTGTGGTGGAGGACATTCCAGGAAGTGGCAAAAGAATATCCCGATATCAAGACCGATTACGCGCATGTCGATGCGACGACCATGTGGATGGTGAAAAATCCGGAATGGTTTGATGTTATTGTCACCCCGAACATGTTCGGCGATATTATCACCGATCTCGGCGCGATGATTCAGGGCGGCATGGGCATTGCAGCCGGCGGCAACCTCAATCCTGAAGGGGTTTCCATGTTTGAGCCCATCGGCGGATCTGCCCCAAAATACACAAATATGAATGTTATCAACCCGATGGCGGCTATTTTTGCAGCGCAGATGATGCTTGAATCACTTGGTGAGGCCAGGGCTGCGGCAGCAGTTGAAGCCTCCGCCATAAATGTCATCGGCCAGATGAAAAGCCAGGCTGCCGGAAAAATGGGTTTTTCAACGACTGAAATCGGTGACATGGTCGCAAAGGGCGTATAAGGAAATAAAGAAAAGAATTATATTAGGAAAGCAGGGAATTCAGGAAAAGACGGGATGACAATAATTCATTATCCTTCCCGATATAAGTAGTTTTTTTCCTGTCTTTCCTGCATTCCTTATCTATATTTTTCTCCCTCTCATGCTTTCCTTGATAAAAAACATTAGACTTTTCAGGGTAAACTTCTATACTTTAAAACAGGGTATATACTCATGGCAAAACAGGTAAAGAGTTTTAATGAAATTATCGCGTTTGTACAGTCATTCAAGATTGAAGAGACTGATGCGATTCATATTGCAGAGCAGTTTATGGATGCCGCGAAAATATCCTTTGACGCAGACGGGAATTTTGACCCGGTCAATATTGATTTTTCGGAAGCGGATAAAAAAGTGAAAAAAGCATAGCTTTTTTCTGCCGATCACCCCAAAAGCCGACGCAGTTTGTTGGCGGCCTTGAAGAGAGCATACCCTGCCTTGTTCGGCGTCCAGTCAAAAGTCCCCGCCATATTTTCCACATGATCATAATAGTACAATTTGTAGCGCTTGATTCCGCCGCCCGGGTCATTGCGCATGGTCACACCCCACAGGTCAAAAAACTTTCTGCCCTCGTCGCGTGCATCACGCATGCTGTACCATTCACGAAGATGATTGGGCATGTCGCGGCGGAACTCGTAGTCTGATGCTCCGAACATGTAAATTGCCTCCTCACCACAGGAAAACACCAGGGAGGATGAAGCAATTACCCCGTCTTTTTCAACAAGATACAGTTTTGCCATTCCTGACGGGGCGAGTGATTTTGTCACAGAAAGATAGTATTCAACCGGATGGATATGCAGCGCACCCGCATGCCGCGATTCAGTCTTTTTAAGGAGTTCATAAAAACGGATTACGTCTTCGGGGGATGTTGAGGTTCGGACACTCATGCCCCGTTTCTCGGCAAGTTTGATGTTGTAGCGGTGTTTTTTATGAAACGACTGCTGGAGCTCCTCATCCTCTTTATCGATGGGGACTTTGACCGTATCGTTTGCCTGAACGTAATCAGGGGTTTTTGAAAATCCCAGTTTTGTCAGCTCCGGATACGGAAAGTTCTGTTCATACTCATCTGGTTCCATCCTGACGAACAAAACTTTGCGTTTGTTGGCAAAATTCCTGATAAATGAAATTGCTTCATTCAAGGCTTTTGAATCATTCCAATCGATCCACGGGCCACGGGGAATGTAATGCAGTTTCTGTTTCATGCCGAGTGACCGTTCCAGGATGAGGATGGAAGAATCGATCCCTTCAGGATCGAATTGGGCAGAAAGCATATCTTTGGAAAGTTCAAAAGGAGCGTATTCTGCGGAACCTGCTTTTTTTACGAAAAAAAACGGAGTCCAGGCGGGAATTGCCCTCTGTTTTGCAAGACCCCATTGGGGTGTCTGGAGAAAATGCGGGAATGGACGTTTCATGCAGGCCCCGATACATTAATGAAGTAAAAATTTATCATATTGTGTCTTCGTGTACTATGAAACCGTTATCTTAGTCAAGAGTGTAAAAGAGTATTGGGGCGTTCGATAAATAATCAAACACCCCAATTCAGCTTATGCAATTTAATGTTCAACAAAACAAAGCGAAATATTTTTTGTCCCCGGTGCTCGAAAATGACTCGCACCGGAGGACGAAAAAAATATTTCGTTTTTAAACCTGTCCTGATAAATTTCAGGAACTACTGATGCTGAATAACATCTGAGGAATCTTTTTTATAAAAGCTCTTTGTGATTTATTCTTTTTTTGTCAGCTGTTTAATTTTTTCCGGGCCTGCTGAAATAACCCGGTGCATTGCTGCATCTGCTTTCAGTATTGAGAGCTCAATAAGGGTAAATACGATACTTCCGGGCTCCAGATGACCGGAAACGGTTTTATCGCCCTCACTGAGTGTCACATGCAGGTGCGGTTCCCCATCGGCGATAATTCCCTGTATCGATCCGATTTCCCACCCGCCGGAAAGCTCACGGTAAGCCTGCTTTCTGTTGAGCAGATCAGGAGTTTCTGAAACATCAACCTGATGAATCCTGCATTTCGCAAAGCAGCCGATACCTGAAAGTACCACGCCCGCAGCTATATGTTCCTGTTCAATAATTTTTTTTAAACCGTCCATCAAATCCTCTTTTGGGTCAAAACGGATAAAAATAAGTGTGCTTTCTGTTTTTCCTTTGATAATTTCCATTATAGAATCCTCCGTAAACTTCAATTTCCATGATTCATTGTATCATGACAGGGAACTGCAGGTCAAAAAGCAGCGGTGAAGCAGCATTATGTTTGTGTGTGCAGCAGATCAGAAATTGTCTTCGGGGCTGTTTTCCATAATTGTGTCGAAATGAGCATTGATTGGGTGACCTCGTCCAGAATACCGCTGTTTGTAAATCCGTTTGAAATGAGAAACTCTGCAAATGCGACAATGTTGTTTTGATAGCGGCTGATATCCTGCACAGACAATCGCGGGGAAACGGGTTTGAACAGGATGTTCACAATGCCTCCTTTTATAATACTGCCAAAGAGTGTAAATCTGTCTGTATATTTCATGGGGATGTCGTAATGATAGACTCTTTCGTTGTTTAAATACCAGGGGAGGCAGCCGATATGCAGTTCATGATTATGGGTCGTAGACTGGAACAGAAATCCGCCGGTCAAGGTGAGAGATTCATCGCTGTTAAACGCCATGATCATTTCACGGATTATTGCCTCTTCAGCCTGTTTTTTATTTATGAAAATACTGCTTTGCACTATATTGCATCATTTCTTATTTTCCACAAAAAATCAATTCACCTGCAACAGAACAGCAGGTATCGGTTCAAGTCCGATTACTATACAGGTACCGTGGAGTTTGAAATGTTACCATTTAAATATAAATAGTAACATTTCAAACTCCTGGTAAAAAAAAGAGCTGCGAATAGCAGCTCTTTTTTTTACCGGCGATCGGGGCGACTGCTGTTCGTTGCACTCACATCAGTCGCTTTCAAGTTTTCACGAAGTGAAAACTTGACTTGAGCATTATTGCAGGTATCGGTTCAATTCGATTTAGCAATAAAAAAGAGGACACCGAAATGGTGTCCTCTTTTTTACCGGCGATCGGACTTGAACCGATACAGAGTTGCCCCCACCAGATTTTGAGTCTGGCGTGTCTACCAATTTCACCACGCCGGCAAGTGACTGAAACAGTTCCAAAAATCCTGAAGTGACTATAATAGCTGAAATTTGGTTGTTGTCAAGACGCTATTCTGCCGGTATAGTGTCGCTATGTCTGATTATATGACGCTCTACGAAAACTGTATGCTCTGTCCCCGGCAGTGCGGGGTGAACCGCCTGCAGGGTGAATTGGGGTTCTGCAACTGCGGCCCCGAGATGAGAGCGGCTGTCGCCTGTCTGCATAAAGGCGAGGAACCACCGATTAGCGGGACAAAGGGGTCGGGGACGGTCTTTTTTTCAGGATGCACGTTGCAGTGCGCATCCTGTCAAAATTGTCAACTCAGTCATGAACTTCTCGGGGGGACGATTACTCCCCGGCTTTTGTCAGAAATATTTATGGAACTTGAACGTTTTGGCGCTGCAAACATAAATCTGGTCACCGCAACCCAATGGATACCCCATATTCTCATGGCACTCCAATCGGCAAAAAACAGGGGGATGAACCTTCCCGTTGTATGGAATTCATCAGGATATGAGGCGGAAGAAACCCTTGAACTTTTAAACAATTTTATAGATATTTACCTGCCGGATTTAAAAACCATTTCCCCGACTTTTTCAAAATCGTTTCTTGGCACGGGGGATTATGCAAAAACAGCGCAACATGCAATCGGGATTATGGCAAAATCTAAACCACTTCAATGGGAAGAGGAAACTCTTGTGCGGGGAGTGATTGTGCGGCATCTCGTGCTTCCAGGGCATATTGCCGCTTCAAAAAAAGCAATTGAATGGATACATACTGCATTTTCAAATTCGGTTATCATTTCACTGATGAGTCAATATATTCCTTTTTTATCAGAAACCGGGAAACAAAAAGAAAATATAAACAGATCATTGACAAAAAAAGAGTATGCACAAATAGAAGCATTTATCGAGACGCTTGATATTGAAAACGGGTTCTTTCAGGCCCTGTCAACTGACGATACATGGCGGCCGGATTTCAAAAAAGAAAATCCATTCCCGTCAGAATACGCTGTTCCTGTCTGGCATTACCGGTTCGGGTTTGTTGCCAAAAATTAGAGGACTGTTTCTTTTACGGGTGGATGGTTGTCCCGCTGAAGGGATTGTCTGCCAGAATCTGTTTCAGATTTTCTGTATCCCTGCCGAGTGCAAAAATAACGGTTAAACCGATTTTTGCTGCGTGCGCCGTTGCCACCGGATCGAACGGGACATTTTTGCCGGGAATCCATTCCTCGCCGACTATCTTTTTAAATTCTATCCAGGTGATATCCTGAATTGGTTTTGCATCCTGATTTTTTTTCGGATCATCTGTATATACTTGTTCAATATTTGAAAGGTTTATAACGTGTTTTGCGGAAAACCGTTCTGCAAGCAGGACTGCATCATAATCGGTGGAAAATCCCGGTTTCCAGCCGGATGCAACCAGAATTCGTCCTGAAAAAGAGAAATCTCCTGTCGGATCATCCACAACAGCATCATGACATTCATCCGAAAAAATATGGGCCAGGAGGGCAGCGTTCAAGCGGGTTGCCGCGATCCCGATCCAGTCTGCGCGGTTGTTGTCCGGTTGGGGGGATACTTCATGGTATGCACGCTGGTATTCGCGGGCCGGCGCTCCGCCGCCGGTTACCAGGATAAGTCTGTTGTTTCTATTTGTTTCCAAATATTCAATTGCAGTTTTGTAAAATTCTTTTAAAAAAAGGTCATCAACTTTATCCGGAGAGATGATTGAGCCTCCGAGTGAAATTACTTTTGTACCTGCCATGTGGTTCTCATTTCTTGTATATTTGAAGTACAGTACCAAGATTCACGGTGCTGTGCAAGTGGGAGAGGAGAATGAACCATAGATTCCACAGATGGACACGAACACGTATGGCCCTGTGTGGGTAAATGATCTTGGGAATTGGTGTAATTCGTGATATTATTTAGCCGTTAATTTTGTGGGTTTCAACCATATAGCGGATACTTTCGCCTTTGGCGTCGGCAATGGTTTTTTCAATCACAAAAATAAGGGATTTCCCGTCCGGTGCAAGTAGTATATATTTAATCCGGTAATCTTTTACGCCTTTTCTTTTGTAATCAGGGTGCCCGATAGTATAAGTTGATTTTGGACCGGTTTTAGGCGTTACCGTCACTGTAATGGAAAAGCTGGAGGAAACCGAAAGACCGGTCCCGCTGCTTGATTGTTTTAACGAGATTGAATAGAGACTGCCGGTGTTGAAATCCCTGAATTCGAGATATGGTTCGGGTTTGTTTCCGTCAATCAGAACGTAAACGATTCTTCCGTTTTTCAGATGGTTGATATTGTATTTTTTTATTGTGGTGTAATTTTTTTCCAGCAGAATAAAGAGTCCGCCGCTGCCGTCATTCCCGGGCTCGGGAATTTCAGAAAATGAATCGCTTTCTTTTCCGCCCTGCGTAAATGTGTTTTTCGCAACATCAATAATATATATTTCCGCAAAGGGCTTATCAGTGGCCGCATCAATCCCGAATTGCCCGAACATGAAATATTGTGAGTCATTGGAAAATCCGAGGTTTTTAAACTGTGCTATGTCTCCTGCGAATGCTGAAGCAGAGATGAGTATAATAATAAATGCAAACAGGAAAAACGCTTTCCTTTTCATATTTAGTACCTCTTCTTCCTTTATCGTCCTAAAATTAAAATCCTTTACGTCTTTTATTATAAACGTTTTTTGAATCACGGCTGTATTCCCGGGATACATGCATACTATTGGCGAAACCCGTGATTTATACTACTATGCTGGTATCATGGCATTTGGTTCACGGTATTCTTTCCTGGTTATTTTTTTCTCTGTTGCAGTTGCCTTGTGTGTTCTGTTTGCTGCTTTCTCTGTATTGATGATTCTTTTTTTGGTGAATACGGACATCGATTTTTTCAGCTCCCAGTCATTCTGGTTTATATATGAAACAACCGGGCATGGGATGCTCGAGAGCATTATTGCAGCTGTCTGTCTTGTGGCCGGCGGGTTTATTGCTTTTTATTTATTCCGCATCATGTTCAGAAAAACAGGCAGTGCGGAAGTTTTTTTTATTGCATTGTTTTTTTTCTCCCTGCTGTTTGAAGTGTTTCGCTGTGGGATGTACCTGGTGGAGATCGCGGGAATAGCCGAATATTTCAGTCTTGTCGGAACCAGGATTGTATTTTTCGGCCGGTTATTCGGGCTGTTATGCCTGTTTGCCGCAAGCCTGTATGGAGGAGACTTTCATTATCAGAAATTTGAAATTGTGATCGGGGTCAGTATTCTGATTGCCGGATTTCTTGCGTTCAGTATATCTTTTGATAAGGCGGTCATGCTCTCGAACGGTCTGCTGAAAATGAGCGATGAATCCGGTTTGTTTATTATTTTTACCGCATTGAAAGGGCTCGTGATTGCCAACTACGTCATTTTTAATGCAAAAAAGCACAGTCTGCATTCTATCGGGGGGATTTTGCTTGTGCTGTCCGGGCGGGAACTTTTATTTTTTTCGCTCAATCCTGTTTTTCTGGGGATCGGCATCTGTGCGGGAATCGCGGGGTGTATACTTCTTTACCGGACCCTGGAGAATTACTACAACTGGATATAGGAGGCTTCTGGCAAACCTGCGATGAGTTTGTCATCACCATGCTGATAAGACAGAATAAGTTTTTTTTGGTTACAGCGCACCGACCAGAAGTGCTGTTACAAGCCCGGTACCGAGCGGAATCAGAATATTGTCAAAATCATCTGTAGGGAGTACTTCCAGGATTGCAGCAGTAGCGGCGATCAGGAGAGCAAATAACGGATTTCCCAATATTCGAAAACTGATGATAAATACCACAAAGAAACAGGCAAGAAATCCGGCAAGGGTTTTTCCTCTTGTGAAGGGAAGTTTTATCCAGCCGGTGAGTTTCCCTGCGAGGCTTGCAAATCCGTCGCCGAAAGCAAGTGCATAAATCGCAATTCTGCCTGCGGGTTCGGGATAAAGTGTCAATGCCAGCATCGCACCAAGTGCGAGGGTAACCGGACCCAGCACGAATTTGCCGCGGTCCCGATCGCGTGCACTCATCTCTGTAATGTTTGAAATAAGAATTACATTTCTGCCTTGAAGTCGAAGCGTTTCAACTATAATATAGAAGAAAATGCCTGTACCAAGAATCATAAATGTCATCGGCTTGTTGATCATGGCGAGCAGGGGAACGAATGCAATCATGAAATGAATGAGTTTCCGGATAATCTCTCCCCGAATCATTTTTATGCGGGGGATAATGCCGGTTCTGCTCGTTGTTGTAAAATTATTCAGTTTATCAGACATTTCATATCCTTTCGTCCTTCTATTTATATGCAATATCTGTACCATTTTTAGTGAAAATTGGGATATTTTAATTTTATATATAGTATGAAGTTATAATGTCGCATCTGAATTGATGTATTGGATATTGATGGAAAGTATATTATATCAGACAGTTATATTCAAAAAATAATATACTTTCCAGGTGTTAAGCGGATTCTTATATTATAGTATAAGTTGCTGAAAACAGGGGGGTGAACAGACAGCTCATCCGGAATTGCCAATATTTATTATATACCAATTTATCTAAAAAAACAAAAATTCAATTATAACTTCAGGATGGCAACTTCCCGGCTTTTTTGTCCATGGCAACATATCTGGGTAACCACGAAGTTTCGAAGTATCGAAACTTCAAAATGGCAGGAATATAGTTATGATACAATTTGAACTTGTGACTTCTACCGTGTGAA
>JAFGJO010000031.1 GCA_016929065.1 Spirochaetales bacterium | reverse complement strand
TGTTTCGCGGGCAATTTCCAGTCTGAAGATTTCCCTTTTTTGTGCGATGAAAAGACAACCTCAGGCCGGAAATATTCAGTAATATGTTTTATTACCGGGTACGTATATGAGAGAGGTTTCGAGATTGTAAAGGGAAAAATTGACAGAGAATGAAAAATCCAGGTGGTTGGTACAATAGAACCATATCGGAAATAGCGAAATTGGCTCGTAGTCAACGCTTCAGCGTTTCTAAAAATGCCTGAAACAACGCTAAAGCGTTGACTACAAACCCGTCAATCACACCTTGACAAAACACCACACAATTTTAAGCAGCGATTTCAAGCGTGATCGTTTGAGCAACGCCTTTGATCAAGGTATCTTGTTTCAGACCTTTGACACAGAGCGTGGCTCCGTCGAGCTTTTCACTGAATTGGACGGTGATGTCGTTATCATGCCGCTCCGCCGTAATTATTACGGTTTTGCCCTGATCGTACAGCGTAAATTGTGCAGAAGATGTCAGATTGTAAAGAAATACGGTCAACTCCTCGAAACTGCTTCGATAAGGAGCATCGTTCTCCGGTCCCATCGGCAAAAATGTATTTTCACGCACCCACAGTGGAATTGTCAGAAAATCTACACATTCTTTGATCCATTGTCCCCCCTGTATTGATTCATTGGTCCAGAAATTCGTCCAGGTTCCTGGCGGGAGATAATATTGCACGCTCCCTTCAGGAGTGAACACCGGGGCCACAAGCAGCGATTCCCCTAGCATGTATTGCCTGTCCAAATACAGACAGGTGGGGTCGTCCGGAAACTCCAATAACATGGGGCGCATAACCGGGATTCCCTGCGCATGAGCGACATAACAGCAACTATAGAGATACGGAAGCAGCCGGTGTCTGAGTTTGGTAAAGTGGCGCAGCACTTCCACAGATTCTTCATCAAAGTTCCAGGGCACCCGGTACGAGCTATCGCCGTGCAAACGGCTATGCGAAGAGAGCAGGCCGAACGCAATCCAGCGTTTATACACCGCCGGATCCGGTTTGCCAAAAAATCCGCCCATGTCATGACTCCAAAACGGCACGCCGGAGAGACTGAAGGATAAACCCGCGCGTAATTCTGTGGCCATGGAGGTGAAATCCGCAGAGCAATCGCCGCCCCAGTGAACCGGATATTTCTGAGAACAGGCCGTGGCTGATCGGGCAAAGACAAGCGCATTGCCTTTGCCCTGCGTCTCTTCCAGTAATTCAAACACGGTCTGATTATACAGCAAGGTATAGAGGTTGTGCATGACTTTTCCGGCATATCCATTGGAATATACGGCATCTTCCGGCACGCTTTCACCAAAATCGGTTTTAAAAGTGTCCACACCCATTTCGATCAACTTTCTTAATTTATCCTGATACCACCGGCAGGCAGCCGGATTGGTAAAATCCACAAAGGCGATACCCGGCTGCCACCAATCAATCTGATACACTTCGCTGTTCACACGTTTCAAAAAATATCCGTTGTTCGCGCCTTCATCAAATAACGACGACAGTTCGGAAATATACGGATTGATCCATAAGCAGATTTTTAAGCCCCTGGATTTGAGATTTTTGAGCATCTGTTCCGGGTGCGGAAACGCAGCGGCATCCCATTCAAAATCGCACCAATGGCGTTCTTTCATCCAGTAACAATCGAAATGAAACACGGTCAGCGGAATGTCCCGCTGCGCTATGCCGTTGATGTGTTCGGTAATCACTTGTTCGTTGTACTCGGTGGTAAAGGACGTGCTCAGCCATAAGCCGAGTGACCATTTCGGAATGATGGGCGCGCGCCCGCTCAGAACAGTATAATTTTTCAAGACCTCTTTCAAGGATGGCCCATAGAAAAAGTAATAATCCAATTCCTGTCCCGGCACGGTAAAACGCACGGCCTCAACATCTTCGGTCGCCACTTCATATTCCACTTTATCGGTTGAATTCACCAGAATACCGTAACCGTTGCTGCTGAGAAAAAAGGGGATATTTTTATAGCCTTTATCGGCCGTGGTGGCATAATCGCCAGTCCAGATTTCTACATGCTGCCCGTTTCTGATAAACGGCGAAAAGCGTTCTCCCATCCCGTAAAGATATTCTCCCGGGGAGAGCGACAATTTTTCGCCCATAGAGTATTCGCCATTTTCCCGCACCGCCATACCGATGCCATGCTGCGAACTGCTGCACAGAGGGCCGGATTCACCGGAAAACGTGACCTGCCAGGCGCGTTTTGAAATCGTGACCGAGGCTTTCCCGCTGGTCATACTCAATTCCGTTTCGGTCTCTTGAACCTGAATATCCTGTGATAATTCATAATCAAGCGGGAATTTACCTTCATCCGAATCCCGGCGTTTGTGGTGAGCGGCCCTGACTCGAATCACATTTTCCAGCGGGGAAGAAAATTCCAGCGCGATCACAATTCCGGCAAGTTTTTTCAGCTCTTCCCCATGACGTTTACCGTGCATGTAATAGACCAACCCCTGCACGGTCAGGGTTTTCTGAGTCGCCGAATATTCATACAAAACATCTGGTGAATAATAGGTGATTCCCGGGGCAAGTGTAAATTTTCCATCTGAAATTCTCATAATAGTATTCTCCAATGTAAATGAAATTTTCATTCGTGCGTGTAAGAAACCGGGGTTTTCAAAAAAACCCGGTTTCTATGCCCGACCCCTTTTAAAACTTTTTTACCCTTTTAATCCTGACGCGATGATACCTTTGGTCAGGGTTCGCTGAAACAGAAAAAAGAAAATGATACATGGCAAGGAAAGCAGTAAGGCGGCCGCGCTTTGCAGGTTAATGTTGGTAATGTATTGTCCCCGCATTTGCAACACCCCCAGCGGAAGCGTTTGGACTTTTTCCGAAATCAAGAAAATCAACGACAGGAAAAAATCATTCCAACTCCAGATAAAGAAGAAGACAAACAGCACCGAAAGCGTTGGCATGATCAACGGCAGCACGATATGAGAGAGCACGTATAATTTGCCAGCGCCGTCAATATGCGCGGCGTCAATAAAATCTCTGGGGAACGTTCCTAACACCGTGGCTAACAAGTAGGTGCCGAAAGATAGGTGTACGGCTGTCAAAATCAGAATCACTGCGCAACGGGTATTATACAGTCCGATTTCTCGAAAGATGTAATAGAGGGGATAGACCATAGATTCCTGCGGCAGGGTGGTGGCGATCATAAAAAAGATCAAAAACACCACTTTGCCGCGTACACGTCCAATTCCAAGTGCATATCCGTTTAACAGTGAAAGTGTTGTGGCCAGGAGCGTTGTCGGGAGACTGATCAAAAAGCTATTCCACAACCGGTTAAAGAAACCGAGTTTTTGGGCGGCTTCCTGAATCTGGCTCCAGGCAAATTTTGCAGGAAAGGCAAAAGGACCGAACTGTGTGAATTCTTCCTGGCTTTTTACTGAATTCAGCCCTACAATGCCCAAGGGAAATAAAATAATCAGCAAAAACAAGGAAAGTCCGGCAAGTACAAGTATATTTCCGAGATTTTTGGGAATGTTCATAAAAATAATCCCCCCGCAGGACTCAGAACCTAACATAATTTTTTCACCCCCCTCCCCCCCTTACAGGCAGCAGGGCTGTTAAGTTCTTTGCTGTTCAGGAGTGCAAACGAGCGTTTGCTTCGCGGCTTTGCCGCGACAATCTTGCCAGGGCTTCG
>JAFGJO010000030.1 GCA_016929065.1 Spirochaetales bacterium | reverse complement strand
TTTTTAGTGACGAAGGGGGGTCACTTTGAATGACGGAGAGGGGTCATTTTAAATGACGGGAGGGGTCAGAATGGGTGACGGATTACAGTTTTGCATGTTTTTATGTCATTTTAAAAGAAGGGGAGATTTAGCGCTTACATTTTATCAATACTCAGGCTGAATATTTTTCTAAAAAGGGATCTCCTTCATATTCTTGAGACAATTGAAAAACCACCGCCGGGCAGGTGTTCAATAAAGTCTTGCCAAGGGGTGCTGTTTTGATTTATTTTGGACAGGTATGATTTTATAATAAAACTTGAAAAACAGGATTGGAACGAAATGTAAGTTCTTTCATTGACAAAAGCAATGGGGTGCCAGGAATTATACCACTTGTATACTTTATTTTAATATAACAGCTTTCTTCATATAAGTTGCTATTTCTGGATTATAGTATACATAAAGGTTGATTCTGCTGTAACAGCTTCTTTACCCTCAACAATAATTCCCTTTTCTATTAATGCACCGGAGGCCGATCCAATATTGGAGAAAGCTTCTTCTATCTCTTTAAACTGGACAGTAGAAGCCACAACCTTTATAAATTCTGTACCATAAGGAGCGCTTAACTTAAAATTAAAACCATAACTTATATCGGGTATTTTATAGACAGTATTTTTTCTTATAAAATTATTTTTATGATATTTATTTGGAAAAATAAGGGAAGTCTTTTTTTCTGCATCAACAAGATATACTTTTACAAAACAGTCCTGTGTTGAAAAAATATTAAATACTATATTTTCATTCTCATAATATGTTGCACCATTACCTCGCGGCGTCCAAACCTTGATATTTAATGCTGAATCATTGTCTGCTGTAATTTTTGATAACTCATTTAAAACATAAACTGCATCGTTATAATTATCCGGATAAATAGAAATTGAAGATGGTATTGCCGATTTTGGTATTTCTATTTTTGGGAATGAAGTAGCGATACCTGTTTCGACATCAACAAGCTTTAAGAAAATCTTAACACTGGTTCCAGTGTCGAAAAAATTACCGTCTATAATGCTGTTAACTCCTTTCAACTTTCCAATTCGTATCTTTGTGGAAGGATCAACAAGATCGGATATGGAATACTCCTGTTCTTTCAAAATATCTTCCAGTTTGTCTTTGGCGAAATATTCGAAAGAGGGGTTCATTGAAATACTTTTAGATAAATGATCCTCTAAATATGCAGAAAATTCACTTCCTAAATTTTTATCTGAGAATGTAATAGATCCAATACTCACCACAAGAGGTTTTTGTGAATCATTTTTTATATTTCTAATGGCGAGGTCAAGATATTGTTGAATTAATTCTGGTTCTTCTTGAGAATAGACAAATGTTGTACATAATAAAAAGAAAATTGTTAGAAGCTTGATTAAAATCAGTTTTTTCATTAATCCTCCATTGTAATTTATTATTTTAGTTTTACCTTTAAAATCTATTTTTTTCTTCATTTTTATATTCTAAAATTATGAAATATTATCTTTTTAGAATTATAACTTTTGAATAATAATTTATCAAGTTTTTGTTTAAATTTTATTGAATAAAATGGTATCTTTACCTGAATGGTTTTAGGCTTGCAAAATGCCCCTCAGAAGTTATTTCGAGTGCGGTTTGTCTGCTTTGAAGTGTATAAAAAAGAAGCAATGAACCACTGAATATTACAGACAAGAAACTATAGGTATGGAAATGGTTTGTGAAACAGAAGCAGGTAGCATCTCTGGTAGATCCATGTGGAAAGCTATGAGCGGCTATCAGCAAAAGTGAAATAAATTGTTTCAACTGTCGGAAGATATGCAGAAGCTGGTTGTTATTGTGCCGATTATGAATTGTGAAGATAGCCGAAAAATCATTACATGCCTGAAATATAAGGGAAGCTTCCTATTAGGATAGCTGAGAATCAAGCAAGAGCTACACCTTGGAACATATGCAAACATATAAAGAGGAATCAAGAATATGACTTGATGTATGCGACTAAGTATTTCTTTGTTGAAAATTCAAATTCCGTATGATATAGTGTATATTGAACGAGTTAGAGGAGAAGACGATATTGGATTTTGGGCATATTAAAAAGAAAAATTGTCAATGAAATTAGAAAAAATAGCTTATCTTATCATTTAATGGGAGAATATAATGTCTATTATACGCGATACCACTATTTTACTGTTATTAATGATCTTGTTACTTGGCTGCGCAGAAACGCATAGCATGTCGCTTCCTGATGTGAAACAAGTTCTGTTGGAATTCGCCCCGCAAAACGGGCATTCACAAAAAGTGTATTCAGTAGAATTCTCAGCTGATAGCAAGTATTTTTTAACAGGTTCTTGGGATAATATCGTGAAACTTTGGGATGTAAAAAGTGGGAAAGAAATCAGATCTTTGTATGGAAATACAGCATCTGTGACAACGGTTGCGTTTTCCCCAAATAGCCAATATGCTACTTCTGGCTCGATAGACGGAAGGATAAATATCTGGCAATTAACATCAGGCACTTTATTACACTCATTTTCAGGACATGATAGTCTGGTGAATGCTGTCAAATTCTCTGCTGACAACAAATATCTCATATCAGCGTCTTATGACAAGACAATTAAATTATGGGAATTAAATAGCGGCAATAATCTTCGTACTTACACAGGCCATAAAGATACAATAAACTCAATTGATATCTCGCGAGATGGCAGATATATTGTTTCCGGTTCCAGTGACAGTTTGTGCAAGCTGTGGGATTTCAGTTCCGGCAAAGAACTTAAAAGTTTTCATGGGCATAGTGGTGCTGTTAGATCGGTGGCTTTATCCTTCAACGGGCGTTATTGCGCTTCGGGGTCTTCGGACAAAACAATTAAAATCTGGGAAATCGAGAGTGGGGAATGCGTAAAAACAATTTCCGGCCATGAAGGGATAATTTTTTCCATTGCATTTTCAAGCGATGATAATTATATTATTAGTGGTTCTGATGACAAATCGGTCAGACTTTGGGAAATTAACACTGCTAAGCAAACTCGAATATTGAAAGAGCATTCCGACACCGTCTGCTTTGTGGATATATCTATTAATTCGAAATATGTATTATCAGCTTCGTATGACTCAACTGTAATATTATGGGATTTAATAAATAGCAGAATTATTAAAAAATACTCATCAACTTTTAATTACATAAATTCAGTTCGCTATTTGAAAAACAGAAAATGCATGGTTTCAGCTTCTGATAACGGATCTATTTCAGAATGGGATATTAATTACGGCAGGGAACGATGGAAATTTAATTATAATTCGCCAATTTCTGCAATGGTAGTTTCACCGGACGAAATTTATTTTGCATTTAGCTTGAGTGATCCTTCTATACACCTGCAAAAATTAGATTCAGACAAAGGAGTCGCTGAACTTTACGGTCACTCAGCCGTTGTTAATCAACTCGATTTTTCACCAGATGGTAATTATTTGTTATCAGGCTCAAATGATAAAACAATAATATTATGGGATTTAAAAAAGATGACGCAAGTTAATGTTTTTCGCGGGCATACAGACAAGGTCACATCAGTTTCATTTTCTCCGAACGGAAAATATTTCATTTCCGGATCATCAGATAGTACAATCATACTGTGGGATATTGATAAAGGAACAGAAATTCGAACCTACCGGGGACATGCAAGTGGTATCAAATCGCTAATGTTTTCTCCAAACAGCAGATACTTCATATCCGGTTCATTAGATAAAACAATTAAGCTATGGGACATTGCGAATTCAAAAGCTATTAAATCATTGTCCTTCAAAGGATGGTTGGATTGGGTCAACTGTGTTGCATTTTCGCCTGACGGAAAATTCATAGCAGCAGCTCTTAACAACACTATTATTCTTTTTGATTCACGGACTCTAGTGGAATATAACAGATTTCAAGGACCCCAAAATGTTTTTCTTAATATTGATTTTACTCAAGAAAACAACATAGTAGCAGGTTCCTCGGATGGTACAACTCTAATCTGGAACATTGAAGACGGATCTTGGACAGCTTTTATATCAAGTGGGATAGATGATACTGAAAAATGGCTTGTCTATACCGCCGATGGTTATTGGGATGGTTCCAACGATTGCGGCGAATTGGTTGCCATGGTACAAGGTTTGGAATGCTGGAACATTGACCAGTTCGCGGTGCGCAACAACCGGCCCGACATTATACTCGAGCGCATAGGCTCTCGTAATAAGGAGCTGATCACTTTTTATAAGTCACTCTACCAAAAGCGTCTTCATAAGTTGGGACTAACTGAGACTCAGCTCGCGATGGATTACCACGTGCCGGAGGCGAAAATCCTCGACAATAAACAAGATGGCAAGTTTGTCGAGCTGTTTTTATTGCTATCAGATGAAAAAGAGAACCTTAAATTCTACAACATTTATGTGAACGATGTCCCGATATTCGGTTCAACCGGCAAGCCGATAACTGGCCACACCGCCCAATTGACTGAGCATGTCGAGCTTTGTGCGGGTACAAACAAAATCGAGGTGAGCTGTATGAACGTTCGCGGTGCCGAGAGCTTTCGCCCAGTGGTATATGCTGACTGTAAAATCAAGGCAATCCCGAATTTGTACTATATTGGATTTGGCGTATCACACTACCAGAACAAGCTTGATGGGCAATCGGTCGATTTATCGTTCGCGGCCAAGGATGCCTCTGATCTTGCAAAGGTTTATTCCTCAATGCAAGGTAAACAGTTTGGTCGTATTTTTATTAACGTATTTCAGGATAGTGAGGTCACGGTTGAAAACATTAAGGTTGCCAAAGCCTTACTGGCTAATTCTAAACCTGACGATACATTTGTGCTCTTTATCTCCGGCCACGGTAAATACGTAGGCAACACCTACTATTTTCTCACACACGAGACAAATTTTAATAATATCGCTGGCACGGCTGCAGCCTTTGAGTTGATCGAAGACATTCTACAGGGGATCGCACCACGTCAAAAACTATTTCTTATGGACACTTGCGAATCGGGCGAGCGCGAGGGTGAAGAGCAGGTCACATATATCGAGGGTGTGAAGGGTTTACATGCCCGCTCCTTGCCCGGGGGAAAAGGTATCTTGATTGAAAAGCTGCCTGTCAAGCAGTTCCTCCTAGAGGAAAAGAACCGTTATATCTATAATGACCTTGTACGCCGGAGCGGTGCTATAGTCTTTTCCTCGAGCCTCGGCATTGAACGATCACTCGAAACTGACGAGTACCAGAATGGGCTGTTCACGGCTATGCTTAAAAAGGCGTTTAACGGTAGCGCGGACTCAAACAATGATGGCACAGTCGATATCAAAGAGCTCACTGGGTTTGTGTGCGTTCAGGTGCCGCTATCGGCCAAGCTGATTTCCAATCGGGAAGGGAAATCTCTGACCCAGCACCCGACTGTAGACAGGGACAATATCTATATCCAATTTGGATTCCCGGTGGTGAAGTAAGCAAGTAATAACAAAAATGTGTTTATAATTTTACGTCGCTTGACCAGGTTATTGGGCCTAATAACCATGCGATTTGGTATTACCTATGGCTCGATTAAGGTGAACAAAAATAATGATCGCAATTTTTCAGATTGAAGCAATCGATGATTATGCTAAAAAAATAAAAAGATGTAAAAAAGCAGAGGGTGTTGGCTAAACAGCCAACACCCTTACTCCCGCAAATTTATAAAACGCCTGTAGACAACACTTTTGCTGTTGAAGTTTATTAAATAACCCACAGGCAGTTTTGAGAGTTTTAGATAGTTTATTATTTGCGCCGGGTGGAAACGAAAATGACCAATCTTTGGTTATTTTCGTTTCCCCAGGGAGTTTTGGCTATGCCAAAACTCCACAACTTTATTTCAAATATTTCTTTAATGCCGAGATATTTGTTGGATGGTTTGTCAGCACATTGCCGTTTACATCCACAACGGGCAAAAGAACTGATTTTTCATCAGCTCCGCTTTTTCGTATTTTCTCCCACATTTCAATATTTCGGGCAGGATCATTATCAACATTATAAAAGGTATAGTCTACTCCCGCATTGTCCAGGGATTTTCTCAGTGCCTGGCAGTTTGTACAGGTGTCACGGCCGTAGACAAGAATTACATTTTCACCGGACACCCTGGAAGCCGGTGACGAAACACAACCGGCATATACGGATAAAAACAGAAAAAGATAAACTACAGGAATGAACAGTCGTTTCATCTTCACACCTCTTTCCTATAGTTATAACTGTTTTCCCCTGTTGTTTCCATCGGTATTTTTTTCTGTTTTACATTTTTTGACATTTTTTTTGCAGGAATTCAATCAGCGGTTGTATTCTTCGATAAAGTTTCATTCAAACAGATTGCCACTGGGTTGTCCAAAAAGTCCGATTTTTGAAGAAAAAAGTACTTTTTGGTCAACCCTTGGAGTTTTAAAATATTCTATTTTCATATACTGTAAAAGTATATTTTAAAACTCCACGCAACTGGTTTTTTACAGAAACGGTATTTACTACTTATTGGACAGCCCCTCGCATTGACGCTGGTCCTAAAAGTGCAGCTCTGCGTGAAATCCTTTTTTATCGAACCAGTTCTTCCATCTCGTCATCAGTCTCTGCCACCACTGCAAGCGCAGTCTGCACCCGGCCGAACGGCGGGCTCACCTGGACACCGGCAATCACACTTTTCATCTCCGCGATCATTTCACGGGCAATCAGCACCCCTTCCCTGCGCGCAGCTTCCTTGTCAGATGTTTTTTCCATGCGGCGCATGAGCGAATCGGGGATTACCACGCCCGGCACCTCGTTCTGGAGAAAGACTGCATTCCGGAAACTTGCCAGCGGCCAGACACCGGCAATCACCGGGAGTTTCAGTTTTTCTATGGCTTTTATAAACGAGAGAAACGCGTCAATGTCAAAGACCGGCTGTGTGATGATAAAATCCGCGCCTGCCCCGGCCTTTAAAAACGTCCTCTCGATCTCCTTGTCGATCGCCGTTGCAACCGGATTGGCCCCCACTCCCTTGACAAATGAAGTCGTTGAGGGCAGTTCATTTCCGCCGAGGTCGATGCCGTGGTTCAGGCGGTTGACCAGCCGGGTAAGCCCGATGGAATCAACATCGAACACCCCGGAGACATCGGGGTAGCCGCCCACTTTGGGGGGATCACCGGTTACAATCAGCAGATTGCGCAGCCCCACTGCATGGGCACCCAGCAGGTCGCCCTGCATCCCGATTAAATTCCTGTCCCTGCAGCAGTAATGCATGACCGTTTCAACTTTTGTCAGCCGCTCCATTTCAATGGCAGTGATCATCGTTGATATTCTGCTTGAGGCGCGCGGCCCGTCGGGAATATTGATCACCGACACATCCGCTGCTTCAAGTTCCCGCGTTTTTTTGATCACCGGGTCAAGGCTCGTGCCCTGCGGCGGGACCAGCTCCACGGCTGTTATCCACTCCCTGTTTTTCAGCTTTTTCCCCAGCGCCGACCGCTCTTCCAGCGGAATCTGCTGTTTTTCCTTTGTTTCCTGCTTTACTTCTTTGACGGTGATGTTCCTCCGTCCCCGGTCAAAGGTTTTTACTGTCCGGGAAATCTCGCGGATATGGGAAGGCGTCGTGCCGCAGCAGCCGCCGATAACGCTTGCACCGGCCTCCAGAAACTGTTTTGCGTATTCAGCCATGTATTCGGATGTAGCCAGATAAAACACCCTGCCCTCATGTTCTCTCGGCAATCCGGCATTCGGCATGACCGCAATGGGTTTGCTCACATGCTCCCGAAATGTCAAAAGAACATCAAGTGATGATGCCGGTCCAATCGAACAGTTTATTCCCAGAATATCGACCCCCGGATGATTGTTGAGCAATACCGCTGCCTTTTGGGCAGGAATCCCCTCTTCGGTATTGCTGTCCGGGCCGACAGTGAACATGGCCTGAATCGGGATATCAGTTGAGAGTTCCCGGGCAGCATCTACAGCAAGGACAAGGTCATCAATGCTTTTAAATGTTTCAAATACCAGGAGATCCACTCCGGCTTTCAGCAATGCATCCAGCTGTTCGCGGTAAAGAGCTTTTGCCTCAGATTTTTTCATGACGCCGATGGGCTCTATCCTGGCACCAATCGGCCCTACCGAACCCGCGACATATATTTCATCGCCGGCAGCTTCCCGGGCTATCCCGACCGCTTTTTCATTCAGCTCCGCCACCCGGTCTTCGAGGCCGTAACGCGCCAGTTTGAACCGGTTCGCACCAAAGCTGTTGGTCTCGATCACCTCTGCACCCGCACGGATGTATTCTTCATGAATAGCCCGCACCAGATCAGGCTGACTGACATTTACTTCCTCAAATGAACGGTTAAAAAAAACCCCCCGGTCATAGAGCATGGTGGCCATCCCGCCGTCAAAGACAAGAACGCCTTTTTTTATCCGGTCCCTGAAATTCTCTTTCATACAGTTCCTTTATAGAGTATTTTCAATATTTCCTTAATAACTTCCAACCAGCGTATCGGTCGGCTGGTATTTGTTGATAATTTCCGACAAAGACAATTTGTGTTCATAAATCGCCTTTCCGATTATAACACCGCATATGTTTTTATGCCGATTTTTTTCGACATCCTTAATATGAGACGCTTCGCCGATTCCGCCCGAGAGAATAATCGGCAGTTTTGATGCTTTTGCAATGTCATTCGTGCTGTCAATATCGGGTCCGGCAAGAGTACCGTCCTGAGCAATGTTGGTATAGATAATCTCCCGAAAACCCATGTCAGGAAGCTTCTTTACCAGATCCTTGTCGTTGATGCCGGAGCCGTCCATCCATCCCTGAACTTTCACCTCACGGTCTTTGGCATCGATCCCTGCGACCGCGTAAAACCCGTATTTGCCGATCCATTCTGCCACTCGTTCCGGTTCTTTTACCAGAGCGGTTCCGATAATAATGCGGTCCACCCCGCAGTCAATCAATTCCTCGATGTCTTCCTCGGTTCGGACCCCTCCGCCGACCTCAATCTTTGCAGTAGTGATATGCTTGCGAATATTGCGGATATGCTTTCGATTCTCCGAGCTGCTCCCCTTTGCGCCGTCAAGGTCGATAATGTGAATGAGCTTTGCCCCCGCAGCTTCAAACTCCTGTGCAATCTCGGCAGGATGTGCGGAATATTGTGTGGACGAATCATATTCACCCCTCACCAGCCTGACACATTTCCCGTCGATCAAATCAATTGCAGGTATAATGAGCATACGCCCTCCTTTTCCCCGTTTTTACCGCCGCTACTATAGTATAAAAATATTATTTTTACCAGCAGCAGACAATTTTTTAGACAGAAAAAATCAACAGATCATAGTATCATTCATTCAGATGAATTAAAACAGAAATTCCATGAAATTGAGTGTATAAACACGCTCTTATACTGATCCCTGAATCCTCCGGCTTATTGTATTCGCCGGTATTTTTGAAAAAACCGGATATGCCGGGTGTTTTTTTTGATTGCACATTTTGAAATTCGCATTACAATAGAAGAAAAGGAGGCTTTCATGAAAGAATTATCCATCATGGACTTTATTGACCACGCCTCATCCATGCTTCTGTTCAAGGCACTCAGCAAAAACGAACTTGAAAAAATATTTTCCGCTGCAACAGCCAAAGAATATGCAAATAATGAAAAAATAATCGCAAAAGGCGAAATAAGCCCCTCGTTGTTCGTTGTCCTTGAGGGAACTGTCAATGTCAGTGTCCCTCACGGAGATGCCCAGCCGGTATTTATCTGCTCAATCGGCAAGGGAGACGTCTTTGGTGAAGCAGGCATTTTTCTGAAAGTGGGCCGTACCGCCGATGTCATCGCCGCAGATAATACCGTCTTGTTCGAAATCACCCGCGACAGTCTTATCGGGTTTATCCGCCAGAATCCGGAAGCAGGTATCAAGATTCTGATGCTGATTATCTACAGCCTGCTCCGTAAACTAAAAGAAGCAAATCAGGAACTTGCCTTTGAGCGGAAGGCCGATATCAGCCAGAAAGATATTGATTCAATAGTGAGCGAGGTGATGGGGTAACTGTAATAATCCAGATAAGGATTATTACAGTTACCTTGAAGAATTGATTTATTCGATTTCTTTATTAGAAAGGAATAAATCAATTCTTCACGAAACTTACTTTTTCATATTTTATAACAATTACCGCGTTACGAGACGGATCCATCACAATACAACTGTTCAATGCGGGATTTTTGGTGAATTTATTGCTTCCCGAACAGAGGAAACCAGTATAACGCACACCCTGACATTTTTTCACGTATTATTGCCACATTCGGAATAAATTGCTATATTTGAAACTGACTTTCGGGGCAAGGTGAAAATCCTGACCGGCGGTGATAGTCCGCGAGCCCGACCACTAACTTCGTAAGTGGTCGGGCTGACCCGGTGTAATTCCGGGACCGACAGTTACAGTCTGGAAGGGAGAAGGTCGAATTCCGCTCAATTAATCCCTGATAATTTATCGCCCCGATAAAAGGAACGGACAATGCCGTATTCCAGACAGGACCATTTTTTCATGAAAATGTGTTTTCATCTCGCAAAAAATGCTTTGGGGTATACCTCTCCCAATCCCCTGGTGGGGTCTGTCGTGGTGAAAAACGGCATTGTTGCCGGGAAGGGTTTTCATGCACAAGCCGGGGCTGATCATGCTGAAATTGTGTCGCTGAAAAAAGCGGCAGGGAAGGCAGCCGGTGCAACTCTGTATGTCAATCTTGAACCATGCAGTCACCATGGCCGCACTCCTCCCTGTGTTGATGCCATTATCAACGCCGGAATATCCCGCGTGGTAATTGCAATAGCCGACCCCAACCCGTTGGTTGCCGGGAAAGGCATCCAGAAACTGAGGGCTGCCGGCATTAATGTAACCGTGGGAATTCTTGAAGACCGCGCCCGGCATCTGAATGAAGTGTTTATAAAACACATTACGACGAGACAGCCGTTCATTGCCGTCAAGGCGGCAGCGAGCCTTGACGGACGCATCGCGACTGCTGCCGGCCACAGCCAGTGGATCACCGGCGAAAAATCACGGCAATTCGGCCACAGCCTCAGACAAAAATACGACGCCATCCTCACCGGTATCGGGACTGTCCTTGCCGATGATCCGCTTTTAACCGTACGCCTCAATTCCGGCAAAACCAGAAACCCGGTGCGGATCGTGCTCGACAGCCGCGCCGAAATTCCCGTGGAGAGCAAACTGGTGAAAACAGCAAAAGAGATACAAACAATTATTGCAGTCACGTCCGAGGCACTTCCTGGAAAAATCAAGACACTTACAAAACTCGGCTGTCAAATTCTTTTAGCCAACGGCGAAAACAGAAAAATCGATCTTGAGGACTGTGTCCAAAAAATCGAGAACATCGGAGTCACCTCTATACTCGTTGAAAGCGGCGGCACCCTGGCAGCATCTTTTATGGAAAACCTGCTTTTTGACAAGCTGTATCTGTTCTCGGCTCCCCTCATCATCGGGGGAGAAAAAGCCCCCTCGTTCATCATGGGCAAGGGTGCGGTTAATTTGTCACAGGCAATCCGGCTCCACCGTGAAAGCATCTGTCACCTGGGAGATGATCTGCTCTGCGAGTACTACCCCTTGCCGTATACCGCTCCTGTTGCAAAAACGGAGGCAGACTGATGTTTACCGGCATTATCGAAGAAACAGGGATTATTTCCTCGATTCAAAAAACTTCAGATACCTGGATTCTGGAAATCGAGGCAAAAAAAGTTCTTGAAAATACACACATTGGGGACAGTATTGCCGTAAGCGGAATTTGCCTGACGGTGACAACACTTTTTGAAAACAGATTTACTGTTGATGTTTCTAATGAAACAACAAACAGGTCAATACTGAGAAATGCATCCGCCGGGATGAAAATCAATCTTGAACGTGCACTCACGCTCTCCTCCCGGCTGGGCGGCCACCTTGTCTCTGGCCATGTTGATACGACAGGAACAATTACCAAAGTGGAAAAGCATGATGCTTCTACCGTAATATTTTTCAGAATACCCCAACAGTATCTAAAATACATCGTGGATAAAGGGTCTGTCTGCATCGACGGAATCAGCCTCACTGCTGTTGAACCAAGGGAAGATGTGTTCTCGGTCTGGGTGATCCCCCACACACTGTCACATACCACACTGCTTTCAAAAAAAGCCGGTGATACAGTAAACATCGAATGCGACATGATCGCAAAATATACAGAAAAACTGATTAATAACAGAAACAGCGAAGCATTCTCAAAAACGGATGATTCACTTTCAACAGCTTTTCTTCAGGAACGGGGGTTTTAACAGTATGGATTTTATTTCAATAGAAGAAGCAATAAAAAGCTTTAAACAGGGCGAGCTGTTAGTGGTCGTTGACGATGAAGCCCGTGAAAATGAAGGCGACCTTGTTGTCGCCGCCGAACATGCCACACCGGAAGCCATAAATTTTATGGTAACACACGGCCGGGGACTTGTCTGCATGCCAATGCAGAAAAAGCGGCTTGACGTTCTGGACCTGCCGCCGATGGTCAGCGAGAACACTGATCCACGGAAAACAGCATTTACTGTATCGGTTGATGCGGCAAGCTGTACTACCGGCATATCCGCGTTCGAGCGGGCTGCAACCGTGAAAGCATTGATTGATCCGGCAACCCGGCCCGAAGACCTGGTGCGGCCGGGACATATCTTTCCGCTTAAAGCTCATAAGTTCGGTGTGTTAAAGCGGGCAGGCCACACCGAGGCGGTAGTAGATCTGGCAATACTCGCAGGGCTGTACCCCGCCGGAGTACTCTGTGAAATTATGTCTGAAGACGGGACCATGGCACGGCTTCCCGAGCTGGTCAGATTCGCGGAAAAACACAAATTAAAAATGATCACCATTGCAGACCTCATACATTACCGTTTGAACCGGGAGCATCTCGTTGAAAAAATTGAAGAAGTGGCAATGCCGACAAAGTTCGGTGATTTTCGCGCGATGCTGTATAAATCGGCTGTTGACGGCCAGGATCATATGGCTCTGGTAAAGGGTGATGTAAAAGGAAAAAAGGATGTGCTGGTACGGGTACACTCTGAATGTCTGACCGGTGATACATTCGGATCTTTGCGCTGTGACTGCGGCGAACAGTTTGCCGAAGCTGCACGAATGATACAAAAAAAGGGTGAAGGCGTGCTCCTCTACATGCGGCAGGAGGGACGCGGGATTGGACTTGAGAACAAGATCCGTGCATACAAACTGCAGGAAGAAGGCCATGATACTGTCGAAGCCAATGAAAAACTGGGGTTTCCGGCAGACCTGCGCGACTATGGGATCGGTGCACAAATTCTTGTCGACCTTGGATTAACATCAATTCATTTGATAACGAACAATCCGCGGAAAATAGTCGGACTGGAAGGATACGGACTCACCGTCACGGAAAGAATTCCACTCGAAATAGCACCGCAGAATACAAACGAACATTATTTAAAAACAAAACATCAAAAACTGGGACACATGCTTTCACATTTTCATACCAAGGAGGAACAAATAAATGAAGGCTGATATCAAAATTATTGAAGGAAATCTCTCTGGTGAGGGACTCAAAATCGGAATTATCGCTGCCCGTTTTAACGAATTTATTACCGGCAAACTTGTGGAAGGTGCACTTGACGGCCTTATCCGCCATGGTGTGTCCGACAAGGATATCACCATTGTCAGAGTTCCGGGTTCGTTCGAAATTCCATTGACTGCAAAAAAACTGGCAATAAGCAAAAAGTACGATGCAGTCATCTGCCTGGGAACCGTGATCCGCGGCGAAACCCCGCACTTTGATTACGTTGCCTCAGAAGTTTCAAAGGGTGTGGCCCATGTGGCACTTGACGCAAGCATCCCGGTCATTTTCGGTGTCCTTACCACAGACAATGTATCACAGGCGGTCGACCGTGCGGGAACGAAGTCAGGCAACAAGGGATTTGATGCAGCGGTCAGTGCAATTGAAATGGTGAATCTCATGAAGGGGTTGTAACAGAATACAGACTTTACAACCATAACAGATTAACAGGATGAATAAAAATGCCTGAAACTATTCTTTTGGGAAATCCTGTTAATCTTTCCCTGGATTTATACTCATATTTCCCCCAACCGGTTCAAAACTCAAAAAACCATCAAACGCCCAACCGGTGATCTCGCCCCATTTGACTTTATTCCATTTCCCTTTTGTATCGCCAATGGTGACTGTCTCGGTGTCTATATCCAGTACCTCAACTTTTGTTTTGTACGGGATAAGGCCAAGCGCAGCACTCTCTATCGTGGGTTGAGCCCGCAGCCGCAATCCCAGTTCTGCGGTGACATATTTAAAGGTTCCCTGCCCGCCGGCAGGATCGTCGCCGCCTGAACTCTCATCGGGACAGGAAGGAAAAAAGAAAACAAAGAAACAAATTATCAGTACATGAAACTGTTTTTGCGTTTTCATGATAGAAAGTATAAAAAATCCGATATTCTTTATCAAGCAGGAAAAAATGATTGAGAAAAACACCAATCAGGTATACATTTTTATCATACAATGAACAGAATTATCATCTTTATCAATATTTTACTCCTGATGAGCACAGTGAGCTGCCGCTTTGTTCCAGATAACGGCAGTCATGGTGATTTGATTCCCATAAAAGTGCCTGATTATCATTATGTCCGAGCAGATGCAACCGGCAGCAATACAGGAACAGACTGGGAGAATGCGCTCCCCGCTCTTCCTGATGAGCTTATCCGTGGAGATGTCTATTATATTGCAGACGGGACATACGGTTATTACACATTTGATGACCCTGAATTTGGCAAAAATTACATCACCATCAGGAAGGCAACACAAGATGAGCATGGAACACACAAGGGGTGGGACAACTCTTTCGGTGACGGGCAAGCCCATTTCACCGGGGATCCCTTGGGAATTTATCAGCCGATAATAGGATTCCGCCGCAGCTATTATATTTTTGACGGGGTCACAGGTTTTGGCGGAATGGACAACGAATCATCATATGGATTCAAACTCACCCATACAAATCATCTCCGCAACAATACATCGCTTGGTATTCCCGAAGTGGGGCATGCAACCCGGACACTGACCCATATTGAGGTAAGGCACACGGCCATGATCAATGCCGGCTACGCTGCTGCAAACAATGGAGTGTATGGACAGTTTTGCGTCTATTCCAATTCAAATCCCGGGAATGAGCCCGAACACCTTATCATTGCCGATAATCTTTTAACAAACTCGAGCTCCAATATGCTCATTCGGCGATGGAGAAACTGTATTATTGAAAACAATTTTTTTGACCTGAACTGGTCCAGCACTGATAACCATGGACAGCAGATATCCCCGGGTAATGGCTGCGAGGATATCATTCTCAGAAATAACATCTTCAGGGATTCTTATATTTTTGTCATTGGGACGCATCGGGATTTCAACAGACGATGGAAGATTTATAACAATGTTGTTATCGGGGGAAATGTCAGCGGGGTCTGGGCAAATGCCGAATCTGCATATCCCGACGTGGTGATTAATTGGGAGGTGCATCATAATACCCATGTCAATGTCACCATCGGCGGATTGGGCGCGGTATTTTCCGGAATATTATCACATCCTGTCAAATATCAAAGTTATGCATATAACAATGTGTTTTACAACTGTTCACATCCCCGGTTTGATACAGTTTCATATGTCATCCATTCTCATAATGCATATTTCTCGTGTTCCGGTATTTTCACGGTGGGACTGAAAGAGCAGCAGGATGATATTGATCCCTTTATGGACAGTGTGAACAACGATTATCATTTACGGTTTCCCACTTATCCGGGTAAAAAATATCTTGATGAGCTCTATGAAACAGACAGAGACGGAGTAAACCGGAGGCATGACGGATATGTTGCCATGGGAGCATATGAATTTGTTGATTAATTTACGGCGCCAGCAGCAAAATATTACTGACAAATAAAAGTTCGTTTTTCCGCAACGCCGATATTTCAGAAGTATAGTCAATATCAAAAATCGTGCTCTGCATGCCCTGTGAATTTTCCCGTTCGATGCTGTAATCGCGAACCCGGGATTCCAGTTGTGCTATCTTCGCGCCGTAGATACTCCGGGATTTAATCGTATACGAAAGCAGCTTGTCTACATTAATTAATTGAAAGTATTTTTCTTCTGAAAAAAGTGCGGCCGCTGATGCATCCTTAAAAAAACTGTCAAATACCGGTTTCCGGTTAAACTCCGTCGTCCGCAGCACAAACAGGATTGCGTCGTACTGTGCCGACACTTCCAAATCAATCATGCTCCGGTCGGATGCCGAGTAAATGGCATTGCCCCGCTGAATCAGCAGTTCACGGATGCGCTGCAGATGTTCTATCATAGTGCCAACGATTGATTCAGTATACTGATAATAATAGATAACATCCGTATTGTTTTCAATTTCCTTCGAGAGGCCGCGGATATGGGATTCGAGCTTCTGATAGATGGCAAAATTGGCCGGATCATCAGGTAACAGAAAAGTACCTTCTGAAAGCCGTTTCATGTTCTTGTCAATCTTCCCCTCATTCTCGATGAGGATGTTGTTCAGAAAATCAACCGGTGCTTCTGCCCCGGCCAATGCGCCCGAGACAATAAAACCAAATAGAATACCAATAAGAATTGTTTTTTCCACTAGTGTAATATACTCAATATACCAGTAAAATGAAAACATCCTTATATTCACTATGTAACTATATAGCAAGAAGAAAATATTTCAATCAGGAAATCACACTTTTGCTTTTATGACCGTATATTGCAATTGTACATATCCTGAGTCAAAACACCTGCTGCCTTCAAGGCGGAGGTGCACTTGTTTCGGGAGAAATCCAAAGAGCCGGATTCCCTCACCCAAAAGCACCGGAATTACCGTTATGGTCATTCTGTCAATGCGCTCAGCTGCCAGAAATCGCTGAATGGTTATTCCGCCGTCTATATACAGTCTTTTCTTTCCCGCAGAATGCAGGTCGTCAACAAGATGATCCAGAGATTTGGAAAATGAAGAGACAGTTGATTTCAATACAGAAGGGATGCTGATTTCCCGGGCGCTCAGCACGATAACCGGGATATCTCCATACGGCCAGGCATCGAATGTACATACTTTTTCGAATGATTTCCTTCCCATCACAATCGCATCAATACTGTCAATAAAGGCAAGATACCCGTAATCTTCCTTTTGACTGTATTCTGCGGGCATAAGCCAGTCTATATCGCCGTCTTTGCGTGCGATATATCCATCCAGGCTCATCGCAATGAAAACACAACAAGTAACGCCCATATTCCCTCTTTTTACTTTTTCTTTTTCAATGACAATTATATCACATATTGGAACGATCGATCATTGTTTTTCCCATTTGTTCTGTAAAAAAAGGAGAGAGGACTTCCAGAAAAAATTCTGAAAGTCCCCCGAGGCATAAAAGAGGTATTTACACTTATTTACATAATTTTTAAATCATATATAAAGAGGCTGTCCAACAACCTCTAAATGACAACATCTTCCGGATCAACTGCCTTCATAATATAGAGTTCATCATGTTTCAGCAGATTGATGATCGGGGGTTTTTTGCTTTTTTCCCCATGCCGGTCCACAAGTATCCGGATAATGGGCCGAAGCGGCGCTTCGGTACTTTTCTCCAGAACCTGGGCGACCGAAAAATCATTCAGTAAAACATATGAGCCAACCGGATATATGCCGACACACTTCAAAAACAGTTCAACAACTTCCGGAATAAACTGAAGACTGATCCCGCGCAAAATCACCTTGATTGCATCATACCCCAGCAGATGGCTTCGGTATGGTTTCTTATTGATTAAGGCAGCATATGCATGCGCAACTGCGATGATTTGAGAATAGACCGTCATATTCCTTTGTTCCAGTTTCTGTGGATAGCCGGTTCCATCCGGCCGTTCATGGTGCTGAAGGACGATTTCCCCAATTTCATTTGAAAATCCCAGCTCTTTTACAATGATACCATGCGAGAGTGCCGGGTGAGTCTCAATAACAGTACGGTCGTTAATCGTCAATTGGCCTTTCTTCATCAGAATTTCAGGTGATATCCTGAGCATTCCCACATCATGCAGCAAACCAGCTGTCGTAAGCTTAATCAGCTCATGGCCAAACATCCGCCGCAGCAGCCCCATCACTGTTGCAAGTATGGCTGTATGCAGTGCGGTGACTGCAGGGTCATGGGCAATATTGCTTATCCCATGAACCAGCTGTACCATCTGATTCGGCTCTTCCTTCACAGTATGAAAAATTTCATTTACGATACTGTCAATTGCATCCCGAAAACCTTTCTTCCCGATCCTTATTTTTTCAAACGCGTCACGAATTTCCTTCAGCATGCTGTTATAGGACTGAAGACACCTGCCTTCAGCTTCCTGCATATAAAAGAGCTTGAGGGTTGTCTGGGTATTGGACTGCTTGCTGTCAGAAAGCAGATTACCTGCTGTCGAAACAGTGGCAACACCAAATTTTTTGAGCTTCTCAACATCTTTTTTCCGGACAGGGATTCCTGCTGCCACGAATAAATTATCCCCTTCAAATACTACTGGAGCATCAAATTTCATTCCCTCATGGAGATTATCAACACTTATTGTTAAAACTTTTTCTTCCTTTTTTAAAGTCACATTCGACATCATGATTTTAATCCTCCAGATATTTATATGCAATAATTGTGCCAAATTGATGAATTCATTATAACTCATTATAATATAATGAGTTATATTTTTTATCAGTTTCATAACATATCCTTTCTTCATCCTGTGTATATTATTTCATACATTGTTCTTTCATTTAAAACACCCATTATGGAAAAACGTACAGAATCAGCGCCAAAATACAAAAAAAAACTATATTCACGGTGAAATTATCGGGCGGGTTGTGCAAATATCCGGATTTATAACATTTTTCACATATAGAAAAAATACCACATAGAACTATAACTTTGTTTGAAAAAAAAGGAAATTCGGCTATATTTATGTATAACAGGAAGGCTTTTCAATATTAATTGGGATAATTTTTTTTTGTAAAATCCTCAATAAACGAAGTCTTCTTTTCCGATAATAAAAGCAGACTGGATAGAATAGAGAGTTAGATGGATTTACAAATTTATTATCATCCAAGAGGAATACAATGCAGACAAACACTCAGGTGAAGTCCTATTCTCTGGAGGGGCAAGCGCTTGTTTCACCGCAAAAAGTACTTAAAGAAAAAATCATCAAATGCAACAGCAAGAAAATTGAAAGCATTGGCAAGGAAGCCAAATATCATGTCAAACTTGCTGATTCATTCATCTTTCCGGCATTGATAAATTTGCATGACCATCTCCGCGGAGACTATCTGCCACGAGTCGGGCCGAAACCGGGGACATTTTACCTGAACTGGGCTCCATGGGACAAGGATTTAAAATCCTCTGAAGTCTATAAAGAACGTGCAGATTTAACCGTCGACGAATGTTATGAACTGGGTGCCTATAAAAATCTGTTCAGCGGTGTTTGCACGGTAAATGACCACTTCCCGCATGAAATAAACGGCCACGTAATTCCCGGCCTTCCCATTCGAGTTATTCAAAACTACACTCTCGCACATGAATGTTCTTCATATGATCTGCAATGGGGCGATGGTATTGAAATAGAACATGAGCGTGCAATAAAAAAGAATTATCCGTTTATTACCCATCTTGAAGAGGGCTTTGACGAAGAATCCCAACGGGGTATCGATATTCTGGAAAACCTGAAATGCCTTGATGAATACGGGGTGTTGATCCATTGTGTCGGGTTTTCAGAATCAGACATTAAAAAAGCGAAAAAAGCAAAGGTAACCATTGGCTGGTGCCCTGCCTCGAATATTTTCATGTATAATTTCACCTGTAAAATCAGGAAAATGATAGACACAGGGCTGAATATTGCCATAGGCACTGATTCAACCCACACCGGATCGGTCAACCTGCTTGAAGAAATGCGGTTTGCCCGAAAAATTTACCGCAAGATGTACGGAGAGGACCTTGATCCGAAAATCATCACACAAATGGCAACCATAAATGCCGCGAGAGGGTTCCGGATGGAAAAAGAAATCGGAACGCTTGAAACGGGAAAACTTGCCGACATTCTGGCAATAAAACAGAAACATGATGATCCGTATGAGTCCCTTCTCGCAGCCAACATACATGACATTGACCTGCTGGTGCTGGAAGGAAATCCGATTTTCGGAGGCATTGAATACAAGGAATTATTTAAGCATCGCGGGATAACAGCTCAGGAAGTTTCCATTAAAAAAAGAAACATGCTGGTGACAGGAAATCCGGTCGGACTGCTTAACCGCGTTCGTGAGGTCGTCGGGCGTAAAAAAGTGCTTGATTATATGCCCCTGGATGTGGAGTATAAAGGGTAGAAAGGAGTAAGTGCAGCGTGTCTCCGAAGGCTGTTTTTTACAAAGCCAATTCAATTATTTATTTCCGCGGTGATATTGCGGATAAGGTCTTTATTTTAAACTCCGGAAAAATCAGTCTGAATTATGAAGATATCGAAACCGGGCAGGAACTTCATGACCTGGTAAAAACCGGAGAGTTCCTGGGAGTCAAATCCGCCCTTGGAAGGTTTGGACGGGAAGAGACAGCACTGGTGCTCACCGATTCGAATGTGGTTGCGTTTTCCGTTGAAGAGTTTGAAGCGCTGGTTTTAAAAAATATTCCGCTTATCCTGAAAATGCTGAAAGTTTTTTCAAATCAGCTGCGCCGAATACACAAACAGGTCCAAACACTCCTTTCGGCTGAAGAACATGTCAATCCCGAAAAAGGGCTTTACAGCATTGGTGATTATTATCTGAAAAAAAAGGCGTACGACCAGGCAATCTATGCCTTTAAACGTTATCTGGTGTATTATCCGTCAGGATCAATGGCTACAGAGGCCCTGAAAAACATCGAAGTGGCCGAAAGTTTTCGAAAACAATACGGGTCAGGCAAGGGGCCGGAACTCACCCCCAAACCACAACAGCAGGCACAACCTGAAAACCTGATGTCCGACAAACCCACAGGAACAAAAGCCATCTCTGATTCCGGACAGCAGTTTTACCGTGCTGTCAGCCTGATCAGTCAGGACAAATATGAGGAAGCATTCAAGGCTTTCAAAAAAATCGCCGCAGAAACAGACGATCAGGAATACATTTCGAAATCGCAGTATGAAATGGGCAGGTGCCTGTTTTATCTGAAACAATTCGATAAAAGCATTTCATTATTCACCGACTGGATCCAGAAATTTCCCAAACATCCCGACGTCAAAGACGCACTGTTTTTTGTTGGTTCGTGCCAGATGAAAATGGGCAACAATGCAAAAGCCGCAGGCTTTTTCAAAAAGGTGCTCACCATGACTCCGGAGAGCGAATCCCTGTATCAAAAGGCAAAAAAAATGATGCGTCAAGTTGAAGGAGCCACATGATGGATGCATTGGGTCAAATGTTTCAGCGGTTCAGTAAAACATTTCAAGCGGGAAGCATTATTTTTTGCGAGTACGAGCCGGGTGACAATTTTTATCTCATCCAGAGCGGTCGGGTACAGATTGTGAAAATAATGGGTGATCTTGAAAAAACAATTGATGTCCTGAAACCGGGCGAAGTATTCGGCGAGATGGCAATTCTGGAGGAAGCTCCACGCTCTGCAAGCGCGATTGCAGCCGACAAAGTACAAGTACTGGAATTTAACCGGGCAAACTTTGAAATCCTGATGCGGGGAAATCCGCAGATTGCCTTAAAACTGTTAAAACTGTTCACCCGCCGCATTTATGACCAGAAACGCCGGTTTATGATTCTGACTCTCGAGGATATTGAAGCCCGTGTTGCCGATGTATTTCTGATGCTCGCGGAGAAAGAACCCCTTCAAACCAGCGAAGTTGAAACAATCGAATTTAAAACATCGATTGATGATATTGCCCATTGGGCGGGATTACCGCCCGCACAATGCAAAACAGTTCTCTCCCACTTTCTCCAGCAGCGCCGTATAGAGCTTTACGTTGACCGCATTGTTGTGAAAAACATCAATGATTTTCAACGGTTTGTTGCCAGCCGCAGGAAAACAAAAGAATAACTTTTCCCCTTCACACTATGCCATCGGTCTCCCTTGCCAAAAAATCACAACACAAGTATTGTAAAGACCTCGATGAATATTATTTTTATGGGAATGAAACACTGCGGGAAAACTTCGGTCGGGAAAAAAATCGCCCGTGAACTGAACCATCCTTTTTTTGACCTGGATGACCTTGTCGTTGAACAATATCGCGTACAATACGGCCATAAAAAGGGTGTTGAAGATATTTTCCGGGAAGAAGGCGCAAGCATCTTTTACCGGATCGAGGCATACACCTTCAATCATTTCTCTAAACATGAAGCACAACTGCATGAGGAGTTTGTTTTGTCACTTGGAGGCCGGACTCCGCTGAATCCGCTTCTTGGAAAATCGCTTGAACAATGCGGCTATTGTATTTACATTAATACACCATTTGAGAGTATCCGCGACCGTATTATGAAAAAAGGTACTTCTGTTCTGGTTCAAAACAATAATCCGGTGCAGTACCTGAAAGAACTGTACGATATTCGTCATCCGGTATACAGTAAAAGGGCACATTGGTGCATTGACGGAGGAGGGACTGTCGATGAAATCACAAAACGGATTTTAATACAAATAAAGGAGCTGCAGCATGGCGGGAAATAGTTTTGGGAATCTTTTTAAAATGACGACGTTCGGGGAGTCACACGGCGGAGCAGTCGGGGTGATCATTGACGGTGTTTCGCCTGGCATGGAACTCAGTGAGGCTGATATACAAAAAGAACTTGACCGCCGCAAACCCGGCCAGTCAGAGATCACCACTCCACGCCAGGAACCAGATACAGTTCATATCCTTTCGGGTGTTTTTGAGGGAAAAACCACCGGCACTCCCGTTCTATGCATTCTGTACAACAAAGACGCCAATCCCGCGGCATATGATGATATAAAAAATCTGTTCCGGCCGGGACATGCCGATTTCACCTATTTTAAAAAATACGGAATCCGGGATTACCGGGGGAGCGGCAGGGCATCCGGGCGGGAAACAGCCGGCCGTGTTGCGGCGGGAGCAATTGCGAAGAAACTACTTGCCAATGCAGGAATCTCCATCATCGCCTATACAAAAGCAATAGGCGGAATAGAAAGTACAACTATTGACCTCTCGATCATCGAAAAAAATCCGCTTCGTGCGGCGGATCCGAAAAAAGTGGCAGCTATGATCGATTGTGTCAACAAGGCAAAAAATGACGGAAACAGTGTCGGCGGCATTGTGGAATGCCGCATCAAGGGAGCCCCTGCGGGTCTGGGCGAACCGGTATTTGACAAACTCGAGGCAGACTTGGCCAAGGCGATGCTTTCAATCGGCGCCACCAAGGGGATAGAATTCGGTGAGGGTTTCAGGGCAGCAGCCATGACTGGTCTTGAACATAACGATGAAATGGATAAAAACGGGTTTATAACAAATCACGCAGGCGGAATCCTCGGCGGAATTTCAACCGGTGAAGAAATTATTTTTCGGGTGGCAATAAAACCGACATCTTCAATCACCTCTTCCCAGAAGACCGTGGATACAGATGGAAATGAAAAAACAATCGAAACCCATGGAAGACATGACCCGTGTATCTGCCCCCGGATTGTTCCGGTTATAGAAGCCATGGCGGCAATCGTCATCGAAGACCACCGGAAACGGCAGGGAGCACTTGAGTTATAAGTTCAATTTACATTTTTGTCCTCATCAGGTTTTTCGAAGCCGGTATCCATATGACAGCCAGAGAGCGCATAGTATCCTCCGCCCATGTTTGATTCTGCCGGTCCGCCCATCGGCGGCACATACCAGCAAATCGCGATGCGGTTCTCGAACGGGCTCTTAAAAAAACCCACAACCCTGTCCGCACCCGCAGAAACATCAAGCGGTTTAAACGCACCGGATTTTTCCGCGTGCAGCTTCAAATTTCTCTTCTGTTTTATGGATTCCCGCAACGTAAATACCCCTATCGAGTATGAATCATTGTTGTAAGCCAGTGGAAATTTCCGGAGAACCTGATAGTCAGGAGTGAATTTATTTTTATTCAAATAGTCAACAGCCTTCTTTGTGTTTTGAATATCAAGCAGCTCCTGTGTTGGCGATTTTACCCGAAAGGATACAACCTGAAAATCATGGACGGTATTAAATACAATGACATCTACATGAAAACCGCCGACAGGCTCATCAGGCTCAACTATTGTCGCAAAGACAATGTCCCCGGATTTCGACCAGCCGAGGGCAATACACCCTTCATGATCTTTTCCAATCTGGGTTATATGCTTTTCCATAAACTCCACAGTAAATTGCGTTTCCGCAACAGCAGTAAATGCTGAAAACAATAAAAGCAACAGTATCAGTTTTCTCATTGAATTTCTCTTTCGGCAGATCCACATAAAATACGTGTCATACCTTTTCCCTTCACATAATATCCCGCCCTGTAGGCCTCACTTTTATATAATCGGCACAAGACGAGCCTTTCCCTCAAGTCCGCAAAAATCAGTCCTTCCAGGCAGTATAGGGATTGAGGGCAAGCGCAACATTCAAAAACCTGCGGTCTTCGGTGACATCCGGACCTACCCAATCCGGTTTGTCAAACGGTTCGTCTTCTGCAGAGAGTTCGATTTCCGCGACAACAAGGCCTTTGTTGGCACCCTCAAAGACATCCACTTCCCATACATGCCCTTTACACTCGACAGTATACCGGTTTTTTTTTATCACCGAGCCAATACACATGGAAAGCAGTTTTTCACCATCAGCCATGGGGATTTCATACTCGAATTCGTTGCGGGTCATCAGTGTTTTTTCTGGATCCGCCAGCGTTTTAATGGTAAGAAATGCTTTTCCGCCACCCATGCGAACCCGTACTGCTTTTGACGGTTCAAGACAAAGATATCCCTGCACCAGATGTTCTTTTTTTGCATTCTGCGTGTACCCGTCACTGGTGACAAGGTATTTTTTTTCAATTTCTTTTGCCATAATGAAAACAGTATACGGAATAACAGAAAAAAAAGGAAGAAGCCATCTAAGGAAAACAAGAAATCACGAAAAAGAAAGAAGAAAAGCCAGGATTTACAGGAAGGACAGTGTCCCACCAGCAGATTCGACTATTGACAAATTTCCTGCAATTTCTTCACTGAGTAAATCATACGCCAAGATATTTTTTTCGTTTCCACTTAAAGAAAAATCTACCCCACCAGTAGATTCAACTATTGATAAATTTCCTGCAAATCCTTAAATTTGTCTTGAAACGAGATATTTTTTTTCGTCCCATGCGTGAGTCATCTCCGAACGTATGGGGCAAAAAAATATCTCGTTATTTATACACCTCTGAAGGATTTGCAGGAATTCAAAAATAGCCAGAATCGGGAATTGAACCCGAGACCCACGCTTTACGAGAGCGTTGCTCTACCCCTGAGCTATTCTGGCGTGTATAAAAACCGATTGTAGTAAAAAATGATAAATGAGGCAAGATAAAAAACCCCGCACTCAATCGGTGATTGAGTGCGGGGTGACAATACTTTATATATTAAAATGAAACAGACATATGAAAGATAAAATCAAAAATATCGTTTACTACTCTTCTCCAAAACCTTCAAAGTGTAAAACAAAATCCGCAATTGTATAATCAAATGTGTCAGTATTAAACCATGATAGTGGAACATAATTTCGGTAGGTCCTGTCATACCCAGAGCCACCCGTAAAATCCATTATGATATCAATTACAAGAAAAGTATCACTTAATGAATACCCTTCATTAAATGGAATAGTTATATCAGTAGATACAGTCCCTTCATCAATATTACCAAGTGTAGAAGAATTATACCTACGAGTAAAAATTATCGAATCTCCAACAGTTCCAATACCTGCATAATGTTTTGAAAAACTCACTGTCAGATTTAAATCCTCTGAAAAATCCGGGGCTATTTCATAATTATAAATGGAAGCTAATTTAATTGAGTTAATACCACTATCTTCACCCACAACAACTCGTTTATAATATTCACTTGCGAGCACTACTCTCGCAGCAGATGCATCTTTCAAATATGATAATGTGTAAGAAAGGGGTACCGCATCCAAAAATGGACATTCTTCGTTCATACTTGATATCCAGGTACAAAATCCTTCATACCCATTTATCACAGTTGATGATGTTTCCGAGTTGCCTCCAAACAATAAAACATTAATGGATAAAGAATCGAGTATATCCTGCTGTTCTGCAGAGACAGAAACTGATCCCGATCCAGCAAAACTTGAAAATCCTGCTTCTATAGCTCCCCTTACTTGTGTTTCATTGAAATCAGATTCCAGTCTGAAAAGGCCCATTCTGCCATATTTGACACTTGAAACAATCACCGGCGAGACATCACCAGCGATACTTCCTCTAATGTCATTCCAGGTAACTCCATTCGCAAAATATGAATCAGGCCCACCTGTTGTAATATCAACATCAACGGTATAGCAAACCTGCATAAATTTTGCTACCATTTGGGTCCTTTTCCGTGTAGTAGAAAAATCAAGTGATGCGGATACCGATGCTCCCCAGCCACTGTAGTTTAAACCAAGGGCCATACTTGTCTGTGATACAGAGTTTACACTGTGGGCACTATAAGAGGTTGATAATGGCGTACATACAATTGTATCAGGATCAGTCCCCAGTAAATTGTTAAAAGCAGTTCTGACATTTCCCAAAGAAGGGTGTTCAACCACAGCAGCGACGTCATTGATAGTATCTGAGGCTGAAACCTTAATCGTACTTATTGAAATTGTCATGGGTGCCCGTTCTGCCGTAATGGGGCGGTATTCACCGGTTGTTATACTGTTACCGTCAAGAATTGATCCAACCCAGATAGTTGGTGAAGAAGGATTCATAAGAAGAAGGTCTTCCCATTCATCAGCATCAGTCACTTTATATACCAGTGTATCTTTTCCCGGCAAATCTTCCGGCCTGTCCGGATGTGCCGGGTCACCATCCTCAATCGGCCCCTCGGTTATTCCCAAATCTATTGGTTCCGGCTGGTCAAAATAATTCATCCCACGAATGACAGTATTTACATCGGTTACATCTCCCGGTGAAAACATATTATCACAACCGGTTAAAAGAAACGCGCCTGTTGATAACATGACAAAAAAGACCGTTAACTTTGTGCTTTGTATTTTTTTCATTTTTTCCCATCCTTTTCCTGTGCTTTTTTAACTGCCAAGCCGCGCGCCAGCCTAAAAGTTCCTTTTTGTCTACTTTTTATTGTAGCATAAAAGCAAAAAAAGTAACACATTTCATTGCTTTTTACATAATACATCGTAAAGGAAGGGAAAATCACTCGCAGAAAATTCAAATATTTTTCTTTTTTTTTCTTATTTTTTCATAATTCCCATCTAACAAAAAGACCGGCCGGGACCGGTCTTTTAACATCGTCAAATTCTTATAGAAATAAATCAACACCAAGGCGGAGTCCACCGAACATCAATGTAGCTTCGTCGCTATCCCTCAATAACATTGAATAGCTGAAAAACGCTCCAAGATCCAAAGCAACTACTGAATTAAAAAATACTTTAATACCGGCAATCGGCATCACTTTAAAGCCCATGTAGGCTCCCAACGCGGAACCATTTTCCAACACAAGATACATTCCATTTAGCTGTATAAAAGGGGCAATTGAACCGCCGATATCGAAAATATAGCCGATCCCTGCTCCGACTCCCAAAGACAGCAACGGATCATTCCCATCATAAGCCATAAAATTTGCAAAAACTACAGCAGAAATAAATAATCCGTCAATGACACAATATCCGGCCTCTGCAGTAGCATTTATTACAAATAGACTAGTATCCTCTACGACACCATAGAAGATTCCGATTGGTCCGGGTGTAAGACCTTCCTGGTTTTCCCCGGAGTTTAGATTCAATCCCAAATAAATCTGCCCGGCCTTCCCTCCGGTTTCACTCTGTGCACTTGCTCCGACAAGCAGTACCAGGCTTAAAAAGGCTACAAAAATAATTTTCTTCATACTCACTCCTTTTGTAAGTTTAAATTAGAGCAACGTTCACTACTCTATAATAAATTATAGAAATAAATAGTAGAATTACCATTCTTTTTAATTGTTTTTCATACCCGCTCGACAACTTGACAAAAAAAGTCTTTCCTCCGATATTTATATCGCGTATGAAAATCAATTTTGCGAAACTGTTCGAACCCTATACCGATCCTGTCTCCGGAATCACTGTGTATATTCTGAGCAAAAAAGCAGCTCCAGTACAGCAGAGTTTTTATTATATCAATACAACAATCTCACCGGATAACCGGTATTTATGGTTTTACTGTGCGTTCCCGCCCGCCGGAAGCCGTGAATACGGCAGAACACTTGGTGTTGCTGATCTGCAGAAAATGACCGTAACACAGTTTCCTGAAACACTTTTCGACAATGCATCCCCGGTCATTGATCCGGCAACCGGCGGCGTGTACTGGTGTACCCGCGAAGCACTCTGCTACAGAAGCCCCGATCCAACCTGCAAAGCCGAAGTGATTGCAGTTCTTCCCGATGAGCTTTACGGCCGAAGGCTGATCCGGCGTATCGCAACCCACTTGACATTTTCTCCCGACAGGTCAGAATTGTTTCTTGATTCACTCGCCGGTGACACATCTTTTGGGGGAACCATCTCGCTTTCGACCAGGCAACTCACTGTATGGAAAACCTTTCCCAGGGACCTCAAACACGCCCAGTTCTCTCCGACAAACAAGAATCTGGTAATGGTAGCCCAGGACAATTATCATCATCCGCTTACCGGGGAACATTTCGGCTATGACAACAGGGTCTGGTTTGTATCCCGGGATGGGGCACTCCGGCCGTTATTTGAAAACAGCACCCGCCTGACACACGAGTGGTGGGATTCCGACGGAGAACATATTTATGCGGTGAATAATTTTGACCTGTTCGGCGGACCGGGCATTGTCCGCATCGATATTGAAAGCGGCAGTGCGGAAAATGTTCTCCCGGGTATGTACTGGCATGCAATGAATTATCATGACAAATATTTCGCCTGCGACAGGACCCTGAAGGGTTTTTATCGGGGTTGTCCATCAAGTATACATTTTTTCAACCGAAAAACAGGAAAGGATGTGGCGGTTATCAGCCACAATCCGGAGCACCACACCCCGCCGGCCATGTACCATATTGATCCGCATCCGCATTTTTCAGAAGACGGAAGTTTATTCATTTTTACCACAACAGTCCGGGGACAGGTTGATGTCGCAATTGCCCCGGTTGAAGAGCTGGTGAAAAAAACCGAATAACTGCAATGAATATTATTTTGATGCTTCCAGAATTCTCATTTCCTTCAATATAGAGTAGGCTTCATGTGCAAAACTGATGCATTTCTCCCATTCTTTTTTTAACAGCTCATTTTCCTTGCCGCCGATATAACTCATATTTGATATCGTATCATATTTTCCGCCTGCTTCACTGTATAAAACTCCGTTCAACAGTTTGTTCAGGGACTGGAGATTGGACATTGCCTTATCTACAATCAAGAGCGCCTCGGCATCGGCTTTTTTCATAAGCACTGCTGTCTTTTTTTCCTGCAGGGCCCCGTTGGCCTTTTCATCCTGTACACCCGCAATTGCCTTTCCTATTTCACCTTCAGGATGAATCCTCTTCTCGAAGAGGACAATTTTATCATGCAATGAATTAAAAAAATTGTATGTGTCGGTAAACTCGATCCGGTTGTCGGTTTTATAAAATTCACCGTTAATGAACAATATCTTCAGACTGTTCGCCATTTTGGGAGCATACACGAACTGGTAAAAACCATTGATAAATGCGAAAGAGCGCCAATGGGCGCACCGCAAAGAAGTTTGATAAAAAGACGGATGGTAATACTTGATAATTGGCGCTTTTTGTCCGCCAAAATAATTTACCGCCTTTTGGACAATACTTGTCGAGCGTAATTCCCGGGAGTAATCCTTGTAGGTCCGGGTAATCCGCTCATTCCAGAATTTCTTGAAAAGAACAAACCAGTCTTCACCCCGACGGACTCCCTGAACCGAATAGTTGAAATCATTCATCAGTATTTTGGCCAGCTGATCCATCGGAATCACAGTATTAAATGTCCTGATTTTCGAGAGAGCTTCCTCTGCCTTCGAATACCGCTGCTTCATGTACGCTTCCACTTTTAAATCGTCCGTGCCGAGTGTGTTCATTGAATAGAGAAACAGGGCTTTCAAACCGCTTTTTGACGGCGGCATCTGGGTGCTTTTTAATATTTCTGCAAGTGCGACAAAACGCTTTGTAATATCCGAAAACGGGCACGCTTTTTTATTTGCCCGGCCACTGGAGGTAAAACGGGAAAGGATGGTATCAAAATCATAATCTGACAGTTCTTTAAGATAGGAGAATGACTGATAATCAAGATAAATCCGTTTCTTTTCTTCCTCGGGAAAATCCCGCAATATCTCTTTATACCGCCGTTCGATAAGATTCTTTAAATCTGATTCATCCTGTACACCGCGGCTGCCAATGATCATCCGTGGATTCGTATCCTGTTCGAGTGCGAGAGATATTTTCTCGCATTCGGCCCGTACCAAAAATGCAATAAACTCACTTTTGTTGTCGGAAAATACATTATCAAGCATTTTCTTGAAAAACCGGGCGCTCTCTGCAAGTGATTCAAGCTCAATCCGCATTCGGTCAAGAAAAAAAGAATTGTTCACATCAATCAGATGGGGAATCTGACGGGAAATTTGTTTTTTTAATTTAACAAGCAGATCATCTTCAAAAACCTGGCGGCTGTTTTTCCCGGAAAATAATGCCTTGATTGCAAGGAAAATCCTTTGAAAAAAGCTCAACTCCTTATACGCGGCTTCAATATCGCGGGAACCCTTATCATCCTGAACAACCGACAACGGTTCTCTGGAAACTTTGGCCCCCTGTTCAATGCGGGACAAAAGATCCCGGCGCTCATCATCACCCAAATCATGTACGATTTTTTCGAAAGTTGAAAATTCTTCCATATCAATACTCATACTATTGCCTCCCGTTGTGTAGGTCAAGTCATTTGGCAATATGGAAGTTTTTTTTGTCAGATTTTAAAATGGTTCAGGAAACAATATCTTCCCAGTCGATTCCCTTCCCCGAATGTATCTTTTTTTGTGCTCTTTTTCCAATTATATGCTTAAAATTATCCGGGGACAAGCCGGGTGCGATATTTTTTTCGCTGCGCAGCAGGGCAATGTTCTGTGGCAAAATGAGCTCGCCTGCCTGAATATCGGATATTGCCATTATCGACCGCTTTGTTGTCGTGTAATTTGCCGCCTCTCCAGGAGCGAGATGTTTTTCACCCGTACCCATGACAGCCTCTACCCGTTGTTCTCCATATCGTTGGTTCAGAAAGTGCCGGGCAGCAGCAGGTTCCATTGATTCAAGATACCTGATTCCCTCAACCATAGTTTTAAAATCTGTTTCTTCGAGCGCAATCGGATCATCCAAACCGGAGTTTTTTCTCGACAAAGTTAAATGTTTTTCAATTGCAGCTGCGTTTTCCAGCACTGCGCAGCCGGGAACCAGAAGCGGATCATTTGAATGGTCTGATACCCCTACCGGAATACCAAAGATGCTTCGCAGTTTTGAAACCACTCTGATGTTATATTCTTCCTCCCGGGCAGGATAACTGGTAATACAGTGAAACAACAGAACATTCTTTTTTACCACCACGAGTGCTTTTTTTATATCCTCAAGCGTTGATACTCCTGTTGATAAAAGCACCGGGCAATGCCAGCCAGAAACCTGTTCAAGAAGCGGATAATGATTCAATTCAGGTGAAGCAATCTTTACTGCCCACGGTTGTAAACGTTGATACAGCGATGCGCTTTTTTCACCAAAGACCGAACAGAGAAACAATATACCTTTCGTTGAACAATATTTTTGAATATCTTCATAAAAGTCAAAATCCTTCTCCAGCTGTTTGAACTGCTGATATATGGGGACGTCGCCGCCCGGTAACGGAATTGATCCCGCAGCAGGATGAACAATCTCATCTGCAAATACAATCTGAAACTTCACACAATCCGCACCGGCCCGTTTTGCCGCATCCGCCAGTGCATATGCTTTCTCTTTGTCTCCCCTGTGGGCTGTTCCGGCTTCTGCAACGATAAAACAACGGCCGTTCTGATCGCCAATAGTACCGCCACTCCATGAAACTTTATTCATCAGACAGCTCCTTTTTTTGCCGCGTTTAAAATTAAATTTACTTTAAGTGTTTTTAATTGTTCAGACAAAGAAACTTTGTATTCGTGCGGATTCAGAAGCCTGGTATATGTCTGATCAAGCATGCCCAGTTGGGATTTTACGTAATGCTGTATTTCATGAAGCGGTACACAGGGTTTTTCCGCAATGCCCTTTTTCATAACACAGGACAACAGGGGCCGAACCTCCGCACCTTCTATATCAAAATGGGAATACTCATACAATGGATGATAAAACCGGTACTTCACAGATTCCTGTATATGTTCATCTTCAAGGGCAATCAAATCGGCCAATGGTTTTTTTTCTGCATCAAGAAACCTGAACACCTGTTTTCTGCCCGGATTTGTCATCTTTTCGGGGTTATTTGATATTTTCATGACCGGTTGCTGTATTCCCCCCTGGTCAATTTCCGCCAGCTTGTAAACGCCGGTGAGCGCAGGATCATCTTTTGCTGTGACAAGATTTGTTCCCACTCCCCAGATATCGATCGGCGATTTTCTTACGACCAGCTGCTGTATAATTTCTTCTGACAGCTCATTTGACACAACAATAAAAGCATCATGAAGCCCGGCATCATCCATCGCCTTTCTGACTTCCTTGCTCAGATATTCAAGGTCTCCGGAATCCAGCCGCACACCGAAGCGTGTAATGCCCTTCTTTATCAATTCTTTTCCGACAATGACCGCATTTTTCAGACCACTTTCCAGGGTATCATAAGTGTCCATGAGAAAGACCGAAGAATCAGGATACAGCTCAGCATATTTCCGAAATGCTTCCAGTTCTGATGTATATGACATTATCCAGGAATGAGCCATTGTGCCTCGGACTGGAATATCAAGATTTTTACCCGCGTATGTATTTGATGTGGCCTCTGCCCCGCCAATAAATGCTGCCCGGGTTGCGGAAAACGCCCCGTCTTTCCCCTGCGCACGCCGCATACCAAACTCGAGAATTTGTTTTCCTCGCGCAGCCAGACAGATCCGTGCTGTCTTTGTGGCGATGAGTGTCTGAAAATTTATGGTATTGAGTACCAGACTCTCGATGAGCTGCGCTTCACAGAGATTTGCCTCAATCCTGATAATGGGTTCATTGGGAAACACCACCGTCCCCTCATCACATGCCCATATATTACCGGTAAACCGGAATTCCAGCAAATATTCCAGAAATGTCTCCTGGAAAACACCGAGGCTTCGCAAATATTCACAATCTTCTTTTGTGAAAGAAAACTTTTCTATACTCTCCAATACAGGCTGCAACCCTGCAAAAATAGTAAATCCGCTGCCGAAGGGAGGACGTCTGAAAAACATGTCAAAGACAACCCCCGGATTGTGGTTCTGCAGCATATAGCCCTGTGCCATTGTCAATTCATAGAAATCCGTGAATAAACCTCCCGGAGAAATCATGATGCAATTTCCCCGGAATTAATGCATATCACACCCATGTTTGTCATTTCAGCTATTGCTTTTTTCACTGAACCTTCCGGAACATCAATGCCTGCGACTGCGTCCAAAATCACTATAACACGGTATCCCATTTTCACCGCATCGACGGCTGAATAATATACACAAAAATCCGTCGCCAGGCCGGCAAGGACAACAGTCACAATCCCCAACTCATGAAGGTACCCGTGAAGACCGGTGGAAGTTTCATGGTCATTCTCGAAAAACGCAGAATAGGAATCAATATGCTGATGAATCCCTTTTCTGATAATCATGCGTGCAATGGAGGAATCGAGACCGGGATGGAAATCTGCCCCCATGGAGCCACTGACACAGTGGTCTGGCCACAGAACCTGCTGGACTCCTGCGATATTAATGACATCAAAGGCTTTTTTTCCGGAATGCTGTGAGGCAAAAGAGGCATGATTCTCTGGATGCCAATCCTGCGTCAAAACAACATTGGAAAAAAGAGGGCTTATGGTATTTATTACCGGGATAACAGCATCCCCCCGGCTTACTGCCAGGCTTCCTCCGGGACAAAAATCGTTTTGAACATCTATTACCAAAAGCGCGGTTGTTTCGTCAGCAAATACACTCATTAATGCCTCGCTGCCTATAAATTACAATTTTTAAAATTATCTGTAAAGTAAACAAAAAAAAATAAAGATGGCTCGACAAGTATCACAAAATTGTTTACTATAAAAGTGTAAAAATCATTCTGATAGTGTTTTCATGCATCTGTGCAAACAGGATGTATTGTAGGGAATTCATGTAATTGATCCCAACTGGCACTGAGATAAAATCTCTCGCTGCCTGATAAAAAACACAATTCTTCCATAAAGGAGTTGTATATGCAAACGATTATTTGTGATTCATGCCGGAAACAAATCAAGGACGCGGACAGGGATGTTAATTACGTGACGGTGCTGGATAAAGCCATGTGTGTTCCCTGCAAGGAAAATTTTGAAAAGCGAGTAACAACCGCCATGCGGACAAAGAAAAAATACGTTTTTCTGGATCATAAAAAATTACTGACAGATACTCTGAGAAAAATTTGTAAATAATAAATTGCTTTTCAAGGTGTACTGCTTGTATACCCGAAAGTTTCGATTGCGCTCTGAATCAGTTACACATTGTTTTGTTAGATAAAAGCTATGACAGGCCGGAGTATTCGTTTGTATTTAAACGAATAATTCGGCCTTTTTAATGCAACCGTAACAAAGTGCAGCAGAAACCGGGTTATCTGGTGTAACTTTTCCCATACCAAATCAACAAGGAGGCATCCATGTTTGACAATTTCATTGCTTTCTTTGCTTCCGAAGAATTTACTTCAAAATGGCCCAACTACGGGATCGCAATCGGGGTAATCCTGTTGTCGATCCTCATCGGCATCATCGGCCAATTCCTCCTGTTAAAAATCATCCGTCAGATTTCCAGACACACGGTTACTGTACTGGATAATATTATCCTCAAGTACATGAAAAATCCTTTTCGCCTGCTTGGGCCCCTTTTTGTTATCTCGATTGTGATTCCGTACACCGAACTTCCCAAAGAATTTATCATCTGGTTTCAAAATATCAACAGCTCTTTGTTTATCATTTCTTTTTCATGGATCATGATTAAACTTCTCTCCGTGTTTGAGGATTTTATCAAACACAAATATGATATGAATGTAAAAGACAATCTTCAGTCCAGAAAAATCCACACTCAGATGCATTTTATAAAACGATTTATCTCGATTGTTATAATTCTGGTCGCTGCTGCAGTAATTCTGCTGCAATTCAAGGAAATCAGCAATTTGGGGACCACATTACTGGCATCAGCCGGAGTCGTGGGAATAGTAATCGGATTTGCCGCTCAACGATCCATCGCCACCATTTTTGCCGGGTTTCAGATTGCCTTTACCCAGCCCATCAGGATTGATGATGTGGTGATTGTAGAAAATGAATGGGGCTGGATTGAAGAAATCACCCTCACCTATGTCGTTGTCCGGGTTTGGGACCTTCGCCGCCTGATCCTGCCCATAACCTATTTTATAGAACACCCGTTCCAGAACTGGACCCGGGAATCTGCGGATTTACTGGGTACAGTATTTATTTATGCAGACTATAGCATTCCTGTTCCAAAAATAAGGAAAAAACTGCAAGAACTGGTGAATAATAACCCGCGGTGGGACAAAAAGGTCTGCAATCTGCAGGTTACCGATGCAAAAGAACACACACTTGAACTGCGCTGTCTGGTGAGTGCAGCTGACGGCCCGGCACTTTGGGATCTGCGGTGTGAAATTCGCGAACAGCTCGTTGATTTTATTCAAAAAGAGCTGCCTGAATATCTTCCCCGCACCCGGGCAGTGCTGGAGAAAAATACTGAATAACAAAAAACAAGGTGGTCAGGGCAAGGCAGAGAGCACTTTGGCAATATGCGCAGCATTTTTCTTCCCCAGGGTCGGATACAGCGGAAACAATACACAGCGCAGAAGCAGGGATTTCGCATTGGGATATTTATTGTAAATTTCATCATCCATGGTAATCAGGCTCTCGTTAAATGCAGCGTGTGTATCAATGCCTTTCTTTTTTGCAAACTGACGGACATCCTTCATGCTTGTTTCGACACAGATGGGGAAAGAATAGGGTACCTGTTCACCCGGTTCAGCCTGAACAAGAATGGAATGACGTGATCTCTGCAGGGCAGAGAAAAAAACTGATGCGTATTCCTTGCGAATTGACAGGAATGTTTCAAGTTCCCGCATCTGGGAATAGGCCACCGCAGCGTTCAAATCAAACAACTGGACATATTCTGATGTTGATTCCAGGACCCGTTTCAATACCTGGATATGCTGACGTTTTTTCACCAGCAGCAGCCCCCCGCCTCCGCCGGTAATCAGATTTTCCTCTGACAATGAGCACAGGGAAACCGTCCCAAAGCTTCCGACCGGCATATTGTTCCACATGCCGCCCAATGACTGGGTAATATCCTCGATAAGGGGAATTTCCATCGCGGAAAAACGATCCAGATCATGAATATACCCCAGAGAATGATGCAGGATGATAGCTTTTGGTTTTTGTTCAAGTAATGGTTCCACATCAGCAGGCAACAAGAGTCCTGAATGCGGATCAACATCGCAGAATATCGGCTGAATTCCTTTTTGTTTGAATGCAGACATATACACCGAAGGAGCAAGCGGTGATATAATGACAGAATCACCTGAAACAAGTTCCAATATTTCAAATGCGCAGAGAATGGAAGAGACATAACTGCACAAACCAATACCACCGGCAGTTTTTGTGAACGCAGCTGCGAGCTTTACAAAATCTTCCAGAAATGGGCCGCTGGTCACCCTGTCAGAGACCATACAGGTCAATACAGCATCCATATCTTTACGCCGAAGCGTTGGTTTTACAAGAGGAATCATCATCGTTATTTCTCACATTATAAAGCAGTTGAAAAACTGATAGAGATTTTTCAACTGCTTTCCGGATTTTGACAGGTAATTGAAAATATTTTTTCGTTTACCTGCTATTTCTGCATCACCGTCAGCTGATGCAGTTCTTTGGGATTAAAAAGCTTCCTGATATCGAGAATGATGATATACGAGCCTTCATCATTCACCACACCGTCAATATACTCAACCCCAATCCCGGAAATCATCTGGGGTGGTGGTTGAATATGTTTTGCGTCAATTGTAACTACTCTGAGTATTTTGTCAATCATAATCCCCAAAATCATCTCTGAAATCTGAAGAATGACATATCCGCTGAGTAATTCCTCATCTTCGCCAAGATCTGCACTGTCAAAATAAAAGCGCTTATGCAGATTGATAATGGGCGTGACCTGTCCCCGAAGATTCAAAATTCCCTCGACATAAGGAGGAGCATTGGGTATTTCACGTACTTCACGTTTTCCGACAATCCGTTTTACGTCCATTATATCTATTGCATATATTTCCTGTCCAAGTTGAAAAGTGACCACCTGCATTACACCGGTTTTTTCCATAAAGACCACGCCTCCTTGATTATGCCTTATTGTCAACAAGCGGTACGAATCTGCACCCGATACTCTCTTCCTTCAGAAAGTCCCGCCCCACTTTCCGTAACACCTGTAACTCCTGAATTTCCCTGTAATCTCCGACAGGAATCACCATAAGACTATTATCTGCCAATTGATTCTTCAATGCAAATGGAATGCTCGATGCAGCCGCGGTCACGATTACCCGGTCAAACGGTGCATGTTCCGGCCATCCCCGCTTTCCATCACCGTTTAAAAACTGGATATTCTTATACCCGCAGGCGGATAACAGCTGTTTGGACTGTTTCAGCAGTGAATCCACTATTTCAACAGTAAATACTTCAGATGCCAATTCTGCCAACATCGCAGTTTGATACCCGCTCCCAGTCCCCACTTCAAGTATCCGTTCTGATCCACGTAATTCCAGAGCCTGCGTCATATAGGCGACAATATATGGCTGCGAAATCGTCTGGTCATGCCCAATCGGTACCGGGAAATCGCCATATGCAAGATCACGGCTTTTTCCGGAAATGAACAGATGCCTCGGGACACAACTCATCACTTCTAGCACACGGGCATCATGTATTCCCCGCCGTTTGCACTGAGTAAGGACCATATGTTCAGCCTGAGTATTTTTTGGATAAACGACCTTCACTACTATTTCCCGCCAGTATTTTACGCTTACTTAAGATTCTAATGTCTCTCTTTTAAAACATCAACACAATTTTATGAATGCAGCAGCATGGATATCTATTATTTTTACTGCCCCGGCAGGACAGTCTTGGGTGCTTTTTGGCGGACCGAATCGGGCAATTTTTTCCATTCTTCCACAATGGTGTTGCTCCAGCCATTTTCAATGAGTATTTTCAAAAAATTGTAGAGATCCATGGAACATTTTTTTGCATTGGCCAGAAATTCCCGAAGTGCATTTTTATTTCCCATGTCGGAGATAACCCGCAGACTGAATACAGGGATCTGGCTGCGTAAAGCACTGATAAACACCCCCGCTGTTTCCCAATTGGAGCCGGAGACATGAAATAATTCATACAATTTCTCCCGCAACGAGTTTGAATTGATAAGGAATTCACCGCACGCCTGAAAGCCTGAATATACAGAATACCCTTCCTGCTGTGCTGCTCCCAAAGCGGTTTGGAGCAGTATATCTCTCGTTCCGGATGGTAAAAAATGAAAAAGTGAAACCAGTTCCATTTCTTTAATTCTTTTTACCGGAATACCATATCCTGAAATATCAAATTCAATGCATTTTTTACCGATGATCATATCACCGACAGAAAGTCCGGGCTGGATCCCTGCACAGGTTCCTGTATCAATAATGAGATCCGGGTTTTTCTCCATAATAAGCGAGGTTACAGCCTGTGCTGTCCTTGTTTTTCCCGGACCGGATTGAACGATAAACAGATAGTAATTCTTTTCTTCCTTTTCAGCTATTTTACAGCCATTCAGTTTCCCGGTGTCCTGCGCAGAAAAGACATTTTTTGCGGCTTTGAACTCTATTGGAATCGGACAATTCACAAGTATTTTTATTTTTGACATAACAGAATTGTATGCAATATTCCATATTTATGGAAGATCCTCCGGGATAAAAAAAAAGAAACCCCCCACATAAATGCGGGGGGCTCTACTTCGATTAGTTATATGGAGCAAGGAAAGGAGGAAAACTTACTCCAATAATCGTTTCAATTAGCCTTGCCTTCTATAAATATAACACCTTTTCAATAATTTTGTTACAAAATATTTATGAATATTTTTTTATTCAAAATAATCTTTTCAGCATGAGGAATTGAATTTTACAGATTTTTTATGCTTATTTTAAACTTGAAATTAATAATAAAGACAAAAAAAGCCTGGCAACGACCTACTCTCCCCCCAGCACCAAAATCTCGTAAAAGATCTGTGAACAGCAAAAATAAGGATTCCAGTCC
>JAFGJO010000029.1 GCA_016929065.1 Spirochaetales bacterium | reverse complement strand
TCACATTACCATCATCAAGTGCCTGGGCAAGCATGTCGAGAAAATGTATTTTTTTAATCATTGACCTTCGGAAAGTGAGGTATAGGTATTGTTTTTTTATTTTCAAAGATTTTAAAGAAAATATATAATGATGATGGCAGGTTTCAGGATTTTTCAACATCTATCGGCAGGTATTGACTGTGAGCCGAAAAGAGCCATAATTTAATCTTGACAACTTTATTTTATAGAAGGATTCTTGAGGTGAAAACAGTCATCGGGATTGATAACGGCACACAAAGTACCAAAGTGGTCTTCTATGATTTTGAACAGAAAAAAATCACGGCCCAGGCCTCAGCCCCGCATGATCTTGTTTCCCGCGATGACGGGACAAGAGAGCAGGAATCGTCATGGTGGATCGATGCACTTTCCCATTGCATGAATCAAATTTCTCCGGACATTAAAAAAACAGCCGTGGCCGCCGGCGTGTCGGGACAGCAGCACGGCTTTGTTCCTGTTGATGAACAGGGGAAAGTTCTCACCCCGGTGAAACTCTGGTGTGACACCGCAACGGTAAAGCAATGTAAAACCATTACAGAGAAATACGGCGGAGCAAAAAAACTTCTGGATGAAGTCGGAAATTTGATTCTTCCCGGTTATACGCTGCCGAAGATATTCTGGCTGAAGGACAATCATCCTGATGTTTACCGTAAAATGAATAAAATACTTCTGCCGCATGATTACCTTAATTTTTACCTGACCGGGAATATGGTTATGGAATACGGCGACGCGTCCGGTACAGGGCTTCTTGATATCCGGGAAAAAAAGTGGTCTGATCCGCTTCTTTCCGTTATAGATCCTGCCGGCACTATAAAAAAGGCGCTTCCTCAACTTATTAATGCTGATCAACTCTGCGGTACTGTTGCCGCAGTGGCTGCAGCCCAATTCGGCATTCCCGAAGGAATTCCGGTTTCATCAGGCGGAGGCGACAATATGATGGGTGCTATTGGCACAGGGACTGTTGCTGAGGGTGTGATTACGATGAGTCTTGGCACATCGGGGACAATGTATGGGTTTTCAGAAAAACCGGTTATTGATCCGGAGGGAAACCTTGCAGCATTCTGTTCTTCAACCGGCGGCTGGCTGCCTCTTTTATGCACAATGAACTGCACTGTTTCCACCACACTCGTTCAGAATCTTTTTCAACTGTCTTTGGAAGAGATAAATGAATTTGCAAAAAAGGCTCAGGCTGGAAGCAACGGGATTGTCAATCTGCCTTTTTATAATGGCGAACGAACGCCGAATCTTCCGAATGGGAAAGGGTGCTTTGTGGGCATGGATATGAACAATGTCACCAGGGGCAATATGATCAGGGCTTCGATGGAAGCGGCGATCTTTGGACTGAAGGGCGGGCTTGAATCGTTTCGAAAACTGGGATTCCAGGCAAAAGAAATCAGGCTGATCGGCGGCGGCGCCAATTCCAGTGTCTGGCGGCAGATCACTTCGGATATCCTGGAGTTGCCGGTGGTTGTGCCAGAGCTTCAGGAAGCAGCGGCCCTTGGCGCGGCACTTCAGGCGTTGTGGGCACTTGAAATCAGCCGCGGCAAAGCGGTCGATATCGCGGAAATTACCGATGAGCATGTGATCCTGCAAGAGGGAACTGCAACAGTCCCGGGTTCTGACAGTGTCATGTACCGTGATGTTTATGCAACATACAAATCCTATGTGAATGAATTGACTGATATTTTTAAATAAAATCGAGGAGGTCATTAATGTCTGTATTTATTGGCGATAAAGAATATTTCCCGGGTATCAAAAAAATTACCTATGAAGGGAAAGACTCAAAAAATCCCCTTGCATTCAAATTTTATGATGAAAATAAAATCGTTGCCGGCAAATCAATGAAGGAACACCTTCGTTTTGCCGTGGCGTACTGGCACAGTTTCTGCGCCGACGGAAGCGATCCGTTCGGGAATGCAACGATCTTCCATAAATGGGATGAGTATACCGGTATGGACAAAGCGAAAGCAAAGGCGGATGCCGCGTTTGAATTCATCTCAAAACTTGGTGCGCCCTTTTACTGTTTCCATGACATCGATGCTTCACCGGATGCGGACGATATTGCTGAATATGAAAACAACCTGAAAGCAACCACAAAACTGCTGAAAGAAAGACAGAAAGCAACCGGCATCAAACTTCTGTGGAATACTGCCAATGTGTTTTCCCACCCCCGCTATATGAACGGTGCTGCGACAAATCCCGATTTCAATATTGTCGCCAGGGCAGCGGTGCAAATCAAGGCCGCACTCGAATCAAACGTTGAACTGGGCGGAGAGAATTACGTGTTCTGGGGCGGCCGTGAAGGCTATACAATGCTTTTAAATACCGACATGAAACAGGAATTGGAGCATATGGCAGTGTTCCTGGCGATGGCCAGAGACTACGGACGAAAGATTGGGTTCAAGGGAACATTTCTCATCGAACCAAAACCAATGGAACCGTCAAAACACCAGTATGATTCTGATGCGGCTACGGTCATCGGCTTTCTGAAAGCACACGGGCTGTATCATGACTTCAAGCTGAACATCGAGGCAAACCACGCAACACTTGCCGGGCACAGTTTTGCCCATGACCTTCAGGTAAGCGCTGACGCGGGAATGCTGGGCAGTATCGATGCCAACCGGGGTGATCCGCAGAACGGCTGGGACACCGACCAGTTCCCGACTGACGTGTACGAGACAACCCATGCGATGCTGATTGTTTTGGACAAAGGCGGGATAGCTCCGGGCGGGCTCAATTTTGACGCAAAAATCCGGAGGAATTCAACCGATCCACAGGATCTGTTCCTTGCCCATATCGGCGGCATGGATGCATTTGCACGAGGGCTTGAGGTCGCAGCACGGCTCAGGGAAGACGGGATATTCACAAACATTCTGAAAAAGCGCTATGAATCGTTTACTGCCGGAAAGGGAAAAGACTTTGCCGGAGGGAAACTTTCGCTTTCCGATCTGCGTGATTATGCACTTGGTGCAGAAATAAACAACACCAGCGGCAGGCAGGAACTTATTGAAAACATTATTAATCAATATCTTTTTTGCTGATAATTGCATTTCGTATACGCAGGCCGTCTTGATATCGGCGGCTTGCAGTTTTAAATGCCGTTATGATTCATACATTTCAGATGTGTGAAAATGTTTGTACCCGGCATTGACCGTTTTTTCTATTCATAGATATATTTCAGGAATTCTTCTTGCAATGGAATCTGAAAAGAAGTAAAATTTCATAAATTGAAAAAAAAACAAAAGGAGGACGAAATGTCTGAAATTCTGAAAAAAACATTCCCCGGATTCATGGTTTTGGGGCTGGTACTTTCAGTATTCATGCTGGGATGTCCAGCTGGATCCGGAGGTCAAATGGTTGGAGTGGCAATGCCCACACAATCGCTTCAGAGATGGAACCAGGATGGTGCCTATCTGAAAGATAAACTGGAAGCTGCCGGTTATCAGGTTGATCTGCAGTACGCAAACAACCAGGTGGCGACTCAGGTATCGCAGCTGGAAAACATGATCACCAAAGGCTGTAAAGTTCTTGTGATCGCTTCCATCGACGGAACTGCATTGAAGGGTGTGCTGGAGAAAGCAGGTGCAGCCGGTATCAAGGTTATTGCATATGACCGTCTTATCAAGGGGACAGCGAATGTTGATTACTATGCCACCTTCGACAATTACCTTGTCGGGAAAATCCAGGGCGACTACATTGTCAACAAATTGGGATTAAAAGACGGGAAGGGCCCGTACAACCTGGAAGTGTTCGGCGGATCTCCGGATGACAATAACGCGTTCCTGTTTAACCAGGGTGCAATGGATCAATTGAAGCCGTATATCGATTCCGGTAAACTGGTCATCAATTCCAAACAGTCTGACATGAAACAGATCGCCATTCAGTCCTGGAAAGCAGAAACCGCACAGGCAAGAATGGACAACCTGCTGGTCGGGTTCTATTCCGGCAAGAAGGTCGATGTTGTGTTGTCACCCAATGACAGTCTCGCACAGGGAATCGTTGCTTCTCTGAAGGCCGCCGGTTACGGCACTGCCGCGAAACCCTTTCCGGTACTCACCGGCCAGGACTGTGACAAGATTAACGTGAAAATGATGCTCGCCGGTGAGCAGTCCATGTCCATATTCAAGGACACACGGACTCTGGCCGAAAGAACCGTTACCATGGTTGGAGAGATCATGAGCGGAAAAACAGTCACGGTGAATGATACAAAGAGCTACAACAATGATGTCAAGATTGTTCCTTCCTATCTTTGTGAACCGGTGTTCGCTGATAAAGACAACTACAAAAAACTGCTTATCGATACTGGTTATTACACAGAAGCAGATCTTAAGTAGTAAAAGGTTGGTTTCATAAAAAGATTATCTGTAGCGGCGAAGTGCCGCTACAGTATTTTTTTAAGAAGAGGATTCAAGGAAGATGTCAAAAAACATTTTATCAATGAAAAACATCACCAAAACATTTCCCGGGGTGAAAGCACTGGACAATGTCAATCTGGAAGTGGAAAAAGGACAGATTCACGCACTGGTGGGGGAAAACGGCGCGGGGAAATCCACATTGATGAATGTACTCAGCGGCGTTTATCCTTTTGGCTCGTATGAGGGTGATATTCTCTTTAATAATAAAATATGCAAATTTAAAAATATCAAGGATTCAGAGCATACAGGAATTGCCATTATTCATCAGGAACTGGCTCTTTCTCCCTTCATGACCATTGCGGAAAACATTTTTCTTGGCAATGAAAGACAAACGTTCGGGATTATTAATTGGCATGAAACAAATGACAAGGCCAAGCAATTGATGGAACAAATCGGGCTGAACCTCAGTCATAACACCCTTGTCAAGGACATCGGGGTCGGGCATCAGCAGCTCACAGAAATCGCCAAAGCTCTTGTCAAGGACTGCCAGCTTTTGATTCTCGATGAACCCACTGCCGCATTGAATGATGAGGATTCGAAAAACCTCCTGAAGCTGCTGGTCGATCTGAACAAGAACCGGGGGATTACCTGCATCATAATTTCCCACAAACTGCATGAGTTGACTGATATCTCGCATAAAATCACTGTTCTGCGGGACGGGATGACTGTTCAAACCCTCGTCAAGGGAAAAGATTCCATTTCGGAAGATGCGATCATTAAAAGCATGGTTGGCCGGGATATTGTCGACCGTTTTCCGAAAAGAACTCCGAAGATCGGAAACGTCGGTTTTGAGGTCAGGAATTGGACCGTGTACCATCCCCTGGATGATGACCGAAAGGTCGTCGATAATGTCAGTATCAATGTACGAAAGGGTGAGATCGTGGGCATTTCCGGATTGATGGGGGCCGGGAGAACCGAGTTTGCCATGAGTGTTTTCGGACATGCGTATGGAAAAAAAATAAGCGGGACGATCATCAAGGACGGGAAAGAGCAGGCCTTTCATGATGTGGGTGACGCCATTCACGGCGGATTGGCGTATCTCACGGAAGACCGAAAGAACGCGGGACTTATCATGATGAACGATATCAAGACAAATATTACGCTTTCCGGCCTGGAAAAAATAAGCAAATGGAATGTTCTTGATTCAAGTAAAGAAATTATTGTTGCCACAGAATACCGGGAAAAACTGAATGTAAAATCTTCCGGAATTCTCCAAAAGGTCGACAATCTCTCCGGCGGGAATCAGCAGAAAGTCTGTATCGCTAAATGGCTCTTTTCCGATCCCGATGTATTGCTCCTTGACGAGCCCACAAGGGGTATTGATGTGGGTGCGAAATACGAGATATATACGATTATCAACAAACTGGCCGAAGAGGGCAAATGCGTTCTTTTCATCTCTTCTGAACTTCCCGAAATTCTCGGGATTTGTGACCGGATTTATGTCATGAATGAGGGCCGGATTGTCGGAGAAATGATGCAGGATGAGGCGACCCCTGAAAAAATAATGACATGCATAATACAAAGCGCAACCGGCAGAAAAAACTAATTTTAAAAAATATGGGGTGTGTAAAAACAGCACTATTTTAACGGAAATGTGAGGAACAGACGGATGAACCGGAACGAAAGTATAACAGGATTATTCAAACAGAACATGAGACAATATGCAATTCTGATTGCCCTGATCACGATTGTCATCATCTTCGGAATAACAACCGGCGGGACACTTCTGCGGCCGGACAATCTCTACAATCTCATTTTCCAGAACAGCTATATCCTTATTTTGGCTACCGGAATGATTTTATGTATCCTCTCCGGCGGGAATATCGATCTCTCTGTCGGTTCGGTAGTGGCATTTGTAAGCGCCTCGTCAGCCCTGTTCAGCGTTACATTGGGCATCCCGCCTCTCATCGCGGTTTTTCTGGGACTGGGGATGGGACTGCTCGCCGGAGCCTGGCATGGATTTTTAATCGCGTATGTCAGGATACCCATGTTTATCGCAACACTGGCCGGTATGCTGATATTCAGGGGATTGAACAACCTTATCCTGAACGGCGAGACCATAGGCTCTCCGGAACTCTACATTACCATCGGTTCCGATTCGCTTCCTGATCTCATCCCGGTGCAGATCCCGAATATTATTAACGCTCTCTTCGGCATTAACATAGAACAGCGGCCGTTTCTCCATTTCACCACCATTGTAATTGGTTTTCTTGCAGCAGCGGTTCTTGTGCTCGGTATGTTTATAAGCAGGCAAAACAAGAAAAAGTATAATTTTTCGATTGAATCATTCGGCTTTTTCGCTGTTAAAACAGGCGCCCTTTTTTTGGCCATCAATCTGTTCACCGTATGGCTTTCGGCTTCCAACGGCCTGCCGAATGTACTAATACTCCTTACCGGTCTGGTTCTTATTTACGCATTCCTCACCACAAAGACTGTGGCAGGAAGACATATTTATGCTCTTGGGGGGAATGAGAAGGCCGCTGCCCTGTCCGGAATTAAAACCAGGAAAGTTTTGTTCTGGGTGTACGCGAATATGGGCATTATGGCGGCCGTGGCGGGTATTGCATATGCAGGCCGGCTGAATGCCTTTTCACCGCTTGCCGGAGAAGGTTTCGAACTTGATGCGATTGCCGCGTGCTTTATCGGCGGTGCTTCTGCCAAGGGAGGCGTTGGTACGGTTGTCGGCGCGATTATCGGCGGGTTAATCATGGGTATCCTCAACCAGGGTATGTCGATCATGGGTATCAATATTTTCGTGCAGGCTGTGGTCAAGGGGCTTGTGCTTTTGGGTGCTGTCGCGTTTGATGTTCTGTCCAAGAACAAACAGGGTGCGTAACAGAAAAGAGACAGATACATCGCAGTCTGAATATTAAGGAATGCTTTTGTGTTCCAAAACGTCCTTGTTGATCTTTTTTTATCAGGGTTGACAAGGACGTTTTTATTATTAAAAGTGGGATATGAATGAACAGGAAATTGAAAGCTTCTGGCGTGAAAAGGAAAAAAAATATCAAAGCACCCTGGTAAAGGCAAGTGCCGCGCAATACATAACAGGGTATCCAATGGTTCAGGGGCCGATTAATGGACTCCTTTATATCATGAAAAATGGTATCTATTTTGAAAACTTCCAGCAGGATCACTGGCTGGATAAGGTTTTCAGGGTAAAAAATAACTTTACCCCTGTTTCTTTCTGCCTGAAAAATGAATATATCACCGATGTATCGTGTTATCCCGGACAGAAGAATAAATTCAGGATACAATTCGGAAAGCGGCTCGCATTATTTTTTGGCCTGCTTCCACAGCACCTGACAGTCGGGTATAAACAAGGCGGTGAAACGATTCTTATCAGATTTGCCCCTGCTGAAAACTTGTTGTCCCTGTGCTCTGCGTATCACAGGGAATGCCGAAAAGCCGGACCATTGGAGAGCAAATGATTTCTCATTTTATTTCTGATTATTTCTTTTATGTTTTTCTTGCTTTTATTTTTTTTACATTTCTTATGCGAAGCAAGCGGGGGGTATCACACGCAAAAAGAAAGGGAATGTTGTATTTGTCAGCAGCAGTTTTTCTATTGTATATTTATGCCCTGGCATTGGCCGCATATACCATACAAGACCTTTATTTGATACTTTATTTTGTCATTATTATCCCGATTTTTGTTATTTTCAGAAAACATTTGTTTCCCTTTACAAAAATCAGATGTGAAAAATGCGGCAAACTATTATCATTCGATCAAATTATATATTATGATTCAAAAAAATGTGAAACGTGTGATTCTTTAAAAACTGAAAAAGATATTTGAAAAGACAAGGGAAAAAGCCCGGGGACTTTCAGCAGCTGCTCATATGGAAAATGCAGCCGTTATTGCCGGCGGTATTGCGGGAGATTTCTTCACTGTAAAGAGGGGCGGGATGGGCCGGACATATTCATTTCTTGTTTTAGGCAGAAATACAAAGGTGAGCCGGAGCAAATTTATCTTTTAAGAGCTTGCCGCGAACTGCAACTTTTACTATCATGATGCATGGCTGAATCTGCAAATTTTACCGAACAGGAATTCCGGGAACGGCTGGGGAAGCTCCGGGCGGTGTTAAAAGAACGGCAGATAGATCTGGCGGTGTTGAATGCTGCAGTCGATCTCTTCTATTACACCGGCTCTGTTCTTCCGCTTTACCTGGTTGTCCCGTTAAAAAAAGATCCGTTTCTGCTGGCCCGGAAAGCTTCAGGACAGATACGTCTCCAGGTGTTTCATATCCCTCTCGAGGAATTTTCCAACAGCAGGGATCTGACAAGGATTTTCGCGTCTCCCGGAGGAACACCGGAACACATCGGTTTTAATTTTGAAGCTTCGTCCTTTGCGACGGTGACACGCATAATGGGGTTTTTTGACGGCGGGAAGCCGGTCGATATTTCCATGGATCTGAAATACCTTCGAATGTGCAAATCAAATGCGGAAATCAGCATACAGGCAGAAGCGGGAAAAATTATCGCAGGGTTTCCCGGCATCGCGAAAAAGAATTTTCAGCCGGGAATGTCAGAGTTGGAATTAAGCCTGAAATTAGAGGAATATTTCAGGCTGCATGGTAATGAAGTCATCAATACAAAACAGGAAGGCCTTCCCATTGCTTATGGTGTCTGCTCTGCGGGGAAAAACAGCCTGACTGGCAGCAAGTTCGACGGGATTTGCTCGGGCAGGGGAGTGTCTCTTTCCATGCCGTTCGGCGCAAGCCGGGATATTATAGAAGAGAATGTTCCGGTCATTATGGATTACGCGTTTATCCTGAACGGGTATCATATGGATATGACACGGATGGCCAGCCGGGGAACCGTGTCAAATGAAGTGCTGTCAGCGTATCACGCGATGTGTGAAATCGAGGATGCGATAATCAAAAACCTGTTCCCCGGTACTCCGTGGCAGGAAATATATGAACTGTCTGAAAATTATGCAGCCGACCTCGGGTTCGCAGATATCTTTATGGGAACTGGTTCAGAGAAGGTCCGGTTCGTGGGACACGGGGTGGGACTTCAGCTTGACGAGCCTCCCTATCTGGCGCCGAAGAATGAACAGCTCCTCCAGGCCAATATGACGATCGCCGTGGAACCGAAGGTCGCAATCCCCGGTGTGGGAGTCGTCGGGATTGAAGATACCTTTCTGGTGACGGATTCCGGGGCAAGATGTCTTACCGAATGCTCCAGGGAGTGGATGGTTTTTTAAGCCCCTCGGTATATAAATTGCATATTCTTCGAAACAAACTCCGCTCTCATAACAATTTAAAATATAAATATCCGTACGTCAGATGTGCTTTGCTGGAAAAAATAGTTACCTCACATGAAATAAATTGTTTGTAACAAGAACAAGGTGCTGATGCACAATTCATGCGAAGGAGCGATGGATATGGCAGAGGATAAACGTGATCTTGTCTGGGAGGCGGTTTTTGAGACGTTCTATGATTCTTATTACCAGGAAATGGAAGCGGAATCACGATGCAATTTCTGGCAGCGGTTTGATACAGCTGCAAAATTTCTTGCTGCTGCGACAGCCGGCAGTTCGGCGGTTGCAGGATGGGCATTCTGGGCGCAGCCGCCCTTTCAGATGCTCTGGACGGGTATCGCCGGAATCGCAGCGGTCTTTACCATCCTGCAGATTGTTTTTGCCACAACCGCAAAGGTAAAGGACTGGAATACAGTAAAAACAGAGTTCAACGCTCTCCGCATCGATTGTGAATCGTTGCGGACCGGGATGAAAATTGATTCTGAATTTGATGTCAGGAAGACACTGGACAAACGAACGAAACTTCTGGAAAAATACAAAAAAGCAAGCGCAAAAATACCGCCTGATGTATTGTTGTTTCGCGGGCTCAAGGTGCGGATTCAAAAACAGCTTGATTTGATTATTGCCGACCAGATTATCCCGGGCAAAATGAAGGAAGGTGCAGCAGTATGAACCACGTGATCAAAATACCCGTTTCCAAAAAAAATACAAGACATGGCCCGCCGAATACACGGCCGGTTCCGCGGCCAAGACCCGGGCAGGAAAAGAAAAACCCGCGGGAATAATTGGCGGTACGATATCACCTTCTGACAATACAGGTGTATTGCTTTTTTTTGAACCGATCCAAAATTCCGGTTCTTTGATCTGCAGCATACCCAGTTTTGCTTGACTGTGCATCCAATTCGTGTAAAAATATCGACAGAATATTTATCTGCAAGGAGCAGTATTATGACTCACCGGTATATGTCATTCATTATGACGGCCTGTCTGGCAGTCCTGAGCATTATTTTCCCCGGCTGTACCAATCCGGGCGGCGGCGCAACAAATAATCTGACCATTCAGCTGAACAGCTCTTCGACAGTAGACAATTTGCCCGACGGGCTTTTGGATTTTTATCCCGACACAGCCTATATACAACAAAACGGCGGATATTACTGTTTTAACGGCATGTCAAACAATACGGCCACAACACCGGCCACCTCTGCCCGGCTCGTGTACTCAGTGAATGCCTCAGAAGCAGGAAACTATCAGGTGCGGTTTTTTTATGCGTTCGGTGGAACCCAGACCAACCTTCGCGATGCCTGGCTCATTGTAAACGGCACAAAGGTTCTTGTGGATTCCGATGAAATTATCGAATTTGCGTACACTGGTTCTACAACGGTTTATGCATATACAGATGCCGTTTTGGTTCCCCTTATTGTCGGGGACAATGAAATACGCCTTGTGGCGGTGAATACCATCGGCTACACCCGAAGCACTCCAGCCGGTCCCGGTTTCATGAAGGGTCTTGCCAACATTTCGGCTTGTGAAGTTTCGGGCAGCTTGGCGCTTGCTGCGGGAAGCGGCGTTACCTCTTTATATACGCTGAACACCAGCGTCAAGGCAGGCTCCGGTTCTATCGCCGTCGACCCGGTTCAGGAATATTACCTGCCGGGCACGGAAGTAACCCTCACCGCAACGGCCGACAGCGGATTTGTTTTCGATACATGGGAGGGGGGTATCAGTTCTGGCCTGAGCGAGTATAGCTTCACTATCAACAGTAATGTTGTTGCGACAGCCCGGTTTATTCCCGATACTGCAGTCCAGCCGTCTGAACTGATCGGCTACGGCGCGGTCCAGGATGACGAAGCGACCCCGTACACCCTTACCGGCGGCCTGGGCGGGACAACAGTATACGTTGACAATCTGGCCGATCTAAAGACATATCTCACCAGTACCGATCCCCATGTCGTTATTGTGAACGGCACCATCACGACACCTGATCCGAAAGTCAGCGACAGTATTACAGTGGCCTCGAACAAGACCATTTACGGAGCCATTCCGGACGGCGGAACACTCACGCAGGGGCACCTCAAGAACATCGAGCTGAAACTTCCCGGTGAAAACTACATAATCCGCAATCTCGTTTTCTCGGAAGTGATCGGCTGTGATGCTCCCGATTTCGGCGGGACAGGGAACGACAATATCAGCATCAACGGCGGAAAGCATATCTGGATCGACCACTGTGAGTTCTATTCACAGCTTGCACCGGCCGCCTGTCCCGATGTTTCGGGCCCAACAGAAGGAGTTGCCGATGGTTTTATCGATGAATATGATTATAAAGAATTTTATGACGGGCAGATTGATATCTCGGATATAGCCCAGTGGATTACCATCTCCAACTGCTATTTCCATGACCACTGGAAATCCCTGCTTTGGGGCGACAGCGACGGTGATACCGAAGATGCCGGTATGCGCATTTCCCTGCATCATAACTATTTCCAGAATATCAATTCACGTCTGCCTCTTTTGCGTCACGGCCGGGCACACGTTTACAACAACTATTATGATGGACTCGTCGACGGAACCCCGCAGACAGACGGCGTTGATTCACGCTGCAGTGCAGTGCTCTTTATTCAGGGCAATTATTTTCTCAACGTGAAAAAACCGGTATTTACTTCCGACAGCACCGGGACTTACTCTCTGCTTGACAATACTGCTGACAGCTGCACAAACAGCCTGCCATCTTCCAATGCCGCCTGGACACCGACTTACTCATGGAGTGCGGTATTGGCTTCGGCGATTCAGTCCGGCACGCCCACCGATTATGCCGGTGTCGGGATAATGACGAGTTTACCCTGATGCTGTTGAAATGATTATATGCGGCCTGAGTGTGTTCACATTCAGGCCTTTGTTATATGCACCGCGAGGAAAAAACATATGCTCTCTCCGGTTTTTTACTTTTTTTCATCAGTATTGCCTAAAAAAAAATAATTTCTTACAATTACAAAATGATATCGGTATCGCTTCTGTTTCATGCCAATATCCTCTATGCAGAGTTTTCCTTTTCAAGAATTCCTTTTCTCGTTGAAAACAGCTACATCCCGGTCATAAAAGCTCTCGAGACGGTCCCGGGGATCAAGGCTGTATTCAATTTTTCCGGGTTCACTCTGGAGGTCCTTGCCGGCGAGCACCCGGAAATTTACAAGGGGAACACTGAAGTTCTCGATCTTATAAAAAAAGGGATTGCCGAGCACCGTATCGAACTTGCCGGCACCAGTTATGCTCATGCGGTACTGCCGCTTTTGCCGCTCTGGCTCCAGGTCGAGGATATCCGGCTCTTTAAAAGCACTGCAGAGCGTCTGCTTGGATATACTCCGCAGGGATTTTTCCCCCCGGAGCTGGGAACGTCACCAATACTGCCGGACATTCTTTCAGAACAGGGGTATACCTGGTCATTTCTGGACCGGGACCTGGTGGAGTTGAGCGGCAAGGGATTTTTAAACGAGGCAAATGAATTTGACCGGTTCCCCCGCGTATTCACCAAAATTACTGCAGAAGCATCAAAGGGGAATCCCTTCGATGCGTTTCTGTTTTTGCAGTCGCTTGATACATTGTTGTACAAACAGCATGATTATTCACCGCTGCTTTGGCAGGGGGCGGGGGAAACGTCACTCTGGGGATTTCAGCTGGAGACAGTCTGGATTACCTATACACTGCTCTGTCTGTCCAGAAATTTACTGTTCAGGGAAAAACATCTTTTAAAACGAATACAGCGAACATTGAAAAAAAAAGACATGACACCCTACAGCCTGTTTTTCCCCTATTCAGCAGATGTCGAGTTTTACGGGGCAGGCGGAAATACGATTAAAAGGGCGATCCCGGTCTCCCGGCTTGTTTCTTTTTTACAGCATTTGTCAGTATCACAAAGCTTTCGGTGTACACTCCCGACAGATCTGTGTAAAAACATGGAAGCTGACTTGAAAGAACAGGGAAATCCGCATATTCCCACCTCAGTCTATGTAAAAGCAGGGAGCTGGTCGAGCGACAAGAGTTTTGAATTATGGAGAAGAGATCCTGATAATGTGATCCTCGAAAAAATATCAACAGAGGCTGCTTCTGCATTTCGGGAAAAGGAAGCGGGAATGCAACTATCAACCCGCAACCGGATTCTCAAAGACCTGCTGCTCGCGTATAATTCCGACGGAAGAGGGTGGACCCCCCACCCGGAACACCGGAGGTTCTGCTATAACAAGGCGAGGAAAGTACTCCAGGAGCTTTCCTGATATTTCGCATGAAATAAGGAAAAAAAGTCTGTGAGAAAAGTGAATATAAGGAAAACAGGAACTCAGGAAAAGAAGATATATTTCACAAGAATATTCTGAGGGGCCCGTTACTATAGTGTCCTCAGGGGTACTGTAAATTATTAATTTCCTGCCTTTCCTTTCCTTAAATATATTTCTCTTAATAAAATATTATAAAAATATTTCCGGTAAAAACAATTGATTCGTGATAAAATATACTTAAAAAGAATTATTTGAGCCTGATAATTCCATTTGACCTTTCGATTTATTTCACCGAAAATGAAAAGAGATGGAAATACTATATAATAAATATCATATGGGGAGAACATGTATTCATTACAGAAGCTGAATGAAACCGTCACCAGCCTGCCGCGCGGCGGGTCACTTGTCCAGACGTCACAGGGATATATTCAGGTGGGTTCACCGCCCGAGACCATCAAGGATACCATGCTGCTTTCGGACAGTGTGCCGCAGATATTTGTTTTGCCCCAAAGACTGTTCAATCCCGAAAAGGGAATCAGCCTGGCCGAGCTTGAGTTTCCCATCTATTTCAATTTTTTCATCAAGAAACGGAAGACAACGATTATTGCTACCCATGAGCAGAGCGAGCGGCTCATGAGGGTGCTTCAGGAAGCGGTATTCGGGCCCAAAAATGTCAATCTTGCAGATGATGTTCATATTTCCACGCCGGACGCACTTATCCCGAATATCAAAAAAGAGATGGAATTCTACAAGACATTTGAGTTCAGTGATCTTCTGCAATTTATCCATTTTGAGAACAATAGATGCAGTGTGAACGATGTCGAAATCGTATCCGACGAGGATTGCTGTTTTCATTTTCACGAAAAAGGGATAAAGATTGCATCGGTACCAGGCCTTATCGAATATAAACCCCGGTATGACATTGGTATGCGGCTGAATGAGCCTTACCGGCCGCCGCTTTTTGCCGTGACCTGCCTTGGCCCCAGCCATGGATTTGACTCCACAGAAAACACATCGGGGTTTATTATCTGGCTGAATCACCGGGGCGTTATGATTGACCCGCCGGTCAACTCAACCGAGTGGCTCAACGATTCAAATGTCAATCCAAAACTGATTGACAGTATTATTCTGACACATTGCCATGCAGACCATGATGCGGGCACGTTTCAGAAAATCATGGAAGAGGGGAAGATTACCCTCTATACCACAAAGACAATTCTGAACAGTTTTCTGCGCAAATATTCTGCCTTGTCTGGTGAATCCATTCCCTACCTGATGCAGCTATTTGATTTTGTGCCGGTCTATATCGAGAAGCCGTTTTTTATCCATGGGGCCGAGTTCAATTCTTTTTATTCATTGCACTCGATTCCCACTATTGGATTCAAGATGAGTTTTCACGGGCAGTCATTTGTCTATTCCTCGGATCATCAGGGGGAGCCCAAAATACACAGGGAATTGTTCGAGAAAAACATTATTTCGCGTGAACGCTATGAGCAGTTTTCCTCGTTTCCCTGGGAATCCCGGGTGATTTATCATGAAGCAGGTATTCCGCCGCTGCATACTGCGGTCAGCTGGCTGTCGACACTCCCGAAAGATATTCAGAAAAAAATATATGTCTATCATATTGCGAAAAAGGATTTTCCGTCCGATTCGAATTTGACGTTGTGCCGGTTCGGCATGGAACATACAGTGAATTTTAAAGTTCATTCGCCGCCATTTGAAAAAACATACGAAGTGCTTTCCATTTTAAAGCATCTGGATTTTTTCCACAGTTTTCCCATTCATAAGGTCCAGGAATTTTTTCTTGCCATCAAGGAAGAGACATACCGCAAGGGAACCAGAATCATAAGGAAGGGAGAGAAGGGCGACAAGTTTTATATTATCTATTCAGGGAATGTCGCCATCACGGTCGAGGGAATACGGGAAAAAAAGATTTACAGCGAGTTTGAATATTTCGGTGAGGTGGCTTTGATGACTGATTCAGTGACGAGTGCCGATGTCACCGCAGAAACGGATGTCATTGTCTATACCATGGAAAAAAACAAGTTTTTATCGTTTATTGCCGGGACCGAATTTGAAGAAACGCTGAAACGGCTTGTGCAGAACCGGGACCCCGAGAGCTGGAATATTCTGCTGCAAAGCAAGGTGTTCAAGCGGCTTTCCACCTATCAAAAGACCTGGATTGAATCGGTATTGTCGCGGTCTGTCCTGCATGGAGCCGGCACACTCATCCAGGAAAATGAGCCGTTTCTGAACATGTTCATTATCCGGGACGGGGAAGTGGAGGTGTTCAAGGGGGCACGACGTGTGGCTGTGCTGGGGAAGGGTGATTTTGTCGGCGAGCTCCATGATGTGGAAAAAAACCTGCCCTCATCATTCAGTTTCAGGTACAACGGGGACCTTTCTGTCTTTATGATCAAGCGGGAGGATATTTTGAATTTCGCACGCCGAAATCCTGGACTTGTGATGAAATTTAAAGTAGATTTCTAACAACTGGAATTGCATACAGGATGCTTGAAAAAATTATTGTTTTCATGCAGAATGTTACCAGCGGAGGGGACTTTTTATGAGAAAAATGTTGGATCCTGTCATTCAAAATATGAGAAATTTATTTGAACACAGCTTTGACCGTGCATGGTTTTACAGCATGCTCAACAACGTCCCGCTGGAATTAAAGGAAATCCGGGAGATACGCGATTTTTTAACGAGTGAATCGACACAGCGATTTGATCTTAATGAACTGGCGCAGAAAGCGGGAATTATAGATACTTTTCTTGATGTTGTGGATAACTATATGATTCCGGAATTAAAGGAAAAACTTGGAATTTCATACCTGAGTCCCGGCAATATGGTTGAAGACAAGGATGAATTTGTCACACGTCAGTTTATTGCCTATACATTACCCCACAACCTGAAGGAATTTGCAAAACTCAACGAAGAGTATAAACGCCTGCTTGCACAGGGACTTGAAGATAAATTGTCTGTCGCTCCGGCCATGTAACCGGCCTGTCATTTTATTTTTTTGTTTTTTTCGGCAAATCCTTGATCATTGCTTCATATGTTTTATAACACTCCGGACACAATCCATGGCTGAACTCCGCCTCTGAATGGTCTTTTATATACTCCTCGATTTGATTCCAGTACCCCTTGTCATCCCGGATTTTTTTACACGATGAACAGATGGGCAAAAGCCCATGCAGTTGTTTCACCCGTCCTAACGCTTCGGTGAGTTTCTGTTCATTTTCCTTCATATTTTTAAATACCATGGAGAATGGTTGCCGCACGCCGGTTTCAAAGACCGCCCAGTAGACAAGGTAAATTGAGATGATTCTGATAAAGTGGCCGGCAACATTGAGATGGTCATCGACGCGGGAATAGACGGTGAAAAACAGTTCAGCGATAATCGAGAGTATGATGGAGATAAAAAGCAAACCAGAAATTGAACCGTGAAAGTCACGCCGTTTTACATAGACTGCAATCAGTGCCGTGGCAAACAGGAAACATATTATGTATTCCATAATGATTTTAAATGGTGTGAGTCCGCCCTGTGTAAAACATTCCGGAAAAAGTTTGAAGATAAAAACAAGATGAAACAATACAAGCGTGACCAATCCATAGATCAACAACAGGAAAATCTTGTTCAGCCTGATGTTGAAAAAAATAATCCCGATGCAGTAACTTGAAGCTTGTATAACCTGTGCAGTAATCCACAGCTGGGTTGGAACATCTGCATTGATGCCCGGCATGATATTCATGCCGCTGTATGTTATAGTGTGCAGGATAATGAAAAATCCCGAAAAAAGAAACGAAACCGGAATGATCCGCAGAAATCCGTTCGGCAGCCGGTTGTAGGTATTCCAGCCGAACAGAAAAATGGTCATGGATACTATTATGGTAAATATTTCAGCCATGATATGAAAAAGCAGGAATGAGTAGACAATCCGCGCAAGGAGCAGTACGGTTAATGTGGTAATAAAAGCGATGATATGAAACACAATGCTGGATGGATCATCCTGGGTGATTTCATCTCTGTCTTTCATTGTTCATATTATCGGTTATTTTGCCAATAAATGCAAAACAATAAGGGAATTCAGCTTTCGGCTTTATTGAAAAATCGGCAAATCCGCAAGCCCCACATCAAGCGCCATCATCACCGCAAATCCGAGCATGGCGCCCAAGGTTGCAATGTGCGCATTTCCGTTTGCCTGCGATTCCGGAATGACCTCTTCCACAACAACAAAGATCATTGCCCCGGCTGCAAAGGAAAGGGCATAGGGGAGCACATCCCGCATGGAAAGGGCAAGCGCTGCACCGGCAACACCGGCGATGGGTTCTACGATTCCCGAAAGCTGGCCAAAAAAGAACGCTTTTTTTCTGGATAACCCCTCGCGCCTGAGGGGAACCGAAACTGCGGCTCCTTCCGGGAAGTTCTGCAATCCGATGCCGAGTGCAAGCGCGATCGCTGCGGGAATGCCGGCGCCGGGAATATTGGCGGCGACCGCCCCGAAAGCAACGCCCACTGCAAGGCCTTCGGGAATATTGTGCAGCGTGATAGCAAGGATGAGCAGCACGCTTTTTTTCCATGTGGTTTTGATTCCCTCGGCCTGTTCAACAGGTTCGCCGAGATGAAGATGGGGGAGAATCCTGTCGACAACACGGAGGAAAACACCGCCGGCAAGAAATCCGACGACAGGCGGAATCCAGACAATTATTCCCAATTCCCTTGACAAATCAATTGCGGGCGCAAGCAAAGACCAGAAACTTGCCGCGGTCATGACCCCCGCGGCAAACCCAAGCATTCCGTCAAGGACCCTTCTGTTCAGGGATTTGAAGAAAAACACCATTGAGGCGCCAAAGGCAGTAACTCCCCAGGTGAACAGGGTAGCCAAAAGTGCCTGGGCAATTGGATGCAGGGCAATGAACCATTCCAATATCTTCATGTAATGCTCCTGGATTTGCTATCAAGAGAATTTACAATGTATTTTGAAATGTGAAAAGGGGATGTCGTAAAAAATTAGTTACTGCCTGTTCAGAACTTGTTGATGAACAGCCTGGAAAAACGGCAGGGATTTTGTTTTTATAAATAAAACAATCAGCTTTTGGGGAAATGTTTGGATGAAAAAGGCTGTCTTGAAATGTTCCTTCCAGGACAGCCCCTTTTTAATCTCTATTTAAATTAAATACTCTATTCCCCGGTCTTCATCTCTGCGGCGCGCTCTTTCAGCCGTTTTGAAAAACTGATTTTCGGTGCCCAGCGTTCAGGCATCGCGGGGATCGTCATTTCCTGGCCGGTAAAGCGGTTTTTCATGACGCGCGGTTTTCTCGGCGGGCGGAGCTTCAGCGACATATTGCCTATTTTCCCCAGAGGAACACGTTCGCCGAGCAGTATGCCGGTTTCCGCGAGAGTGAGAAAATCGGTGACCAGTGCTTTTACCTGCTTTTGCGTGAGATTGTTTTTTGCAGAGAGAAACTTGATCATCGCTTTCATATTGAACTGTTCCGGGGCTTCGCCGTCAGCGGCGAAACTTTTCTGGTTCAGTTTTACGAATGCATTGGTGAGAAAGATCATTGCTTCCTTTACCCTTTTTTCCTGTTCAGCAAGATCAACATCCTGTGCACAGACTGCGATCATGAAAATTGCAGAGGTGCTCTTGACCGACCCTTGCGTAAACTTGGCACCGGCATCAACGGAGACCGGTTCCTGCAGGTTCGTGGCTTCCACCGTGACAATTCCGGGGACATCCTTGCGGAGTGCAATACTCGCATATTCCATCCACCGGCCTTCGCCCCTGTTCGGGCCGATTCCGATCAAAGAACCGGAGTAGGTGAGAACGAGCATAGCCCGTTTGTCATCGAGTCCCAGATGATCGGCTTCATCCATGCTGATGCTGCGGATCATCGATTCGAAGAGTTCCTTTTTCCCAAGCCAGTTCTGGGCCAATACGTTAAGCGATTCATCATTTTGCGGAAGGTCGGTAGAGGATAATATCCCCTGTAAATGTTTCTGGATTTTTTCGGGCAGTCCCGTCATAACTTGTTCCATTTTAATTCTCCTTTTTGTGAAATAAAAAAACTTTGTTACATGACAATTTGTTTCTATAAAGCCATGTTTTCATATATGAGGGTGTCTGTCAAAGGGATTTCCCAAAAACATGCCAAAAAGCATATGGGGGAACTGCTGTTTTAAATAATTTCAGGTGATTTTTCAAAATCTGTTGTATGAAAAACAATCCGCGGATATAATTGCCGGAACTTGATATGGAAAAACAACCATCTGCTTCGGCAATTATAAAAAATACATTTCTGGCTCTCCGGTACCCCAATTACCGGCTCTGGTATTTCGGCCAGATCATTTCCCTTTTGGGCACCTGGATGCAGTCGACCGCACAGGGGTATCTTGTCTACGAGCTCACTGAATCAAAGGCATTATTGGGCATGGTCTCATTGGCTGTGGGTATTCCTCAATGGGTGCTGATGCTCTTTGCCGGAGTATTGGCAGAACGTGTTTCCCGCAAACGGTTGATAATATTTACGCAGGTATGGCTGATGCTGCTGGCCTTTGTTTTGAGTGTATTGACTTTTTTACAGATTGTTGCACCCTGGCATATTATCGTGCTTGCTGTGTGCACCGGCGTGGGGAGTGCAATCAGTACGCCTGCCCGTCATGCATTTGTCAGTGACCTTGTTGATGACTCCGCGATAACCAATGCGATTTCCCTGAACTCGACGATGTTCAATATTGGAACATTTATCGGCCCGGCGATCGGTGGAGTAGTCTACGCTGCAGTGGGGCCGGGCTGGTGTTTTGCAATCAATGGGATCAGTTTTATCGCGGTGATAATCGCTTTGCTGTTAATGTCGATTCTCCCGAAAATACAAATCGAAGTAGATAAAAAAAAGCACTGGTTTCACGATTTTGCCGAAGGACTCCGCTATGTCGCATCCCATCAAAGAATACGCACGATCATAATTATGACCGGCATTTTCAGTTTTTTCGGCTTTTCGATCATCACCATGTTTCCCGCGTGGGCGAAAGATGTTTTGAGGGGTGATGCGGCAACCTTTGGATTTCTCCAGTCATCACGCGGTTTTGGGGCTCTGATGAGTGCAGTGTTTCTTGCATTTACCGCACAGTTCCGGATACGCGGCCGCCTGGTAACCATCGGATTGTTCGGTATCCCGGTCACGATGATTGTATTATCTTTTGTTACGATTCCACTCCTTGCATTCGGGATAATTTTTGTTTTTGGAATCATGATTTTATTTGTATTTAACAGTGCGAATGCGATTGTACAGTCACTGGTAAACGATGCATTTCGGGGCAGAGTCATGAGTGTGTATATGATGATTTTTCTGGGAAGCCACCCTCTTGGTGCATTGACGAGCGGGATTCTTGCCGATACATTCGGACTTGAACATACCATGTTTTTATACGGCGGGATTCTCGCAGCTGCCGCGTTATTTTTGCTGATCGCAGTTCCCCTGGTGAGAAAAATGCGATAGGTTTGTTTATACCTGCCGATCGTCTTTTGTTGTTTGAAGGGTTTCCTCAATTAAAATAATAACATGACCATGATTACCCTGATATTGTCAGCACATCATGAGAGAGACCATCAAATACAGCATTATATATATTGCTTTTAAAATCAGTGATCAGACTTGCACGGGCAGTGAAATTCACAGGGGATATTTAGATTTTAAAAGTGATAGTATATTATATATTATTCTTGTATTTTATATGGGAAATATTTTATATTTCAGTACTATTTATACAGGCACTGTGGGGATTTGGCAGAAAAAATACTGCGGAATCTTATAGCAAACAGTCCTGTATATATAAATGAGATTATTCTAAAGTTTTTATCAGGACCAAACTTATAAAGAGGAATCAATGGAGATTCTTTTCTTTCAGTGTAAATCTCACATCTTCAAGGACATTACCTTACATCCATCATAACACAAAAACCTCATCCACATAAAAAAAGTTGTGTGATTTATACACTGAGGATGAAAGGGTTTCCGTGAAAATAAAAATTGAATGGGGTTTTATATGAAACAAGGGAAATTATTAATAGGCATTATTGCAATGCTTTCTATAATAGCCGCCGGATGCAGCCTTGAAGGCGTATCATCGGGTGGCGATGGTTCTTCTCTGTCCCGGGCTGCTGATTTTAGCATGACGGGATTTGCTACGTTAAACGGGGGAACGACTGGCGGGGCCGGCGGCAGGGAGATGACTTTTACTACTGTTTCTGATATGCAAGCTTTGATGGCATTAAGAGACAATGAAAAGTCTTCACCGGTAACAGAAAAACTTATTGTTTACATCGACGGAACAGTTTCCGGCAGCGATATGCTGGATGTAAAAAGGACCAAGGATATTTCTTTTATCGGCCGCAACAATGCGGTACTAAGAGGGTTTGGATTAAATATTGTAGAATCCAGCAATATTATTGTTCAAAACATCACTTTCGATGATTACAGTGATGACGGCGTTACAGTGGACAGTAGTAATAATGTCTGGGTGACAAGAAACACCTTTTTGGAGGGGTATGACGGCTCCTGTGACGTGAAAAAGGGTTCTTATAACGTGACCGTTTCCTGGAACAGGTTTGAAAACACCCAGAAGAGCTGTCTATTCGGACATTCAAGAAGCGAAACCGGCGATACAGTGATGCGGACAACCTATCATCATAACTATTTTCTTGGTGCAAATTCAAGAATGCCGCGAATGAGATACGGTTCAGCCCATATTTACAACAACTTTTATGAAAATATCGGTCTCTACGGTGTTGGTGTTACCTGTTCTGCATCCGCACTTGTTCAGAATAACTATTTTAAAAACTGCACAAATCACACAATTGTTAATTCTATCGCAGGCTCCTGGGCGGCTGATATTTTATCAAACGATCCTCCCGGATATCTTAAGAGCGAAGGCAACATTTTTGATAATTCAACTGCCGGAGATCCAAATACAAGCAGTTTTTCTTTTACTCCTCCGTACAGCTATTCCCTGGATGCAGCATCAACTGTTCCGCAGTTGGTTGCTGAAAACGCCGGAGCAGGCGGAACCCAGTCCAGTTACAGTTCTACTTCAAGTTCTACTTCAAGTTCTTCTTCAAGCAGCAGCTCTTCCAGCTCAACAGCAAGCGGGACTTATATTGGATCAGGGACAACAACAGTTGACGGTGCTCTTGCAACTGTTGTAAACGGATCAATTGATACCAATAACGCCGGCTATACCGGCGCAGGGTTTGCCAACACTGACAATGCCAGCGGCAATTATGTTCAGTGGGCGTTGAACGTGGCACAGGCAGGAACCTATAACGTAGCGTTCCGGTATGCATTAAGTTCAGGCGACCGGTACGGCAGCCTGGCAGTAAATGGCGCAACGGTTATCAGTACATTCAATTTTCCTGCTACCGGATCATGGACAACATGGAACACTACTGCAGCGCGTCAGATTACCCTGCCGGCAGGCGGCGTTTCATTAAGACTTACTGCAACACAATCGGGTGGTCTGGCCAATATCGATAATGTTGTGCTCACCCTCGTCACCGCTTCAAGTTCAAGCAGCAGTTCATCCTCAAGTTCATCGAGCAGCAGTTCTTCAAGCTCATCAAGCAGCTCAACTTCTTCAATTCCTTCCGGGACTCAAATTCACAATTTTACCACATCAGGTTTGAACAGTTCTTTCTATAATATATCCGGGAATCTTTCCACTACGAAAGGCACTGTAAGCTATAATGGACTCACACTCACCCAGTGTTTGAAAATTGAATCGAGCACATCCATATCCTTTACTTCTACTGCCAGTGGTGTTCTCACCCTTGTATTCAACGAAGGCTGGAGCGGCGGTTTTGTTGTTGACGGATCAAGCCAAAGCGTTTCCGGCGGCATTCTTTCTATAAACCTTGCCGCAGGCAGTCACACACTTACCAAGGGCGATGTGGCAAATCTTTACTACATAAGCTTGACCAATAGCGGTTCTACCAGCAGCTCATCATCCACTTCTTCAAGCTCATCAAGTTCTGTTTCTTCAAGCAGCAGTTCTTCAAGTTCAACTCCTTCAAATGTGACTTCAACATTTGACGGTGCGGTTGCTGTTATTGTCAACGGCGCAGCTGAAGCAGATCATGCCGGTTACACCGGCAGCGGATATGCCAATACCGATAACGCATCCGGCAACTATGTTGAATGGACAGTCAATGCAAGTGCATCGGCGAGTTATCAGATCAGCTTCCGTTATGCGCTCAGTTCGGGCGACCGGTACGGAAGACTCACGGTAGACGGTTCGACAGTCGCAAGTACGCTTAACTGTCCGTCAAGCGGCGCATGGACAACCTGGATTACCACCTCGGGGGTGAACGTCAATCTGTCTGCAGGAACCCATGCAATCCGGTTCACCGCAACACAGAGCGGCGGACTTGCCAACATCGACAGAATGGATATTTACGGTCCGGCGGTTACAGCGGGCAGCTCATCTTCAAGTTCTTCATCGAGCAGTTCTTCATCAAGTTCCTCTTCGAGTTCTTCATCAAGCAGTTCTTCGGCATCCGGTGATATCACCCTTTCATCCGGCGGCAATATTCAGACAGCGGTGAATTCAATCTCAGCCGGAAGAACTATCTGGCTGAATGCGGGCACATACAACATTTCTTCAACAATTCTGATTGCCGAAGGCAATAACGGAACTTCCTCGGCACGCAAAACAATTGCTGCGGCCGGAAACGGAACGGTTGTTCTTGACTGGAACTCAACATCAGCAAATACATCTGCCCGTGGAATCGTCCTCGCAGGGAATTACTGGACGATCAAGGGAGTTACGGTAAGAGAAGCCGGCGACAATGGAATACTTCTGGCAGGACATAACAATACTGTCGAACGCTGTACGTTTATAGCAAACCGGGACACAGGTCTTCAGTTGTCAAGATACAATACAAGCTATAACAGTATTGCACAGTGGCCTTCAAATAACCTGATTCTGCAGTGTGAATCATACGACAACTGTGACGACAGTGGTGAAAACGCTGACGGCTTTGCGGCAAAACTCACCTGCGGTGAAGGAAATATTTTCCGCGGCTGTTATGCACACAACAATTCAGATGACGGGTGGGACTTGTACACCAAAAGTGATACCGGACCTATCGGAAAAGTCACTATTGAATATTGTATTGCATACAGAAACGGTACGTTGACCAACGGCCAGGTACTCAGCTCCGGCGACAGAAACGGCTTCAAGCTCGGCGGCGAGGACATTGCGGTCGACCACACTGTTCGGTTCAACATTGCCGCAGAAAACGGAAAACACGGTTTCACCTACAACAGAAATCTGGGGAACATCAAGTTTTCCAATAATACCGGATATTCCAACGGAGACGGGAACCGCAATTTCAATTTTGACGGCGGGAATTCGACATTTCTGAATAACGTGTCATTATTGTCCAAATCAGATGACCGGATTGTCGGCTCAAGCCTGAATCCAGCCTACAATGCATGGTGGACAGACAATGCAGCTGTAAGCGGAAACGGCGTGACCGTGACCACAGCAGATTTCCAGTCTCTGACAGCCGGCAGTGTCACATACACTTCCGACGGAAAGGTGAATCTTGGAAATTATTTGATTCCGGCATCCGGGAGCGATTTAATTGGTACCGGGTCAGGCGGCGTCAACATGGGAGCCAGATAAGGGACAGCACTATATCGTGAACTAAAAAAACGGCCTTCCGGGTTATCCCGGAAGGCCGTTTTAAATTTCGTTTGATAACAGATTTATTTTTTTGGTTTTTTAAAGCCGGCATGTTCACGCACCAGATATAACGGCCGCTTTTTTGATTCTTTGTAAATATGGCCGACATACTCGCCAAGGATACCGATTGTCAATAGTTGAATACCTCCCAAAATAAGGATGCTGATCATCGTTGACGGGTATCCTGCCAGATCACTTCCATAAATCATTGTTCTGATGAACAGGAACAGCGCATACAGGACAGACGAAACAGAGATAAGTCCGCCGAGCCAGGTGGCAATCCGCAGGGGACTGGTCGTAAACGAGGTAATGCCCAGCGCGGCAAAGTTAAACAGCTTTCCGTAACTATATTTGGTTTTTCCTTTAAACCGGGGATTTCGCTGGTATTTTACACCAATCTGTCTGAATCCGACCCAACTGAAAAGTCCTTTCATAAATCTGGTTTTTTCCGGCAGCTTTCTGATTGCTTCGACCACCTTGCGGTCCATGATGCGGAAATCGCCGGTATCCGGCGGAATATGAATATCGGTTATTCGCCCCATGAACCGGTAAAACAGACTGGCGGTCAGTTTTTTCAGCCAGGATTCACCCAGTCTCCGGGCTCTGGTTGCATAGACAACATCCCATCCTTCCTTCCATTTTTCGATGAGTTCCAGCATGATTTCCGGCGGATCCTGAAGGTCGACATCGATGGGGATCGCGGCGTCCCCGCTGCAGAAATCAAGTCCGGCAGAGAGTGCGGCTTCTTTTCCGAAATTTCTTGAAAGATCAATTATCTTTACCCGGGGATCTTTCTTCCTTAGCTGCGCCATACCGTCAAGGCTGCGGTCTCTGCTTCCGTCATTTATGAAAATAATTTCATAATCCATTTTGATTTTATCAATTACTTTTATTGTATCCATGTAAAAGGGCAGAATATTGGCCTCTTCATTGAAAACAGGTACAATAAGTGACAGCAGGAATTTTTTTGTTTTAATCATCTACCAGTTCCTTGAATTTCAAAAATGGTGCGTCAGTTCCAATCGGAAACCAGTCTCCCCCTTCCGGCAGAAGATAGTATGCATCCAGACCGATATGGCCGCCGCTTTGGTAATACCGGAGCTTCAATGAATGCTCCCCCGGGGAGACCGGGACCGATATTTTTGTTTCCGCGTAGCCCCTGTTGCCTGAAAATCTCGAAACCGATTCGCCGTCAATATACAGGATAAAGCCGTCATCAGAATACACAGAGAACATGACCTCTTTCTGATCATCCACTGAAAATTTTCCCGTGAATTCAGCAAAAAATTTTTCAGTCAGACCGTATTGGGCAAATGGCGACTCTTTTGGATTTTCGTGGTTTCCGAATCGAATACTGTTCAGATAGGTAACTACCTGGTCGCCTTCATCAGAGAATGATTCAAAATTTGTAATGTAATCTGATTGTTTGTAGGCCTTCATGACCAATGTGTTGCCGTGCTTTTCGCCGAATTCCTTTTTGCTTCCAGTCTGTATACCCACCTCTATGGTGATAATCACAATAATTATGGCGATTATTGCGGTAGCGACAATAAGTATATTCCGTTTATTCAACATGTTTCATCCTCCAGTATTCGCTCCATTCCCGAGCTTTAAATTGTGTGGTGGTAAGTCCCTTGTAATAGGTCAAGGGACTGAAAAATAAAAAGGTTTTTACGATCATAAAACATATCAGTATTATTGAGACAAAGACTTTCAAATTTTTCTCTTTAATATTTTCCCGATAAATATAAAAGAAAATTAAAAAAGACAGGATCGTGGAAAATTGCAGCGGGATCAGGTAGTGATACAGATACATGACCCTGTCGATCCCTGCCATCGCGGCCATATATGAAATGTAGAGAAACAAAAAAACAGAAATGAGGAAGAATAATTTTCTGTGCGTTATTGGTGTTTTGAAAATAAATTTGCCGGCTACGAGTATAAACCCCAGAAGAAGTCCGACAAGCCCGACTGTCCAGATCACCGGGTTTCCGGCAAGGTACAGATATTTTACTGTGCCGGCGGATTTCTCCCAGCGGTAATTTATTGTTTTTCCACCCAAAGGCCAGCTAAAGGGATGGCTGCCGTTTTCATTGGGATTGGTGCCGTCAAGTTTCGGTACCCCCTCGTGATACGTGCTGATATAATACAAATTATCAAACAGCATAACCGGAAAATTCAGCAGAGAGAGGGGTTCTTTTTTTGCTACTGCCTCTTTGTATGCCGGACTTGCCTTGTAGGTGTTTCCCGGCAGCAGGGTCTGTCCCAGGCTTGTGTGTATAAAGAAAACGAGCAGGAAGACAACAATCACCGCGGGAACACTTTGCGCAATCCGTATTAGTGATTTTCTGCACAGGAAAAAGAATTTTCCAAAAGCCTTTTTGATTGATTTGTCAATGAAAAGATGCTGATACAGTTCATGCAGTTTTGTTCTGTATTCATACCCGAATAAAAAAACAAAAAGCGGAATAATTATCGCGCTGTTGAGTTTGACAGAGATTGCCAGGCCGGTAAAAATACCCATCACCGCGTAATTCACCCATTTCAGTTTTTTTTCTGTTTGTAATGAATATAAAAAACAGACGATTGCCGCCAAAATAAAAAACAGTTGAATGCCGTCGAGCATTGCCCCCCTGAAATGAACAATTAATGCGTTATCGAACAGGTATAAAAAGCTCCCGGCAAACGAGAGGATATTGTTTTTTGAAATAAAAAACAGGATCAGGAAGAAAAAAACTGCGCCGGACATTGCAAAGAGAACCGGGAAAAACCGGTATCCGGCAAAAGACAAATTGCCGGGAACAGAGGCCGTGTAATCTGTTTGCGCCAATGCGCTTTTGTCTATAGTTTTGTTCGGCGACAAGAGCACCTCTCCGAACGCGATCAGAAGTTTGCCCAATGGAGGGTGGCACTCCATAAACATTTTTCCCTGAATGTATTTTTCAGCTGACGGAATATGATAGTTTTCATCCCAAAAAAGGGCGGCCGGCCTTTCATATCCGACAAAGAATGTAAAAAATGAAATGATCAGAATCACCAGGGCAAAGCCGGCGGTGACATGTTTTTTATCGGAAAAAAGCATGTTTCTGACCTTGGGTAATAAATTCATCAACACGATCCTCCTGGTAATATGGTATTCAAAAAAATCAACTGCAACAATAATTTTGATATTTTTTTACTGCTATAATGATATTTCTTTACCATCTATGGTATACTCTGTGCGGGGGAGACTATATCGTGAATTTAGAAGAACTTTTTTATCAAATAATAAAATTCGGCATAGTGGGGGTTGCGAATACCGCAATCTGCACTGTCTTTTATTTTGTATTCAATAAAAAACTTCATTTTCCAAAGGAACTGTCTATTATATTGGCCTATATTATCGCTTTTGGCAATAGTTTTTTTTGGAATAAAATATGGACATTCTCGGATACGGCGGCAATGGATATCATTCAGCTCATCTTTTTTCTGGCAGTATTTCTTGTTTCTCTGCTGATCAAGCTTGGACTGTTCCGGCTGCTCTATCATATTTTTAGTTTTAAAGCGGAATTCAAATTCTACAAATTTCATGTTGAATGGGCTTTTTTAATTTCAATGGCAGTGTACACGGCAGTTTTTTTTGTCGGCAGCAGGCTTTTTGTGTTTACCTGAAAATTAATGTTCTGTTTTCGCGATACGAAATTCTCATACGTGCCGAACTTCTATCCATCGAGTCGGTGAAATACCGGTATATTTTTTAAATACATTTGAAAAATAGAATTGGGTGCTGAATCCGAGCTTTTCTGCAATCTCCGAAATTGAATATTCTCCGCTCTCAAGCAGGATCATCGCCTTTTCCATTTTCAGTTTTTCATGTAGTTTTTGTACAGTGGAGTTGGTCAACAGTTTTGTCTTCCGCATGAGGGTGCTCGGGCTCACATCAAGATAGGCCGAGAATTTATCGATGTCGGCGACTTCGTCCACGTAGTGATACAGACAATCTATAATTTTTTTTGCAGACAGATTGCCGGCTTTTTTCCCCGCATTGACTCTGTCTTCCTGATGGTCGGTTTGCATGGCGTTTTGCTGATCATCGGCAAGGATTTTGTTCAGCAGCCGGAATTTTTGCTCACTCCCGGACATTGCACGAGACTTGAGAATTCGCAACAGGGACGGGCTCATAATCGTCCGCAGCGTGTCATACATGGGGATGTCGGCATGTCCCATGAAAAATACAATATATCCTGCAAATTCCTCGCGGTAATTGCACAGCTGTAGCATGACAGAGTACCGGTCAGCAGGAAGATATCTTTTCGGCAGAATGACATTTGCCGCAACACCCGATTCATTGCGGCGCAGGGGAGGCATCCGTTTTGTGTGGTGGAGCATGATGATTCTGCCGCCTTCGTGAATATTGCCGAATCCTTTTGGAATGATCACGCAGGCCCCTGGTATCTCAAATTCCTCGATTGTCTTTTTAAACAGATCCCCAAGTTCATGAAGATTTTCGACGGAACTGAAATCAGCAGCGATTAATGCGAGCTTTCCGAGCTGATAGGTGTTTTTCATGCGGGTCATTGTCAGATAATTGGTTGATATATTGATCATTACCCTCGCCTGGTGAAAAATATTTTCCGCTGATAACAAATTAACTGTATGCTGTGAAAATCTGGGAAGAATAAGTCTTCTCATTTCGGTGATGATGGTATGAAGCGTGGTTATTTTTTCGAGCGGATATTTATACCCGAAAAAGTATTTTTTTAAAATACTCACGAATCCTGCAGTTGTCTTTTTTTTCACATCATTCATGAAGCTGTTGTAAAAATCATTTACCAGTTCGGGAGTAAATGATTCGTCATATTCCCGCAGAATGGCGGTCAGCTTTTCCATGAATTCCGTTTGACCGTTTCCCGGGCTGACAGGTTCCGTTGTATCCTTTTTTCGATGAACAGATTTTTTCTTTGCGGGGCTTATTTCGAGAATCGAGTTTTCAAAGCAGCCGCATGATTCGCGCACAAGAAATTCCACCGGCATCCGTATTTCCATTTCAACTTTTTCGCCATTGAGCTGTTTTAGCAGCATCTCGATTGCTGTTCTGCCATACCGGTAATACAGCGGATCGACTGTGGTTAAAGGCGGGGCAGCGCGGATACCCTCGAAGGTATTGTTGAATCCCAGCACGGCAATATCCTGCGGTACTTGAATTCCCATTTTTCTCAGAAGGTCGGAAACACGGTTTGAGACAACATCACTGACAGTCAGGATCGCCTGAATATCCTTGCCCGGTTTCAGTTTCCGTTCTACAAACAGTTCATGGACTGCTTTTCCAATGCTTTTGACATCAAGGCTTTTGCAGATATAGGTCAATTTATCATTACCGTTAATTTCCCTGGAATCCAGAAAACGGGTGTAAGCACGAAAGCGTTCCTCATTGCAGAACCGGTGATTGTATCCTCTCATGTCGCCGATAAATCCGATCTTGTCAATTTTATGGACATCCACAAGATGGGACATGAGCAGTTCGATTCCGTGCTCATTGTCGATGACGAGAGACGGGACCCCTTCTATCTGCATCCCCATACAGGCAATGGGCATAATACTCATATCATGGTGAAATTTTTCAACATCCTCAAAGGGCATGATGTACGACAGGGTCGATCCCCAGGTGACGAGTGCGTCGATATTGTATTTATTGATAAAGGGAAACAGATTTTTATAGTAGGCTGCCAGGGTGTAATTGTTCGCGAGCGTATAATTGAACCCGAAGGAGAAGGCGACCAGGTTGACATCAAGTTCTTTTGCTGCGGAATCTATACCTGCCACGAGTTCCTGAGCCAGACTGCTGCGGAAATCAGCAATGGCAACAAATCCAATGGTGGGTCTTTTTTCGGATTGGTGTCTGTTTTGAGAAGTCATCTGTTACTCTTGCCGGAATTGAATGGCAAATTCATAGTATTCTCTTTATTATAGTATGAATGAAGGACGTGTATCCTGTCAATAAACAGCAGCTGACATTGCTATCGGTCTTTGCTTAAAAGGCTGTTGATTGTCCACAATACCGGGGCCTGGCCGTGCAGGTCGCCATTCACCCGTTTGCGATCGTAGTAATACTGGGCGGTTTTGCTTTGGCCGGTTCCCTGACAGACATCCCTGATATTGCCCTTATCATCAAGAAAATCGAGAATTCCCTCATATCCCCTTTTTGCCGCGTTTTGGTATTTTTCACCGGCAAGCCAGCCTTTGGAAATCCCGGTGTGCAGGGCAAAGGTAAACATGGCTGTACAGGAGCTTTCATACCAGAAACTGGTTTTATCGATAATCTGGCGCCACGTGCCGTTTTCGGCCTGAAATGATACGAGGCAATCCATCATTTTTTTATACCCTTCCATCAGGTTTTTCCTGCCGGGATTGCTTTCCGGAATTGACAATAACACTTCGGTGAGAGAGGCCGCAACCCAGCCGTTACCCCGGCCCCAGTAAAAGGGGGAAATTTCGCCGTGGCGGAAAAGGCCGTTCGGCTGTTGCAGCTTGTCGAGGTATTGTGACAGAAACTGCACAATCCGATCGGCATAGATTGTCTTGCCGGTTGCGCGGTACGCCTGAATCTGCAGGATCCCGACCATGTACATGTCGTCGATCCAGTAACGGGTTTGGGAAGTCAAGCCGTTCGGTAAGGGATTATTCCATTGACGGTCGGCGAACCCGATTCCCAGATCCAGAAAACGCTGATCTCCGGTTTGAAGGTATATTTCAAGGGGAAGAGCCCCAAAGACATAGTCATCAACATGTTCACGTTTCGGCATCAGTTTTCTTGCTTCAACCGGATCAAGGAAAATTTCATAGCGCTTTACCAGACGGTCAAGCAGGGGTTTGTTTTCCGTTATGCCTGCAAATTTGACTGCTCCATAGGCAGTACACACTTCCTGATAGCGGAGCCCGTTATCGCCGCTTTCATACTTCCTGGCGAGCAGATTTTCAGCGACCAAGAGCCCAGTAGCCCGGGGTGAGGTCCGGATTTCTTTGGGCAGGGGGCTGGATAAGCAGCTGAAAAGAAAAAAGAGAAACACAAAAAGCGCTACAAATAGTGAGGCAAAAGCAGATTTCATCAAGGTCCTCCTTTTTTGGTCTGTTTTAAAGTATAATTGATTGACCATGAATTGTAAAAATAAATTGACGAATATAACTTTATAGTCTATATTGTCTATTATGTTGGTAGAGAAATGAAATTGTCGGTGAAGAGTGAATATGCCCTGTTGGCTCTGATAGATTTATGTGAACATGAACAGGATGGGTTTGTGCGGATCATCGATATCTGCAAACGAAAGTCGATACCAAAAAAGTTTCTGGAGCAAATTCTTTTGTCGCTGAAACATGCAGGGTACGTGGAGAGCAGGCGGGGGCTTGACGGCGGGTACCGTTTGGCCAAAAAACCGTCACAGATTTCCCTTGCGCAGGTGGTGCGGCTGCTCGACGGAGCGCTTGCCTCGGTGGGATCGGTGAGCCAATATTTTTATAAAAACACACCAATCGAAAAAAATGAGAAACTCCTGCATGTGTTCAGGGAAATACGGGATTACCTTTCAGAAAAGATGGAAAAGACAACTATTGATATGTTGATATGATTTTTTTTGCAGACTAAAGACGATTAAGTCTATAGACAAAATAGATAAAAAACGGAGGAAAATATGCAGATATTCACATTGCCTTTGGAATTCGGACTGCTTATTATCGGACTGGCCTTGTTTGCCGAGTACATCGATTCAACACTGGGAATGGGCTATGGAACAATGCTCACACCGATTTTGATGATTATGGGGTTTGATCCGCTTCAAATTGTTCCAGCAATACTCCTGTCTGAACTCGTTTCCGGATTGCTCGCAGGTTTTCTGCATCATAAGGCAGGTAATGTGGATTTTTCTGTTAACAACAGCGATCATGATATAAACCAGGAAAAGAAAAAAAAGACCGGACTCATTGATCATTTCAGGCACAACATGTCCCGTGACCTTAAAGTGGTTGTCGTGATCGCTGTGTTCAGTGTGCTCGGTACAGTGGCCTCTGTTTTTCTGGCGGTGAATCTTCCCTCAATTGTTCTGAAAACATATATCGGCATTCTTGTGTTCCTCATAGGGATTGTTGTTCTGGTTACATTAAAAATGAATTTCAGGTTTTCCTGGAAAAAAATAGTATCACTCAGTATGATTGCATCATTTAACAAGGGCATGAGCGGCGGGGGGTACGGCCCGGTGGTCACCGGAGGACAGCTTCTTTCCGGTGTCAAGGATAAATCCGCGATCGGAATTACCTCTCTTGCCGAGGGATTTACCTGTATTGTCGGTGTGCTCGTTTATCTTATTCATCCAGTGGCAATAGACTGGGTGCTTTTCCCGTATCTTTTCATTGGGGCTGTTATTTCTGTTCCCATTTCAGTTTTGACGGTAAAAAAGATGAAGACTGTTGGATTGCGGGCGATTATCGGTGTGGCGACCGTTGTGTTGGGGCTGTTTACTCTGTACAAAATATATTTTTAGCAAAGAAAGCATGAAGAAGAGAAGAAATTTCACGCAGAGTACACAGAGTACGCGAAGGGGGAGAAAAATCATAAGGAAACAAGGAATTCAGGAAAACAGAAAAGTATGAAGAAGAGAAGAAATTTCACGCAGAGTACGCAGAATCCGCGAAGCTGAAGAAAATCATGAGGAAACAAGGAAATTCAGGAAAACAGGAATGCATGAATAATAATCTGTAAAAAGAATGGAAAAAAGTAATAAAAGGAAATCGAGAAAATGAAAAAAATATTTCACTACCTCTCTTCGCATTCTTTACGATAACCTTTGATGCTCAATTTCCGTTCAAGCCGTTCATAACGGTATAAGAGTTCAGCACGAAGCAGTGAATCTACAGGAAACACCGACTCCAGCATCCGGCCAATGATTTGCTTTGCTTCTGAATAATTCCGTTCCCTGTGTTCCAAAAGTTTTGCCATTTCAATGCCGGCCTGGATAGTACTGGATGTTTCAAACAGGGTTTTCCAGATTGCAAATGCCTCGTCGTGCTTTTTCATGCGTTTCAGGTGAAAGCCGAGCATCATACTGCTTTTTCTGTCGCCTTTTTCATGCCCGGCATAGAGCACCTGCTCTGCTTTTGACTGGTTGTGTGAAAAAAGCATTTTCGCAAGCGATGTATGCGCTGTGCTGCGGGCTGTATTGGGACTGGCGATGATTGATTCAATAAGAAAGTGTATTTTGGCGAGTGACCATACATCCAGATAATTGTGATGAAAAACCGGTTCCAAAAGCCCGGAGTTCCCCGTGCGCAGGAACTGGAAATACCGTTCGGGAACCTCAAACCCGTCAATGTCATTCTCCCTTGGGATGCCAAGCACCCGTGCTTCAATGTTCTTTAAGGTACATGATCCTATAGTGTCTTTCCACAAACGCCTGCAGGGAAACAAAAGGTCATACTGATTTTTCAGGAATTTTTCTTTTCCATGAATGAGGAACCGGCCAAACAACAGGTGAGAGTCGAATGCTTTTCCATTATATGATACATACACTGCGTCTTCGGGAAGTTTATTTTCTATTATATTAAGGAATTCCGCCTCACCCGGAAAGTCTGAGAGAAAATACTGGTCAATACACAACTGGCTGTCTGTTATATGCGCAAGGCCAATCAGGAAGATCAACGTTCCCGCACCGCCGGAAAGCCCTGTTGTCTCTGTATCAAAAAACACCAGCGAGGAAGGCGGGGTTTTGGTCGTCGCAAGAACAATATCCGCTGGCTTGTCTTTCCAGGGGCTTTGTTCGGCATTTTCCCGGAGATACGTGTATTCGCCTATCCGTGTGAATCCCGGAAGTTCTGTTCCCGCCTGAATTCCTTTTGTGTTTTTTATTGTTTTTTCTTCAGAGCTGAATTCTGGTTTTGTGTTACGAATGTATTTGTGCAGGGAGTCGAGTTTTCGCTTGAAATCAGATTCGGCAGACACACGGGCTCCTTACAGAACGTCTTTTAAAAAATCGCGCAGGGATTTTTTACTGTCTGTTTCGCTTATATCAACGACCGGGCCGATGCATGAAGGACATCCGCAGCGGCAGGGGCACAGGCGAATCCGTTCTTCGAGTGCATTGATGATTGTGGCCACGTTTTCGGCGAACCCTTCGGACAGTCCGGTGCCCCCCGGGTGGTTGTCATAGATATAAAGCGCCGGTGCCTGGAAATGGGGGTCTTTGAGTTTTTCGGAGACCCCGATGTCGGAGGGGTCGCAGAGCAGAAATACCGGGGCGACATTTTTAATGAGAAAACCCATCCGCGCGATGACCGGGGTTTTCTGTGTTTCTTCGAGCGCTTCGAATGCCCGGCCTGCTTTTGTTCCCGGCCGAAAAACAAGCACAGCCGCGCGGGTGTGCATTTCCTCGGGGGGAAGAAAAATTTCGCCGTATCCGATATTTTCATGGGTATGGAATTTGAGTTTCTTGTATTTTGCCACCTGGGTGCGGACAAGGATATCGCCGAGGATGAGTTCGGCCCCGCTGATTTCCTTTTTACTGTCCTGGTGCAGCACCTTTATATCTGTTTTAACGATTGAATCGGTATAGTAGTTGACAGCCGATTCTTCAACCTCGCAGCGCTTGTTGTCGATATCGAGTTTTTTAACGGTATACTGATTTCCGCGGTGTAAATAGATGGCATCTTCAAAAATGAGTTCCTTTGCCGAAGGGCGGTCCATCTCTCCGATAACTGCATTTCTTCCTTTTGTCGTATCGATGATCACCACGTTTTCACTGGTGGCGCTCCGCAGGGAGATGTGTTCGGCAGGGTAGCCGCGCTCGGACCAGTAATAGGAATCGCCGGTAAGCCGGATCACGCCGTTCTCTTCCAGGTATGCGAGCAGCGAGGCGGTCTGGTCGCTGAACCGTTCGCTGTTTTTAAAGGGCAGCTCAAATACCGCACACTTCAAATGGTCAAGCTCGATGTACAGGTTGTTTGGATCGACCCATCCGGATTCAGGGGATTTGCCCAGGAAATATTCCGGATGCTGGATCACATACTGGTTTAAAGGAGAAGCAGAGGCGATAATGAGGGCAATCGAGACGGTCTGGCGCCTTCCCGCGCGGCCGGCCTGCTGCCAGCAGGAGGAGATCGACCCCGGAAATCCTGCGAGGATTGCAGCATCCAGCCCGCCGATATCAATACCGAGTTCAAGCGCATTCGTCGAGACGACCCCCTGGATGCTCCCGTCACGAAGGCCCTTTTCAATGGCCCTTCGTTCGTTCGGGAGATACCCGCCCCGGTAGGATTCTACCCGTGTGCGGTTGTTGTCATTATAAAAGTTTGCAAGCGACGAATTGATATACGAGGCTATGAGTTCGGTACGGACACGGGAACGCGAAAAGACGATGGTCTTTATTTTGTTTTTTAAAAATCGCACCGCAAGGCGCTGTGATTCATTGACAACTCCGCGGCGGATTCCCTGAACCGGGTCGACCAGCGGCGGATTGTAGAATATCAGATGTTTTTCACCGGAGGGCGCCCCATTATTGTCGATGAGGGTAATCGGTTCCTCGATAACACGTTCAGCAAGTTCCTTCGGGTTCCCGATTGTTGCCGAACAGCAGATAAACTGGGGCTCGGCACCATAGAAGCGGACGATCCGTTTTAACCGCCTGATGAGATTTGTCATGTGCGATCCAAAAACACCGCGGTAGGTGTGGATCTCATCGATGACAATGTACTTGAGGTTTTTCAGAAACCTGATCCATTTGGGGTGGTTCGGCAATATGCCTGCGTGAAGCATATCCGGGTTGGAAATAACGATACGTCCGGCGTCCCGTGCTGCCACACGGATAGAGCTGGGTGTATCGCCGTCATAGGTATAGATTTTAACCGACAGTGTTCCTTCCATGACCACTTCATTGAGCTCTGCCTGCTGGTCCTGGGAAAGGGCCTTGGTGGGAAAAAGATACAGGGCCTTGGCATCGGGATCCTCGATCAGGGACTGGAGCACCGGTAGATTGTAACAGAGTGTTTTGCCGCTGGCAGTGGGGGTGACCACCACAATATTTTTTCCGCGGCGGACATGCTCGTAGCATTCCTGCTGGTGTGAGTACAGCTGGTAGATGCCTTTTTCCGCCAAAGAGCGAAACAGGTTCTCGTGAAGCTCCAGGGGGAGGGGAGAATACACTGCTTCGCGTGCGGGAATCTTTTCCCATTTGTGTACACAGGAGAGAAACGCCTTGTCCTGTTCAAGTTGGGATATCAATGCATTAATGTCATTATCCATACAGGCGTATAGTATCAGAATATGTTGAGTTTGTCATAGTCCCCATTATGAAAGCAGGAAAAGAGAGGCTCCGCACGTGTCTTGGAGAATAACCGTCATTGCCCGGCTTGACCGGGCAATCTGTCTGAAAAAAATACCACACATAGCAGACACAGATGAAAAGGAATTTATAAGGAAAGCATGAAAGATGGAATTCAGGAAGAGGAATTTATAAGGAAAGCATGAAAGCAGGAAAAGGAGTTAACAAGGAATTCAGGAAAGGAGGACATTCATAACTTGATAGCTGGGGAGGAATTTATAAGGAAATCAGGAAGAGGAAAAGAGGAATTTATAAGGAAATCAGGAAGAGGAATTTATAAGGAAAGTATGAAAAGAGGAAAAGAGGCGTGTGCTGTTCTGGTTGCCGCATTTTTTTTTCCTTTTCACAAAACACTATAGCACTATAAAAGCAGGCTCTCCATTGTAAATCCTGAATTTTTAAAAAAAATGACCCGCCTGACAGGGTTCAGGATACATTGGCTGTACCGGGAAATTGTTACGCCAAATACGTTCTTGTAGATATAAACAATGTAGATTATGATTACTCCATGGATAACTATAAAATAAAGGATCTGGATCATTTCCTTTCCCTGTGGCAAGACATCTATACACAAGAGGGCAGGCCCTGTTGGGATCATATGCTCCTGTATTATGACAAGGATATTTTTTTCAAGGATTCTGTTCAGGAAATCAGGGGAATTCAGAGCTTCACAGAAATGACCCGGCGCCTGGCAAAACGGTCAAGGGGGCTTAAATTTATAATCCATAACAGTATGCTACAGGAAAACCTGATCTTTGCAGAGTGGGAGATGGTTATCTCCTATAAAAAGTATCCCCAATCTTCCATATACGGTGCCAGCAGGATTCTTTTAAAAGAGGGCAAGGTGATTGAGCAACGGGATTATTATGATTTATGGGGTGATATATTTGACAATATCGGTTTTCTGGCAAAAGGATACCGCAGGTTCATGAAAAAGAGGTTCGGCTGATGGGGCTTTTTCGATACCTTATTCAATACCGTTTTCGCGATATGGGAGAGCTGATCAGAAATGAAAAAAAGCTCCCTCTGGGTTGCGACAATGATTTGAAGGGAAAGACCGCGGTGATCTCGGGAACCACTTCGGGAATTGGCCTGGAAACAGCACGGCTGTTTGCTTCGAAGGGAGCGGATCTTGTTTGTTTAAACCGGAATCTTCAAAAATCAGAAAAACTCGAAAAAGAGCTTGTTGGCCTGTATGGCTGCACAATTCGGACTATCCAGGCGGATTTTAGTTCCCTGACACAGACCAAAAAGTGTGTCCATGAATTACTGAACATGAAAACTCCCATTGATATTCTTATTCATAATTCAGGTGTATACCATACAAAAAGAGCATACTCTGAAGACGGCATTGAAATGGTTTTTCACGTCAATCATCTGGCTCCGTTCTGTCTGAATTATCTGTTACGAGAAAAATTATTGGATGAAAACCGGGCTCGTATAATTTATGTCAATTCCGAAGGCCACCGTTTTGCCCTGGCGGGAGTCCATCTGAATGATCTGGACTGGAGATGGCATCGGTATTCGGGCTTGAAAAGCTATGGGGCGGCAAAAACAGCCCAGCTCCTGACCATGATCAAATTCAGGGATTATTTCTCAAATTCCCGGATAACCATCAATGCCATGCATCCGGGAAATGTAAAGTCCAATATCGGCGAGAACAACGGCAAGCTCTATCGTATGATAAAGAGAAAACTGATTTTATCCACAGCAAAAGATCCCCTCATCTCGGCGCAGGCTTTATATTATTTATCGGCTGCTGATGAAGTCAAATATGTCTCGGGCCGGTTTTTTAACCTGACGACACCAGAACGGCCTGCTCCTCATGGAAGAGACAATAGCAGGGTGGATATGGTCTGGGAAAAGAGTCTGGAATTATGCCGCCTGTTATGAAGCCCCAAAAAATTGTCATTGTCGGGGCAGGTATCTCGGGATTGACAGCCGGAGCCTATCTCCTGCAAAGCGGCCATAGCGTGCTCATTCTTGAGAAAACTTCACAATGCGGGGGCCTGGTCAGCTCTTTTTCCAGAGATGGTTTTCTTTTTGATGCCGGACCGCGGGCGTTCGGCAACGCGGGGATTCTTGTTCCCATGCTGGAGGATTTGGGGATCAATCTTCCCCTGATCAAAGGTCTGGTTTCTACAGGGATCAAGAAGGAAATTGTCCACTTTGATTCAAACCGGGGGATTTCAGACTATATAGCATCATTGCATAAACTTTTTCCTGAATCCCGGTGTGCGATTAAAAAAATAGAAAAGCGAATCCGATCACACTCCCGTGATGCGCATATTCTCAACAAGGTAGCGAATCCTTTTTTCAAGAATGCAGTAAAAGACCATCGATACCTCTGGAAAAACTTTCTCCCCTGGCTTCCCTTTTTTTTACGGGTGGTCGTAAAAAACATTATTCATAAAAAATCCATAGAAGAGGTTCTGGACTCTGTTACAGACAACACCGCGTTAAAAGATATGGTATGTCAGCATTTCTTCAAGGGGACTCCGGCCAATTTTGCTTTCGGCTATTTTGAAAACTATCAGGATTATAAATATCCTCCAGGAGGAACCGGAAAGCTCCCGCAGGCATTGGAATCAAAGATAATTCATGATGGCGGAGAAATCATAAGAAACAGTGAAATCGTAAAAATAAATCCAGGCGAGAATACATTGCTGGACCAGAACGGGAAAGAATACATCTACGATCAACTGCTGTGGGCGGCAGATTTAAAATCTCTCTATCAGCGGCTGGATGACCAATCCCTGGCTCCCGGATTCCGGCGTTCAATTTCACTGGAGCGCCGGAAATACCTGACCGCACATACGGCGGAGTCTGTGTTTACCCTGTTTGTTGCGGTAAACGAAACACCCGAGGTTTTTAAAAAAATATCAAATGGTCATTTTATTTACACTCCCCTTGCTACAGGGATGGGGGATTTGCATCGATCAAGGCTGGCAACGCTGAAGAGAGATTTTGGGCACATTACCAAACAGGAACTCTTTGCGTGGCTCAGGGAGTATTGTGAAAGAAATTCCTACGAAATATCCATTCCTGTTGTAAAAGACCCGTCTCTGGCTCCAAAGAATAAAACCGGACTGGTAATTAGTCTGCTCTTTGACGGTGAACTCTTTTTAAAGGTCGAACAAGCAGGCTGGATTGACGAGTTCAGGGAAAAAATCACTGCCTATATGCTGCATACGCTGGAGTCCTCTATTTATCCTGGCTTGAAAGAGAAAATTATATTCCAGGAATCAGCGACGCCGATCACTGTAATGAAGATGTTTCATACGGCAAATGGAGCCATAACCGGATGGAGCCTGGAACAAAAGGCTCCTGTTCCTGACAGCCTGGCAGGTATCTTGTCTACGCCAAATACAGCCATTCCCCGCATCTATAAAGCCGGACAGTGGAGCTACAGCCCGTCTGGTGTTCCCATCGCCATTCTGACGGGCCGCATCGCTGCCGCCGCCATGATAAAAAGCCTCTCAAAATCAGAAAAGCCACTGTATCAGCAGAAATAGAATGATTGCAATATTCACCAGTGTGCTGATAATCATTCCTCTAAACAGGGGCTTTTTTATATCATCTCCGGACATCGTCTTGAATCCTGATCGATCCAGAAAGGTTTTGATCTGATAAAACAGATCTTTTTCACTGGTGATAGATTCTTCGCGAAGATCCTGCCGGATAATGAAGTGCTGGCTGTAGGGAAATACCGCTGCGTCCACCGGCTGCTCTGAATTAATGATGGTATCCATAAAGGAGTTTTTCTCAATATCAATGCTCTTCAATGGTATCCTCAGGGCCTCCTTCATGAGTACCGGATCAAAAATCAGGCTGAAGGGAACAGATGATTCATGCTTTAGTTCTCCGCCATAATCCACTGACATATTTCCTTCGACCCAAAGCGATTCTTCCAGTTTCTCTGTCTTCCCCGCATTCAAATCCACCTTGGCGGAGAATTCTCGCTTGCTGACCGATCCCTTCACATCAACGAGCAGCTCTCCATACGGCGTCGTCGCAAACACAGCCGGGTCACTGGTATAACCGCAGAATCCATTCCTGGGATCATGGCTGTTTGTATTGGTTTCATAATCTGCGATAATCCAGGACAACAGGCCCGTCTTTATATTGCGGGCGATGATATAACACTCAAGACGCATGCCGGTAAATGCGGAGGTCCGGGCAGTAAAGGCACTGATAATAACAAGCGGGTGTTTTTCCTTTTTGTTAAAAACAGAGGTTTCTGTCAGTTCATATCCATCAGGAAGCATCGCCTGGGCAGCAGCTCTGTCTGTAATTTTATACGAAACAAAAAAACAATAGGGATCAACAACAAAACCCATATACGGTATCATGCTCGATCCTTTTTGCATGATCTTGTGCTGGACTTTCTTTGGAAGGTATTTGTTGAAATCCCCCAAAAAACTTATGGCTGTAATATCCCGCGGTTTTATCAGGGATTCAGATTTTTTTACGAATGCCCGGTTTTCTTCTTTTGTCATATAATCAATCCCTTCCCTTATTTTAATAGCAGCAGAACTGATAAAACTGCAATAATCAGATATGATAAAATGATGCTTGAAAAAAACATCCTTTTGATGCTTTTTGTGGAAAAAGTCTTCAAATCCTTTAATTCTGAAATCCGATTATAGTTTTCAATCATGTCCTGGTCATTTTTGATATAGGTGCGGCAGCCAGGGCTGTCCGCGATGTAGTGCTGGGCAAAGGGAAAGCACAGTACCTTGCACAGTTCCTGCTCTGCCAGATCGGTGAACAATGAGTTCTTGTGCAGTTTCACGTCTGCCAGCGGAATGTCAATGGCCGTTGCCACCTCTGCCGGGTCAAAAATGACCGCAAAGGGATCTTCGCTTTTGTCCGTCAACTCGGTGCTGTGCGCTATCGAGGTGTTACCCAAAACCCACAACGGCTGATCAAGTTTCCGTTTGATACCCCTGGTCATGTTCCCCTTACAAACCAAATGACGGCCTGTCCGGTCTTCCTTGATGTCCACAAAAAAATCGCCCTTTGAATTCGTGGTATGAACAGCGTGTTTGCTGTTTCGACTGACCACTCCTTCTGTCGGCAGGGCAATTATCGTATTGCTGATGATGTCAATGAAAATCCACGAAATCAGGCCTGTTTTTGTGTCTTTTGCAACAAGGTAGGATTCCATCCTGGTACCCCAAAAGGTACTTGCTTTGGTATTGAAAATACCCATGCCATGATAATAATCAGGCTCCTCATCAGCAAAAATACGGGTTTTGACAAGTTCATATCGTGTTGGCAGAAGGGCTTTTGCTTTTTCGAAATTCCTGAGCCTGAAAAACAGGAAGAGGCTATAGGGTTCAATGACAAAACCCATATAGGGGGATTTTTTTGATGTTTTTATCAATAGTTTTTTAAACAGCCATGTTGGCAGAAGGTTCTTGAACCTTTGAAAGAAATACAAATCACAGACCTCGGCGGGGTCAATCAGGTTCTCCACCAGTTTAATAAATTTATCATCATTCTGAATTTTCATGTATGTCCCCCTATCCCTTGTACGAACTCATGGAATTGTTATTTTAAATGTATCAACTGGACTGGTTCATGACAAGTTGTGCTTTGATAAAAATGATAAAATGGATCGAAGCCACAATTCCCTTTTTTTTCTGTGTATATTTGTTTCAGGATTTGAATCTGAAGGAGTATTCAGAACGTGAAAGTAAAGGGAAAAATATTGTACCGCGAACGAACAAAAAAAGAACAGGAGGAACAAAAAGAACTCAGCGAAAAAAAGAAAAAAAATACATCATAAGACGGGAGCGGACTTGGGAACTGTATCGGAGCCATCCTGCAGGGGATGTGCCAGGCGTTGGCTGAATCGGATTGGGAAAGCGAATCAAATAATTCAGATTCCTCCGGCTCGAATGACTCTTCAGACAATTCGAGTGACAGAACCCCGGCTATAGATTTGGTTGAGTATGGAGCACCACGGGACGGATTTAATTTTCCCTACGCGCCGGGGACCGGGAAGCCTTTGTCTTTTGAACTTGTAGTCAGCGCTCCATTACTTTTTAGCACAGATGGCTTTAGATATGGATTCACATTGGATGCTTCGTTTGTCGGATTCTTTATATTTAGTAAATTATACCTTCATCAAATGTTTGATACAAATGGCGTAGGGCATTCTTTTTATACAGTCAATCTGGGGATTGCCATACCTGCAGGGAATCTCCTGTTGGCTTTTTATGGCGGCATGAGTGGTGAAACAATCAATTACGGTTTGGGATTATCTTTTGGCACCCAGGCGAGAATATTTATCACAGAAAATATCATGCTGTCCCTGGACGCAAATTGCAGTACGGACGGCAATGTTTTTCATGTAGTGGCGACGCCTGCAATCGGGTATATTCTGGACCATTTTGTTTTCTCGGCCGGATTTGAGTATGCACATTTTACTGATCTGGATTTGTATGGCGGTACAGTTAAAATCAGTCTCTGGTTTTGATGTATTCGGCAGTAAAATACATAATATCGGTACTGTTAAAACAGCTCAATCAGCGATTTGATTCCGTAGATGATCCCCGCGAGCGCGGGGATGTGGACGAGGTAGATGAGAAGCGAATGTCTCCCCATAAAACCCAGGCCCCTGAACGGCAGCGTCAATATTCCACTGCCCAATTCCGGAATTATTGAAGGCCGGGTGCCGTTTTTATAGACGATATTTCCGAATGCCAGCCCGAAAAAAAACAACGCTATCCACGGCAACAGCGGCTCATAATCAACAGGGTAATAGCCTTGCGGCCAGAATCCCAGCCATAACAGCCATGGAAAATCGAAGCGCAGCGAGTTCAGGAGGTTTCCCGCAATCAATACGGCAACTCCGATGATGATATTGATAATCCTGAACCTTAGAAAAAACGACCCGATGATAATCGAGATGCCGATGCAATGAAGAATTCCAAAATAAACGACCTGGGACAGCTGTTCCTCTCCGGTGATATTCTCCAATATCAGGAAAGCAATAAAGGTAACTATCGTGATGATCATGCCGAAACCGAATATCGAGAGTCCCCGAAGCAGATACTTATTAAATGTATTTTTATGGTCTGCTTTCACGCGTGCGTGGCTGAGGGTGAGCGACAGCCCCACGGTAAAAATAAATGTCCCCGCGATGATTCTTGGAAACCACCAGAAAAAGCCGGTCCACAAATCGATCTTTGCGATTGCAAAGAAAACAACAAGATAGAACACATGAAATATGATCATGCTGACTATAGCAAGTCCTCTGAATGCGTCTACTTCCCAATATCGATTCATATATTTCCTTTTTACTACAATATCATAATACCGGTTTTTTTTACAACCGGATGTAATGAAAATGCCGTTAAAAAAGGTGATGAAAGAGTATGGTGCGTTGGTTTGGGCTGTCAGCTGAAACAAGGAACAATGTTCAAAATGTCGCAGAATTGATTGATTTCCTGCCTGCAATATGCTGCACAATAATGAAACGTTCCTGAAATATCTCAAATAAATTATGGATAACAACAGTCTTTCTAAGAATGCGAGTGTCTGCTATCTCCTGGACAGCAGGGGAACCCCGATTGCTTGTTCAAACCAAAATGATCCTGACAGTTTTATGGGGAAAAATTATTCTTTCAGGCTGTACTTTGCCGAAGCAGTGGGCAGCTGTCCATCAGTGTAAATAATGAAACCGTAGATGCCGGTACCCCTCTGCTGAACTTGTTTTCTTTGATCAAATTGTAAATAGTACGATTTAAATTTTCAATCCCATAATGAACTGCCTTTCACAACCATCATACTCAACGGAAAAAATAATAGAAACCATCATGTAGATAAAAATGATGAAACTAAAACACACAGAACTGTTTATGGCCGATATCATTTGTTCGACGCACGAACATTCCGGGCATAGAGATCTTTGACTGAACCGGAAATATCAGGATTCAGACCAGTGCAGAAATACATGGAATTGCATTTCCAATTTGTTTACAACTATTTTACATCCTGGAAACAGAAAATTTACATCCTGTAAGTATTCTATTGTCAAGATCATCTAAAAAAGTATAATCGAATGAAAGACCGGGTGTCCGGTAAAAGGAGTAGACAATGAAACATTCAAGACAATCATGCGGAATGAAATCAGCTGTATATCTGTTGACCGCTGTTCTGCTTACGACTGCATTTTTCAGCAGCTGTGATTTCGGGCCGCTTCCAGAGGAAACAGTGTACGCGGTGTTCCCGGAAAACTTTGATACCACCGCGGTTGCAGATCTTCCCGCCGGCTGGATCTACAGCATGTCGGAAGGCGCTGTGCAGTCGCCGGCAGCGGTGATGCAGGAAATCGGCGGAATGACCGCAGCCTCATCCCCGAATTATTTGCACTTACAGGATGCAAGCGTGGACCTTGCTGCCCGTGCGATAGTGAATGTGAATATTCATGACTCTGGATATGGACAATTAACATTCAAATTCCAGACACCGGATTATTCGGACCAGGATGGGGTAATAAGTATAAGGGGGGCCAATTCAACTCATGTAAATCTGCGGGTCAAGCATGAATCAACCGTCACCATTGAGGGGTTGACCGGAGAAGAAACCGTAATCGCCAGTTTTAATGATGATGAATGGAATACCGGTGAAATAAAATGGGACAAGGCAACCGGGAATTCACAAATCATTATCAATGGTGTTGATTGCGGTATTTTTCCCATGCTTGCCTCTTCTCCTTTGATTTCACGAATCAAAATTATTGCCGGGACAACCACTACAACCGGCGGAACTCTGTTCATAGATGATGTGAATCTTACGACAAATGAAGAACAAATCGGGGATCTCCCGGTTTATGCAGCTTTTCCCGAAAACTTTGACACGACGGCTGTTGGCGAACTTCCGGCTGGCTGGACCTACAGCGAGACCGAGGGAGATTCACTAACCCCGGCAGAGGTAAAACAGGGAACAGCAGGCGCTCCTGGATATTCATCGCCAAATTATTTGTGTCTTCAGGATGCAAGTGCAGATCCGGCCGTCAAATCGGTTGTGAATACCAGAATTCATGATTCGAATTTTGGACAGCTTACCTTTTATTTGAGAATTCCATCGACACCTGCATCTGATTCAACGATTTATCTCAAGGGCTCATCTGTAAATTTTGTTGAATTACGGGTGAGGGAGCGCCGTACTTTTGAGATTCGGGATATTAACTCCAGAAATATCGAGATGCTCAATTATGCATTTGATACCTGGTATAAGGTGCAAATCAATTGGGATAAAAACAGCGGATATTTTAACTTTCTGGTAAATGATCAGTATTATGGTACATTTGCACTTCCTGAAACTACCGAAGCCATTGAAAGAATAAAATTCGTCGCCGGCGGCACGAGTGCATCGAATGCAGCACTCTACATAGACGATGTCAATTTAACGATCAATACCGTTGCGGTATCAGCTCCACCGGCCCCGGCAGGTTTTTCCGAAAACTTTGATTCGGTTGCAGTCGGCTCGCTCCCTGTGGGGTTCGTCGCCACAAGGTTGGACAGTACATTAAATGCCCAGGTGATTAATAATGCCTCACCGGCGGCTCCATCAGGCAGTAATTGTTTGCAATTAAGCGAGACATCAACAACGACGGCAGTGCAGGTCCGAAAAATTATCGGCGAACACAACTACGGGCAGCTGCAAGTGCAATATATGGGCCTGAGCGGGATGCAGAATGTCGGATTCATCAAAGTGCGCACAATGGATAATGACACACTCTTTACCGTATGTATAAACGAGGAAGGTCAGGTGTGGATGGTGAATGACAACACGGGAGTTGCGACACTTGCCGGTACGGTTACTTTGAATGCATGGCATGAAATATTTATCGAATATGACCGTGTGACCGGCTACTATTCAGTGACAGTCGACGGAAGCCTGCTGCTCACCCTTGGTCTTGCATACGCGGACATGCCCGCTAAAATCGACTTTCAGGCGGGAAACACATTGCACGAACCGACCACCATGTCAGCATATTTTGACACGGTTGTTTTTACCGTAAACACGGTAACAGTTACACCATAGGTCAAGCATAAATAGAAAATATGAAGCGCTGTCGATGTATTTCGGCAGCGCTTTTTTTAGTGCGCCCGGCAGGACAATATGAGTATTGTGTTACAATGCTTTTTTAAACCAGTTTCCGGCTTCCTTGATAAAACAAAACATTGACGGGACAATGACCAGCGTGATGCAGGTGCCGAAGATGAGTCCCCAGGCCAGGGTGAGCATCATTTCTGAGAGCATGGAATCATAACCAAAAACTCCGTACGCAGTAGGCAGGAGGCCGGCAACAGTGGTGACGGTGGTGAGCACAACTGCGCGCAGGCGGGTTTTTGTAATCATTGCTACGCGCGTTACGATAGAAAGCTTCTTATCCATGTTGTCATATTCATTTATGAGTTTGTCCAGCAGGACAATCGAATCATTGACCACGACGCCAGCCAGCCCCAGGGCGCCGACAATGGCAAAAAAGCCATACACTGCCATGCCGTGTACCTGAAGGGCCAGAACCACCCCGATAAAGCCGAAGGGAATGGAAAGCATGATAATAAACGGCTGGGCGAGTGATTTCAGGGAAAGTGCCAATATCAGATAGATAAGAACGATGACAAAAATGATCGCAATAATGAGCTCATTTCCCGATTCCCGTGTTTCCCGTACTTCGCCGCCAAAACTCAAAAGAGTCCTTGGATATTCCTTGAGGATTTTTGGGAAAACATTTTTCTCAAAATAATCAGCGATTTCAAGCGGTGTCATGATGGACGGGAGTGTCGTGACTTTTTCGATGGCAGGAGCCTGTGTCCCGTCTGTTGCCTGCTCTGTTCCAGGACGCTTGAGCAATCCTGCCTCCCGAAGCTGTGCAAGCCTGTCGCGGGCCTGCGGGTTGCCGTTCCGCGCGTCTTCCTGCAGTTTCTGTATTTCGTCCTGTGTCGGCATATCGACTGCAGCCGCAGCGAGATCAATTTCTTCGGTTAAATCGCCGAACACATGAAGCACCCGCTTTGATCCCCACCGGTTGATTGATTCCGGTGTTGTTGTTCTGGTTGACCAGGTGATGGCTCTAATCGGGATAAGGTTCCGTGAAGAGTTGAGGACCGGTATTTCAAGCACAGATCCGATGTTTTTTTTCGTATCCGGATGAATGCTTAAAAGCACCTCGATATTCTGATCGGGTTCGACAATCTCAAAGAGTTTGCTTCCATTTAATATTGTTTTCATGGTACTGGAAACCGTTTCAGGGCTGATCCCCAAAGCCCCGCTTATGTTGCGGTTTACCAGAATATTTATTTCCGGATTTGTTTTTATGAATTCAATTTCCGGATTTTTCAAGGCGGGTACTTTCTGCATTTCCGCAAGGAGCATGGCGGCTACTGCATTGCGGTCATCATCATCATTTTCCTGAATGATAATATCGATGGCGCTGCCGCTTGACTGGCCGAAACGGTTTTTGGCAAACTCGAGCTCCTCAAAACCCGTTACGGAATCAAGCTTTTCCTGCCATTCGCTGATCAGCTGGTTCGAAGTTTTTGAACGCTGTTCAAGCGGAACCAGCTCAATGTTTACCGAAAACCTGTTTTCCTCGCGGACACTGCCCCGTCTGCCTCGCGAAATAAATGCCCGGAATCCGACTACTTCCCTGTCCAGATACGGCAAAAGGATTTCCTCGATCTGGCGAACAAGGACTTCTGTCCTGTATTTGTCCAGTCCTGTCTCTGCTGCTCCGAACATGGTGATATCGGTGGTTTCCTCGTTGGGGAACAATACAAATTTCATATTGCTGAAAAGGAAAAAGGAGAATACAAACAGGCCGACAAACACAATCGCAAGCAGCCATTTCCAGGGGAGTATTTTTTCAAGCAGTTTTCCGTAGGCGTCCTCAATATGAAAAAACCAATGCCTGTGTTTCGGCTTTTCTTTCTGCACTGTTGCTTTTGCACCGGTTTTTATTTTCTTTTTATTCTCAAAATATTTTTCAATCAATGGCAGAGTGCCCAAAGAAAAGACAACCCTGAGCCATCGGGGTATTTTGTGCTTTAAATGGGAGGGAAGTATTATAACCGCCTCAAACAGGCTGCCGCCGAGCATCAAAAAGATAATGGGCGGCAAATACGAGGTGAGCATGGCAAACCGTCCCTGAAAAAAGAACAGCGGAAGAAACGCGGCGCAGGTGGTGGTGATACTTGCAACGATTGGAACGAACACCTGCGCTGTCCCTTTTACGACTGCTTCCATGGTGGGAACACCGTCATTTTTAAGCCGGGTGACATTTTCAGCGACCACAATGGCATCATCGACAACCATGCCCATGACGATGATTACCGCGGAAAGCGTCATATTGTTGACCGTATGCCCCATAAGCGAAGCGAAAATCATGGTGAATGCGAAGCAGAACGGGACACCCATCGCAACCCACAATCCGCTTCGAAAGTTGAGGAATAAAAACAAGAGGGTGATCAGCAGGATGAAGCCGAACAACCCGTTTGAGACAATCAGGTTCAGCCGGTTGATAACACTTTTTGATTCATCATCCATCAGTACGGTTTCCATCCCGGTATCTTTTAATACAGTGTCCTTGAATACGGCAATCGCCCCGCGCACTTCATCCACGGCCTCGATAATACCGGCGTTGCTGGTTTTCACGACATTCAGCCGGATTGCTTCGCGGCCGTTTACCTTGAAAATGGAATCCTGCTCATTCATTTTTCGGCTGACTACGGCAACATCACGGAGATACAGGGTTCGGCGCTCGAAACCTGAGCGGATAATCACATTCCTGATGTCTTCGAGGTTTGTCAATTCAGCAGTAAATGTAACCTTTGTCGTATCGGTATCATCCAGAGACCCCAGCGGCAGACGGATATTGTTCTTTTTTATTTCATTGATTATTTCAGGCAGGGTAATTTCATATTCTATCAGTTTTGAGGGAATGACATAGATATCAATTTTGTCGGCAAGAAACGACGATTCACTTACTTCACTGATTGCCGGCAGCTGCTGCAGACGTTCTTGCAGAATATATCCGGTAATCTGCAGTTCGCTGCGGCTTTTTTCGTTCATGACCTGTTCGTTTTTATAATAGAGCATCACATCGACAATGCTGCGGTTGCTCGATTTAAACTCACGGACACTCAGGGTGTCGTTGACGTCTTCGGGCAGTCGGAGCCGTTCCACAGAGTCCTTGATCTCCTGAATGGTTTCGTCCCTGTCTGCATAGCCGGGTACGAGGTCAATATACAGGTTCGCTGTGCCAGGACCGGTCCGGCTTTCAAAGTCCTTGATGCCCTGAATGCCGGAAATCGCGTCCTCGAGTTTTGTGGTGACAAAAAACTCGGTTTCCTGGGCAGAGGCCCCGGCATAGGAGGCAGCAACGCGGACAAAATCATAGGTGATGTTGGGCATTTCCTCTTTGCCGGTCTGGTGCCAGAAAACAACTCCCCCGATAAAAACAACAATCATGAGGAAGTTGGTAAATAAGGGTTTCCCCGCGAAGTATTCGATGATCTTTTTCATAATAAAAAAACCTGCAGGGCTATACTGCAATATAGCCGTACAGGCTGATAAAATCATAGGGAAAAAGAAACTTGTCTGTCAAGCGTCGCCTTTTTTGATTTTCCGGGCAAACTCGGAGCCGAAGGCAACACCCTTCTTGAGGTCTTCGGCTGTGGCTCCGCCCTGGAATTCCATGGTCATATCGAGATTCCATTTTGCCGGTTCGACGATACGGCGGATTTCTCCCAGTGCACCGCCGGACCAGCCGAAGCTGCCGAACATGGCCGCGGTCTTGTTTCTAATCATTTTTGTCACCGCCATATCCAGTACCTGGGTGATCGGCGGAAACAGTTTTGCCTCGTAGGTGGGCGCGCCCAGCATGACACCGGCGTTCGTCCACAACGAGGGGAGGATATAGCTGACATGCGTTCTCGCCGCATCAAAAATGTGAACCGGAAGCCCTTCATTCGCAATGCCCTGCGCGATTGCGTTCATCATGGTTTCGGTATTGCCGTACATCGATCCATAGACAAGGGTGACTGCTTTTTCCCCGGGCTGGCCTGCATACTCGGCCCATTTCCGGTAGAGGTCAACAATAAGCCCGGGATCCTTGCGGAAGACCAGGCCGTGTGACGGGGCAATTATTTTAATAGGCAGATCTTTCAGTTTGTCAATTGCCTTGAGAACGGGAGTTGTAAACTTGGCGATAATATTGACAAAATAGCGGAGTGCTTCGTTTTTATAGAATTCAAGCTCACGGCATTCATCATCAAATATCGTGCCGTGAAATGCTCCGTACCCGCCGAATGCATCGCACGAAAAAAGTACCTGTGTTGATTTCTCATACGTCACCATGGTCTCGGGCCAGTGGACAAACGGAACATGAAAAAACTGCAATGTTTTTTTCCCAAGAGATATTTCTTCGCCGTCAGCAACTTCCTGAATGTTTTCGGTAACCTGATAATAATCCGCGAGCATCTTTTTTGCCTTCGGAGTAGTGAGGATAGTGCAGTTCGGCGACAGTTTCCTTAAAATATTTATCAGTCCTGTATGATCCGGTTCCATGTGGTTGATTACCACATAATCGATATCGGTTACTTTGCAGACTTGGTCAATCTGGTCGAAAAAGCTGTCTGACTTTATTGACTTTGCAAGATCAACAAGGGCGGTTTTCTTGTCGCGGACAAGATAGGCATTGTATGAAACCCCTTCCTTGCTGATGGGCCATATCCCTTCAAAAAGGTCGGTCGTTCTGTCATTCACCCCGATCCAGAATATATCGGGTGTAAGATTTATAGCAGGCATGGATGCTCCTTTTTATCTGTAATTGTACAGGTTATAATGTATAAAAAAACAAAAGAATTGTAAAATGGTATAAGGAAAAATATAAAATATTTATAAGGAGCGCAGGAATTGATGTAGAAGAATTTATAATGAAAACAGGAACTCAGGAAGAAGAATTTATTATGTAAGCAGGAGCGCAGGAATTGATGTAGAAGAATTTATAATGAAAGCAGGAACTCAGGAAGAAGAATTTATTATGTAAGCAGGAGCGCAGGAATTGAGGAAGAAGAATTTATAATGAAAGCAGGAACTCAGGAAGAAGAATTTATAATGAAAGCAGGAACTCAGGTAGAAGAATTTATAATGAAAACAGGAACTCAGGAAGAAGAATTTATAATGAAAGCAAGAACTCAGGTAGAAGAATTTATAATG